>JBBSLL010000004.1:0-161765 GCA_038255255.1 Lysobacterales bacterium
GAGCAGTTTGAGCGACGTATTGGCCGGAGTGCGCTCGCGCCCGAAGTCGAACCGGCTGAGCCACAGCGTCGCCAGCAACCAGAATGCGGCTCCGATCGTCGCTACCAGCACCAGTCGTTCCGGCGTGCGCCACCACCAGAGTCCCGCTACGAGAGAGGCCGCGAGGATGGCGCAGACCCATTGACCCGTCTGGTCGAGCCCCGCGAAGCGGGCCCACTCGCGCATGCCGCCAGCCACGATTAGGCCGAGCGCGACCGCGATCACGGTGGGGCTACCCCACAACAAGAGCGCGACTCCCAGGGGAGCGAGCACCGCAGCCGCGATCAAACGTTGCTTGAGCATCAACCGAATCTCCGGAACTCTGGTGAACCGCGTTACCGGCTGCGGTCCCTGTTGCGTGGTGGCGCGTCGCCCGCGAGCTGTGCGCCCGTGCGGCCGAAGCGCCGTTGCCGGCGTCCGAAGTCCGCGAGCGCGTCGTCGAAGGCGGCGGCATCGAAATCAGGCCACAGCGTATCGGTGAAATAGAGTTCGCAGTAGGCCAGCTGCCACAGCAGGAAATTGCTGATGCGGCGCTCGCCGCCGGTGCGCACGAACAGGTCCGGCTCCGGAAGGTCGCCCAGAGAGAGGCGTTCCCGCATCGAATCGGCGTCTAGCGCGGCGACATCGACGCGCCCTTCGATGGCATCGCTCGCGAAAGAACGCGCGGCCTGCACGATGTCCCAGCGACCTCCGTAGTTGACCGCAATGGAAAGACGCAGGCGGTCATTGCCGGAAGTGCGCGCCTCGGCGAGCTGCATGCGTTCGCGCAGTTCCGGCGCGAACGCGCTGGTGTCGCCGATGAAGCGCATGTTGACGCCGTTTTCGGCGAGTCCCTCCACTTCGCGATCCAGCGCGCGGAGGAACAGGTCCATCAGTGCGCCGACTTCCGCCGCGGGCCGCGCCCAGTTCTCGCTCGAGAACGCGAAGATGGTCAGCGCGCCGATGCCGCGACGCATGCAGTGCTCAATGGTCTTGCGCACCGCCTTGACTCCGGCGCGATGCCCGAACGTGCGCGGCCTCCGCCGCTGCTCGGCCCAGCGTCCATTGCCGTCCATGACGATCGCGACGTGCCGCGGGAGCGCCGCCGCCTCCGGCTGGCCAGTGACGGCCGTCACATCGCCAACAGTTCTTTTTCTTTCTCGCGGACCACCAGGTCGACTTCAGCCACCCAGTGATCGGTGAGCTTCTGCACGTCGGCCTCGGCACGATGCTCCTCGTCCTCGGTGATCGCCTTGTCCTTGA
The DNA here is from genome assembly GCA_038255255.1 of Lysobacterales bacterium. Taxonomy (GTDB): domain Bacteria; phylum Pseudomonadota; class Gammaproteobacteria; order Xanthomonadales; family Ahniellaceae; genus JBBQNY01. The sequence goes on from JBBSLL010000004.1 coordinate 1,282, forward strand.
GCAGCTCCTTGACGTTATGCATGGCGTCGCGGCGGATATTGCGGACGGCCACCTTGGCGTTCTCGCCTTCGTGCGCGACGTGCTTGGACAGATCCTTCCGGCGCTCCTCGGTGAGCGCCGGAAGGTTGATCCGGATGACCTGACCCGCAGTGGTCGGCATGAGTCCGAGATCGGACTTCATGATGGATTTCTCGACCGGTCCCACCATCTGCTTTTCCCACGGCGTGATGGTCAGCGAACGCGCGTCTGTGACGGCGATCGTCGCGACCTGCGAAAGCGGCACGTCGGAACCGTAGTAATCGACCTTGAGGTGTTCGACCAGTGCGGTGCTGGCACGCCCGGTGCGCAGCCGCGTCAGGTCGTGGCGCAAGGCCTCGACGCTCTTGGTCATGCGCGCTTCCGCGTCCTTCTTGATTTCGTTGATCATGCAATCTCCAGGTTTTCTTTGACTGTCTGCGCGCAGCGCGCGATGGGGAGCGCGCCGCCGGCTTGCAGTCGCCGTTCAGTATCAGGCATGCGAATCCACCAGTGTGCCGATCGAATCGCCGCACACGATCCGCAGCAGGTCTCCGGCCCGGCTCATGTCGTACACGCGCATCGGCAGCCCCTGGCCGCGAGCCAGCGACAAGGCTGCCGTATCCATCACGTCAAGCTTCCGTGCGATCACGTCGTCGTATGTCAGATGTGCGATGTGCGTGGCGTTCTCGAACTTCTTCGGGTCCGCACTGTAGATACCGTCGACCTTGGTCGCCTTGAGCATGAGGTCAGCGCCAATCTCGATGGCGCGCAGCGCCGCAGCCGAGTCCGTGGTGAAAAACGGATTGCCGGTGCCCGCCGCAAACAGCACGATGCGGCCCTTCTCGAGGTGGCGGATCGCCCTGCGGCGGATGTAGTCCTCGCACACCTGGTTGATCTTGATCGCGCTCATCACGCGCGCGTACGCGCCGAGTTTCTCGAGTGCGTCCTGCATCGCCAGCGCATTCATCACGGTGGCCAGCATGCCCATGTGGTCGCCGGTCACGCGGTCCATGCCGGCAGCCGCGAGGCCCGCGCCGCGGAAGATGTTGCCGCCGCCGATCACGACGCCGACTTCGGCTCCGTGCTCCACGAGCTCGATGATCTCCTTGGCGAGCCGCACGATCACCTTCGGATCGATACCGTAGTCGGTCTCGCCCATCAACGCCTCGCCCGAGAGCTTGAGCAGGATGCGGCGGTACTTGAGCTCACGCAGCGACACGGCGACTCCACTGGGGGGGAAGGGGCGGGCAAACAGCGGAAGTCTACCGCACCCGATCGAAGGGGCCGGACGGGTGACGGGATGCAGGACGGAGTTCAGCCTTGCAGGATAGGATTGCGGTCCTCGGTTCCCCCCTCAACGGTATCGCGCATGTTTCCGAAAATGAGCCTCATCGCAGCGAGTTGCCTGGGGCTGGCCTGCGCGGTCGTTGATGCGCGCGCCTCCGAGGTGTCTGTCGCACCCGGGGACTCCACTCAGCCGCGGCAGTCAGCGGCGCTCGTGGACATCGCCGCGCTCGACCGCGCCGCAATTGAGGCGCTCAAGGCGAGCGTGGATGCCGGGTTCGAAGGGTGGTGGCTTGAGGCCGGCGATCAACTCTTGATGGCCGGCAGCCTGGAACTCGCCCGGCGAGTGCTGCCTGCAACCGCAATCCGGGACCTCGGGGAACTCGCGCCGGGGGACCTGGTGCTGCATGCGCAGGGTTGCGCGGAGTCGGGCATTGCGCCGTCGCTGGTTCTCGTGGATGGCTTGACCTACCGGCTGATGCGGCAGACACCGCACACGCGCGAGGCGAGTCACCAGCACTTCTCGCATCTGGGTGCCCCTGAGTGGCTGGACGTCACGCCGAATAGCGTGTTGGCGCGCCGCGAAACATCGGGCGAAACATTGCAGTCGGCAGGCACCGATCCGCGCGTCGCGGCGCTGGTTCAACAGGTGTCTGCGGTCCGCTGGTTTGCCGACGTGTCGGCCTTGGCCGAGTTCAGCCGTTCGAGCTTCAACACCGCGCAACTTGCCGAGGCGCGTGCACACATTGCGGGGCAGTTCGCCGCACTCGGGCTTTTGGTCAGCGAGCCGCAGTTCCAGTTCACCAGCGGTACGACAGTGACCGCGCGCAACGTCATCGGACGTTGGCAAGGCGCGGTGACGCCGGACGACTGGATCGTTGTGGGCGGACACTATGACTCCCGACAGGAGCAAGCCTCGAATCCCAATAACGCCCCGGGCGCCGACGACAATGCGAGCGGCTGCGCGGGCGTCATGGAAGCGGCTCGCGTCCTGGTGAAGGGGCGACCGGCAAGCACCATCGTATTCATGTGCTACGCCGGCGAGGAGCAGGGCCTGCATGGCAGCCAGGCGCACGTGACGCAGCTCAGCAGCGCCGGTGATCTTGCGCGCGTCCGGCGCATGGCCAACATGGACATGATCGGCTGGTCGGCCACCGACGATCTCGGCGTACTCCTCGGCACGACCGCGCCCGCGTCGAACGATGCAGTACTGCAGGAAATGGTGGCGGCGGCGCAGAATTACGTGCCGGGGCTCGACGTCTTCACGACCCGCAACACCTGCTGCTCCGACCACATGCCTTACCTCAACGCAGGACGGCCAGCGGTTTTCAGCATCCACCGCGGGAGCGCGTCGGCGTATCCGCACTATCACAGAACGACTGATACGCCGGCCAATCTGGGCGCGTTTGCGCAACCGATGGCGGACGCCATCGTGCGGATGAACGTCGCTGCGATCGCCGAGTGGAGCGGCGCCTACGATTTCGTGTTCGGCGACAGTTTCGCCGAGTAACTGCGATTCAGGCGCTGAGCCGAGCGCAGCTCGGCTCTACGAGAGCAATCAGCCGAGCGCAGCTCGGCTCTACAAGAGCAGGATGAGGCTGTTGTAGAGCGGAGCTGTGCTCCGCTGCGGTTCAAACCTACGCGAGGCCCGCCTGCTTCATGACTTCGGCGGCGAAGTCGTCGGTCTGCTTCTCGATGCCTTCGCCCACCGCCATGCGCTGGAACCCGACGATTTCCGCTCCGTCCTTTTTCAGCATCGCCGCGACCGTGGCGTTCGGGTCGAGCGCGTACGGCTGCGCCGTGAGGCACATTTCCGAGAGCGTCTTGTTGACCTTGCCCGACACCATCTTCTCCTGGATTTCGGCGGGTTTGGCCTTGTCCTTGTCGGTCAGCTGCGCCAGCGCGATTTCCTTTTCCTTGGCGGCGAACTCGGCGGGCACGTTCTCGATCGCGACGTACGCGGGGTTCATGGCTGCCACGTGCATCGCGATGCCACGCGCCAGTTCCGCGCTGCCACCCTTGAGCTCGACCAGCACTCCGATGCGGCCGCCGTGCACGTAGGCGCCGATGTTGTTGCCCGAGTCGTTGCGCACCAGCCGGCGGATCTGCACGTTTTCGCCGATCTTCGCGACGAGCGCGTGGCGCGCCTCGTCGACGCTCATGCCATCGAGCTTCACCGACTTGATCGCTTCCGCATCCGCGGCCCCGCTGCTCAACGCCGCCTGCGCGACCTGCTCAGCGAAGCCGGTGAAATTGCTGTCCTTGGCGACGAAATCGGTTTCCGAGTTCACCTCTACGAGCACTGCGGAACTGTCGTTCTGGGCGAGCACGATGCGGCCTTCGGCCGCGATGCGGCTGGCTTTCTTGTCGGCCTTGGCGAGACCTGTCTTGCGCAGGTACTCCATGGCGAGCTCGATATCGCCATTGTTCTCGGTCAGCGCTTTCTTGCATTCCATCATGCCGGCGCCGGAGCGCTCGCGCAGTTCTTTGACCATGTTGGCCGAAATGTTCATGTGTTTACCTCGATGTGCTGGATGCGTGTGCGCTCAACGACCTGGCGTCGCTGGGCTGGAGAGAGTCGGCGGACGCTGGGTCGGCCGAAGGCCCGCGCAAAGGATGCGCGGGCTCGAAGACGCCGTGGTTACTGCGCCGGGCGCGGACCGCGATCGTTGCGACCGGCACCGGGGCCACCGGGCTTGCGCGGGCCGCCCGGACCACCGGGCTTGCGCGGACCGCTGGGCGGCTTGCGCGGACCGGGACGACGCTCTTCGCGCGCGACCGGGTTGCCTTCCGCGTCGAGCTCGACGAATTCGTCGCGGCTGACGTGGGCGGCGGGGGCCGCGGCCTTGCCCTCGAGCACCGCGTCGGCCACCGCGCGTGCGTAAAGCTGCACGGCACGGATGGCGTCGTCGTTGCCCGGGATCGCGTAATCGACGAGGCTCGGGTCGTAGTTGGTATCCACCACCGCGACCACCGGAATGCCGAGCTTGCGCGCTTCCTGGATGGCGATGTCTTCATGGCCCACGTCGATCACGAACAGTGCATCGGGCAGGCCGCCCATGTCCTTGATGCCGCCGAGCGACTTCTCGAGCTTCTCGGCTTCGCGCTTGAGCGAGAGGATTTCGTGCTTGACGCGCTTTTCGAGGCTGCCGTCGGTCGCCATCTGCTCGAGTTCCTTGAGCCGGGTGATCGACTGCTTGACCGTGCGGAAGTTGGTGAGCATGCCGCCCAGCCAGCGCTGCGAGACGAACGGCATGCCGCAACGCCGCGCTTCCTCGGCGATCGACTCGCGCGCCGAACGCTTGGTGCCGACGAACAGCAGCTTGCCGCGTTTCTGCGCGAGGCCCGACACGAAGTTCATCGCGTCATTGAACAGCGGCAGCGTCTTCTCGAGGTTGATGATGTGGATCTTGCCGCGCGCACCGAAGATGTACTGGGCCATCTTCGGATTCCAGTAACGCGTCTGGTGGCCGAAATGCACGCCGGCTTCCAGCATCTGGCGCATGGTGACTTGAGGCATGGGAAACTCCAGGACAAGGGAGCAACGCCGCACACGCATAGGCGTGCGGTCGGGCTCCGGGGTTAGGCCTCCACCCATCCAGGCGACTGCGACCATTAGTTGCGGTGCGGTCCCCGCAGTACGAGCAGGCTCGTGGTGCGAGGCTTTGCAAACCGCCAACTATTGGCACCCCGAAGTCGGTGACGATGGGTGTGCGGATTCGGCGCGCGACCCCGGATTCGCATCCGGGCCGGTTGCCGTTGGTACCCGCCGCGAACAGCGCCGCGGTGGGAATATCTGCGGAACTATAGCTCTTTCAGGCCCCGCACCGCAATCCTGGCCCGCTGCCGCCGCCTCAGGCTACTGCCGGGCGCTTGCGCTTCCACAGCCGCTTGATCGCTTCGACGACAAGGAGCACGGCCAGACCGATCACCAGTCCGACGACGAAATCGGCCAGCAGCGAGACGACAGTGGCGCCAAAGCCCGGGGCGGCGAGGCCCTCGATGAAGTGGTGCAGTGCGGCCACGTTGTGGGTGACGATGCCGCCGCCGACGAGGAACATCGCCGCGGTGCCGACCACCGACAGCGTCTTCATCAGCCACGGCGCGAACCACAGCACCGCGCGTCCGACGGCTTGCGCTGCGCGCGAGCTTCGGCGACTCAGATTCAGTCCGGCGTCGTCGAGCTTGACGATGCCGGCCACGAGACCGTAGACGCCGATCGTCATGATCAGCGAGATGCCGACCAGCACCGCCAGCCGCTCGGTGAACGACGCCGAGGTGGCAATGGTGCCCATCGTGATGACGATGATTTCGGCGGAGAGGATGAAATCCGTGCGGATCGCGCCCTTGATCTTGTCGCGCTCGAGCTGCACCAGGTCGACGCCGGGATCGACCAGCGCCTGGGCGATCTCGCGGCGATGCTCCTCGACCTCGTCCTTGTGCAGCCACTTGTGCGCGATCTTTTCGATGCCTTCGAAGCACAGGTAGGCGCCGCCGATCATCATGAGCGGGATCACGGTCCAGGGCAGGAAGGTACTCAGCAGGAGCGCCGCCGGCACCAGGATCGCCTTGTTGACCGCCGAGCCCTTGGCGACCGCCCACACCACCGGCAGTTCGCGCGTGGGATCGACGCCGGAGACCTGCTGGGCATTCAGCGCAAGGTCGTCGCCGAGCACGCCGGCAGTCTTCTTCGCGGCGACCTTGGTCATCACCGAGACGTCGTCGAGCAGCGTCGCGATGTCGTCGATCAGGGCGAACAGGCTGGAGGCCACGGGGGAGGTCCGGCGATGAAGGGTGAGCGATTGTAGGAGACCTGCGCGCGCTGCTCACGCAGCCGGTCCGCCGGTTTCTCCGTGGCGATCGCCGGTCTGCCTGCGCCAACGCAATCCCGTACCATTCGCGTTTCGCGGTGTCGGGCGATTGTTCGCGCCCGTGAGCAAAAGTGCGCGGGGTTGCGGAGTCATACATGTCCATCAAGATCAAGTCGCCTGCCGAGATCGAGCGCCTGCGCGAGGCAGGACGGCTGGCGGCCGAGGTGCTGGACATGATCGGTCCGCACGTGCGCGCCGGTGTCACCACCGCAGAGCTCGATCGGCTCTGCCACGACTATGTGGTGGACGTGCAGAAGACCGTACCCGCCAACGTGGGCTATGGTGCCGCGCCCGGCCGCGCACCCTTCCCGGCGACGATCTGCGCGTCGGTCAACAACGTCATCTGCCACGGCATCCCGAGCGACGACAAGGTGTTGCGCGACGGCGACATCCTCAACATCGACGTCACCGTCATCAAGGATGGCTGGCACGGGGACACCAGCCGCATGTACACCGTGGGCCCGCCGGGAGTGCTGGCCAAGCGGCTCATCGACACAACGCATCGCGCAATGTGGGCGGGGATCCGCGCGGTGCGCCCCGGTGGCACGCTGGGCGACGTGGGGGCGGCGATCCAGCGCGTAGTGGAAGCCGAACGATTTTCCGTCGTGCGCGAGTACTGCGGCCATGGCATCGGCCGCGTCTATCACGAGGATCCGCAGGTCCTGCACTACGGCAAGCCGAACACCGGCGTGCGGTTGCAGAAGGGCATGACCTTCACCATCGAGCCGATGGTCAATGCCGGCAAGCCGAACACGCGCCTGTGGCCGGACGGCTGGACGGTGGTGACGGGAGACCGCTCGCTGTCCGCGCAATGGGAGCACATGATCGCGGTGACGGATGAGGGCTTCGACGTGCTGACCCTGTCGGCCGGATCACCGGATCGCGATGGCGGTCCGGACTGATTCCCGCGCCCGCGCGGAGGGCACAGCCAGCACACGCGCGGTGGTGCACGCCGTCGACGCGCGACCGCCCGGCGGTTTTGACGACGGCGTCGACATTGCGCAACTGTTGCGCCTGCGAACGACCACGGTCGACGAAATGGTGCTCGACTGCTGGTCCCGGCACATCCCGGACGCAGGCTGCGCGCTGTTCGCCACCGGCGGTTACGGCCGCGGCGAACTCTTTCCTTTTTCCGACGTCGACCTGCTCGTCCTCGTCCCGGATATCGAGTCCGCTCCCGCGGCTGCGATTGGCGATTTCATCGCCGCGCTATGGGACGCCGGGCTCAAGCCTGGCCACGCGGTCCGCGATCTGGATGGATGCCGCGAAGCCGCAGCGGATCTGACGGTCGTCACCAGCCTCATGGACGCCCGGTTGCTGAGCGGCGACCCGCACGCGCGCCCCGCGCTGGCCGCCGCGATCGCAGCACCGCTCTGGCCCGCCGACGAATACCTGGCAGCACGCCAGCGCTCGCAGCAGGAACGCCATGCGCGTTTCAACGACACGGCGTGGAACCTCGAACCCAACGTCAAGGACGGGCCTGGCGGACTGCGTGACTTCCACACGCTGGTGTGGGTGTCGCAACGGCTCGCGGACGCCTCCGGTCCGGGTGCGGCCGTGCGTGCAGGCCTGTTGTCTGAAACGGAGTCAGTCGCGCTCGAGGCAGCTGTCGCGCATGTCTCGAAGGTGAGGTTCGCACTGCACCAGCTGGCCGGAAGAGCCGAGGAGCGCCTGCTATTCGATCACCAGCGCGAGCTGGCGCGCGCGTTCGGCTTTGACGACGAGCACGCCGCGAACCTGGCAGTCGAGCAGTTCATGCAGGCCTGGTTCCGGGCCGCGCAGACGATCGATCGCTTGAACGAGCGCGTGCTGGCGCGCTGCAGCGAGCGCAACCGCGCCAGCGTCGGCGAATCCCGCGTCGAGATCCTCGACGCAAAGTGGCAGCTCATCGATGGCGCGCTGTCGGCCCTCGTCGCGCAGTCGGTCGAGTTGACGCCGCCGCACCTGATCGAAGCCTTTGCGTGGCTGGCGCGTCGCGGTGACATTTCCGGATTTCATTCCACACTGATCGAACGCCTCGACGAGTCGCTGGAAAGGCACCAGGGACGGTTCCACGACGACGTCGGAACCGGTCCCGCGTTCATGGCGTTGCTGCGGCAGGGCGGAGATGTGGCGCGCGCGATCGCCGCGATGGGGCGCCACGGCGTGATGGCGCAGGTGATCCCGGCGTTCGGCCGCGTCACTGGACGGATGCAGTACGACCTGTTCCATGTCTACACGGTGGACCAGCACACCCTTTTCGTGGTGCGCAACCTGCTCCGGTTTGCGCAGCGCGACACCGCCCTCACTTCGCTCGGGCACACGCTGTGGCGTCGCCAGCCCAAGCCGGAACTGGTGCTGCTGGCGGGACTGTTCCACGACATCGCGAAGGGGCGCGGCGGAGACCATTCGGAACTCGGCGAAGTCGAACTGCGCAGTGCGGCGCCGCGGCTCGGGCTGTCGGCGGCCGACACCGAATTCGTTGCGTGGCTCGTTCGCCAGCATCTGCTGATGTCGACCACGGCGCAGAAGCAGGACATCACCGACCCCGATGTCGTACATCGCTTCGCGGCTGAAGTAGCGGACACGGAGCGGCTCGACGCGCTGTACCTGCTTACGGTGGCGGACATCCAGGGCACCAGCCCGCGTCTCTGGAATGCCTGGAAGGCGCAGCTGCTCGAAGACCTGCACGCGGCGACGCGCCACGCGTTGCGGCGCGGGCTGGCGCACCCTTTGCGGGCTTCCGAGCGCGTCGCCGACATTCGCCTGGAAGCGTTGCGGCTACTGGCCGACACGTCCGTGGCTGCCGTCGACGCGCTATCGATGTGGGAGTCGCTGCCGGACTACGCGGTGCTGCGCCTCGGCGCGGAACGCCTCGCCTGGGCTACCGGGGAGCTGTTCGCGCAGCGCGGCCAGCACGTGCAGATCGTCGCGCGCGCGGTGGGCGACGACGCGATCGACCTCATCGTGCATGCTCCCGACCGCGATGGCTTGTTCGCGACCGTCACTGCGGTGCTGGATCGACAAGGTTTCGATGTCGTTGAAGCGCGTGCGACGGGCACGCGCGACGGACGCGTGCTGGACCTCTTCCGGTTGCTGCCGCGCGCGGAACTCACGCACCATGCCGAGCAGGCGACGACGGTGATGCTGCAGGTCTTGCGGGAGGCACTGTCGCTGCGGGTGCTGGATGTCCAGCCCGCGCAACGCCGCCTGTCGCGGCAACAGCGGCATTTCCGCGTGCCGCTCCGCGCCGAGTTTCGCGATCTGGAGAACCCGCCGCGAACGCAGCTTGCGCTGGTGTGCGCAGACCGCCCCGGTCTGCTCGCCCGCATCGCGGCCAGCTTTCGCGAACACGGGTTGCGCGTGCACGATGCGCGGATCGCGACTTTCGGCGAGCGCGCGGAAGACTTCTTCGAGCTCACCGACAGCGAAGGCGGGGTGCTCGATGACGCGCAACGCGAGCGGCTCCTCGCTACGCTACGCGGCCGCCTAGAAGACAGAGACGCATGAATTCCACGGAAGCGCACGAGTTTTTTTGGCTCGTCATTCCCGCGACTGTGAGCGCAGCGAGCGAACGCCGAAGGCGGCCCGAAGGGCGAGCGCGCAGCGCGAGTAAAGCGGGAATCCAGTGACTCTGGGAGCACGGCGAAGGCACTGGATCCCCGCCTACGCGGGGATGACGAAAAATGTTGGACAAGGGATCCCATGAATCGGTTGGCTATCGAAAGCACGGTGGCCGAGGCGTTTGCGCTGCGTGGCGAACTCTCGACGGAAGCATTGCGCGCGCGTGCTGGCGATGCGGTGAACGCCGCGATCGGATGGCTTGAATCGGGCGAGGCCCGCGTCGCCGAACCCGACGACGCGGGAGGTTGGCGCGTCAACCAGTGGCTCAAGCAGGCCGTGCTCCTGTACTTCCGGCTCAACGACAACCGTGTGATGCCAGGGAACCCCGCGCCCTGGTTCGACAAGGTGCCGTTGCGCTTCGAAGGTTTCGACGCCAGCGCCTTTCGCGATGTCGGTGCGCGCGCGGTGCCCGGCTCATGGGTTCGCCGTGGAGCGCACATCGGCCGCGACGTGGTGCTGATGCCGAGCTTCGTCAACATCGGTGCATTTGTCGGCGCGGGCACCATGGTCGACACCTGGGCCACCGTGGGTTCGTGCGCGCAGATCGGCGCGCGCGTGCACATTTCCGGTGGCGCGGGCATCGGCGGCGTTCTCGAACCGCTGCAGGCCAGTCCCACGATCATCGAGGACGACTGCTTCGTCGGTGCGCGTTCCGAAGTGGTCGAGGGCGTGGTGGTCGAACGCGGCAGTGTTATCGGCATGGGCGTCTTCCTCGGCCAGTCGACGCGCATCCTCCATCGCGAGACCGGGGCAATCAGTTACGGACGCGTGCCGGCAGGAAGCGTGGTGGTCGCCGGCGGGCTGCCCGCGAAGGACGGGTCGCACAGCCTCTATTGCGCGGTGATCGTCAAGCAGGTCGACGAGCGTACGCGCGCCAAGACCTCGATCAACGAATTGCTGCGCGCGGGCGAATGAGCGGCGCGCGTCGGGAGCTCCGATGACCGGAATGCATGGCGTCCGCGTATACGGGCTTGCGAACTGCGACACCTGCCGGAAGGCCCGCAAGTGGCTCGAGCGCTTCGGCGTTGCGCACGAATTCGTCGACTATCGCGAGTATCCGGTGGATGCCGCCACGCTCAAGTCCTGGGCCGCGCCGAACGGTTGGGACGCCATGATCAACCGCGCGAGCACCACGTGGCGCAATCTGCCGTCCGCCCGCAAGCAGCCGGGCAGCGACGCCGAGTGGATCGTGCTGCTGCGCGACCATCCCGCCCTGATCAAGCGGCCGGTCGTGGTGGTTGACGGCGGCGAGCCGACGTTCGGTTTTTCCGACAGCGTGTTCAAGCGCAGGTTTGCTTCATGACAGTCAGCACGCAGCCACGCGAATCGGAAGTGCTCGCGCTCACGATCGACCTGTGCGCGCGCGAGTCCGTGACGCCCGCCGACTCCGGTTGCCAGGACGTGGTAGCCGCGCGACTCACCGCCGCTGGATTCACCGTCGAGGCCATGCCCTTCGGAGACGTAAGCAACCTCTGGGCTACGCACGGTTCCGGCTCGCCCGTCACTGTGCTGCTCGGGCACACCGACGTGGTGCCTGCGGGAGAAGTACGCAACTGGACTTCTCTTCCGTTCAGGCCCACGCTGCGCGAGGGAGCCCTGTATGCGCGCGGCGCTGCCGACATGAAGGGATCCGTTGCGGCGATGACCCTCGCGCTCGAGTCCTTCGCAAAGGACGTTCCGGATCACGCGGGCACGGTCGCGCTGCTCCTCACCAGCGACGAAGAGGGCGTCGCGCACGACGGCGTGCGGCGCGTCGTCGAGGAGTTCCGCGCGCGTTCGCAGCGCATCGACTACTGCGTCGTGGGAGAACCCTCTTCGCACGAGCGCCTCGGCGACACCATCCGTGTCGGGCGGCGTGGGTCGCTGCATGCGCGCATCACGGTGCACGGCGTGGCGGGGCATGTCGCGTATCCCGATCGCGCACGCAATCCCATACATGCTGTCGCCCCCGCGCTCGCCGAGCTTGCGGCGAAAGTGTGGGACGAGGGCAATGACGCGTTTCCCTCCACCACATTCCAGGTGTCCAACATCCACGCTGGCAGTGGCACCACCAACGTCATTCCGGGCGAACTCGTGCTCGACTGCAATTTCCGCTTCGGCACAGCCTCGACGCAGAAAAGCCTCGGGAACGCGCTCGAAGAAGTGTTGATTCGCCACGGCCTTCGATACGACATCGCATGGGACCTGTCCGGCGCACCGTTCCACACGGCGCCGGGCAAGCTGCGCGACGCAGTTCTCGCCGCCTGCCGCGAGGTATGCGATGTCGAGCCGCTAGCAGACACGGGCGGCGGCACGTCCGACGGCCGCTTCATCGCACCCCTCGGCGCCGAAGTGGTCGAACTCGGGCCGCGCAACGCCAGCATCCACAAGGTCGACGAACACATCGCGCTGGCGGACCTCGAACGCTTGCCAGCGCTCTATCGCGCAGTACTGGATCGACTCTGCAATTCGTGAGCCCACTGCGTCCGAAGTGGGAGCGCGGGTGTCCGTGACATCGACATAAAGGGCTGCGCTGGAGATGTAATGGATACCCGCGCTCCCACGCTCCTTCGCTTCGAGCGCTCAGCGCGTAGCCGGAACCAGCGTCAGGCGATGTTGCGCCGAGCCGGGCAGGAACGGCGTTGCACGACCCTCCACCCAATCGTCGTGGCCGGCCCGGTAGAACGGCGACAGGGGATGTCCGCTCTGTCCCCCCGGCATGTGGAAAAAACCTTCGTCCTCGTGACCTGGCGACACACCAAACCGCTGGGACGCGCCGAACGTCGGTCCCTGCACGAAGGGCATGTGCGTGTCGCCGGGCAGGCCTTGCGCTTTGGTGTTGAGCAACCAGCCGAGCCCGGGAATCGAGCCGAGCGGATGGTTGATGGCGCTGCTGTTGCGCTCGGCCCAACTACGCCTGGCAAATCCACCTCCGAGCGGCCGCAGTTCCTCCATCACCTCGCGCGCCGAGCGCTCGAGCAGCGCATCCCAGTCGGAGTAGATCGGAGCGAGCAGGTGCGCGGGCCGCTGCTCGATGAGCGGCCAGACAACAGCCTCGAACTGACCGGGCGCAGGCCGCGGAGCGTCCGCATCGGCGGCGTGCAGCGGCGCGGTCAGCATGTCGAGGACGTTGGCTACCACGCGAGTCCTGAAGTGGCGCGTCAGGCGATAGCTAGTGCTGTCGACGCTCGCGCGTTCCGGTGCTGCGGCGATTGCCGTCGCAAGCTCGCGCATCTCGGTATCGTCCGGGTAACGCGCCGCCGTCGTTTGAAACAGTGCCCACCAGCGGCGCAGGAACAGCGCACGGTCGTCGCGCTGGATCGCCAGCATGTCGGCCGGAACGAACTTGTCGCGCGCGCGCAGGCCATCGCGAATCTGCTTGCCGCGCGCACCGAGGGTAAATCCTCCGTCTCCGAGCGGCTGCGCCGCGGCCCCGCCGATATTGCGTGCGTTGGCGGTCCAGAGCCGGGCGTCGGGCGGATTCACGACGCGGGGGTTTTCTGCGGGCGATAGCCAGCCTGTCCAGCCGATGCCGGGCTGGCTCCAGTCTGCAGGCACGCCAGGATCGAAACCGAAGCGACGGGGAATGCGCCCCGCGATAACCCAGCCGACGTTGCCCTCGGCGTCGCCGCCCACGAAATTCTGCGCAGGCAAACCGGAGCGGGTCATGATTCGCATCGCATGCTCGAGGTCGCGCGCGCGTTCGAGCGCGCCGATGCCGAGATTGAATGCACCGGGGGCATGCGCAGTCCACGCCAGCGCCAGCGCGTTTCCGTCGGCAGGCTCATGCAATACCGGTCCCCAGACGGTCTCGCGCACGATCCATTCAACCGGTTCACCGCCCTTGACGACGATCTGTTCGCGGAACGTCTGCACCGCGCGTGTGCCCCCGGCGGTCGCGTAACGCGTGCGCGCCGCGTCGGCCCAGCGCACTTCGACCCAGTCCATCCAGTCGCCGTAGCTGTTGGTGAATCCCCAGGCCACGCGCGTATTGCTGCCGACCACCACGGCCGGCGTGCCGGGCAGCGTCGCTCCGGAAATGTCCACGCGACCGCCGGGCGCGCGCTCATCAGGAAACCTCAGGCGTGCCCGGAACCAGATACTGGGTACGCGCAGGGTGAGATGCATGTCATTGGCCACCAGCGCCGAGCCGTGCGAAGTCAATGCGCCTCCGACCGCGAAGTTGTTGCTGCCGGGCTTCTGCTCGCGAAGCGCGCGTGCCTCACCCTCGAACCAGGCGCGCGGCATCTTGCGCAGGTCCACGTCCTGCGCAGTCGGCAGCGGTGGCGGTGCCACAGTCGACCCATCGAGCGCGGCGTCCCATTCGCTGCCGCGCGGATCGAGCAGCAGCGCGAGTGCCGGCGGCAAATGTCGTCGCGCTGCTGCGCGCGCGAGCTCCGGGCGATTCACTCCGCCCTGCAGGTCGAGGAACATGGAGAACACGACCAGCGCCGAGTCTTCGTTCGCCCACCGGCGCGGCTCCTGCCCGAGCAGGAAGTACGGAAATGGCCGCGTGCGCAATTGCACAAGTCCTTCGTTGACCCCCGCCGCGTAGGCTTCGATCAACGTCCGTTCGCCTGGGCTGAGCAGTGCGAGGTCGCGCCGCGCGCGCGCACGGAAGCGATGGGTCCGCTGCTTGCGATCTTCGTCCAGCGCGCGTGCGCCGAACAGCTCGGAGAGTTCGCCTGCCGCCGATCGGCGCATCAGGTCCATCTCGAAATAGCGTTCCTGCGCGTGCACGAAACCGAGCGCGCGGTACGCATCGCGCCGGCTGTCCGCCTCGACGGTTACTACGCCCAGGGCGTCGCGCGAGATCGTCGCGGCGCCCGACAGGCCCGGCACGGGCGCGCTGTCTGCCAGTTGGGGAAGGCTCATGCGTAGCGCGATGTACGCCACCAGCTCCGCCAGCAATAACACGGCGACCAGCGTCATCGCGCCGCGGCGCAACCATTTACCTACCTGCATGCCTGGCTCCCCCTGCCATCGACCGTCATTATGCCGGCGCGATGCGGTCCACGCGCTGGAAGCCGCGGGGAAGCCGCGAGCCACGCTGCGCACGGTTGCCCTGGTAGTTGACGAGGTCCGCCCATTTCAGTCTCAGGTGGCGCTGTCCGGAATACACCAGCACCTCACCGCCTTCGCGGACGACGGCGATGCCGACGAGCAATTCCTCGCCGCTGGTCAGCCGTGCCTTGGGAATCTCCATGACCTTGTTGCCCTTGCCGCGTTCTAGTTCGGGCAGGTCCGCGACGGAAAACATGAGCAGATGCCCCTGCGTGGTCACCGCGACGATGCGGTCGCGCGCCGTATCCGCGGTGGTGGCGGGCTGCAGCACGCGCGCGCCACTGGTAAGGCTGACGGCGACCTTGCCGGCCTTGTTGCGCGACACGAACGCGGCGAGCGGCGCGACGAAGCCGTAGCCGTGCGACGTCGCGATGACCACCTTCGCGTTGTCGTCGCCAATCGCGACTGCATCGAAGCGCGCCCCCGCCGCGGGCGAGAAGCGCCCGGTCAGCGGCTCGCCGTGGCCGCGCGCGGACGGCAGCGCGTGGGCCGGAGTTGCGTACGCACGACCGGTCGAATCGAAGAAGATCGCCTGCTGGTTGCTGCGCCCACGCGCGGCCACCAGCGCGGCGTCGCCTTCGCGGAACGCGAGCGCGGCGGGATCGATGTCGTGTCCCTTGGCCGCGCGTGCCCAGCCCTTCACCGACAGCACGAGGGTCACGGGTTCGGACGGCGTGAGTTCGGATTCGCTCAACGCCTGGGCAGCCGCGGCCTCGACCAGCGGCGAACGACGCGCATCGCCGAACGTCTCCGCGTCGGCGCGGATCTCGTCGCGCACCAGCGTGCGCAGGCGCTGCGGCGATTTGAGCGTGATCGCGAGCTTCGCCCGCTCGTCCTCGAGCGCATCCTGCTCGGCACGGATCTTCATTTCCTCGAGCCGCGCGAGCTGGCGCAGCCGTGTCTCGAGGATGTAGTCGGCCTGTTCCTCGCTCAATCCGAAGCGCCGCATCAGCACCGGCCGCGGCTCGTCCTCGGTGCGTACGATGCGGATCACTTCGTCGAGGTTGAGGTAGGCGATGCGCAGGCCGTCAAGCAGATGGATGCGTCGCTCGACCTTGTCGAGCCGGTGTTCGAGGCGTCGCCGCACGGTGTTGGTGCGGAACACCAGCCACTCGCCCAGGAGGGTCTTCAGATCCTTGAGCTGCGGCCGTCCATCGAGCCCGATCATGTTGAGGTTGACGCGGAAGCTGCGCTCGAGGTCGGTGGTGGCGAACAGGTGCTGCATCAGTTCTTCGGCGTCGACCCGGTTCGAGCGCGGCACGATCACGAGCCGGATCGGATTCTCGTGGTTCGACTCGTCGCGCAGGTCTTCCACCAGAGGGAGCTTCTTGGCGCGCATCTGCTGCGCGATCTGCTCCATCACCTTCGAGGGCGAGCCCTGGTGCGGCAGCGCGTCGATGACGATGTCGTTGCCCTCGCGGCGCCATACGGCACGTGCACGGACGCTGCCGAGGCCGGTCTCGTACATGCGCACGAGGTCCTCGCGCGGCGTGATGATCTCCGCACGGGTCGGGTAGTCAGGTCCGAGCACGTGCTCGCAGAGCTCGCGCACCGTGGTTTTGGGTTCCTCGAGCAGGCGGATGCAGGCGCTCGCGACCTCGCGCAGGTTGTGTGGCGGGATGTCGGTCGACATGCCCACCGCGATGCCGGTGCTGCCGTTGAGCAGGACCTGCGGCAGGCGCGCAGGCAGCCAGTCCGGTTCCTGCAGGGTGCCGTCGAAGTTCGGGCTGAACTCGACCGTGCCGTGCGCGAGTTCGGACAGCAGCAGCTGCGCGTGGCGCGTCAGTTTGGATTCGGTGTAGCGCATCGCCGCGAAGCTCTTCGGGTCGTCGGGCGAACCGAAGTTGCCCTGGCCGTCGATCAGCGGGTAGCGGAAGCTGAAGGGCTGCGCCATCAGCACCATCGCCTCGTACGCCGCCGAATCGCCGTGCGGGTGGTACTTGCCGATGACGTCGCCGACCGTGCGCGCGCTCTTCTTGGGCTTCGCGGCGTGGTCGAGCGAAAGCTCGCTCATCGCGAAGACGATGCGCCTCTGCACCGGCTTGAGGCCGTCGCCGATGAAGGGCAGGGCGCGATCGAGCACCACGTACATCGAATAGTCGAGGTACGCGCGTTCGGCGTACTCGCGCATCGGCATGGGTTCGAACGCTTCGAACGGGACTGCGGGAGAAGTCATCGACAGGTTCAGTTGGAACGATCCGGCGATTATCGCCGGATCACCCCTCACGCGCGGTCGCACCTCGAGCGGATTCTGCGGGCGGGGAGCCGGCGCGGCTATGATGCGTCGTCGTTTGATGGAAGGACGCGCGCGTGAGCTGGATTGCGATTGCCCTGCTGGTGGTGGGGGTCTATCTCTTCTTCAAAGTGGTGAAGTTCGCGCTGCGCATGGCGATTCTCGTCGGCATCGTGTTGCTGCTGTACTGGCTGCTCGGACCGTACCTGGGCCTTCCCGCGCTCGAATGGTCGGGTACCAAGGGCGTACCCCGATTGCCCTTCTGAGCGGGTCCCCGGGGTGAGCGTGGATACACAGGAGGCCGGACCGCGGCCGCTCCACACGGCGAATCCCCTCGGCCTGGCCGGACTGCTGGCGCTGCTGGCGATGTTCGGGCCGTTCGCGATCGACACGCTGTTCCCGGCGTTTCCTGCGGTCGCGCGCGACCTCGGCACCACCGCGTTCGCGATGCAGCAAACGCTCAGCATCTACATCGTCGCCTATGGACTGATGGCGTTGTTCCACGGGCCGTTGTCGGACGCGTACGGCCGTCGCGTCGTGATTCTCGTGGGCGTCGCGGTCTTCACCGCGGCGTCCATCGGGTGCGCGCTCGCCTCTTCCATCGAACAACTGCTGGCGTTTCGCGCGCTGCAAGGATTGTCGGCTGGCGCGGGACTCATCGTCGGGCGCGCCATGGTGCGCGATTGCTTCGAGGGCGCGCAGGCGCAGCGCGTCATGAGCCTCATCTCGCTGATTTTCGGCGTGGCGCCGGCGCTCGCTCCCATCGTCGGCGGTGCGATCTTCGTGCGATTCGGCTGGCAGGCGATCTTCGTGTTCCTGGCGCTCTACGCGGCGCTCCTGTGGCTGCTCTGCGTGTTTGCGCTGCGCGAAACGCATCCGGCGGATCGGCGCATGCCGATCCAGGCCCGCGCACTGGGCAGCGTGTATCGGGGCATCTTCGCCGATCGTGGATTCCTGCTGCTCGCGACGTCGGGTGGGCTCAATTTCGCCGCGCTGTTCCTCTACATCAGTTCCGCGCCGACCATCGTGCTCGAGCACTGGCAGCTCGGCGCCGGCGATTTCGGGTGGCTGTTCGTGCCGATTGTCATCGGCATGATGCTCGGCTCCGCGACGTCCGCGCGAGTGGCGGGACGGCTGACGCCCGCCAGCACCGCGAAGTTGGGATTCACCGTAATGAGCGTCGGCGTACTGCTCAACCTGGTGCAGGCGTGGCTCAGTGCGGATCCAGCGCCGCTTGCGGCGATCCTGCCGGTGGCCGTCACCGCATTCGGGATTTCCTGCACTTTTCCCGCCATGACCTTGCTGATGCTCGACCGTCACCCGCGTCAGCGCGGTGCGGCCTCGAGTTTGCAGGCGGTGATC
The DNA here is from genome assembly GCA_038255255.1 of Lysobacterales bacterium. Lineage (GTDB taxonomy): Bacteria > Pseudomonadota > Gammaproteobacteria > Xanthomonadales > Ahniellaceae > JBBQNY01. The sequence goes on from JBBSLL010000004.1 coordinate 19,696, forward strand.
TGGAGCGCCTTCAACTCCGTCGTGGCGGGACTCGTCGCGCCGGCGATTGCGGCCGAACCGCGCTGGCTCGCCGCTGCGGCGGCGGTGTTCGTCGCGGCGGGCGTGGGGTGCTGGTGGCTCTACCGGTCGCGACACCATCGGGAGCCCAATGCCCCTGTGTCCATCGATGATGTCGCGGCAGTGGATCCGGTCGCCGAGACGATGTGACGCCGCGCGCGCGCCTCGTTACGGCGTGGGCAGAAGCGAGAATGTTCGGCCGTCGGTTCCGCCTGCCGTACCGGCCTGGCGCGCGCCGCTGATCACGTAGAACCGCCCGCCGACCGATGCACCCGGAACGCCGTGCACGGGCACCGGCAACGCAGGGCCGAATCGCCAGCCCGCACCGCCTGCGGTATAGACCTCGACGCTGGGTTCGACGCGAAACGTACCCGTAAGCACTTCGCCGCCTCCGACCAGGATCTGGTCGTCCACCACCGCAGCGGCGAACCCGCCGCGCACGCGCGACATGAAAGGTCCAGGCCTCCAGCGGCCGCTCACGGGATCGTAGATCGCCGTGCTCGACGTTTCGGGAAAGCGGCCACCGATCATCCAGATCTCGCCGAGGAATGCGACCACCTGGGAATGGTCGCGTGACAAACCGTCTGGAGAGGCTCCGAGATCGCGCGTAAGGCGGGTCGCCGGGTCGAACTCGGCCAACAGGCCGCTCTCGGTCCCGATATAGGCCCGACCATTCAACACTGCGGCGTGGCTGCCGAAGCTTGGCGGGAGGGTCGTCACCGTTTCCCACTGCTGCGAGGCCAGGTCGAAACGGAATCCGGAACTCGTCGTGTCGCCGCCAGGGTGAGCGGCTCCCCCGACGGCATACACGCTGCCCGGGATGGCGAAGGACGTCAGGTGATCGCGTCCGCCGGGAAGATCGGGCAGTTCCGCCCAGGTCGAGGTTGCCGTGTCGAAGCGTTTGAATCCGCGCACATCGCCGAAGCCACCCACGATGTAGATGCGACCGTCGAGCACGCTTGCGCCGTGTTCGGACTGCCCCGGCGCCGGCGTGGTCGGCTCAGCGCGCCATGTGCCGCCCAGTTTCGGCACCGGCGTGCCGTCGATGCAGACCGCGCTGGCCGGCAAGGTGATGCGCGTCGACTGACGCGTCCCGCTGCCATAGCCCTCGATCGTCGATGCATAGCTCGTGGTCGCGTTGTTGCAATCCGCAAATTCGAAATCGAGCCGTCCCCAGGGAATGCGCTGCACGTCGCTCGCGTTGAACCCGGACCCGAAGCGCGTGCCGCGCGTGATGACAGTCTGGGAAGCCTCCAGGCGGTTGCCGTTGCGTGCCGCCACGCCGGTGATCCATGCCTGCTGGCCGTCCGGCGTGAACGTAAACCAGAAGAACGCCGCGCTGCCGTTGGGCAGTTCCTCGATGAACCAGCCCTCGCCATTGCGCGAGGGAACGAACCAGACGCCCGATTTCGCCCGAAGCCCGGTGAGTGCCCGCGCGCCTGCCGGTGTCAGGTCCTTGGCGCCGCTGCACTCGAGTTCGTCGAGCGCGGTGAGCCGCACCAGCGTGCGCGCGCCGCTGCCGAACGCAGCCGGTCCTGCGTACGTCAACTCCGCCGTGTTGCAGTCGACGAAGCGCATCTGCAGCGTGCCCCAGCGTTCGAGCACCACGTCAGCAGGATTGAAGCCTGCACCGAATGACGTACCCCGCGGGCGGAACACGTCGAGGAATCGGATGGTGTCGCCGCTGACCACGCCATTCTGCAGGCTGAGCCAAGCCTGATCGGCGGCCTCGCCCGTGGCGGGATAGGTGAACCACGTGCCGATCGCAGTGCCGTTTGGCAGCATCTCGACGAGGATGCCCTCGCCGTCGCGGGCAGGATCGAACCAGGTGCCGCTCGCCGCGGGGCCGACCCAGTCGCCCGCACCCATCTTGGGCTGGGTGGCGGGCATGGGAGCGTGCGGCAGCAGGCAGGCGAGGGCAGTGGAGGCCAACACGCCGAGGCCACAAGCGAAAACGAATTTCAGCAGTCGCGACATGGCTGCACCCCGAAAGTCAGCGACGGTCGAAGTCTACGCCCCTGCGTGGAAAACGGACGCGTCGAAGCACGGCCCCGGATTGCTGGAGGCGTGACGAAAACATCAACTCTCCGTGGGAATCGGCGGCGGCAACGGCGCGGACGCCGGTGCCGTTGCTGCCGCGCTGGGGCCCCAGCCGCAGGACTTGCCGGCGTTCTGTTCCTTGAGCCACGCGCTCAGCGGCGCAAAGTACGCGAGGATCGCCGACGCATCCATCTGCTCGCCGCCCGTGAGTTCCTTGAGCGTCTGCTGCCAGGGTTGACCCGCGCCCTTCTCGAGCAGCGCGGAGAATCGCTTGCCGGCTTCTGCGTTGCCGTAATACGTGCACTCGTGCAGCGGTCCCTTGAAGCCTGCGGTGTCGCACAGCGACTTGTAGAACTGGAACTGCAGGATGTGCGCGAGGAAGTAGCGCGTATACGGCGTGTTGCCCGGCACGTGGTACTTCGCGCCCGGATCGAAGTGTTCTTCGCCGCGCGCGGTGGCCGGTGCGACGCCCTGGTACTGCGCCTTGAGGTCCCACCACGCCTTGTTGTAACCGCCTTCGGCGATCGAGCCGTCGAACACGCCCCAGCGCCAGCGATCGATCATGAGGCCGAAGGGCAGGAACGCGACCTTGGCGAGCGCCATGCGCATCTGCGCGTTGATCACGGATTCCTGCGACGGCGCCGCCGCGGGCGGCATGAGGCCGATCGAGCTGAGGTAACCCGGCGTCACGCCCAGCACGATGGTGTCGCCGATCGCCTCGTGGAAGCCGTCGTGCGCCGCGTCCTGGAAAATCGGGTCAACCTTGTTGTAGGCGAGGTCGTAATAGAGGTGACCGAGCTCGTGATAAATCGTGGTCAGGTCTTCCTCGTTGGGCGCGATGCACATCTTCATGCGCACGTCGCCCTGCATGTTCATGTCCCACGCGCTCGCGTGGCACACGACGTCGCGGTCGCGCGGCTTGATGAACTGCGATTTCTCCCAGAAGCTCGCCGGCAGCTTGGGCATGCCCAGCGACACGTAGAAATCTTCCGCGCGCTCGGTCATCGACTTGGCGATGGCGAGGTCGGCGTCGCGCCCGATCTGGATCAGCTGCTCTGCCGACGGCGTCCCCTCGGCTGCTGCCACGAGGCGCTGGTATTCGCTGTCGCGCTGCGCCTTCAGCACCGACGTGATGTCAAGGCTGCCCGCACCCTTGTATGGCTCCAGGATGGGCCAGAGGTTCGCCCAGTCCTGCTGCCACATGTTGCCCATGAGGTGCGCGGGCAGCAGTCCGCCGACCGAGCCCTGCTCGCCGTGCTTGGCGACCAGTTTTTCGCGCGTGTAGCAATGCAGGTCGTCATAAAGCGGCTTGACCTGTCCCCACAGGCGATCGGTTTCCGCTTTGAAGTCGTCCGGTGGCATGTCGTATCCGGAACGCCACAGCGCACCGGTGTCCGCGAAGCCGTTGTCCTTCGCGCCCTGGTTGCTGAGGCCCACGAACTCGGCGTAGAGCGGGCGCATCGGCACCGCGATGGAGTGCCAGCCGTTCCAGGCCTCGAGCTGCTGCGCGTACGTCGAGTTCGGGTCGCGCAGTACGGCTTCGAGGTCGGGCAGCTGCTTGCAGGTGGCTTTGTCCGCGGGATCGGCGCACCACGTGCCGGCGCCGTACATGCCGTCGAGCTTCGTCGTGACCTCGGTCAGCCGCGTCAGCTTGGCGGCGTCGTCCGGCGGCGGCAGCGTCATCTTGTTGCGCAGCAGCTTGATCGCGCGGCTCGTCTGCGGCGACAGCTCGAGACCGTCGAAACGTCGCGACTCGGCAATGAATGCCTTCTGCTGTTCCAGGAACCGCTCGTTGGCCTGCGACGAGACCATCTGCGAATCGTCGTTGATATAGGTCTGCGCCAGCCACTGCGCGCTGTTGACGCCGGGCAGGATCTTGCGGGCGGTGTCGTTGACGCGCTTGACGAAGGCATCGGCGTCAGCCGCCGTGGCCTTGGACTGGGGCGTCGTGGTCGCCGCGCTGCCTGTTGTCGCCGGACTTCCGCCCAGCTGGGTGGTCGTAGGCGCCTTTTGTTCGCGATCGCATGCGCCAAGGAGCAGCGCGAGCGAAGCGGCCAGCAGGGTCATCTGGGTCTTCATGTGTTCCATCCGGCAGCAGGGCAGGCCGGGGAGGCTAGGGCGTGGAACCCGCGGCCCGCAAGTGCGTTTCGGCGGGTCGTAGACAGGGCATTCACGCCGCATTGCGACTCACGCTCCGGCCGCGACTCCAAGTCCGCGTCAGGGACGGGCGCGTCCCCGGCTGCGTGGCCGAAGCTCGGACATTTTGCGAATCCGGTCGCAAGCTAGATGTTGCGGCGTTGGATGAGGTCCCATCTATTGCCGTAGAGGTCGAGAAACACCACGACCCTGCCGTAGTCCTCGTCGCGAGGCTCCTCGGCGAAGCGCACGCCATGCGATTCGAGATGCCGGTAGTCATCTTCGAAGTCATCGGCTTCGAGAAAGAGGAACACGCGGCCGCCGGTCTGGTCGCCGATGCGCGATTGCTGGTCCGCATTGGCGGCGCGCGCCAGCAGCAGCGCCGTGCCTTGCGAGCCGCTTGGCGCGACCAGGACCCAGCGCTTGCCGGGCCCGCGGGGTTCGTCCTCCACCACGCGGAAACGCATAACCTCCGTAAATGAAGGCAATCGCCTCGTCGTAATCGCGCACCACGAGTGCAACCGCCGCAATGGAACGCGCCATGCTCAGCTCCAAAGGCGAATTGACAGTGTCATCGCGCCGGGAAAGTATGCAGGATGCCAGTGGACGAAACCGTGGGGAGTGCGCCTGCGGAGGGGAGCGATTGGAATGACGCAAACGGTGCAGGAGTTGCTTGCGCAGTACGACCCGGGCCTGCCGCTCGAGGAGGCGTCGACGATTCCCGCGTCCTGGTACATCGACGAGCGCATCGCGGCGCTCGAACGGCGCACGACGTTTGCGCGCACGTGGCAGCTGGTCGGCCGCGTCGACCAGCTGCGTGAGGCGGGCCAGTACATCACCTGCGAACTCGCGGGCGAGCCGATCCTTGTCGTGCGCGGCGACGACGGCGTGCTGCGCGGTTTCTTCAATGTCTGCCGCCACCATGCCGCCGCAGTGATGACGGAGCCGCAAGGCTGCGCGAAGAACCTGCGCTGCCCGTATCACGGCTGGACCTACACCCTTGAAGGTGCGCTCAAGGGCACGCCCAGCTTCAACAGCGAGTGCCATTTCGATCGCAGTGCGCATGGCCTGGTGCCCGTGTCCACATCAGTGTGGGAGCAGTGGGTGTTCGTGCGGCTCGACAGCGATGGACCTTCGCTGGACGATTTCCTCGGCGCGTCGCTGATCCAGGAAATAGGCGCACTTCACCTGTCGAGTCTTTCCTGGTTTGAGCGCCGCCACCATTTCTTCGACTGCAACTGGAAAGTATTCGTCGACAATTACCTGGACGGCGGGTACCACGTGCCGCACCTGCACAAGGGCCTCGACAGCGTGCTCGATTTCAGGAACTACACCATCGAGAACGGCACGCACCATTGCCTGCAGTCGAGCCCGATCGTCAAAGGCGGCGCTGACGCGCAGTTCTCGGCCGTGCGCGGCGGTGACCTCGCGCGCTATTACTGGATCCATCCCAACTTCATGATCAACTGGTACGAGGGTGTCATGGACACCAATCTCGTGCTGCCGCTCGGCATCGACCGCACCGAGGTGATCTTCGATTTCTACTTCGCGGACGTCTCGGAGCAGGCGCGGGCGCGCAACCAGGCGAGTATCGACGTGGGGCAGATCATCCAGGACGAGGACATGGCCATCTGCAAGTCCGTGCAGCGCGGCCTCAACTCGCGTGCCTATTCGACGGGACGGTTATCGGTGCGACGCGAAGCCGGCGAGCATCTCTTCCATCGCCTGCTGCACGCGGACCTCGCGCGAGGGTGCTGAAAGCGGCGAACTGCCTATCGCGGACGCCGTCATCCCACCCGTTCTTCAGCGGTCTCCGTTGCGGGCGCGTGCTGAGCCAGGTGTCGCGGCAGGTCGATGGTGAATACGCACCCTGTACCCGGAACGTTACGAACGCGAAGCATGCCGCCGTTCGCCTCGACGCTGCGTCGCGCAATCGACAGGCCCAAACCAAGACCCGACCGGTCTTCGCCCCCCTGCGTGAACGAAGTGAACATGGTCTCGGAGAGCCCCGGGGTCAAGCCTCCGCAGTTGTCCTCGACGTCGATCATGATCCGGTCGCCTGCTGCATAGGCATTCAACGTGACCTCGCTGTTCGAGTGCGTGAACTTGAACGCGTTCTGCAAGAGATTTCCGACTGCAGCCGCAAGCAGGTCGCGGTCGCCGGTGATAGCGAGCTTTCTGTCGACATTGGCAACGATCAGAACGCAATTCCGCACGGTTGCTTCGAGCAATGCCGCCACTTTGATTTCGGCAATGAAAGCGGCCAGCGAAAACGTATGTGGCTCCAGCGGCCTGTCCGTCGACATGCGAACTTCAGCCAACGAGCGGTCGATAAGGTTGCGCATCGCCAAGAGGCTTCGCTCCAGGACCTGGCCGGTGGCGCCTCCCATGCCCACGCTGCCGTCCTTGATCATGGCGACGGCGAGTGTTGCGGTGGTCAGTTGGTTGCGCAGCTCATGCGCAAAGAATCCGAGTTTCTCGCTCAGGGCCGTTGCATTTTTTTCCGAAAAAATCATGTCGCGCTGATAGCCGAATTCGGTGACCGCGGTGGCAATGCCGTTGTCGAGGCATCGGTTCAGCGTCCGGAATTCGTCAGCGCTGATGCCCGCTTCTTTCTCGAAGGCAAGATCCGTCACCGACTGGCAGAGATCACCGTAGTCATGCACCACCTCCTCGACCGCATAGCCGTGGAGCAGGAGCTCCCTGCCATGCCGTGCCGCGGTCTCTCCTATGTCCGACATCGCAGTCTGGCCGCTGGCGGGACCGGAAACCTTGCGGCTGCGCAGTGGCTCCGACGACTGCTCGATCTGCAATGTCAGGATGATCTGGTCCAGGAAGGGCGAGATGCCATTCGTGAGCTCGCGTTCGTCACCGCCGGGCGAACGCTGGGCAACCTTGTCCCGGCAGAGCTGAATGAGCTCGGCACGATGGAGGGTGAGAAATTCATGCAACATTCACAAGATGTACTCGCTCCAACGTGAGGAAACCCTGACGCCCGCGTGAAGACCAGGCAGGACGCCAGGCGTCCCAGGATCACGGGGGCGATTCGCCGGGATTGCACGCCGAGGTCATGACAGGATCAAGACGACGGCTGTTGAGCCGCACCCCTGCGTGTCGTGAGGTACACGGCGAAACTCCCGAGCCAGTGCCCGCCTTCGTAATGCTCGCCTGTCACGGACTTCAAGCCCGCGACGCGATGCGCGTCGGCGGCCGCACGGATCGAGGTGGCGCGTGCGTTCCTCGCCGGAAGCGCCGATGCAATCCCGTCGAGCATCCACGCGCGGCTGAGGTTGAGTCCGTCGAGATGCGCGAGCTTTCCGTCGGTCGGGTCCGTCACGATTTCCGGCCGCAGCGCGAAGCCGGACGGCGCGAACGCCCGCAGCCAGTCGGCGAACTCTTCCGGCGGCAGTATTCGCCGCACGACGTCCGCCTCGGCAATGCAGGGAGACAGGAAATCTTCGCCCGAAGGCTCGTAAGCCAGCGGACAGGACTTGTCGCCTACGTAAAACCTTCGGGCCGCATCGCGCGCCAGCCTGCGGAGTGCTTCGTCGCGCGTTGAATCGATGATTAGGCCCAACGCGAACGCAGACTGGCTGTGTTCTCCCGAGCGCACCGGGTGCGACAGCTTCGGCAGCCAGGCCTTGAGCTTTTCGTTCGCCGCCTCCTCGAGAGGGGCGAGGTTCGACGACAGCTGGCGCGCCAGTGGATCGTCCCATTCCCGTAGTTCGGCGGCGAGTTGCAACAGCCACGCAAGGCCGTAGGGACGTTCGAAACTCGCGCGTCCGGCGCCTTTCAGGTACGCCGCTTCGGTCGCGATGTTCGCCGGCGTGATGCTGCGCGCGAGCGCATCGCGCGCTTGCCGTGCGAAAGCCGCGTCGGGATAGGTGCGCGCCAGGCGCGCCAGCAGCCAGTGTCCATGCACGGACGAGTGCCAGTCGTAGCACCCGTAGAAGGCCGGCGTCAGATCGCGCGGCGCGGCCACGTCGGCGTCGCTGCCGAGCACGTGCGAGATCTTGTTCGGGTATTCCTTGTGCACGCAGGCCAGCGCCAGATCGGCGAACCTGCCGGCCGCCTCGATATCCACGGCTGGCGCAACGAGCCCTTCGACCGACTCGACGGTGCGCGATGCAGGCGAAAGTTTCGTGGCGGCGTCGCCGGACACTGGCGCGGTTCCCGCCATGACCGGCGACGCGAGTAACGCGATGGCGAAGAGGATATTGCGCACGCCGCGAGCGTAGCATCGAGCCGCCCGTTCGGTTGGCGATCTCACGAGCTCGCGAGCAGGAGCGCCGCGCCCCACGCGATGAGCGCGATACCGGCGCACCAGCCGACCCATCGCCCGCCGGGCAGGACTTTCTCCGCCAGCACCAGCAGCGTCAGCGCCCCGATCCAGGCGAGGTTCATCGCGCCGCCCACGAACAGAAGTGCCATCAGCATCCAGCAGCAACCGAGGCACCACCCGCCATGCGCGACGCCCATTCGCAAGGCGCCGGATGCGCCGGGGCGCCAGTGTTGCGAAAGGAACTGCGCAGGCGCACGGCAGTGCGCGAGGCACGCGTTCTTGAGCGGCGACAGTTGATAGATTCCGGCGACGACCAGCGTCGCACCCGAGACCCAGCGCACCTGGGAGCCCATCGACATCGCGGAGATGACTCCCGCATTCTGCAGCAGGTGTTGCAGTGCGGTGGCCAGGATGGAAAACACCAGCCACATCAGGAAATAGCCCGCCATGAACGCACCTGTCGGCGCATGCATCGACTGGACTTGTCCCTGCGCGTGAGCCTGCCGGTGCACGCGGCCGTACAGCAGGATCGTCGGCGCGGCGCTCGGGATCATCATCGCAACCATCATGGTCCACCACATGGCGACTACCAGGGCCCAAGTTCCTGCGTCCCAGGTCGTCGCCATAGACGGCATCGATTCCATGCCCGGCATGGCGGGCGGGGGCACGGCAACGTCCTGTTGGGGCAGGAGAGCGAGCGAGGTCATGTCCCACGCACTCATGCCGAGGCCCGCGCCCGACACGACGTACACCGTCGTGAGTGCCCACAGCACCAGCAACGCGGCGATCGTGATCGCGCTGTCCCGCCGGAGCAGCCTTTCGATCGGCGGCGCTGTGGATATCACCGCGAAACTCGTGACGATCTCGGGCGAATCAGGCGCGAACCACGCCGTGACTGTTGAGATGCAGGTTCGCGAACTGCCCGTACGTGTCGGTCAGCGCCATCCTCACCGGTCCGTTGGTCGTGGTCGACGCACTGCCGATGTCGGCAACCGCGTACTCGAAACCCTCGGGCAACACGATCTGCGCACGTGTCTCCGCGCCCGTGATCTTGTTCCTGATCGGCTCGCCGACCGTGTCGATGTAATCCTTGACGAAGATGCGGCCTTTCCTGCCTTCGATGTCGAGCTCGAGATCGATATCGGTGAATACCGGGTCGTGCATTTTCGTCACGGTCGATGCATACACCGCGAACATGGTCGCAAACGGGTCGGTGTCCTGCCCCGTCATGATCTTCAAAAGCGCCTCGCGCTGCCGGTCGTCGGCCTTCGCATCCACGAATGCGATCGCTTCGCCGTTGCCCTCGTGAATCGCGCCGGGCCATTTGAAGATGGCGGCGACCCGCAGCCCGTCCAGCGACGTGTCTCCGTGGCGGCCCTCGTCGATCTGGATGCCTGCCACCGCGTAGCAATGGCCCTTGTCGGGCAGTCCATTGAACTGGCAGTTGCAGCCGTAGGTGCAACTGCAATTGACCAGTTCGCGACCCTTGATTTCCCACATGGCCATGTCGAGCCCCCGGCGTGCAAGTCGAGGGATCGATCGTACTCCTGCGGCCAGCGTCGCGGAAACGGCGCCGCTGGCCTTGGCCCGTTTCCTGGCGGAAAAGTGTTGTACAAAGAAGTCCACCAGTTCCGTGCGGGGGTCTTCCATGCGCAAGTTCGCAGCCGTCGCGGGTTTCCTGTTAGCCGGAATCTCGACGTTCGCCGTGGGCCAGCCGGCACCTGTGAGTCCGCTGTTCGGCGATGGGCTCGAGCCGGGCATAATCGGCTTCGGGCCAAACACGACGCGCGTCGAAGCGGGCGCGGGCAACGTCTCGACCGCGCCGGTGCCGTTGCGGGTCACGCTCTCCGAGCCCGCTGCGGCTTCCACTTTCATCCCTATCGTTTCGTCCGAGCCGACGCGCCTGAGCGTGGTCGGTGGCGGCGTCACGGTGACGATGGGCAACACGTCGGCAGTGGTGGTAGTAAACGCAGTCGCAGGCGGCCAATCGTCAGTGCCTGTGATCCTCACCGCGCAGCTCAATGCCACGCGGCGATCCGCCGGCGTGCGCGTCGAAGCCGCGCTCAACGAGACCGGCCTCGCCGCCGAAGCCGATTTCTGCAACGTGCAGTTCCCCACCAGTTTCACCGTGGCAGAGGGCGCGCAGACACCGCAGATATTCGGACGCCTGTTCGAGGCCGGCGTGACCGAGCCTATGGGCCCGCCCGTCGGGTGGTACGCCGAACTGGGCTACGGACCCGCATCTGGCAGCGATCCGCGCCAGCTCATCGACTGGTTCTTCTTCCCGGCAACCTACAACACGCAAGTCGGGAACGACGACGAATTCCAGGGCGCGTTCGCAGCTCCGGCGGGCAATGGCGCGTATGCGTACACGTATCGGTTCTCGAGTGACAACGGCGCGACTTACACCTACTGCGACCTCAATGGTGCCGGCTCCGGGCTCGGCCTCGAGTTCGAAGTCGCGAACCTCGGCTCGATGACCGTGGGAGTGGCCGCCCCCACGCATCTCGTCATCAACGAAGTCGATTACGACCAGATCGGCGCCGACACCGCGGAATTCATCGAGGTTTTCAATCCCACGGGGGCCACGATCAGCCTGAGCGGCAAGAGCCTGGTGTTCGTCAACGGCAGCGGAAACACGACGTACCTCGTGGTCGACCTGGCGCCTGCCGCCACGCTCGCCCCGGGGCAGTACCTCGTCGTTCACAGCAGTGTCGTGATTCCGCATCCTGCGGCGCGTTCCATTGTGTTCGTGGCTGCTACAGACAACATCCAGAACGGGGCGCCCGATGGTGTGGCGCTGGTAGACAACAGCAACGGCACGCTGATCGACGCGTTGTCCTACGAAGGGTCCATCACGGCCGCGGCGGTCACCGGCATTGCCGGGCTGGTAAACCTGGTCGAAGGCGCCGCACTGCCGGTCGGGACGGCCGACAGCAATACCGTCGCCGGTTCGCTGGCGCGCCTCCCGAATGGCACCGACACCGACAATGCCGCGAGCGACTGGAATTTCACGAGCACGCTGACGCCGGGTACCGCGAACGTTCCTTGAGGAGGCAAGTGCCGTTCACGCTCGGGCGACCGGCGTGCAAACTCAGTGCACCTCGCGCTTTTGCTGGCGCGACTTCGCAGCGAGGTTGAAGCGCGGCTCCACGGGGCCGTCGCGGAGCATGCGTTCGACGAGGTAGGCGCCGACCGCAGGCCCGTGCTTGAAGCCATGGCCGGAACCGCCGCCGGCGATCCACACATTGTCGAAGGCAGGATGCCGGTCGATCACGAAGTCGCCGTTGGAGGTGTTCTCGTACTGGCAGACTTCCGCAACGAGCAGCGGTGCCGCGGCCAGTGCCGGAAAGCGCCGCGCGAGGAAATCGCGTGCCTGCCCGACGCGATCAGGCGAGGGCGTGCGGTCCGCGCTGTCGGGATCGATGCATTCCCCGTGCGTGTCCTGCGCAATCTTGAAGCCGCGGCCATCGAGGTCGGGAACGCCGTAGTAGCCGCGATCGAAGTCGAGCCAGATCGGCAGCGCGGGCGCAGCGAAGCGAAGATCGCCAGGCGCAGCGCCGAAATAGAAAACTTCCTGGCGAGTCGGAAAGATGCGCGCGCCAAGTGCGTCGGGCAGCACGCTCCCGAGCCACGGCCCGCAGGCGAACACGAAGCGATCCGCCGCGATCGTTTCACCCGATCCGGTCGTGACGTGCCTGAGCCTTGTGTCGCCGACCGGGGCCAGGACATGGGCGATGCGAAGTCCAGCGCCCGCGCGCAGGTTGTTCTCGACCAGGGACTGCACGGCATGTCGCGCGAGCAGGGCGCCGCTGTCGGGCTCGAAGAGCGCCCACTCTCCGGGTGCAACCACGAGTTGCGGATAGCGTCGTGACAGTGTGTCGCTGTCAAGCACCTCATGGCGAACCCGATTGCGCGCCAGTATGTCGACCGACTGCCTGGCTGCCGCTCCATCTGCGGCCGACAACCAGAGCACGCCGATCTGGCGAAACAGCTCCGGGCGCTCGATGTGCGCGAAGAACTCCTTCCACTGTTCCAGCGACTGCAGCGACATCCGCGTGTAGATCTCGTCCGGCCCGTAGGCCATCCGGATCACGCGCGTGTCCCCACCGGAGCTGGCGCGCGAACTGGCCGGCCCGTACTGGTCGACCAGCAGTACGCGAAGCCCGGCACGCAACAGATGCCAGGCCGTCCACGCGCCGAACGCGCCGGCCCCGATCACCACCGCGTCCCACGATCTCGTCATGTGCCCGCCTCACGTTGCCGTTGTACAGCCGGGCTTGCCGGGCTGCAGCTCCAGGGATGTGCCGCGGGAGGCAGCGGAGCAAGCTCCGCTCTACAGGTGCAGGGATGCCTCACGTCGGCGTTGTAGAGCCGAGCTGTGCTCGGCTGCACGCTCGCGCTTCAATCAAGCCGCTGCAACTGCTGGGGTTCGATCAGATATTCGACAAGAAAACCCCGGGAGAGTCGCCTCTCCCGGGGTGTGACGCGCGCGAGCGTTGGACTCAGAACTTCCAGCCAACGCGAGCGTAGTAAAAGCCGCCGTTGAAGCCGTAGGGCGTATGCACCGGATACTGCGCACCAGCCACCAGGGCGCCCCAGGGGTTGTCGTCCGGCTCCTTGTTGAACAGGTTTTGCGCGCCGACCTTGAAGTACACGCCCGAGTCGAAGTCCATCCCGGCTTCCAGGTCCACCGTGATCGCGCTGTCGCCGAAGATCGGCAGTCCACCGTCTTCGGCCAGTACCACGTCGCTGTCGAGGTGGTCCTCGTAGAACGAGCCGTAGTAGTTCACGCGTGCATTGATGTACCAGTTGTCGCGCTGGTGATTGACCGAGAAGTAGCCCTTGGTACGGGGCAGGGACTCTTCCAGTTTCTTGATCCGCGCCTCGGTGATGATGCCTGGCGTGAAGTTGTCGACCTCCGTGTCGTTGAAGTTGAACGCGAGCGAATAGCTCGTGCTGCCGGCGAAATGGTCGGTGTCGATGCTTGCAACGAGATCCAGACCCGTGGTGGTGGTGTCGAAGTCGTTGACGAAGAAGCCCACGCGGCTCAGCGAAGCCGCCTGCGGGCTACCCGCCGCCACCAGCGCGGCGCGATCGGCATCGGTCAATGTGAAGTCCGTACTGCGCGCAATGCGGTCCTCCACTTCGATGCGGTACCAGTCCGCCGTGATCAGCCAGTTATCGCCGGTCCAGACCAGTCCGAGCGAGGCGTTTTCCGATTCCTCCGGCGTCAGCGGTTCGGCGCCGTAGAACGCGGCGATCGGATCGGTCGGCGGCAGCGTGGCGGTATCGCGCAGCTCGCCGTCGATGAAGGCCGTGGTCACCTGGCTGACATTCGACTGTCCGGGCGTTGGCGCGCGGAAGCCGGTGCTTACGGCACCGCGCACCGCGAAGCTGTCGGTGAAGTCGTAACGGCTGGTGAGCTTCCAGTTGGTGGTGCCACCGAAGTCATCGTAGTCCTCGTACCGCACCGCGGCCGCCAGCAGGAACTGGTCGGTCAGCTGCGCCTCGGCGTCGAGATAGACCGCCCAGTTGTCGCGCTCGTGCTTGCCGGCGGTCACTGTGTTGAAGCCGGGGAAGCCGTTGGAGCCGATGCTGAAACCCTGCTCGGTCAGTGGCCCGATCGCGGTCGAGCCCGTGTCTCCCGCGCTGATCTCGAAACTCTCATTGCGCAGTTCCACGCCAGTCGCGAGATTGACCCGATCGAAACTCTTGGTGACGTCGAAATTGAAGTTCTTCTCGATCTGTTCGTTGCCGCCCGGCCTGAAGAAGAGACCGGCCGGCTGGTTGGGACCGAGCGAAGCGTTGACCGTGTTGTACATGATGAAATCGATCTCATTGCGCCCATAGGAAACGCTGAGATCCCAGTACACGTCACCGGCCCACGTTCCCTTGAAGCCGCCCGTCACGGCCGCATCCTTCATCTTGCCGCCGAAGCGCGGGGTGAAGCCGCCGGTGAAAGTGTCGAGGAACGTGAAGCAATCGCCTGGCAGCGCCGCAACTCCGGCAGCGACCGTGGTGTAGGGAATCAGGCTGCCGTTGGCGTCGCGCAGCGCGATGCTCGGGCAGGCCGCGCCACTGGGCGAACCGACCAGCAGGGTTTGGCCGCCGTCGTTTGAATACACGCCGCCGCGGGTGGTCGGGTTGCGGTAGTAAAAGCCACCGTCCGTGTTGCGCGAGGCCGCGTTGCCGAACAGATAGAACTCGAAATTGTCGCCGGTGAAGCCGATGTTGGCGACAAATTTCGTGTCGTCCTTGATTTCCGGCGAGCCCCAGATCTGCGCCGGATTCGGCACGTTGGGGTAACCGGCGGCGGCGACCTCAGCAGCATCATCGCGCTGCACACTGCGCGAGGTCGCATCGGCCTTGCGATATTCGGCGGTGAAGGTGGCGAAACCATTCGCACCGAGCGGTATGCCGATCTGTCCATCGTACTGCTGCGTAAAACCGTCGCCGTCGTAGTACTGGCCGCCGAAGATTTCGACCGCGCCGCCATCGCGCAGCCGCTTGAGGCCGAAATTGATCACGCCGGCGATCGCGTCGGAACCGTACTGCGCTGCCGCGCCATCGCGCAGGACTTCCACTTGCTCGAGCGCCAGGGATGGGAAGACCGACAGGTCCACGCCTTGTGAGCCGTCCGAGAGGCCATGGCCCAGAAAGGTGATGACCGCGGAGCGATGGCGGCGCTTGCCGTTGACGAGGATGAGGGTGTTGTCCGGTGGCAGGCCGCGCAAATTGGCCGGACGAATCAGGGTGGCGGCGTCGTCGATGGGAATGGTGCTGACGTTGAACGAAGGCACCAGCACCCGCAACTGGTCGAGCACGTCGGTCGCGCCCTGGTTGTGCAATTCTTCGCCGCCGATGATGTCGATCGGCACGGCGGAGTCGGTTGCCGATCGCGCCTTGCTGCGCGTGCCCAGCACCGTGAGTGCTTCCAGCGTGACTGCCTCCTCCCCGGTGGCCGGAGGATCCTGCGCGAGCGCCTCGGAACTCAGCGCAAGCAAGACCAGGCCGCTCAAAGCCAACTTCACTCCGACCGCGAGTGGATCCACTGCAAACAATCGATTCGACCGTTTCATGCGAACGTACCCCCCAAGGTAGTTGTTACCGGGGGCAGCGCCGAACTTGTTGCCGCCCCCACGGCTGTCGGCCCGCGCGCGGACCTGACGGCGCCATCCTCACAGACCTCGGCCCGGTCGGCAATCACCGACCGGGCGCCAGTCCCAGACCATCACTTCCCAGACCTCGTCGGCGGCCGGGTCGGTATAGACGTGCAGTGTTTCGAAGCCCACCCGTCGATGCGCACGCAGGGAGCGCGGGTTGCGCTGTGAAACCTCGGTCACGGTGAAGTCGAACTCCGGCGCATAGGCGTCGCGCAGCTGATGATAGAGGCCGTCGAAAACCCCCATGCCGCGAAAAGCGCGGGAGACGCAGACCTGTCCCATCACGAACCAGCGTGCATTGCCCGCCAGCGCCTCGCCGCGCCACTTGAGCTGTTCCAGCAAGGAAAACATGGGCTGCAGGATGGGCACCTGGTCGCGGAAGCGCTGCGGCATCATCAGGCAGTAGCCGGCCAACTGCCCGTCGGACTTGGCGATGGCCGACGGGTGGGCGCGGTTCATTGCCTGCAGCACGGCAGTGTCGTGTCGCACACTGGTGAAGCCGTCGCTCGCGGCGGTCGCCGCATCGACCTGGTCGCGGTGATTTTCGGCCTGCAGGGCGAGGATCAACTCGACCTCGTGCGGATCGGTGACGGTGGTGAATTCGAGGCCCATGATCGCCGTGACGCTGAAAACGGGATCAGAATGCACTTTCCGCGCTTCCAGGGGAAGAGAGGCGAAATGGCCGATCGATGGCCTGGCGCGATGCGGAGTTCGCGGGTTCCACATCGACATCGAACGGCGCCTGCTCGGCGCTGGAGGCACCCGGAAAATCATACGGCCCAACGCAGAACCAGACTGGAGCAACCGTCATGAAAAGTCCCGCCACGCCATCCCCGCTCCTCACTATTTTTTGCGGCCTGCTTTTTGCGCAGGCCAGCTCGGCCGATTCCGTCAGCGGCAAGTTCGAGCTGGACGGCAAGGCATTCGAACCCACATCGGTTGCCGCATTCCCCGTTCGTGGCCAGAAGAATCCGCGCGAATTCGCGACCCATGTGATGCTGAGCACTACGCCCATGAACCTCGAGGCGATCGCAGCGGCAGCCGATCCGTACATGGCGGCGATCAACGACGAAGCCGTGATGAAGTCCGATCACCTGGGTTTCCAGGTCAATCCCGACGGCACCGTGACCATGAACGCGCACGTCGGCGGGACGCAGTACCTCGACAGCTCCGGAAAAATCATGGGCATGACGGGATCGCTGGTCGCCGACTGCACCACCAACACGCCTGAGCGCGTCACGTGCAGCGTCGCGACGGCAAAGCCCGTCAAGACCATGAGCGGCAACACCTGGTCGGTCGATATGAAGTTCGACAGCGCCGTGCTGGCGGGTACCACCGGCACGCCGCTACCGAAGGACGGCGGCGATCCCGGCAAGGCGCTGGCCGCACTGGTCAAGGCGGCGAAAGGCAACGACCTCTCTGCGATCACGGCACTGCTCGCGCCCGACCTGGCCGAGCAGTACCAGCGCGACTACAACACGCCTGCGGAGAATCTCGACAGCGCCAGGGAGTTCCTCGAAAACACGCTGCCGAAGCAGCACAAAATCACTGGCGGCCAGCTGCGCGATGAGAACACGGCGATGCTCGAAGTCGAAGGCGTGCCGCACGAGGGCAGCCGCGTCCTCTACATCGTCACCCTCAAGCGCACCGACGGAAAATGGGGATACGTCTTCTCGCAGTGGGTCGGCTCGCTGAAGTAGGTCCGGAGTTCCGCTACGGTCCGGCAGCAGCAGCCTGGATTCCGACGACACTTGGGACGGCACTGGCACTGGAAAAGCAGCGGCGCAGCGCGTAGAACTCACCGGGAAGACCGGCTCGGCAGCCATCCGGTTCGCGGTGGCTGCCGGCGTGCCAACGACCAGATCCACATCGGGTGACGGAGAACGAGCAGTAGCTAAAGTTATGCGCAAGGAGCCGCCCGTGAATCCCCAGGTAGTGCACTTCTATGATCCGGCCACCTCCACCTTCACCTACGTGGTCTACGACCGCGACGGCGGACATGCGGCGGTGGTGGATCCGGTGCTCGATTACGCACCGGCCAGCGCGCGCACCTCGACGGTTTCCGCACACCGCGTGCTCGAGTTCGTGCGCGAACACCGGCTGACCGTGGACTGGATCCTGGAAACCCACGCCCACGCCGATCATCTGACGGCCGCGGCGTATCTCAAGGACCGCACCGGTGCGAAGGTCGCGATCGGCCGCGGCATCAGCCAGGTGCAGGAGCGCTTCAAGGCGATGTTCGCACTGGAGTCGGCCTTCGCACCTGACGGCAGCCAGTTCGATCGGCTGTTCGATGATGGCGACACTTTCAGCATCGGCGGTCTCGAAGCACGCGTCATCGCCACCCCGGGCCACACCGACGACAGCCTGACCTATCTCGTGGGCGATGCCGCGTTCGTCGGCGACACGCTGTTTGCACCCGAGACCGGCACGGCACGGGTGGACTTCCCCGGTGGCGATGCGAGGAAACTCTATCGTTCGATCCACAAGCTGTTCGAACTGCCGGCCGACACGCGACTTTTCCTGTGCCACGACTATCCCGCGGGGCGGGAAGCGCGTGCGCAGAGCTCACTCGTCGAGCAGAAGCAGCACAACGTGCACGTGGGCGGGCAAGCCGATGAGGAGACTTTCGTGAAGCTGCGCACTGCACGCGACGCGACGCTGCCGGCGCCGAAGCTCATCCTGCCTGCGCTGCAGGTGAACATTCGCGCCGGCGAACTGCCTCCGCCGGATGCCAACGGTATCCGCTACCTGCGTCTGCCGCTCAACCAGTTCGGCGGCGTGGCATGAACCCGACATGGTCGCTGGCGCTGGCCGGCGGCGTGCTGATAGGTCTGTCCGCGACGCTGCTGCTCTGGCTAAACGGCCGGGTCGCCGGTGTCAGCGGCATCCTCAACGGCGCGTTGTTTCCGAAGGCCGGAGACGTGGTTTGGCGGGCCGCGTTCCTGGCGGGATTGATCGTTGCGGCCGGCCTGTACATGGCGCTGGCGCCCGGCGCTACGTCGCCGCGCACCGACTTTTCCCGCGCCGGGCTGATCGCCGCCGGGCTGCTCGTCGGCTTCGGCACGCGCATGGGCAACGGCTGCACGAGCGGCCACGGCGTCTGCGGGCTCGGTCGATTATCCCTGCGTTCGTTCGTCGCGGTGACTACCTTCATGGCCACCGCGATTGCGACCACGTACGTCGTGCGTCACGTGTGGAACTGACCATGAAGAAGTTTTCGCTTGCCGCCCTGGTGTCGGGATCGCTGTTCGGCCTGGGGCTCGCAATGTCCGGCATGACCGACGCGCGGCGCGTGCTGGGCTTTCTCGATGTGTTCGGAGACTTCGACCCGACCTTGCTGTTCGTGCTCGGCGGAGCGGTCGCGACGACCACGCTGATGTTCCGATGGGTGCTTCGTCGAGGCAGCCCGGTGCTCGCGCACACGTTCCAGCTTTCGAGCCTCGAGCACATCGACCGTCGGCTGCTGGGCGGCGCAGCACTGTTCGGCATCGGGTGGGGCATCGCCGGTTATTGCCCGGGGCCGGCGCTCGCGGGTCTCGGCGTGGCAGCTGTAGAAGCGTTGTGGTTCGTGCCCGCGATGCTCGCCGGCATGCTGTTGCATCGCTTCGTCAATCGCGCCTGAGCGCGAAAAGGTATTCCGCGCCTCAGCCAGCCAGCGATGCCGTGTCGATGACGAAACGATATTTCACGTCTCCCTTCACCATGCGAGCGTAAGCGCCCTCGATCTGCTGCGCGTCGATCATTTCGATGTCCGAGACAAGGCCGTGCTCCGCGCAGAAGTCGAGCATTTCCTGCGTCTCGGGAAGCCCTCCGATCAACGAGCCCGCGATCACGCGCCGCTTGAAGATGAGGTTGCCGACATTGGGCGATGGATGCGCGTGCTCCGGCACGCCGAGCAGCACCAGCGTGCCGTCGCGCTTGAGCAGCCCGGTGAAGGCATCGAGTGAATGGCTTGCCGCGACCGTGTCGAGGATGAGGTCGAAGCTGTTCGCGTGCGCGCGCATCTGGATCTTGTCGGTCGATATGACGACTTCGTTGGCGCCTAAATCGAGCGCGTCCTGCCGCTTGCCCGCCGATGTGGTGAAAGCCACCACATGCGCGCCCATGGCGTGCGCGATCTTCAGGCCCATGTGGCCAAGGCCGCCGATGCCGACGACGCCGACTTTCTTGCCCGGGCCTGCATTCCAGCGTCGCAACGGCGAATACGTGGTGAGGCCCGCGCACAGCAGCGGGGCGACGGCAGCAAGTTGTTCTGCGGGATGGCGGATCTTCAGGACGAACTTCTCGTCCACGACGATCGCTTGCGAATAACCGCCCAGCGTATGGCCTGGTGAATCTTTGGTGGGGCCGTTGTAGGTACCCACGAAGCCGTTCTCGCAATACTGCTCGAGGCCCTCCGCGCACGATCCGCAGCGCTGGCAGCTGCCCACCAGGCAGCCCACGCCTACCGTATCGCCAACCTCGAACCCCTTCACTCCCACGCCGACCGCAGTGACGTGCCCGACGATTTCATGCCCGGGAACGCAGGGATACAAGGTGCCGGGCCATTCGGAACGCACGGTGTGCAGGTCCGAATGGCAGACGCCGCAGAAAGCGATATCGATCGCGATATCGTGCGCGCCGGGCGCGCGACGTTGGATGTCGATGGGCTCGAGTGGCTTGTCGGCGGCACTCGCGCCGTACGCTTTGATGGTCATTGAACGCACTCCGTGAGGGTCGGGATATGGCTCCGGTTCCCCGTCGGGGTCAGCGGCCATGGCCGGCCCGATTGTAGACGTGATGCTCGATACGCAGGAAAAGTGGAATTGCTGCACGCGCAATCGCGCGCTGTCGTGAAGCTCCCCTAGCGGTGCCTCGTCAGCCGTTGCACCAGCCGCAGCCGAGCACGAAGCGGTCCTTGCCGAGCACGGACATACCGATGTGCGCAGGGCAGTCGCCCTCGCGGGCGTTGCGCGACACATATCGAGCGATCGCGTAGCTCGCTGTCTTGCCGGGCACCAGTCCGAGATGCCTGACCATCGCGGCGGGATCGCCCTTGAACTCCGCGAACACGAGGCCCTGGAAATCCTCATACGGACTCTCCAGTGCAAGCGACACTTTGCGAGTCGTCGCTGCGCCGAGGCTCAGCGGGTCGCGAAGGTTGACGTCGATCTTCTCGTCATAACCGTCGGCGACGTTGGCACTGATCGTCATGCCGAAGCCGGCGATGGCCTCCGGTTTGCCTGCGAGCGAGCGCACGATTTCGAGGCTGTCGCCGCCGCACGTCAGCGCCTCGACCAGACGGGCGTTCACTGCCGCCTGCGTATCGGTCTGTGCAGTTGCGCCGGCAGCGCAGCAAAACAACAAAGCAGCAAACTGGATTCTCAAGAAACCTCCGTCAGTGGCGCGAGGGCTACTCGCGGGACTTCTTGCGCACCACGATCTCGAACACGGCGCCCAGCGCGGTGCCGAGCGCAAGCCCCATCGCGAGTTCATTGAACGCGGTACCGAGCGCGAGGCCGATGCCTGCGCCGACTGCGATGCCGGCGCCATCGTGCGACTGGCGTTTTCCGGTTTCGATGCTGTCGCTCATACGGGTCCCCTGGTGGCGGGTATTGCGCGCAGGCCACGGGCATTCGCCCGTAGTTCGGACCGCATCGAGCACGAAAGCCTCATGCCGTTGGGGTCGTGCACCAACAATAGCAAGCTTCATGTAACAGTATTCTTTCGAACGCGAAAATCGAAAGCGATGCACCTGTGTGTCAGTCCGCCGCGAACAGTTCCAGGAACTTGAGGGCGAGCGGATTTTTCTCGACCTCCGCGACGTGCAGCCGGTTCGGCCAATTCAATCCGTCGGTATTGCCGAGTGCGACCAGCGTCAGCCCCTTGCCGGGCACCTTGAGGAGTAGCCCGGCATAGGCATCGGGCCACCAGCCGCCGTGCCAGATGATCTTCTGGTCGCGCCACGTCTGGACCCACCATCCATAGGCGTAGGAGGCGGGTTCACCGTCCGCATCGTTCGGCGGCGTCCACATCTTTTCGCGCAGCGCGGGCGGCAGGATGCGGCCGTCGTCCAGTGCAATCGAATAGCGTGCAAGCTCGCGAGCGCTGGCGATGATGCCGCTGCTCGCATTCATTTCCGGATTGGGAAGTGCGGAAGCTTCGAGGTTGTCGTCCTGCTCCGGCGCGTGGCGGAACGGCGGCGCGAGCAGGCGCAGCGCGTCACCACCGTCCGGATCGCGCCAACCCGCCGCGGTGTTCTTGAGTCCCGCCTTGTCGATCACATAACGGCGCACCCAATAGACGAAAGTCTTGCCGGTCTTCTCCTCGATCCAGTTGGCGAGCCGACCGAACACGATCGGGTTGTAGAGGAAGTTGCTCCCCGGCTCGCCGAGCACGCGCATCTGCAGGACATTGCGAAGCCTGAGCTTCTTCGCGCAGTCGATCTCGGGCGGGACGTAGCCGTCATCGAGCTTCACGCCACCACCGAAGATGATCTTGCTCCTGGAGAGCCACTCGCACCGGTCCTTCCAGTCGCTGAGCGTGGTGAATTCGTCGTCGAGATCGATGATGCCGTCGGCATCCATCCCGAGCAGCGTCGCCGCGCTGAAGGTCTTCGTGATCGAAGCGACGAGGTAGCTCGTGTCCGCCGTCGTCTTCTCCTCGGCGTCATGGTCCTGCCAGCCAATCCCGTGCGCGGCAATGATTTTGCCGTCCTCGACGATCGCATAGGACATGCTGAGCACATCCTGCTTGGCGCGATGCTCGCGAGCGAAAGCATCGAACTGTTCGAGCTTCGAAGACTCGGCGGCGATGACGAGAGGAGCGAAGAGCAGGGCGGTGATCAGTAAAAGATTGCGCATGAGTTAACCCTGTGATTGTGCGCAGACTGTGGGTCGCAGAACACCAGTCTTTGTAGCGGAAAAAAAAGACAGGGAAAACCAGAAAAGGGGTCTTTAAAAGGGGTCAGATCCCTTTCTCGGTGACGCTGCACGAATGTCTGGTCGGACTCATAGCGGCTCCGTGATACGCGCTTGCAACCGTTCGCCCGCAGGGCCGCCCTTTCATGTCGGCTGATCCATCTGACCGCTCGATCAATCGGGCGAATCTGCAGCCGTTGGTTCCGAGGCCTCATTCGCCGAATTCGATTTTCGGGACACGATCGAAACGGCGGTCATGTCTGCCGTCACGTTGCCTACCGTCGCGAAGACATCCGGGATGGTGTCGACCGCCATCAACAGGGCAAGCGGTGCAACGGGTAATCCGAGTGCCTGTGTAACCGGCAGGTTCGTCGCCATGAAGCTCACGGTTCCGGGGAGGCCAACAGACCCGAGGCTCACGACCACTGCCAACGCCGCGGCCACTGCCATTTGCGCCCCCGTGAGGTCGATCCCGTACGCCCAGGCGATGAACGCCGCTGCAGTCAGGTAATGCACGGGGCTCGTGATCCGGAACAATGAGACGGCCATCGGCAACACGAGCGAAGCCACCTGCGGGGAGTAGTGCAGGCGGTTCTGTGCGATCTCGAGCATTGCGGGCAGAGTGGCGAGCGAAGATTGCGTACTGGCCGCGATCGCCTGCGCAGGTGCAATGGCCCTCACGAACCGTCCGAACTTTTCCGAACCCCAAACCAGTGCGACCGGAATCATGGCCACTGCGGTTGCGAGATACATCACGCACAACAGCAGTATGTAGATTCCGAGTGCGCCCAGCACGCTGAGGCCCGCGCGGGCCGTGACTTCAAGCACCAGCGCAAATACGCCAATGGGCGCGACCCAGAGCACCCAGTTGACGATCACGATCATTGCATCCGCGATTGCCTGGAGAAACTCCACGACGCGCGTGCGGCGATCGCGCTCGATCCGCGTCAATGCAAATCCGAAGAACAACGAGAAGACCACGAGGGGCAGCATGGCCGCTTGTGCCGCAGCCGCGACCGCATTGCTCGGGATGAGGGCGACGAGTCGATCTCCCCACCCCGTCGGCGCAACCTGGGTCGCGTCCGATGCCTCGGCACTACTGAGAGCCGCCGTCAGCGCAGGATCGGGCGGCAAGAGGGCGAGAAGAGCCGGAGCCACAATCGCGGCGAATGCCGCTGCCGCGACGAGCAACACGAAAAACACCCACATGGCGTGGCGTGCAGTACGCCCTGACGCCGCGGCGTCGCTCGCCGCCGTGATGCTGATGACAACCAGGGACAGCACGAGCGGCACCACCGTCATCTGCAGCGCGTTGAGCCAGAGACGTCCGATCGGGCTCACGCCATCGGCGACGGATATGGCCAATGCAGGATCCACCCAGGTCAACACGAGTCCAATGGCCGCTGCCCCGACCAACCCCAGCAGCACGCGCGAAGTGGCGCTCATGGCATCAAAGGTTCCTGTAGACCCAGGCGTGAGTGTCTAACATAGCTAACGGCGTAATAGCGCGCCGCGAATCAGCGGATAACGCGACGTGCGCTCGACCAGCGTGCGCGTCGCGAAGTGGACGGTGCCGAGTGACATGCAGCAGCGATGATCTCCAGCCACCTTCTTGCAGACAGTTCCGTGCCAACGATCCCTGCCCTGTAGGCACTACCACGACGAATGCAGAATCTCGACCTGGACGGATTCGAAATTAGTGGTCAGCGACATTTTCCGAAGTAGGGATCAGCGACTGAGTTTCCAGCGATAGATCCCGCATGGGATTGGGCGGTGCGTCGAGGCGCCGTGGAAGGCCGCGAGACATCACCCAACCAGATATGCCTCCCTGCCGCCATTGCGTGTACGAGTCACTTTTAGCTTGTAGCTCTATCGCGTTTGCATGGCTAGATGCACGCAACATCCTCCCCTGTTCTTTTCGTGACGGGCGTAGTAGAACTAGGCGGGCATTGATTGCGAAGGGCAACGCCGTCGGTGCGAAATGGAAAGCGTCTTGTTTCCTGTGGGGTGCGCAGCGGAGCGGCGGACGGCATTGCGTTTCAAGGGGAGCCCATGAAGGACTCGACACAGCTGTCGCAATGCCCACCGCGCATCGTGTGGGATCCAGCTCGCCAACCTGGTGCTCCTGTGCCTGGTGCGGCTGTGCCCCGCAGGCGCCTCGTCGCATGGGCATTGTGCGCAAACGTCAGTGGCGCATTGAGCCAGTCGTCCGACGATTTGAGCGCACAAGAAGACGCCCGCAGCGAGCCGATGTGCAATCGGCAGAGGCGCAGACCGCGGGCCGGCATCGACGTTCGCTACCTGGAATTTTCCCGTGGCGAGGTTACAGACGAGAGCCGCTTTGAACGCAGAAGGAAAGTCTCGACTCCGTCATCAAGTGTAGCTTTGTCTCTGATGGCGCCGGCCGGCGCCAAGACTCACTGCACCGCCGTGAGCGCCCTGCGGTCAAAGCACGTGATAGGCGGCACACGGCAACTATCAAAAAGGGGCAGATCCCATGCTTAGTCGCATTCAGACCAAGATCGTCCACGTTGTCGCGACCTCTCTGTTTGCAGCCCTACTGTCGACCGGATGCTTCCTCCTCTACTACACGTGGATTGCGCTGTCCGGAGATCCCGGCGGGCCTTTGATCGATGGCATAACGTGGGCATTGGATAAGCAGCAAAGCGCGCTTGCGATATTGGGAACGGTCGCCACTGCGGTACCCGCCTTCGCGTTGGCTTTGGCGAATACGGCTAAAGGGGGAATTACTCGACGGGGCTGGGTGTATCTGACGTTGCTAATCCCCACGTTTCTTCTGGCCGCGTTCGCCAATTTCGTCCTGGAACCGGAATCCGTGAACCTGGGAACGGCGACGACTCCGGTCGTGGCCGATGGCACAGCGTTGCGCGTAGCGGGTTTTGCGCTCACCTACATCACCGCAATTTTTGGTTTGAATCGAATGGGAGGTAGGACCGACTCCGTCTCGGCTACTGCGTCGGCTCCACCTAAAGCCAAGCGCGCGCGACGGCGCGCGGTCGCCGCGCCGGCGTCTGCCGCATCTGGGCCAGCCCCAGTCTTGCAGGACGGCGGGGGTCAGCCGTGAGTCGGCTTCAGCTCGCGTGTTGGGCACTACTGCTACAGGCAGGGTGGGCACATACGGTAGGCGCCCAAGGGCACTCGCTGCGCATCGAGTCGCCAAACAACGCCGACGCGCCGAAAGTGCTGGTAGGCGACACAGCCAAGGTGCCGACGCTAGACCGCGCCAGCGGCAAGTGGTCGGTTCCGATAGATCCCGCACCACCCAATTTCGTCACTTCTTACCTGATCAGCTCAGTGGACGGTTCAGTCGTAGCCCTGCAACTCAGCATTCCGGGGCGAATCTTGAGTTCTAACCAGCTTGTGTATTTGGTTCCGCCGTCAATCAAGGTCGTAGATGAGTTAGCGATCCGGAAGCTGTGGTCCGCCAACGAGATCGTTGCGAGCCCGAGCGATCCGCGCATTCAGTTTCGTTATTTGCAAGACCTAGTCCACATCAACGACGTGATCATGCGGCGATATGCCGACAGCCCTAGATTGGACGCAATGACTTTGCGCTCGGCATTCATGCTTTTTCAAGTTGTTCGCAATCTTGCAGTACACACTTGGTATGTCATCGATCCGCGTACTCAAACCGTTATTGACTATGCGCGCCAAACCTTGCTTCGAGGAGAGCAGCAGGGCAAGACATGCGATTGGTTAAGCCGCGCAATTTGCCGGAACAAAGGCGTCCCAAACCTGCTGGCGGCCGTGCAGTCACTCAACTCGGGGCGCTTTACGAGGATGTATGAGAACCTAATTCCGCCGCGAACCGCGCTGACCACCGAGTTTTGTGACGGCGAACTTAGCCGCGACCTTCGCGCATTCCTGACGTTCCTACACGACGCCAACGAGAGCGGGGGTAGCCAGTCAATCAACGAATCGCGCGTAGTGAACGATATCGCCGCGTGCGAGACAAGGCTTGCGCTCTGCAGGGCCGAGTCAACCCAAGCGGCAATCGATCAGCTGGGCTCCGTCAAGGAGCTGCTGGAGAAGTTCAAATCGCCGCAGACGCGACTTCGCTTGGTCGAAGTGGAGCGCACGCGCAAGGATCTCATGAGCGGCAAGCCGGCAGTGTGTCCTCCGTGACGGGTTGATTTGCTCAAGCCGCGTTTGTCAGGGAAACTCGAAGATGCGAGACCTTCTGCCCCTCGGTTTCTAGCGGAAAGACGAGCACGCAGTAGATCAGGAAGAAAGCCAACGAGACAGCAAGGATCAGCAGTCCTACCACCGGAGACTTGACCTCCAGCCAAGTGCCGACCCGAAGTTCAGTCTGTGTCGCCGCCCGCGGATGCAGTGAACCCTTGCCGTATCCGAGCACGTGCAAGGACGCCATGACCACTCCCGCCACCACCACCAAGACGACGACCACGAAGATCGATGCCCCGATCGTCGCCTGACGGTGAAAGGCGCTGACCCGGTAACTCATCTCGTCGGCTCGCGCAACGGCGCTGGCGGAGATGCGTATGGCTTCCGACATCAACTTGATACGTGTGGCGGCGTGGTTGCATTGCAAAGACCTCCTCTCGAGGTCGGCCTTTTCCGAGTCGGCTGTTCTTCCCGCTCGATCGCCTGGAAGCGTCGGGGCGCAGATGTCACGCAGTTGCAGCGTAGTTTCGCGCAGCACATCCGCGCGCGTCAGGTCCGCTTCGAGCGTCCCGAGACGAACCAGCAGAAAGATTGCGAATCCGCCGAGCGGCAACACAAGGAATACCAGCAAAGCCACGACGCTACTGTTGGCTCTCAACATGGCACGAGAGCTCCACTCTCATCCACACAATTGATCTCCGGAGGATTTGGGTCCTGGTCCGGTTCCGGGATGGTAGTGGCGCTTTCGTGGTCGTTGCCGTGCAGGCCGTCCATGTCCGGCACCGGAGGGTTATTGGCCCCTTCGCGGCCATTGCCGTCCACGCCTTCCCCGATGTCCGTGCCGAGCAAATCGCCAATGTGACTTGTCGCATCGACAGACGATCCTGGTGGCTCCCCCTCGGCAAAGTCCCCGGGAGCGCTCTCGTACTCCGGTTGTGACTCGATCGAATCGTCGGAGGCTTCAAAGTCCGACGTTGACGCTACCGCCGCCGAGCTACAAAAACCAACCACGGTCAAGGCGAGAAGCCAGGCCGCAAGTCCGCAAAATCTATCAGTAGCGCGCATTGGTTCCCCTTTGTGCTCGACATGGAAGGCTTCGCTTGCTCGAGCTGCAAGATGCCTGGAATCACTGGAGATCACTCTGTGATCGCCCCGCGCTTGTGCCCCGGAACGACGGTTCGTATCTGATCATTCAACACTTTCGCCAGCGCCGCGAAGCCTGCTTCGGTCGGGTGGATTTCATCGTTCCAGAACGCGTCCGACTTCGCGGCGGGCAGGTCCGAGAAGTCCGCGAGGGAAAAAAATCCGCCGTACTCGCCGTTCGCGGTGAGGGGCCGGAGCACCGACTCGAGGAGACCGTCGACGAGCATGAGCTCCGCAAACCGCTTGGCTTCGGATTTGCTGAGCACGACATGGCGCATGACGTTCCACAGCCACGGCCCGACGTCCTCCTTCAGCATCGCGATGAGTCCAATGTTGTCTAGCGTGAGGTCCGCCGGCACGCCAATGCGCGTGATCTTGGTGTAGGCGTGACCCACCACCCGAAGATGCGTGCGCTTGGCTTGCACGTCGCCGATCGCGTCGAGGACCCGGACGTAGGCCGCCTTGATTTTGGGGAAAACGCCCGACTGCCGGAGGCGCTCGTAGGCTTGGTCGCCATTGAGTTTTTTTAAGACCGGTAGCGGTTTCAAGAAGTCCTTGAACACTTCCGCGAGTCGCTCCGACAGCGCGTCGTTGCCTCCTGCGCTGAGGCAAATGAGGTCGAACGGCGCATTCTGGAGCCGCTTCTTTTTTTCTTTGACCTGCGTCGTCGAGAACAGGCCGTGTGCCGTCGCTCCGGGTTTTCCAATGAGGATTCCCATGCCGTTGATGCGGCGGACGCTCTGTCGTGCGAGGTTGAGGTACAGCATCGTGCTGAACCACGAGTCCCCCCAATACAACATGCAAGGCCTGGTCTCGAGGAAGCGATTGACATTTGCACGCTGCCGACTCGAAGGCGCGCCCAGCGCTTCACGCCAGGCGTCCCAACGGGTGACCCAGGTCATTCGATCCACGAGTTTCTCCCATAAAGCGTTGTTGCGATTTTGACCACCTGGAAAGTGCACCGAGTAATTGCGATGTGTGCCGATCCCTAAGCCCTCGTGGACCCTGGATCGACGGCTGGCCCGGCAGGTTCGAAGTAGTTAGCGAGACGCTCGTCAAGCGCCAGAGTGCTGGGCCGGTAAGGCTTAGCCTCGCCACAATGCCGGACAGCGCTCAACGCGAAACGTTCGAGCACGGTAGGGTGAATCGGAGCGCCCCTTGCGTGAATTCTGGGCTCTGCGCCCCAGGTCCAGCGCATCCAGCCGGGAACCCAATCCGGATACCGATCGACCATTTGCTGGATTTCGCAGTGCTGCATGCCTGCAGCGGAGGGGAACAGGTTCAGCCGGCTTCGGTCGATCAGGACGGGCTGCGGCAGCGCCGCTGCCTGTTCCACCATCCAGCCGAGTGCGATGTCGGAGAGGCGGGATTCGTCCTCGTCATAGCTGCCTCCGATGTCGGAGTGACAGCCGGCAAACCAGACTTGCTGTAACCACTCCGGCTCACCCGGCACTTGCGGTACGAGACCTCCCTTCACATCCCACTGCACGCGTGCAAAGTCCGCGCGCCGCTCGTCTATCGCAATCGCGTGACGCGCGAATCGGACGCGCTTGCTGAGGAAGCGGTCATAGAACCCGGAGCGCCAGCCCGCGAAGTGCCAACTGCAATTCCCCTTCTCAGGGAAGTCGCGGATGTGCTTGAAGCGAAGCTTGAATCGCTGGTAGATCGCGAGCAGTGCCAGGCCTGCAACGTAGGGGACGACATACGGGCCGCGCCCAATCCAGTAGAGGATCATGCAAGGTATGACGACCGCGACGACAGCCAGCAGGAGGATGATCAGGATTCGACGCGGTCCTTTGGCTCCGAGCGCGGCGACCGTGTCGAATACGCCGATGAAGTAAGGTGCGACGTTCGATTCGCCGGCGGCATCCGATCCGTGTTCTTTCCGGAAGCGCCTGGCCTTTTCTTCCCGTTCCGGCTCGTACTTCGCGCGATCTTTGCCCGCTCCGTGTTCGTACACGTCCGTTACCGCCTCCCGCGCGATGTGCATGAGAGCCCGTCCATATCGCGGGATGGGCTTGCCGTCACGGGTATGGATGGGGACACCGCATAGGTTCAGCACGCCTGCGACGCACCGAGCCGTGTAGGCACCGCGACTGAATCCAAACAGGTAGACCCGGTCCCCGGGCTCGTAGTGTTTGAGGATCGCCGCGTAGCACTCGACAATGTTGATGCTGATGCCCGTTCCCATCGCCGAACTCGCGAACTTGCGGAGCAGGCGCAGGAAGCGGAATGGCACATGCCCGGAATCCACATCAGTGCCGAGGCCCGCGTCGTAGAACGCCAGTTGGTGCGCGGGATCGATCGGACTTTCGGGTCCAGGGCGAGCGGCGCGGAAGAGCTTGTAGATATTGCTCAAGCGTTGGTCCGGCCGCAGTCCGCCTGCCTGACCCGTACCATCGGCAAAGATCAGAATATTCTTGGAGCGCTCGGCATCACCTGCCATATGCGTTCCGGCGCAGGCCTGATGCGAGTTTGGGTGTGTCCATTGCGGCGCCGTACGCACTCCCTGGTGCGCAGCGTGTGGGCCAAGCATAGGGACGGCGATGGGGCGAGTCGCTCAGCGCGTATTCGCGTGGAGATTTCCGCACATGCCTTTGGCGCATGCCCGTTGCAGTTTCCATGGCTTCCCCTGGTCAATCCTCGAACCTCACGACCCTCGCCCTAGGTCGTGCACAACTCCATGCTGGTCGAAGTCCGCCCAGACTTCGGACAACATTGATACTCCATTCAGGGCCGGAGGCAAAGCCTCTCGGCGAAGTGACGACCGACCAGTAGTCGTTCGGCAGGCTGCTGCGGGAATCCAGAACGGCCGTCCGGCCCGCTTTCGGGCAGCTGCGGATCGCCAACGCCTGCCGAAACAATGGGGTCTGAACCCTTTTGCGGATCACTTTATTTGTTGATTGTGCACCGTACACTCGAAGAGGCGGTGCGTGCGTCGATGGACGGCGGACCAAAGCCGCGGCTCGAGAGCTTCAGGAAGCGGTCTTGCTCAAATCCAGATTGCTCGGGTCAGGCCTGCGCTATCAGCCTCCGGGATTTCGGGAAGAGTTCTCGACTGGCCAGCGACGATGCGGGTCGCAGTCCACAGCGCGACCAACGCATCGAAGAGATCGTCAAGCGCTGCTTGTCTTCCGAGTCGTGAATCGAGCTGGCGAACCGCACTTACGCCGAATTGCTCGGCCAGCAGCGTTCTCCTCGCGGCTTGACCATCAACCGTCTTCTTGTTGTCGCGTTGCGCAGCGCCGGCGTTCAATTCAGCGAAGCAGACTTCTGGGTGAACTTCATAAGTGACCCTCGCAAAGTCAGCATCGCCGCGCAGGGCCTCATCCCACTCGCGAATCTTTGGAAGAATTCCGAACGCCTGCGCGCCAAAGCCCCTTCCGTCAATGGCACGGTGAAGGTTGGAAGCCTCCAGGCGCGTGGTTGCCTGGAGAACTCGACGGATGGGCGCGGAGAAGACGCTGGACGCCCGCTTTCCGCCTAGTCGCTTTCGAGCCAGCACGTCGGGGGTGCGAGGACCTGCATCAGAGAGTCCGATCGGAATGTCCACTGCAATTACTGCATTCGGCCCGAAGTAGTTCAACAGTTCCTGCGGCGTGCCGAATACACGCAACTCAAAGTCCTGCCCGCTTTCCGAGCGCCAAACTGCGAGCCAGCCCTTCTTACATCCGTCCACGCCGACTGCGACACGAGCGGCCGCAGCCTCGTCGATGGAGGGCCGCAAAAGGAAAGCCGTGTCGAAGATTGACTCCAACTGAGGGTGCACGCCTCGCAGCCCATCAACGACCCGAATCGCCCAGTCGAAGTACTGCTGACGGCGCGGCGTCGACCAGCCTGCAGGTGGCGACTTCGCGACGTCCCGCAGGTTGCAGATCTTGTCGGCGAGCTTGACCATGCTCGCTTCGCGCGAAAGCGTGCTCGCGTGAAGCACCTGCAATTCCTTGCGCTCCGCTTTCGGCAAGGTCTTGTCGTCCGTGAATTCGAGAACAATGGCTGCGATCCGCTCGCCGAAGCGATCTCGCAATTCGGAAGCGGTCGTATCGGTGTCTTCGATGGTGTCGTGCAGAAGTGCAGCACACAAGATGTCGACGTCGTCTACTTCACCTTCGACCGAGAGCACCCGTGCCAGCGCGATGGGGTGGTTGATACACGGCGAAGCCTCGACGTCCTTGCGTCGTTGATCCCGATGCTTTGCTGCCGCAAATTCGAGCGCATCAAGCAAGCGTCGCGTGTCCGAACTCTCCACCCGGGTTCCTCGCTGCATCGAACGTTCTGCACGACAAGCCTACAGAAGCGCGACGGAAGTCGCCCGAGCCCCGAACTGACCGTCACCTAAGGCACTCTGACCCCGTTCTTCCGACCCCGTTCTTCCCAGCGAACGACTCCAGGCCCAGATCGAGATCGAGCTTCCACGTTGCGCATCGGTTCGGCCGCAGGGCAGGCCTCGTGCGAGACCAAAAGGGATCTGACCCTTTTGCGACGGAATCAACGATGGCCGCTTGGACGGGATGGCAGCAGTGTCAACAGCGTGATGACCGTCGGAAAAATAAAGCCCTTCAGGTAGGAGAGAGGATGACGCCCTACGGCAAAGGCGACGGGGATATCACCAAAATGCGCCCAGTAGTGGGTTGCGACCAGTACGCCGATGCCCGCCCACATCACCCATAGAGCGCGGCGGAAACCGCACACCACCAGCGCCAGTCCAATGATGATGATGAGACGGAGCGCCGACTGGATGTATTCGTAGGACTTTGGCGTTCCGTTCGCTGTCCTGTCGTAAAGCCCCTCATGGTTACCGACGCCAAGATAGAGGTCGTAGAGGACAGTCAAGTGATAGAAGATCAGCAGGCAGGCAAGAACACCGATGATCATGCGGCGGAGCAGCAGGAAGCGGTTTGCAGCGAGCGTTGCAAAAACTGGCATAGGTATAGGAACCCGATTTTTCAGGCAGTGTGGTAACGCGAGCACTGGCCGCGCAAGTACCAGTGGGCATACCGCGCGGACGCCCGAAAAAGGGGTCGAAAAAGGGGTCAGAACACTTTTTCGGTGACGCCATACAAGTGTTTGGTCCGACTCGATTCGGAAACTGCGACGCGGGCTCTCATCCTTTTGCCCGCAGTGCCGGCCTCGAGTGCGAAACAAAGGGATCTGACCCCGTTCCTGTTCCTCCGAGACGCCCGTCACGTGACCGGTACTAGGTCGAGCGCGTAATTTCTTCGCGACCTCGAAGCCTGTAGCACTAGGAGCGGCTGGGAGCGTTGCTCCACCAACGACAAGAGCATCGCGCGATGCTCGGCGCTGATCGCATTTCCCAACACGACGGCTCGCAGCGACGCTGCGGGAAACGAAACGTACCCTTTCGCTATTCCCACTCTCAACAGCCGAGCCTCTCGCTGATGGGCCCATTGGTCCGACTTCGTCAATAGCGCCGACTCAATTTCCCTCCACGCGGCTCCAGGTTCGACCGGTCCCAGGTCGATCGTTATGAGTGGACGCCGTGCTGTGTAGATCACGGGGAACGGAACGGCGATGCCAGGGGTGTCTCCGCGTCCTTGCTCAAAGCTCCAAGGGCACGAAAAGTCGAATACCAATCCGTAGCCGCTGCCCAAAGACGCGTACTGAGCCCAATAGGGCTGCGCTGTTGGGTCTCGGAAGAACGAAAGGATGCTTGATCCGGAATAGAGACTCTCGTGCTCGTCCGTCAACTTCAGTAGATCTGAAATTATTCGATTCGGATGGTTCAATCGATCCATCAGCCGCGCTGTGAGCGCAGACATCTGTCGAACATCTGTAAGACCTGACCTGCGACGGACAAGCTCTTCCATCTCGAACAAACTGGGCCGCCTCGTATCTGACTCAATGATGGGGACGCCTTCGTAAATGTCGTCTTGAGACAAGACGTCCATGAAAAAGACTCGATCTTCCAACAAGATTTCCCTCGGCTCCATTGGGCGTGACTCGACGAAAGAACGCAGACGGAGGTAGCCGCGTCCGTCTGCGAACAGCGCCTGCAGCGTGCCCGGCTCAGTCAAAGGGCTTGACATAGGCGGACTTGGAATCGTCGACTACGAAGGCATCTTCAAAAGAGGAAGATCGGCGGCGTCAAGTCAAATCTGCCAGTGGACTTTCAGGCTCCGATGGCTTTGTCGCTCTGGTGCGCAACGCCTTGTTCGCGGCCTTGGCGATCTTTCGGCGTGCCTCGTCCGCCTTGTCGCCTTCCATGACTTCGCGCTTTATCACCTCGTTCACGAGCACTTCCTTGATTTAAGAAAAAAGGGGGTCAGAACGCCTTTTGCCAGTGCGAGTCCGGCTACGGCTGGAAAGGAAATTTTTCCTGCAGCAACGCCTGGCCCGCGACCACCTTGCCATCGCCACCGAGTAGTTCCCACTCGATGGCCTTGCCGCCATTCGCGTAGCAGTCGAGTACCAGCATCATCGCGCCGTCGATGCGTTTGCCGAGCCGCTTGTGCAGTTTCCCGAACGCCGCGGGCAGTTCGCCGGCCGTGGCCGGGCGACTGCATCGTTTGTAAACCTCGGCCTGCTGGGCTTCGATCGGGCTGGGCTCGCCGCTGCCGGCCAGCATCCCCTCGTCGACCGTCCACTGGCGCAGCACGAAGGCGCCGGCGGCATCGATATACGCGGCGGTCACCATGCCGCCATCGATGATCAGCCGGTGCACGACGGTTTTGCTGCCGAGTACGCCGCGCAGGAATTCCATCACGGTTGCGCCCGAGCGGATCGGTGTCTCGATGCCGAGGGTGGGCGTGCTCACAATGGCAGGCGCGACCCACGACGCTTCGGGCGGAGAGCGATCCTCGACTTCGCGGCCAGCGGCGTCGAAGGTGACGCTGCGCGCCGCTGGTTGATCGAACGTCACCGTGGTCTGCACCACCGGCGCGGGCAATGCCAACGAAGTCACCACCAGCAATTGCGGCACTTGCTCGGGCACGTCAGCCAGACTGGTCGCGCGCTTCACCAGCTCAGCCAATCCGGCGCGGTCATAGGCGTCGCGATCGAGGCGTTCGTCGGGCAGGTCGGCACCACCTGAGATCTCGTTGGGAACCGCGAACGCCGCGCCCTCGGCAATGCCGTCACCGCCGCCCTCGCAGACCAACGTGGCTGCGACATTGTCGCGGCCGCCGGATTCAACCAGCACGGTCACGCGATCCGGCGCGATCTTCAATTGCAGCCAAGGCCGGCCTTCATTGAAGCCGTTGAGCGTCGCGAGGCACGCTGCACTGTCATCGAGCCAGGTGCCGAGCGCGTCGGCGTGCGCGGCGGGGGCCGCCGCTGCAAGACCCGCCAACAACAATCCGGGCAGCAATCGTTTTGTGCGCGCCATGGCAGTTCCCGGTGGGTTCGTGGGGAACCACGATCATATGGGAAAAGTGGTCAGCGACATTTTCCCAAAGAGATGTGGGGTCAGAGTCGACTTTTCCGGAAGAGTGATCGTGGGGCAGTCTGGAAGTCGACGATGGCCACGAAACTGCACTCTGACCCGGCTTTCTCTCGCAGATTTCTCACCCGCCGCGCGACGCACGCAACACGCCTCGCGGGTTGGGGGAGACATTGAGGATCATGGACGTCCAATACGGCTAGCTCTGTCAACGTCCGATTTCGAGTTCAAGCAGGTTTGCCGCATCGACACCAGACGTGAGTCCTCCGGTAAACGACACCGGCACAAAGGTTAGGGATATCTTGCCCCCCGCGTCACTGACCCATTTGATCTCGTATTGATAGGACATTTTTCGCAGCGTAACTGCCACGGGAACAGATTCCCCTTTTTCGTCTTTCAAGGGCTCAAAGCTGGCTGCTGCGGCCGCCGCAAGTAGAACATTGGAGAGCTGCTTGGCGATGTCCGACGGCTCTCTCACGGGCGCACCGGCTGACTCGAATGCGAAGGCCTTTTTGCCTGATCGGGATTGCAGTCCGAGTAGCGGCGTCCTCTGGCCGGTGATCGCCTGGCGAAGCGAACGAACAGAAATGCTTTCAGTCAAGCTGTACTCTGGCTCTGCAGTCGCGATCGAGTTTGCATCCGCTCCCTCACTGACGAGGATCGTCGGAACGGCCATAAACTCCAAGTTGAGCGATCGCGTATTCGCCTTTTGTGAGCTGCCGCCGACGTCCAGCGCGG
This sequence comes from Lysobacterales bacterium, assembly GCA_038255255.1. Lineage (GTDB taxonomy): Bacteria > Pseudomonadota > Gammaproteobacteria > Xanthomonadales > Ahniellaceae > JBBQNY01. Next base: position 55,705 of record JBBSLL010000004.1, read on the forward strand.
CTTTTGGCAAGCCGACGGAAAGCTTGATCTCTCCGCCGCGCGATACTCGAGTCTGAAGAGAAAGCGCCACTCGCTTGATCGCAGGAGGTTGGCTGGCGCGGTATGCGCCGCAGATTCGGTTCGAGTCTTCGCTCGCTGCGCTACATGCGGCTTCGGCGTACTCGAAAAGTTTCGTGCAGCGTAGGGCTGCGGTCGGACCTGCCAAGTCTGCACATCCTGTATCGGCTGAATCTCGCGTGCTCGTGCAAACGCGCGCCTCTGCATCCTGCGCGCTTTCGCACACCTTTTTCGCCTCCGCGCAACCCTCCAGTTTGCACTTCCAACTGGCGGGGGCATTCTTCGCCAGGGCGAGCTGTACTCCCGCCACTAGCTCTATGACTTTTGGTGCATCGGTCGGCTCTACCGGTCGAGTCCATCGAGCTTGTCTCGCACATCCACTTCCGGCCAATGATGCCGCGATCAAAACGCCAACGACCAACAATTGCCTCGACATTATGTCCCCTTTCCGGTTGCGGCCAGCTACGAGCGATTTCCCTTTCTCTATGTCAATTACGCGCCATTCGCGATGCAGATCGCTCACGGGGCAGAAAAAAACCGTTGGGCGCGTGTCGCCGCCAGAAGCCAGGGGCCGCCGATGGGACAGAAGGGGACAGGGCCCTTTTCGCACGCCCGCGGTCAGCCGACAAAAGGGGTCAGATCCCTTTTCGGCTAAAAGGGTTCTAAAAGGGTTCTGACCCCTTTTGCCCTTTGCCCAACCTATTCGTGCGACCTTTTGGCACCCAACTCCATCCTCTTACCTGACCTCCATGGCAAAGGACGAACGATGGGCAGTTTTCGCTGGATGTTGGCGCTCTTCTTTAGCATGTGGATGGGGCTTGCGCAGGCGCAGCCGGGTGCGGTTGAGGCGGGCTCGCCACGTGCGCGCTTCGACGGCCTGCTCGAGGTACTGTCGAAAGACGAAGCCGCGCGGCGCGCATTCGTCGAAGCCAACTTCACCGCACGCATGATCGAGAAGCGCGGAGTCGACGAACTGGTCAAGCTCCTCGGCGTGCTGCACGAAGACTTCGGCGACAACCGCCCGCTGCGGGTGCGTGCGACACACGAGGAATTCGAGGCCCTGTTCAAATTTGCGAGCCGCGACGAGTTTGTGTCCTTCAAGGTGAAGTTCGCTCCGCCGGACGCCATGATCGACGGCTTCGCGACTGGCCCCGCCGCTGGGCCGGAGCCGGTCGTTCCTGCGACCGAGGCCGAACTGCCGAAAGCCATTGAGAGGATGGTCGATGAGCACGCCGCCAAGGGTTTTTCCGGCGCGGTTCTGGTGACGCGCGGCGGCCAGCCCATCGTTGCGAAGGCGATCGGCATGGCCGACCGGGAGCAGCGGCGCGCGAACACGCTCGACACGCCGATCAACCTCGGATCGGCCAACAAGATGTTCACGGCGCTGGTCATTGCCAGCCTGGTGGAGCAGGGCAAGCTCGGCTGGAAGGACACCGTGGGCAAGCACTTGCCGGATTGGCCCCAACAGGCCGTGCGCGAGAAGGTCACCATCGAGCACCTGCTCACGCACACCTCCGGCATGGGCGCGTATTGGGGCAAGGCGCACGACGAGCAACGGGCGGAGCTCGATACGCTGGCCGAATACGGCGATCTGTTCGCCACGGATGCTCCGGCGGGTGAACCCGGCAAGGACTTCCGCTATTCCAACAACGGCTTCGTGCTGCTCGGCCTGATTGCCGAGAAAGTCACCGGGCGCAGCTACTTCGACCTGGTTGATGACTGGGTCTATGGACCCGCCGGCATGACCCACAGCGGCCACCATGCCCGCGACGACGGGGCCACCGGGCGCGCTGTCGGCTATCTGCAGGACGGCAAACCGAACACCCCGACGCTGGCGGCGCGCGGGTCGGCGGCAGGCGGCGGCTATGCCTCGGCGCGCGATCTGCAGCGCTTCGCCGTCGCGCTCACCGGTGGCAAGATCGTCAAGCCGGAAACGCTCGCGCTAATGACCAGCCCGCACGCGCAGATGGGCGGGCCGCAGGCCGGATACGGCTATGGTTTCGGCGTCTTCACCCAAGGCGAGAAGCACTACGGCCACAACGGCGGTGCGCCCGGCATCAACGCAAGTTTCGAAATTTTTCCTGACTCGGGTTATGTCGTGATCGTACTGTCGAATGTCGACCGCGGTGCAAACGAACTGGCGCAGAAAATCGGGCAGACGGTCATGTCTCGGACCAGGGGCTAGGCAAAAGGGGTCAGATCCCTTTTCGCACCATGACTCGGGTGGATTGCGCACTACTGGCTGGGCTGTTTTGCTGATGCGCGTGCTCCGCTGTGGCGCCACTCTACGGCAAGACTTCCAGTTGCAGATGCCATGCCGCGCCAACCTCGCCTCGACGTGCCGGGCATTGCGATGCACCTCGTGCAGCGTGGCAACAATCGGCAAGCCTGCTTCTTCGCTGACGCCGACTATTGCCGCTATCTGCGTACGTTGCAGGAAGCAGCCTTGGAGCATGGCTGCTGCGTTCACGCCTACGTGCTGATGACCAATCACGTTCATCTGCTCGTGACGCCAGCCGAAGCGCGTGGGGTTTCATTGTTCATGCAGTTCGTAGGTCGTCGCTACGTGTCCTACATCAATGCCAAGTACGCGAGGTCAGGAACACTGTGGGAGGGAAGATTCAAATCATGTCTTGTCGACAATGACGATTACATCCTCGCGTGTTGTCGCTACATCGAGCTCAATCCAGTGCGGGCAGCAATGGTCTCGTCGCCGGGGGACTATCGCTGGTCCAGCTATCACGCAAACGCCTTGGGCCGCGCGGATCCGCTGGTGACCCCGCACGATTGCCTGGTCGGACTCGGCTCGAACGCAGCGACGCGCGCATCCGCTTATCGCGCCCACGTTGCCCTCGGCATCGCGGAGAAGCAGCTCGCGGACATCCGGCACTACGTGCAGCAGCAAAGAGCATTGGGCAGCGAACGGTTCCAGGCCGGGATCGAGCAGCAGCTCACGCGTTGCCCATTCGTTCGGCCGCAGGGCAGGCCTCGTGCGTGGCAAAAAGGGATCTGACCCCTTTTGGGTCCACTAAGCCGTGCGCGATTGCCGCCACGCCAAGGCACACAGCAGACCGGCAAGCAGGATCAGCATCGGCGTGGAGAGACTGGGCACGGACTGCGCCCCTTGGCCGCTACCTGCGCGGGTGGCGACGAAAACATCGCCGGGATCATCGACGGTGAGCTTGCGGCCAAAGTAGAGCCGCGTGCCGTCTCCCGAAAGCGAGGAGCGCGTTTCCGAGGCGGTGGAGTTGATGTTGGGATTGTCGATGCGCACCGGCGCCGACCAAGGCGAACTGGTGCTTGGTCGGGTCGCGACGTGGATGTCCTGATCGAACGGAGTTGCACCGGCGCGATTGGAGCTGAACACGATCTCGAGGCCATTGGGGCTCACGTTCGGCATACGGTCGTCGGCGGCACTGGACAATTCCGCCACGCGCACGCCCGGCCCGAAGCTGCCGTCGCCGGCCCGCTGGCTCACGTAGATGTCCTGGCCCTGGCTGTCGGCATAGCCGTTACTCGAGAAGAACAGGAACGTGCCCTGGGTCGTCGTCACCAGCGAAGGACTGAATTCCGCGCCCGCGGTGTTAGGGCCAGCGGGAAAGCAGCCGAGGTTGACCGGCGTCGACCAGGCGTTGGCCGCAGTTTCCGTGCTGAGGAACATGTCGCCGGCAGACGGGCCGCCCGGTGGCGGTGGCGGTGGTGTGTCGCCGGCAAAGCAGTCGAAGTAAGTCGGCGTCGTTTGCGCAGCGGTGACCTGCACCGAGCTGACGAAGTACAGCTGGTTGCTGGACAGCGGCGTCGGGCAGTAATCGAACTGACTGGTATTCACTGGCGGCGCGAGGTTCTCGGGCGTGCCCCAGGGCGACTGCTGAGTGGTGCGGAAGGCGCGCCAGACGTCCAGCGCGCCTTGTCCGCCGGCGCGGTTGGTGGCGATGTACAGGGCCAGCCCGTCCGGCCGCTCGATCGGACAGCCTTCGGCGGCTGCCGTGTTGATCCCCGCGACCGGCTGCGGATCGCCCCAGGCTCCGAAGTTCTGCGCATGGGCGACTCCGACCCCCAGCATCGAGAGGGAGAGGATCATCGGAACAAATGTGGGGGCGCGGGTCATGGCGGTTCCTTGTGTGTGTGTGGTCTGTCCAACCGTTGCTTCTCTGTCGTTCCACAGGCGGGAATGACGACCAGAAGCGATACGGAATCACGGCAAGCCCGCGTCCCGCTGTGCTGCGCCGGCTAGCCCGCCAAGACTGCGCCTGCATGCGCTGCGGAACCTGATCACCCGATGGGAAATTCTGATGATGGCGTGATGACTTTGTTCGTAGATATTCAGGGAGTTTGAAAGTGGCTCGTGGGGCGAGCGCGCAACCCACTGACTTTCTGGGATAAAGTCCGGAATGCCGAGGCGCTCCCGTTTTCGGGCGGGCGATGAGGCGGCAGCCCACCCAGAACAGACCTGACATCTGGAGTGGACAGAAAAGCGCCCACCCGACCCCGTTTCTGAGGCCGAATGCCGTGGACAACGAGGCAAAGTTTCGCTACGTCGCGTTCGATATGATCGAGATCGATCTCGTCGGCCGGCGCATGACTGTCGCCGGCACCGAGACCGCGCTCGAACCCAAGGTGTTCGACGTACTCGTTTTGCTGGCGCAGACGCCGGGCAAGGCGTTCGGGCGCGACGAAATCCTCGACACCGTCTGGGGCCACCGGCACATCACGTCGAGCGTGCTCAACCGGGTCATCCTGCGCATCCGCCATGCGCTCAAGGACAGCGCTAACAGGCTGCACACCCTGTACGGCATCGGTTACCGTTTCGACGGCGAGGTGCGATTTTCCACGGATCGCGACAACGCAGCGGCGAGCGCGCCGAACGCTGGTGACGCGTTCGACGCCGCGGCGGTGCAGATTGGAGAGCCGACAGACACCCGCGCCGGGTCTTCGCAGGTGGGCAGTGCGGCGATCGCGGCAACTGGATCCTTGTCATCGTCGCCACGGGCCGGCTATCGCGCCGTGCTGCGCAAGCCATCCTATGCTGGGCTGTTGGTGCTGCTGCTCGCGGCGTTTGCCGTCGTAGTCCTGGTGTTGTTGTCGCGGCAATCGTCCACGCCGTCGGCGAATGCCGCGCCGATGCCGATCGAGGGCCGCAGCATCGCCGTGCTGCCGCTGCACAACGCCGGCGGCGAGGACGATCAGCGATTCTTTTCGGACGGAATTTCCGAGAACCTGATCAACACCCTTTCGCAACTGGAAGGTCTGAAGGTCATCGGCCGCAGTTCCTCGTTCCGATTCCGCGGGAGCAAGGAAGACAGCAAGACCATCGGCGAAAAACTCGGCGTCGCCCATCTGATCGAAGGCAGCGTCCAACGCATCGGCGATGACGTGCGCATCAGCATCCAGCTGATTCGTAGCGCCGACAGCAGCACCGTCTGGTCGCAACGATTTGATCGTGCCTACAAGGATTTGTTCGCCCTGCAGGATGAAATCACGCTGGCCGTCGCCGCCGCGTTGCAGGTCAAGCTGCTGCACGGCTGGCCCATCGCGGTCGAGAAAGGGCACCCCGCCAGCGGCAACCTCGAAGCCTACGAGGCCTACCTGCAGGGCACGTACTACATGGGGGAAGACAACGCGCGCAAGGCCATCGAGCAATTCGAGCGAGCGACGCAGCTCGATCCGGGCTACGCGCAAGCCTGGTCATGGCTCGCATTCCAGCGCACCGATCTCGCAAGGTTCGAATTGAACGGCGAAGCGGCGCGCTCTACCTACGCACGGGCGCGCAGGGACGTCGACACAGCACTGCGACTACGGCCCAATTTCGGGCACGCTCATGCAATCCGCGCAAATTGGCTGAGCAGTGCCGAGCACGACTGGGACGGAGCGCTCGCCGAATTCCGTGTCGCCACGCAGCTGGTGCCGGACACTGATCCCATGCATGGGGGGGTGAGCAACCTTCTGGCCACGTTGGGGCGCGTGAACGAAGCCATCGCCGAGCGCCGCAAGGCCATCGAAGGCAACCCGCTGGACGCGTCCGGCCACATCCGACTGGCCGATTTGCTGGCCAGCGTTGGCCGGCTGGACGAAGCCGAAGCAAGTTTGCGCAAGGCTGCCGATGTCGAACCGGATCGGGCCAAATGGGTCGCCAGCAAACGCATCGGCCTGGCCATTCTGCGCGGCGACGCGGTGACGGCGCAAAGTCTGGCGGAGGCAGGGACCGACTGGCCCGATCGCGATCTGGCGCTTGCGCTGCAGAACGCTACCGACCATGCCGCCGCCGATGCAGCTCTGCAAAGGCTCATCGAAAACGACGGGCAAAATAACGCTGTCGCCTATCAGGTCGCTCGCGTGCATGCTCTGCGCGGGGACGCGGACAAAACCTTCGAATGGCTACAGCGCGACTGGGGGCGCGGCAACGCCAGCGTGCATATCGCACTCTTCGATCCCCTGCTGCTGCGATTTCGCGACGATCCGCGTTTCGCCGAATACTGCAAGACCGCCGGGCTGCCCCCACCGTCCGCCAGCGAAGCGCTGGGCATCGATCGGATCCGCGCGACCTACGCAGCGAAGCGCTGAGACTTCCCCGACTTCGTCGTCAGTTCGGCGCCTCGAACCCATCGCTGAACATCGCGGCTTCCGGTCCGATCGCGGTGGTCGCGGTCGCGGTGCGCGTTTCGACGGTGTTGTCGAAAATCGTCGCGGACGCAGCGAGCTCGGTGCCGCTGGTCGCCCTGACCGTGAACCAGGCGGAGCCTTCGGCGCGCGGCCGCTGGTTGCCGAGATTCCAGTTGAGCACGCCGCCCACCGGCGTTGCACCGCCGGACGCCGCGATGAACGTCGCATTCGCTGGAATCGTCGCTGCGAGCACTGTTTGCGGCGCGCCGCCGAATCCGGTCAGGTTCCAGTGGATCTGATAGGTGACGACGCCGTTCAAGGCAACCGGATCCACTTCATCTGCCAGCGTGAGGGTGAATGCGTGATCGCAACCCCAGTTGACCGCATTGCCGGCAGTTGGTGTGAACTGCACGGCGCGACCGTTGACGAGGTTCGCCGAGTTTCGATACGAATAGATCTGTCCGACGCTGCCCGCTGCGTTCTCGACGCCAACCGTGGTGAAATCCGGCCAGCTCAGCGTGTTGTACTGGTAGGTGATGGTGTCGGTCGCGGTGTCGAGGATGATCTGGAATGTCTCCGGGAATCCGCTCGCCCAGTGCTGCACCTGGTGGTACTGCACCACGAACTGGCTGCCGATGGTCTTGGCGAAAATGTTGCCCTGCGTGCCGCCTTCGGGATTGAGGTCTTCGCCGAGCGCCATCACGTCGTTGTTCGGACGGCCTTCGAACGGCAGGAACATGTTCGCCGTGGTGAAGTTGGTCGTGCCGAAGAACAGGAAGCCGTTCGAGTTGATCCGGACCGTCGTGAAGTCGTTGCCGAAGTAGGTGAAGGTTCCCGGCAGCGTGACACTGGCCGAGCTTGCATCGTCGCCGAGCGGGAACGCGGTGCCGTCGGTTGCGTCGGACCAGTTGTAGACCGGCCCGCCGACGTCGGTGTTGTCTAGGCACGCGTAGTTCTGCTGCGGTGTCATCTGCAGATTGACCGTGCCGCCGGCGCTGACGCTCTGGGTGAGCGTCTGGTAGCCCGGATGCGATATGACCAGATCAAAGGTGCCGGTCGGCACGTCGATCGTGTAGGCACCGCCGGTGGCCCAGACCGGAGGCAGCGTTTTCTGGTTCGCGACCATGATCATCGCCGGGATCGGCGTGCCGCTACCGGCTGCCGTGACCGTTCCGCTGACGGTGTAGGTGGTGTTCGCGGTAAGCGGGAAATCCTGGTTGGTAATCGCGTTCTGCGCCACGACGACCGACGGCGCATTGGACGTCTGGCCGTGCAGGCTCGCGGACATCGCCCACGTCCCGGCGGCCGCAACGACGCGGTAGCGGCCATCTGCGGCGCTGGTCGTGGTCAGGGTCTTGCCGAGCATGGCGAACGTAACCGGCACGCCCGCAGTCGGCACGCCGCCGACAGTGACCGTGCCCTCGATATAGCCCGCTTGATAAACCATGTCCGCCGCGGCCTTGACGTCGATGCGGCCCCAGCCGTACTGGTTGTTCGGTCTCGCGCTGCCAGCGACGCCGCCACAGGTCTGCGTGGTGGTGAGCGGGACCGCGGTCTTGCGCAGCAGCTCTTCGAGCTCGGAGACCCGGCCCGCGAGTTTGGGCTCGAGCGAGATCAACAGCGCAACCGCGCCGGCCACGTGCGGCGAGGCCATCGAGGTGCCGGAGAAATTCGCATACGCGCTACCGTTGATGCTGGAGCGCACATTGGAGCCCGGCGCCGACACGTCCGGGCCAACCTCGCCGGTGATCGGGTTGGGGCCACGCGAAGAGCTGCCCGAAATGCCGTCGGTGATCGTGGTGTTGCCGACGTTGAACGAGGACGGGTTGTCGCCCGGCGATCCGAGCCGGCCGCAACCATCGGCGGCACTGCCACCGTTGTTGCCGGCCGAGAACGCCGGAAAAATGCCGCTCGCGCGCAGGTGCGCGATCACACTCTCGAACAGCTGGCTACCGCCGGGTCCGCCCCACGACTGGTTCAGGACATGCGGGCGCCTCGACGGATTGGGGTTGTTGCCGGCGAGGTCGGTCGGCGCAAGCATGAACTGCTGCGCTTCGAGCAGATCGGTGTTCGACGGGCAGCAGCCATAGGCCGCGATCCAGCGGGCGCCGGGCGCAACGCCGATCTGGTTCGCGCCGCCATCGGTGCCGACGATCGAGCCCATCGTGTGCGAGCCGTGGTTGTTGTCATCGGCGGGGACGGATGGGCTGAAGCCGCTCGGGTCGAACCAGTTGTAGTTGTGGTTGAAAACGCCGCCGCCGAGGTTGCCGCGGTACTGGCCCACGAGCGCGGGGTGGTTGTACTGCACACCGGTATCGACGTTCGCGACCACGGTGCCGACTCCCGTGGTGTTGTACGGCGCGGCCCACACTTCCGGCGCGCGGATCTTGTCGACGCCCCATTCGACCACCAGCGGGACGCTCGAGTCCGGTTCGCGCACGGGGTTCGGTGGCTCGATCTTGAGCGCGGGCAGGATGGTGCCCACCGCGCGAAGGGAGGCGAGCTGCTCGATCGCAGCGCGATCGGCCTTCAGCGAAATCATGTTCACGATCCACAACGGCTTGACCTCTGCCGCATGTCCTTCCGCGCGAGCCTGCTCGATGCGGCTCAGCACCGCCGGCTGAGTCCGTCCGGCTGTCGCGCGCAACGCGTGGTACACGGCCCAGCCGCGCGCGTCCCAGTCCTCGATGCGCGAAGCGGCAGTCAGGTCGGCCTGCTCGGCCAGCTTCACCAGCACTGTGACCTTGCCGTCCGGGTCGGCTCTCAATGCGCTCGCAACGGCAGGGTCGATCTTGCGCGCGCTCGCGCCGGAAGGCGCGGACGCCGCAGTCGCAGCGAGTGGCACGAACGCCAGCGCGCAGAGCGCGGCAACGGCGATCGAGCGCACGCGGGTTGGGAGTCGCTGGAAAGCGCGCAGGGTGATGTTCATCTGTCGATCCTGGAGACGGTCGGGGTGCGGGTGCAGGGGGACTGTAGTGCCTATACTCCGCGGTGTCCGAGCCGGAGCCCACGAGATGAGCAAGCGACTGTTGGAGCGCTGCGCAGGAGTCCTGCTCGCGTGTCTCCCCGCGTATGCGTCGGCGGGTACGGCCGATTGCACGTTCGTGGACGGATTCGAGGCGCCCACCAATTCCTGTGCGTTTTCGCGCGGATGCCCCGTGCCGGTGCCTAATCCGGCCGCCGCGTCGCAGATCGATTCCGTAAGGCAGCTTGCCGACGGTCCAGCGGATGCAGCGATTGCCGGAGCGATGGTGACTTATCGGACGCCGGCAATCGGCACCGACCCGGCCGGCTTTTTCCTGCAGGCCTCACAAGCCGGGCCCGCGCTGTTCGTGGCGGTCGACCCGGCGACGCTCGTGCCAGCGCCGGAACCGGGCGACGTCGTGGACTTGCGCGTCACGCAACTCGCGACCACGGCGTCGCAACGGCGCGCCACATCGATTTCGGCATGGAGCGTGACCGGCAATGGGGGTCGCGTAGATTGCCTCGTGCAGGACGTGACCGCGGCCAGCGACCTCGTCTCGAACCTCGGTGCGTACGAAAGCGAGATCGTGCGGCTCGGCGGTGTCGTGACGGGGGCTTTGCAGCCGGCCGGCGCCGGCTTCGAGGCCGCTACGATCGACACGGTCGGCATCATCGGCAATTCGTCGCTACGCCTGCGCATGCCGTCGGTGGTACGCGACGCGCTCGATGTCGCGACAGGCTGCGCGTTCGTCGTCGCCGCCACGCCACTCTGGCGCAACAACCTCGTCGCTCAACCCTCTGCATGGGCGCCGGGCGACCTCTCGCTGGCCGGCTGCCCTGCACCTGTCGTCCTAGCGGCGTTCGCGACCAGCGCCAACACGGCACGCGTCGATTTCAGCCGCCGCATCGCGCCAGACAGCGTCAACACGAATGGCAGCCAGTTCGCCATCGACCAGGGCCTCGCCGCGACGAGCGCGATCGTGAGCGGCCGTTCGGTCGTTATCGGCACGACACCGCAGGCCATCGGCACGACCTACACCGCCACCGTGGCCGGCACGGTCACCGACCTGGAGGGAACGCCGGTCGTGACGCCCAACGCTGCAATGTTCAGCGCGTTCGCAGTGGGCGCTTCGGTGCGGGTCAACGAGCTCAATGCGAACATCGTGTCCGGGTGCGACCTCGTCGAGTTGCACGTCACGTCCGGCGGCTCGATGCAGGGAATCAAGCTGCGCGAGCGCACGCTCGAGGTGCTGAGCTTCCCGGCATTCAACGTGCAGGCATACGACCGTGTCGTGGTGCACTTCAACGGCAACAGCACCACTTGCAATCCAGGCGGCGCCACGAGTGAAACGTCGGGCGTGACGCAGCAGCCCAACGGCACTTTCCAATTCAACTACGACACCGCCTTCGATTGGCACATTCCGGATGCCGGAGTCACCAATACCGACAACGTGATTACTCTCTACGCCGCCGACGGCTCGATCATGGACGCGGTGTTCGTGTCGGACGATCCAACGGGCACCGCGGCGGCCGACACGGAGACGCAGGCGGCAGCCGTCGCGGCCGCCGGGCAGTGGGAACAATTGAGTGGCGGCATCCCGCCGGGCGGCTTCATCGACGATGCGTTCAACGCGAACGCCGTGCAGGATTTGAACGGTACCTCCGCCGATCGCAACGGCCTGACCATCCAGCGCACGAACACTATCGATAGCAACAACACGCAGAACTGGGGCATGGCCGCGGCGACGTTCGGCTTGGCCAACTCGGGCCAAGGGGCATTCGACCAGGACTGATGCAGAAGGGGTCGGGAAAAAAAGGGATTCCCTTTTCGGAATCGAAGGGTCAGACCCCTTCCGACCCCATCAGCGGGAAAAGAAGAGGCCAGAGTGACCTGCTTGAAGTGCCGGTCACTCTGGCCTCGCATGTAACGCGGTCAGTTCGCGCTAACTGTTTAGCGCTGCCAGGTTCGCGTCAATCGTCTTCTTCGTGAAGGATGCGGCCGTCGATCGGATCCACATGGATCTCGCGATCGTCGCCGGTGGAGTCGCGCGCCTCGGCCTTCCAGCGGTTGCGGCTGCTCAGCCACTCGACGTCGTGGACGTCGTGGTAGCCATTCGCGGCGAGGACTACGGCGACGTCGTTCCGGTTGAGCCTGCCGCCGACCGGCACGAGCACGCGCTTCTCGACCATGATCGGCGCTCGCGCCACCGGAATCACGATGACTTCGTCGACGGCGACCGGCGGCTCGACCACGTGCACGGGCGGGGTGTTGGTCCGCGTGATGACTGTCGTGCGCCTCGTGACCACCCGGTCGAGCGGATTGACACTGACGTCGACGACTGCGCCTTCCGCATTGGTTGCGCTGCCGAGCCACATGCCGTCACGGAATTCGAGCACGGAAATGTTGGAGTAACCCGTGCTCGCGAGCACGTCTTCAGCTTCCATCGCGGTCATCGGTGCTGCCGAGACGCCGGCGCCCAGTACCAGGCCGAGTGCCGCGGCCAATAGGGAATGTCTAATTTTCATGATGATCAGCTCCTCGATAAGATTGACCGAGCGATCTTTGCGGGGGCCGGTGCAACCGGCGGTGAACCTGCACTGCAGAAGTCACACTCCAGCGACACTTCGACAACAATTCGATGGGTCTGCCCGATCGTCAGCCATTTCTCTTGGCGCTGCAGGCCGTGGCCGACGATTCGGTAATTGATGGGGTCAAGCGACTCGCGCAGAACGCGGCTGTACGTCCTGAGCGACAAAAGGGATCTGACCCCTTTCGCGGCGGGGAGTTGTCCGCCGTGACGCGCTGCTGCGCAGCGCTGGGCGCCGCGTTTATCGCGTCGCACAAGGTCCCCCACAAGTAGCGCGGACCCAATGCTCACCGCCGCGAGACGGCAGGGCACGGAGTTCCCGGCGCTCTTGGAGCGTGCACGTCTCTAGGGTAGTGTCGGGTCGGCAAAGGGCCGCACCGGGGGACAGGTTGCCGATGTCGATCAACGCTCGCCGATGAATCTGTTCGCCGAGCTCAAGCGTCGCAACGTGCTGCGCATGGCCGGGTTGTACCTGGTCGGTGCATGGCTGGTGCTGCAGGTGGCATCGACGCTGCTGCCGATCTTCCGCACGCCCGAGTGGGTACTGCAGGCGCTCGTGGTGCTGCTCGTCGCTGGCATCGTGCCCGCCGTCATCGTCTCGTGGCTCTACGAGCTGACGCCCGAGGGCATGAAGCGCGACACGGATGCTGCGGTCGACGCGCCGACAGCGAGGCGCACTGCGCGCAGGCTCGATCGCGCACTCGTGGTGGGGCTGCTCGTGGTGATCTCGCTGATGGCGGTCGAGCGGTTCTGGTTCGCCGGTCGCGACGCGGGCGTCGCCGCATCAAGGACCGCTCATCCGCGCCTGGCTGTGTTGCCGCTCGTGAACTTCAGCCCCGATCCCGGCAATGCGTTCTTCGCCGATGGCTTGCACGACGATCTCCTCACCGCGCTCTCGCGCGTGCGCGGCATGGATGTGATCTCGCGCACCACCATGCAGACCTTCAAGGATTCGAAACGCAAACTCTCGGACATCGCGCAGGAACTCGATGCGAGCCATGTGCTGGAAGGTTCGGTGCGTCGCGACGCCGGTACGGTGCGTCTGACGGTGCAGCTGATCGACGCTGCCAGCGACGATCACGTCTGGGCTGAAACCTACGAACGCTCGCTGGCCGACGCGACTGCATTGCAAGGTGCGGTGACGGTGGCGGTGGCCAAGGCACTCTCGTTGACAGCCGAAGGGACGGTCGAATCCGCGATGCCGACCGCGGTGCCGGCGGCCTACGATCTGTACCTCAAGGCTGGACTGCTCGACAACACGCGCGACTCGCTGCCGGATGTCGTGAAGCTGCTCGACTCTGCGCTGCTGCTCGATCCTGGTTTCACCCTCGCGCGCGCTAACCGCGCCCGGGTCGTCTGCGGCGTGCTCTGGTTCGACGACACGCAGCGGACCGAACTGGCGGCGCAGGCACGTGCCGACATCGACCAGGCGCGCCGCGAGCAGCCACGGCTGCTCGATGTGGACGTGGCCGAGGCGACGTATCGTTATTACGTCCAGCGCGACTACCCCGGCGCTCTCGGTTTGATCGATGCGGTGTTGCTGCGCAATCCCAACCATGTCGAGGCGCTCGAAGCGCGCGGCAACCTGCTGCGCCGACTCGACCGACTGCAAGAAGGACTGGCAAGCCACCGCCGACGCTACGAGCTCGACCCGAACAACGGCCGGGCGGCGATCAACGTGGCGGCGTTCCTGTCGGACCTTGGCCGGTCGCGCGAGGCAGTGGCTGTGATGGACGCGGCCCTGCACCGGTTTCCGGACAGTGTGGGGATGCGCGCGCGCCGCGCCGGATTCGAGCACAACGTGACCGGCGATGTCGATGCGCTGATGCGCGCCGCCCAGGCCATCGAGGGCGCGCAGCTCGATGGGCCGGTGGGCCCGCTCCTGCGGCTGAGTCCACCCTCTGCCGAGCGGATCGCCCGGCTGACGCCGCACGCCGGCGAGTGGGCGACGCTGTTCGACGGCTGGCGTTATCCGCGGGCGCTCGACATCGCATGGGATGCCGACTTGTTGGGAGACACCGCTGCGCGCGATCGATTCCTGGCACGGGCCGCGGCGCTGTACGCGAATCTCGACCCCGCCGTGATGGCGCGCCCCGGAGTTCGCGCCTACTTCGCGCAGTTCCTGGCGCTGCGCGGCGAGCACGCAGCCGCAGTCCGCGAAGCGGAGCGGGCCCTGGCGGAGGCACCGCGCAGCAAGGATGCAGCAACGGTGAGCATGCTCCAGCGCAATGCGGCAGTGGCGCTCGCGCGAGCGGGAGCGAAGGGCAGGGCGATCGAGTTGTTGCAGGCGATCCAGGCCGCACCCACGGCCGCGGATCCCCAAGGCGCAAAGCTGCACGACGACATGAGCCTGCGGCTGCTGCTGCGCGACGAGCCCGCCTACCAGGCATTGATGCGCCAGATCGAAGCCGGCTACGAGAAACTCTGAGAGTTTCACGGCGCGGGGCTGTGTGAGGAGGCGCCGAGGCCCTGACCGCTCGACGGGCTGCCCTCAGACAAAAGGGGTCAGATCCCTTTTGAGGACCCCTTTTGAGCGAACCCTGGACAACACCTGCAGCAACGTAGACTGTGGGCCGCATTCTCCCCGGGGCCCGACCATGCAACGACTCGCACTGACATTCATTGCTTCCATAGTGGTGCTCGGCGGTTGCCGGGAGCGCAGCAGCGACGTCCTCGCGCCACCTGCCAACGAGCAAGTAATCGTTGGCGTCGGTGCCGACAAAAACGCGACCGCTGCATTCGACGCAGCGGTAGATCGGCTGAGTCGGGCCTACTACCAGCAGGTGCCGGAGGCGGCGACCTACAACGGCGCACCGGATGGACTGGCTTCCGGCGCAGATGCCCGACTCAACGATCGGTCGGTGGAAGGCGAATCCGCGCGCGTCGCTGCAATGGAGGAGCGCCTCGCCGAATTGAAGGCCACGCCCGTCGATTCCCTGAGCGCAGACCAGCAGCGCACGCACGCCTCGCTGGTCACCTTGGTAGAGGGCGCGCTCGGTCCGTCGCGCGTGGTCGACTACGGCAGCAGCTTCGATGTCTACGGCATCTGGTTCCTGCCCTACGTGATCACCCAGAACTCCGGGGTCACGCTCGACATCACGAAGTTGATGGAAGCCCAACACACCGTGCGCAACGGAGATGAAGCCCGCGAGTACCTGGCGCGGCTGGAGCGGGTCCCGGGGATCCTCGACGGCGCGTTGGCGAAGCTGCGCCACGACGTGGAGCTCGGCGCGATCCCTCCCGACTTCATCGTGCAGAAATCGAAAGCGGTGGTCGACGCATTTGCGGCGATACCTGCTGCCGACAACGTGCTCGTCACGAGCTTCACCAAGAAGCTCGATGCAGCCAAGGTTGCCGATGCGGATGCACACTCGGCGAAAGCCCTGGAGCTGATCGAGACGGGCGTGCTTCCGGCCTACCGGCGCATCAGCGCCTATCTCGCGGAGATTGCACCGCGCGCCCCGCACGACGCCGGCGTCTGGCGGCTTCCCAACGGCCCGGCGCTGTACAAGGCGATGATCCGGCACATGACCGACAGCGACCTCGACCCCGAGGAAGTGCACCAGATCGGACTCGCCGAAGTCGCGCGTATCACGGCCGAAATGGATCGGCTGCTGCGGGACCAGGGATTCACGAAAGGCACTGTCGGCGAGCGCATGATCGCGCTGGCCGCGGACTCCCGCTATGTGTTTCCGAACACAACGGAGGGCAAGGCGCAGTTGCTCGCCAGCATCGAGTCGCAGATGGCCGGCATGACGGCGCTCCTGCCCAAACTGTTCGGCAACCTGCCCAAGCATCCACTCGAGTTGCGCAGGGTTCCCGAATTCAGCCAGGACTCGGCGCCGGGCGGCTACTACGACCCGCCTGCGCCGGACGGGTCACGCCCCGGCATCTACTGGGTCAACCTGCGCGATACCGCCGCGCTGCCGAAATTCTCGGCGCCGACACTGACCTTCCACGAGTCGATTCCCGGCCATCACATGCAGATGGCCATTGCGATCGACCAGGATGCACCGTTCCTCGCCAAGAGTTTCAATTCCAATGCAGCGGCCGAAGGCTGGGCCCTGTATGCCGAGGCGCTGGCTTCGGAGATGGGCATGTACGCGGATGATCCGATCGGCGACATCGGTCGACTGCGCGACGAATTGCATCGCGCGGTGCGGCTCGTGGTCGATACCGGCATGCATGCAAAGAAGTGGAGCCGTGAGCAGGCCATCGACTACTTCATTGCCACCGAAGGCGCCGATCGCGGCAATGCGGTGTCCGAGATCGAGCGTTACGTCGTGTGGCCCGGGCAGGCGCTCGGCTACAAGATCGGCATGCTCAGAATCCAGCAACTGCGCAAGGAAGCGGAAGCCGCCTACGGCGATCGCTTCGATATCCGCGAATTCCACGATCGACTGCTCAGGATTTCCGCATCCGCGCTGCCCGTCATCGAACGCGACATGCGCGCCTGGATCGCGGAGGCCGGAACCGCGCCCTGACGCTGGGTTTGTTGGTGGAACGTTTCAGATGCCCGGGTCCATCGCGATTCGTTGGCCGCGCTCGACTTCGAGATTCTCCTGACGATGCAGGGTGCATTGCATGTTCTTTCGATTCAATGTGTTGCAACTTGTGTTTCTGCTGTTCTGCCTGGGTTGCGGCGGATTGTTGCGGGCCCAGGCCGGCGACGCGACGATTGCCGGCGACACGACCGTGTACGAGAACCAGCCGGACAACAACGGTGGGCTGGATTCCGAAGTCTGCATCGGCAACCTCGCCGTCACGACGAGTACGCGCCGCGGTTTCATCCGCTATGCGTTGCCGGCGATGCCGGCCGGCGCGACGATTGAGCGAGTCGTGCTGAATCTCCTGCAGGACCGGGTCCGCACCAACGGCGGTCCGTTGGGAGCGACGCTCGAGTTGCGACGCGTGACCGCGGACTGGGTGGAAGGCGCCGGCAGCGGACCCCCCGGGGGGCCCTGCGGCGGTGGCTCCGCCGTGCCCGGGCTCGACTGGGCGACGCAACCTACAGTCGCCGCGTTCCCCAGCGGAATTCGCTCGTTGCCGACAACCAACCTCTTCGTAGTCACTCTCGACACGGACATCGGCACCGCGAACGATGGCCTGATCGGAGACGTCCAGGCATGGGTCGACAACGGCGCCACCAACTTCGGTTGGCGCCTCGCAGTGCAGGAGGAAGGAACGGCCAACAACGCGCGCGCGATCGTGCCGATCGGGTTGACGATCCATTGGTCAGACCCCGGCGACATCATTTTCGGAAGCGGCTTCGAGCCGCCTCCATGACGCGCAAGAGCGCGCTAACGGCTAACACGCTGCTCCTGCGATGTTTCCTAGCGCCGGATACGCCTGGCTTCCAGCGCGCCCAAGAGGAGCAGTACCGCCATCAGCGTGGTCAACGCGGCATAACCGAGTGTGGGAACGCCCACCGTTTGCTGACCGCCCAGTCGTGATGTGACTCCGCCTTGGTTGTTCTGGGGATTCGGGTCGGCTGTGCTGGAAATGATGAAAAATGACAACCAGAATTGACCGATGGTCTGTGTCGGAACGAGTACGTCGAGCCTGAAATCCAGCGGTCCCGGATCGAAGCGGTAGCGCTGGCACCCGAACTCTCCCAGCGCGCCTCCGACGACTCCGATCGCGGGATAGCGGACACAGGTCCACCCGGGAGGAGGCGTCATGGTCGCCTGTTGCGCGGCCGGCGGCAGATAGAGAACCAGTGTGGTGCTTGCAGCGGAGTCGGGCCCGTTGTTGATCGCACGCAGCAAATACGACTGATACGTACCCGTGACGACCGTTTGGGCCGGATTTACTGCCTCAACTCGGAGGTCCGCGCGTTCCGAACCGTTTTGGAACAGCAACAGTTGGGACGCGGAATTGTTCTGCGGTTGCGGATCCGTGGTGGTGGACGCCACGGTCGAAGCGAACTCGAGGACCGTGCCGGGTGCCAGGTCTTCCCGGATAAGGCTGACGGCCCTAACGCCAATACGCTGGCCTGCGGCGAGCGTCGGAAGGGTGCAGCGAAGCGTGCCGCTTGTCCCCGGAGCCGGACCCACGCACGCGGCCGAGCCGATCGTCACAACGAAGTTGGAAAATTGCAGTCCGACCGGCACCCTGATCTCGACCACGATTGCAGCCGCGGCATCTGGGCCGAGATTGACCACGTCCGCGGTTTGCAGCACCTCAGCACCGGGCCGGTAAGAGCCCGTCGAGGAGAGGTACTGACTGAGTTGGAGATTCGCGACGTCTCCCGCAGCCGCGAGCGCACTTCCGCTGACCGCCTGGAAGCACAGGGCCGAAGCGAGCAACCAAAAATCGCGGAAACGCATGAAGGTCTACAGCAGGTCTGCCCAGATCGTGACCAGCCTACGCGATTTCTTCACCGGCGATGTTGGTTTGTATTGCAACAACCAGAGTCGCTCGCCGATCAAGGGCGGTTGGAATACGGATGTCACGACACAGGGCAACGAGAGCTGACCGGTTGTTGTGGTGCCCAGGTCCCTAGAGCGACACGCGCTTGCGATTGTCGGAGGACACGCGGTCGATCAGCTTGTTGTAGGGGTCGAAGCCGGCTTCGTACGGCAGCTCATCCACGACCACGGTAAATGTCGGGTTGGACGATGTGATCCTGTGCCGCTCGAGATGCAGCGACTTCTCGTCGGCCTCCTTGCCCGATTTTCCGCGCGCGAATACGCCGACCTCGATCCAGTCGTCCAGATTCACCGCGGTTTCCTTGCCCGTGCCATCGGCGTACTTTTTCGCTGCGTGCAGATCCAGCGTGACCTCGTACTTGCCGTTCGCAAGCTTTTTCGCCGTGGCGACCTCGACGCGGTTGTCGTAGAAGGTGATCCGCTCGAACAAATCAGTGAGCAAGGCCTGCTGCGCCGGTTTGGCTTCCTCGCGGATGTAGGCCAGCAGTTCGGACGATGTCGTGTAGGGCGGCTTCTGATAGGCCTTGTCGCGGAGGAATCTCGACAGTGCGCGGTTGAGCGGGGCCTCGCCCATCTCGTCGCGCAGCCGATAGAACACCAGCGAGCCTTTTTGATAGTGGATGTATTGCTGGTTCTCGACGCGGTACAGCGGCAGTTCTTCCAGCAGTTCGCCGCCACGCCCGGCGAGATAACCATCGAGCTCCTCCTTCAGGAACCGGCGCATCTTGGCGCGCCCGTACTCCTGCTCCATGACCATGAGTGCCGAGTACTGGGATAGCGACTCTGAGAGCACGGTCGCGCCCTGCACATTGGCGCCGATCACCTGATGCGCCCACCACTGGTGGGCGACTTCGTGCGCGGTGACGTAGAACACGAAGTCGATCGCGTCCTTGTCGCGGAGGTCGGTGATGAAGCCGATCGACTCCGAATACGGAATCGTATTGGCGAAGCTCTGCGCGAAGCTCTGGTACCCCGGGAACTCGATGATCCTCACCTGGCGGTGCTGATAAGGGGTGAAGTTGGCTTCGAAGTACGCGAGCGACTTCTGCACCGACTCGATCATGCGATCGACGTTGTAAGGGTGCTTGGCGTCGTAGTAGATCTCGATCGGGACGTCGTTGTAGCGCGCCTTCTTGACCTGCCAGCGCGCCGAGAGGAACGCGTAGAAGTTCAGCATCGGCCGATCCATCGCGTAACTGAAGCAGCGGCGTCCATCGCGTTTGAACTCACGCGTCAAGTAACCCGGTGACAGGGCGATCTGGTCGGGCGCCGTGCAGATGGTCGTGGCGAAGTCGATCCAGTCCGCGTCGTCGGTGAGGTAGGTGTTGGCGCGAGCGTCGTGGTCCTCGAGCCTGGGCATGCGGCGCGGCTCGCCGAGCTTGCGTTCGCGGCGGTCGTTGCGATCTTCGATCTCGAACCGAGCGCTGTAACCGAACTGCGGGAATGCACGACTGTTGAAAAAGCTGCCGTTCTCCACAAACTGCGACTGCGCCAGGCCGTTGGTGATGCCGTCGGGGTGGTAGTCGACCTTGAACGCGAACTCGCGCTCGGCGCCGGGAGCCAATGGCTGGTCGAGACGGTAAATTCGATAGCCGAGTTCCTCGTCGTGCGAAACGAGCTTCGCGCCGCCGAGGTTCACACCGACGAGAGCCTTGTCGTCAGCCATGGCAATGTGCACGTCACGGATAGGCACCGAATGCGGATTGCTGACCCGGTAACGCACGTCGGCACGCATCGACTGCGTTTCCGGGCGCAAGTCTATGTCCGAGTCAGTCGCGATGATCTTGGGTTGCTGCAGGTGCTCGTACTGCTTGTACTCGCGCTCGTAACGCGCCTGCAGGTCGAGTTGAGCATCTGGAGAAACGAACTCGTTGCGGATGTTGGCGTTCCAGAACAGGAATGCGCCAACGCCGGCAAAGGATGCCACCGCCACACCGAGCGCAACACCCAGTCTGCCGCTTAGCCGCTGCCGCGCCAGCGCGAACCGCTCTATGCGCCCGTCACTGACGCCGCGCACCCACAGCGCTGCGCACAAAATCAGCAGCGACAACAGGAACAACCCCCAGTAACCCTGGAACCAGAGCTGCCCTGACAGGAAATGGCCATAGCCATTCATGTCGGAATACGGAGCAATGGGCCAGCTTCCGAAGTTGTAGAGATTGTGGGTGAAATCCATGGTGCCCAATACGCTCTGGAGAACCATCACCAGGACGATCAGGCCGTAGCCGATGAATTTGTTGTTGCTGAGCACCTGCAGTGCAAGCGCGAGGCCGCCCATCAGGATGTAAATGGACGAATCCACCAGCAGCGTTTGCGCGTACACCAACGGCTCGATGTGGGTGTAGCCCTTGCCGAGCTGGATCGCGATAGCGGCGACGGCGCCAATCGCCTGGAACGCAAGGATCACCGTAACGAGCGTGGCGATCTTCGCAGCCAGCGGCACCCAGTTGGGTATCGGCATCGCATCGGTGACTTCGTTGATGCGGACAGCGCGTTCCTTCCAGATCAGCTCCCCGGCATAGAACAGCGTGATGATGATGAGCAGGAAGCTGTAACTGCCTTGGAGCGCAGCCAGCATTTGCGAAGTGACCGGATAGATCGGCGTCTGGAAGCGCGTCTCGATGAACAAAGCGGTCGGAATGAAGTTGGCCAATCCGAATGCGAGGATGACCAGGAAGGGAATGCTCTTGAACACGCCGACGCTGTCGAAACGAAACTGGCGGAAGAACTGTCGCCACGCGGTTCCCGCGGCGAAGGCAGGAACGACGCGAGGGACCGGCGGCAGGGCAGAGCGCACTGCGTGCACCGCGACCAACTGGCCACCTGCATCTGCTGTTTTCGACTTCCGTCCCCAAAGCCGCCGCCCGGTGCCGCTGCGCTCGGTCTTGAACAAGGCAAACGTCGCGGCGAACAGCGCCATCGCCATCGCCAGCCACAGCGCGCGATTGCCGAGGATGTAGCCCGCCACTGCCGGTAGTCCGGTATTGAGTTCCTCCGTCGACCAGTAACGCACGGTGCGTCTCAACGCGCGGATACCGAGCGGCTCGAGCAAAGTCGCAAGCCAGACGTTGTCGAGGTCACGAAGCAGCGCCGCGCTGACTCCATACAGCACCAAGAAGCCGAGCACGCCTATGTACACCCACAGGATGCTGCGCGTCGTCACGGCCAGCAGCCCCAGCAATGCGCCCGTGAACAGGAGGTTCGGAATCACCATGACGCCGAATGCCCAGAGGTACGGCATGAGCGACACCGGGCCGAGCCGCTTGGCATCGATCCACGGCATGAACTGCGCGACGAAGAGCCCGATGCCGATCACCAGATAGACGATGAGACTCGCCGTTAGTGCGGCTCCCAGACGACCCGCCAGGTAATCGCGCTTGCGGATCGGGCTCGCGAAGAACAGCTCCGCGGTGCCTTGTTCGAAATCGCGCAGCAACGCGCTGGTGATGAAGATCGTGATGATCAGCATGCCCAGCAGCGTGAACACCGTCATGAAGGTGGCGATGACGGTGGGCGCGTTGCGATGGACGTTGCCGATGCCACCCCCGATCTGCACGGAATCGCTGGCGCCTGCGCCGAACGCCAGCATGGCGAACAGTCCGGCCAGCAGCCACAACAGCGGGGATCGGAGCTGCTCGCGCAACTCGAAGCGGAAGAATTCGCCGATCATCTCGTCGGGATCGCTGAGGCAGCTTGCTGCAGCGGCCGTGCGTGCAGGCGCAGCCGCTGGAAGTACACGTCTTCGAGATCCGGCGGCATCTGCTCGAAACCTTCCTCCGGTCGTTCGCTGCTGAATACGTGGATGACGGGCTGCCCCGCGACCAGTCGCGTCGACAGCACCGTGTGGCGCTCTTCATAGCCGGCGAGGCTGTCCTTGCTGACCTGCTTGCGCCAGACCTGCTGCGCCAGCGCGGCGATCGCGTCGCCGGGTTTGCCGGTCAGCAGCAGCTGACCCTTGTTCATGATCGCCATCGTCGGGCAGAGATCGGTCACGTCCTCGACGATATGCGTCGACAGGATCACCGCGACGTTCTCGCCAATCTCCGCGAGGAGATTGAGGAATCGATTGCGTTCTTCAGGGTCGAGACCTGCGGTCGGTTCATCGACGATCACGAGTCGGGGACTGCCGAGCAGGGCCTGCGCAATGCCGAAGCGCTGGCGCATGCCACCCGAGAACGTGCCGAGCTTGCGCTTGCGCACGTCCCACAGGTTGACCTGATGCAGGAGCCCATCGACCACCTCGCGGCGCTGGGCACGCGCAGTCAGTCCCTTGAGCACGGCGAAGTGCTCAAGCAGATCGAGCGCGCTGACTTTGGGGTACACGCCGAAATCCTGCGGCAGGTAGCCCAGTTGGCGGCGCACCGCATCCTTGTCGCGCAGGACGTCGATCATGCCGCCATTCCCGTCATCGAGCGTCGCGGTGCCGCTGTCGGCCTCCTGTAACGTCGCGAGCGTGCGCATCAGCGACGACTTGCCCGCACCATTCGGGCCGAGCAGGCCAAACATGCCACGCGGGATATCCAGCGTCACGTTGTCGAGCGCGCGAACGCCGTTCGCATAGGTCTTGCCGAGGCCGCGGATGGCGAGCATTTGGGATCCCTGTTGTGTACACGCCCACTACTGCGGGCCTAGGGTCATGCTACGGAGTCGATGCACCCGCCGGATATGTGCGAATGGTCACGCATGACCTTTGGCTTCCCCGGAGGATCGCAGTGCGCTGCTTCGAGGCAGAGCCATCTGACGAGATGTTTCATGGCGGAAGGCGTTTGCTCTCCGCACCCTGTCGGAATAAAAGAGCCGACAAAATGGGTCAGAGCCCTTTTTGCAGCATGAGTCGGGTGGTCTGCGCACAACTCTGCGATACGCGGGTTCGCGGCATGCGCAGGCGAGAGTGTTTGCGCAATCCATGCGATCAGGCGAGCGACACGACCGTTCGGCGCTTACCCAGCCGCTGCGGCCCCGAACCGCGCTGCCCCAAGGCATCTTGCGGGTTGTAGAGACGGCACGCACGCAGCGACAGGCAGCCACAGCCGATGCAACCTTCGAGATCATTGCGGAGCGCCTGCAGATCGGCGATGCGGTGATCGAGGGACTCGCGCCAACGCGACGACAATCGTGCCCAGTCGGCCTTGGTGGGCGTGCGTCGATCGGGCAGCTGCTGCAGTGACTGCGCAATCTCCGCGAGGCTGATCCCGACTGCTTGGGCCGCGCGGATGAAGGCAACACGGCGCAACACATCGCGACGATAGCGGCGCTGGTTGCCGGCACTGCGCTCGGAAGACAACAACCCCTGGCTTTCGTAGAAGTGCAGCGTGGCGACGGTAACGCCGCTCCGGCGCCCCACCTCACCCACGCCCAGCAGAGGAGTCCCCGGCATCGCTTGACCTCAAGTTAACCTGAGGTTGCATGCTAGGGCCTCGTCCTTCGCGAAACCATCCATGAGTGCCATCACCGACCCTCCGAGCGAGGCATCGCTCTTCTCGCCGGCGTGGCGGAATATCAGCATCGGCTCGATTGCACTCTGTTCCATGCTGGCCTTCGAGGCGATGGGAGTTGCGGCCGGCATGCCTGCGGTGGCGGCCGAGCTGGGCGGCATGGGTCTGTATGCGCTCGCCTTCGCCGGTACCCTGGCCGCGTCCGTCGTGGCCATGGTGTGGGCGGGTGGCGATTGCGACCGCCGCGGTCCGTTCCGCTCGATGTCGGGCGGCATGCTGTTGTTCGGCGCAGGTCTGCTGCTGTCCGGACTCTCCGCATCCATGCCGGTACTGGTTCTCGGCCGCATCATTCAGGGGTTCGGCGTGGGTTCGCTCGGTGTGGCGCTCTACGTCGCGACCGCGCGCGCGGTGCCCGCTGCGCTGCATCCGCGATTGTTCGCGATGTTCTCATCGGCGTGGATAGTGCCGGCGGTGATCGGTCCGGCCATCTCCGGATATGTCGTCGAGTACGTCGGCTGGCGCTGGTTGTTCCTCGGAGTGCTGTTGCTGTTGCCACCGACGGCATTGCTGATCCTGCCAGCGCTGCATCGATGCAATGAACCAGCAGTCGTTGCCGAATGGACACGCGGCGTGCTGCGATGGGCATGGCTCGCGGCGTTCGCCTGCGTGGGCCTGGCACTGGGTGCCAGCGCGGGCCGTGCAGCGCCCATCGCAGTTGCCTGTGCGTGCGGCGTGCTCTCGCTTTCCGCGGCGCGTGTGCTGCCCAAGGGCACCTTGCGTCTGACAACTGGCTTGCCCACCGTCATCGCGATGCGCGGCCTGGGCGCGTCGGCATTTTTCCTTGCGGAAGCTTTCGTTCCGCTGTGGCTGCATCAGGCGCGGGGTTGGTCACTCACGGCAGCGGGGCTGGCCCTGACCGGTGGCGCCTTGGGTTGGAGCTTCGGTAGCCACTTGCAATCGCGCGTCAACAACGAGGCGACGCGCGAAAGCTTGCTCGCACGCGGGACTGCATTGCTGTGCTGTGGCATCGCAGTGTCCATGCTCACGGTGCTCCAATTGCTTTCCGACTGGATGCTGTTGCTCGGCTGGTCAATCGCAGGGCTCGGAGCCGGCGTATCGCTGCCAGTGCTCGGGGTGCTGACGCTGAAGCTTTCTCCGCGTGCGGAGCAGGGCACCTACGCCTCCGCGTTGCAACTGTCCGCGGCTCTATGCACGAGCACGGCGCTGGCTGCGGGCGGCTTCGTGTTCTCACTCCTGCACGGATCGAACCCGACGCTCGCCTACGCCATCGTGTTCGGCGGAGCCCTCGCAGTGGCGACGCTCGCGTGGGCCAGTGCGCCGCGCGTGTTCGCCATCAGTGACGACGTGCGCCGAAGCCATGCTCTCGACCGCGCCAGGGCAGCTGCCACCACTCCGCTACAGCCCGCTCTCGCCGAAGCCGTCCCTGAGGATGCCCTCATCGGAGATGCGCAAGTCCGTCACTCCTATTCCGCTGCCCAGGGTGACGGTTGATCCAAGGTTGTCCGTGCCGGACACCCGCACTCGATTGAGACTGCCGGCAAATCTGCCGATATCCGTCGGAGACAACGCAAGCGACTGGCCGGTCAAGGCGTCAACCGCATCAACTCCACTGTCGCGGGCTACCAACAGAACCTGGTTGCCCCAAGGCGGCAGCATCGCCACGGCGTTGAGGCCCGTACTGAAGCTCGTGCTGCAAGCGACGGCGATTGGGCAGGTCGGTCAACGGATCGGCGCAGGGCAAGCGCTTCCTCCGGGGTGTAGCCGAAGATGCGGTGGAAGCTCGCGCTGACGAACAGGAAGTGGCCCTCGCCATCGACCACGCACACCGCATCGGGCAACAGATCGGGAATCAGGTGGAGGGGAGGCACCTTTGCAGTCATCAGGGGCCGTACTTGCTGAAGGTCGATGTCACTCTGAATCGCATGATCGGGAAGGGCAGCTTATCGGTCCGGTTCTGAATGCCCCGATCTTTTTCGTGGTTTCCATGCGGGCTTCGAGATCGGCGGCGATGGCGCGCATCGCGCTGGCGTGGAGCGCGTAGCCGCTGCAGATGCCGCGTCCGAGTTCGGGGCAGCCGTCGCAGCGGTGGGCGTGCACTCGCGCGCGCTGGCGGCGGTACAGCCACCACAGTGCGGCGCCGAGCAGCAGCAACGGCCACAACCGGAACGGCGCACTGAAGATCGCGTGGCTGCCAAGCGCGATGACCAGCCCCAATGCGAAGCGGGCAACATCGCGCAGCGGGCGTGGCACGTGCGGGTACCACGTGGGCCACGAGACGCCGAGTACCAGCGGCGCGAGCAGCGCGGCAATGGTCGCGGTCCAGGGCCCACCCACGGTCAATGCGAGCATCGTGCCCAGCGCGAGCCCGGCCATCAGCGACACGCAGCCGCGGCACACGTGCAGTGCGCCCACGCGCCAGGTTTCGTGCCGATGCCGCGCGCACAACGGATGGTGCGCGAAGCGCACCGGCCAGGCGTGGCGCCACTCGATCGTGCGCCGCGTCAGCGACGAAACCCTCATCACGGTTTGCGCTGGTCCAGCTTGTCGGCGATATCGCGGATCAGTGCGCCGACCGCGCCCGTTGGGATGTAGTCGGGGATCGGTTTGATCTTCACCGCGGTGCCGAACGCGGTGACGGTGCCCGCGCCGCCCTGCATCGCAGCCGAATACTCGAAGCGGAAGTTGATCACCGCGTTGGCGCCCTGGCGCCGTGCTGTCGCGAACATGCGATCGAGCGCACGCTGTCGCGCCTCGTCGCCGAGCTCGGCGTAGCTTTGCAGCTCGCCGCCGGTGATGTTCTTGCAGCCCATGAGGCAGTCCTGCCCGAGGTCCTTCGCGCGCACCGAGATGCCCCAGGCGATCCCGTGGTAACTCATGATCTCGTAACCGTCGAAGCCGTCGGCCGCGGTGACGAGCACGCGCCCCGAATCGACCTCGGGGCGGGTGCCGCCGAGCAGCTCGGGACGATCCGGCTCGCGCGGCGGCTTCTGGGGTGGTTCGTCCGTAGGCAACGTGAATTTCGCGCGTTCTCCGGGTGTGTTCATCGCAGCGGCGCTCCACAGGAAGGGCAATGGTCGATGCTGTCGTGCTCGGTTTGCACGCGCTCGCCGCAGCTGCGGCAGGTCACGCGCCGCCGCGTCGAGACCGCGTAGTAGTAGGTCACGACGGCGAGGACAAGCAGGGAGGTCCACAGGACGATGTGGAACAGGATGGGCCAGGCCCAGAAGAATTCCATCGGCTCTCGCTCCCCCACGGACGATGCGCCGTCCGATGATAGGCGATCTCCCGGCCGCCGACCTTGCGATAGAACCTGCCACCCGCCCGGAGTACTCTCGCCATAATCGCGGCGAACCGGGGATCGGCGATGCAACTTCAGGTGAACGGCGAAAGCCGGGAGATCGCGGACGCGGACGACATGCCACTGCTCTGGGCATTGCGTGACCTGCTGGGATTGACCGGCACCAAGTTCGGTTGCGGCATCGCGCAATGCGGAGCCTGCACCGTGCACGTGGATGGCAAGCCACTGAGGGCCTGCGTCACTCCGCTGCGCGCGGTGGCGGGAAAATCCGTCACCACGATCGAAGGATTGTCGAAGGACGGTTCGCACCCGGTGCAACGCGCGTGGGCGGAGCTCGACGTCGTGCAATGCGGCTACTGCCAGTCCGGTCAGATCATGGCCGCCGCAGCGTTGCTCGCGGTCAAGCCCGATCCCAGCAATGCGGATATCGACGCGGCGCTGTCGGGCAACCTCTGCCGGTGCGGAACCTACCAGCGCATCCGTGCAGCCGTGCACCGCGCGTCGGAGCTGGAGTCATGAGCAAGCGCATCGACGCCAGCCGCCGGGATTTCCTGAAGGCCAGCGCGCTCGGCGCTGCAGGCCTCGTCATCGGTTTCTCCATTCCTGGTGCGGGCTTCGCGCAACCCGCACCGGTCAAGGCTGCATTGCCGCAACCGAACGCGTTCCTGCGCATCGCGCCGAACGGCGACATCACCGTGCTACTCGCGCATTCGGAGATGGGCCAGGGCATCTGGACGGCGCTGCCCATGCTCATCGCCGAAGAACTCGACGCGGACTGGTCGAAGATCAAGGTCGAGCATGCGCCGGCAGGTGCGGCGTATGCGCACACCGCATTCGGCATGCAGATGACGGGAGGCTCCACCAGCACTGCGTCGGAATTCGAGCGCTACCGCCAGGTCGGCGCGATGGCGCGCGCGATGCTCGTGCAGGCCGCCGCGGCAAAGTTTGGCGTGCCGGCAGGTCGTCTGCGCACCGAAAACGGCTTCGTGATCGCCGGGGACCAGCGCGCGGGTTACGGCGAACTCGCCGACGCCGCCGCGAAACTGCCGCAGCCCGCGACTGTCACCCTCAAACATCCCAAGGACTGGAAACTGATCGGCAAGCCGACCCAGCGCCTCGACACACCGGAAAAAATTTCCGGACGTGCCCAGTTCGGCATCGACGTGCAGTTCGAAGGCCTCAAGACCGCGTTGGTGGCGCGCGCCCCCGTATTCGGCGCGACCGTCAAGCGCTTCGACGCGGCTGCGGCGAAACGCATTGCCGGCGTACGCGAGGTCGTGCAGGTGCCGAGCGGCGTCGCCGTGGTCGCGGACCATTTCTGGGCGGCGAAGCGCGGTCGCGACGCGCTCGAGATCGAGTGGGACCTGGGTCCGAACGCCGCTCTCGACACCGCGGGGCTCACCCGCGAATACCAGGGCCTCGCCGCGGGCGAAGGCTTGCCCGCCGCCACGCAGGGCGACGTCGCGCAGGGTTTGAAAGACGCGAGCAGCACGATCGAGGCCGAATACGTGGTGCCCTTCCTCGCGCACGCGCCGATGGAGCCCCTCAACTGCACGGTGAAGATCAGCGAGGGCAAATGCGAGATCTGGACCGGCACGCAATTCCAGACGCCCGATCAGGCGGCGGCCGCGAAGATCACGGGGCTCAAGCCCGAAGACGTCGAGATCCACACGATGTTCCTCGGCGGCGGCTTTGGCCGCCGCGCCAATCCGGCGTCGGATTTCGTCAGCGAAGCCGTGCACGTCGCCAAGGCCGCGAAGCTGCCGGTCAAAACCGTGTGGACGCGCGAGGATGACGTCCGCGGCGGGTACTACCGCCCCATGTTCCTGCATCGCGCGAAAATAGGCATCGGCAGCGATGGCATGCCGCAGGCATGGCAGCACCACATCGTCGGGGAGAGCATCATGGCCGGCACGGCGTTCGAGCCGATGATGGTCAAGGACGGCATCGATGCGACGTCCACCGAGGGCGTCGCCGACTCGCCCTATCTCAAGGCGATAGAGCATCATCGCGTGGGGCTCACGTCGCCGAAGGATGGCGTGCCCGTGCTGTGGTGGCGATCGGTCGGGCACAGCCACACCGCATTCGTGATGGAGACGCTCATCGACGAATTGGCGACCGCCGCGAAGCGCGATACTGTCGAATACCGCAAGCAGTTGCTGAAAGACCATCCACGCCACGTGGCAGTGCTCGAACTGGCTGCCGGCAAGGCAGGCTGGGGCAAGCCGCTGCCAGCCGGACGCGCACGCGGCGTGGCAGTGCACGAATCCTTCGGGAGCTTCGTCGCGCAGGTCGCGGAACTGTCGATCGACCAGGGCCGTGTGCGCGTACACCGCGTCGTCTGCGCCATCGACTGCGGCGTGGTCGTGAATCCGACCGGTGTTCGCGCGCAGATGCAGTCGGGCATCGCGTTCGGACTTGGCGCGGCGCTGCACAGCGAGATCACGTTCGCCGAAGGTCGCGTGCAGCAGTCGAACTTCCACGATTACCAGGTGCTCCGGATGCACGAGATGCCGGAAGTCGACGTACACATCGTGAGCAGCACGGAGAACCCGACTGGCGCAGGTGAACCGGGTACTCCGCCCATCGCGCCTGCGGTGGCGAATGCGCTGTTTGCGCTGACCGGCAAGCGCCTGCGAAGACTCCCCTTTCTGATCGGGGAGGCGAGCGCATGAAACGCCTGTGCACTTGTTTTCTATCGGCCGCGATCGCGTGCAGCGCCCAGGCTCAGGGCGCGGAAACGCCATCGCGCGCGGAAGGGTTGCAGGCGTTCGAGACGGTGCGCGTGGTGCTGCAGCACCCGCGCTGCCAGAACTGCCACATCCCCGGCGACGCGCCCCTGCAATACGACGCGGGGCTCACGCACCAGCAGCACGTCAAACGGGGCGACGACGGCAAAGGCGCGGCGGGCCTGCCGTGCGCCTCGTGCCACGCCACGGAAAACCCTCCGGCCGCGTATGGTCACAACCAGCCACCTGGCGCGCCGAACTGGGCATTGCCGCCACCCGAGCACAAGATGGTTTTCATCGGGCTCGACAGCGGACCGCTGTGTCGTGGCCTCAAGGATGAAAAGGAGAACGGAGGCAAGGACATGGCCGCGCTGATCGAGCACGTCGTGGCGGACAAACTGGTCCTGTGGGGCTGGGACCCCGGCGTCGGTCGCGCACCCGTATCGACGCCGCACGCCGAGTTTGTCGCCGCGTTCAAGACGTGGGCGGACGCGGGCGCCCCCTGCGCCGATTAGCCGCAGAGCGATCGGACACAGGGCGTTGAGGAAATCACCGCACCGAACGGGATGTGCGTGTGCGCAAGCCGCACCGCCCCCGGCGTGCTTGTCGGTGAATGCGCGGTTCACACGGCAAACCTATACTCGGGGTAAGTCCAAAGGAGACTCGTACGATGGTTGATGACTCTGCGCCAGCAGCGGGTCGGCGTGCCGGATTCAAGTTCGGCGGACTGGTGCTTGCGCTGGTTTTGGGTGCGGCGCTGTATGGCGTTGGCTGGTGGCAGGGCAAGACCAAGCCCGCAGCCGAGGCCGCCGAGTACAAAGCGCAAGTCGATCGGTTGAGCGGCGACAGTGCGCGTGCGGTCAATCGTGGTCGGTTGATCGAAGCGCGCCTGGCCATACTCGAAGCCGTGATGGCGCTCGACTCGCGCAACTTTGGCATCGCCGCTACGCATGTGGAGGCAGCGGGGGCGAGTCTCGGCGAAGTAGACGCCGTCGCGCTCGGTGTAGACGCGGCCGCACTGGCGTCGATCCGCAAGGAAATCGCCACGACCGACTTGAATGTGGCAGCCGACCTCGCGCCGTTGCGTGTGGCCCTGATGAACATTTCAGAACGCCTGAAGAAGCTGGGCGGCGGGTAGTAGGGTCCGGGTTGCTGCGCGCGTCAACGAAGGTTCGTGTGCTGCGTTGTTGGGCGTACCACGTCAAGGCAGGCTGCACATGGGCATCCTCTTCAGGCTTTCGATATTCCTGCTCCTGGCAGCCCCGCTCGCCGCCCAGGTTACTGGGCTGACCATCGCGCGCGACATTCGATACGCCAGTTCGCCAGGCACGACTGCAATACTGCAAAGCCTGGACATCTACAGTCCGGGGAATGCGAGCAAGGCGCCTGTGGTCATTCTTGTGCACGGCGGAGGCTGGCAAAACGGCAGCAAGAGCAGTGCCTCTTTCGTCACCAACAAGGTGGGGTACTTTTCAGCGCGGGGCTTCGTCACCGTCAGCATCAACTACCGCCTTTCCCCTGCGGTCGTGCATCCCGCGCATGTCGACGATGTCGCCGCCGCCATCGCATGGGCGCGAAGAAACATCGCGACGCATGGCGGGGATCCCGAGCGCATCTTCCTGCTCGGGCATTCGGCCGGCGCGCATCTGGTATCGCTCGTTGCCACCGACGAAACCCGGCTCGCAGCGCACAGCGAGAAGCTTGCGGCGATCAAGGGCGTCATCGTTCTCGACACGGCGAGTTTTGACATTGCGACACGCTACGCGGCGGGAGGCGACGACGGATCCGGGCAGAGCATTGGGATGATTGGCCAGGCGTTCGGTGCCGAGCCTTTTGGACACCGTGATGCTTCGCCGCAGATGCATGTGGCAGCGAACAAATCAGTGCCGCCTTTCCTGCTGTCCTACGTCGCGTCGCGCAGCGACTCGACGCTGGCGACGCAACAGTTCGCCGCCACACTCTCGAACGCAGGAATCGCCAACACGGTGCTGGCTGGACAGGGCTACACCCATGAGACGATCAACACCACGTTCGGACTTGCCACCGAGCCAACCACGCTCGCCGCTACGGCTTTTCTCGACGCACAGCTCGCAATGCTGGCCCCGCAACTCGATTCACGCTATTCGGGAACCTGGTTCGATCCTCTGCGCTCAGGCGAAGGCCTGCAGTTCGAGTTCTCGCGATTCGCCGACGGTCAACGCGTCGCGATTGTCACCTGGTACACCTACGACCTCGCCGGGCGACCGCTCTATCTCGTCGGATCCTCGACGCATGCGGCAGGCGCGACCCGCGTGACGGTGCCCCTGGTATCGACATCGGGCACGCTGTTCGGGACTGGATTCAATCCAGCCAGCGTGCAGCGCATCCCATGGGGTGAGGTGGATCTGGAATTTCCCGACTGCGCCAATTCCCACGTAACCTATCGTGCAATCAGCCCGTTGTACGGCAGCGGCTCATTGCGACTTGCCCGCATCGTGGCCGGCGCGCCCGGGAATGCCTGTTCGACCACTCAGTGATCACTGCGCGCACGAATAACGGATGGCCATAACTCCCACGAGGCGGGCAATCCGTCAGCGAAGGTCCACTTCCGCGACCTTGTCCTTGTAGTCCTGCTTCGGATCGATGCCAAGCAGCATCTTTACACCGGCAAGCATGCTGTTCTCATTGAGCCAGACTTCGGCATGCTCGGCGTCGAATTGCAGCAGCGCGAGCTTCGGATCGTCCTTGCCGCCCTCGTACCATGCCGCGACGAACGGATTCCACAGGCGATCGATGACAGCCCGGTCGTTGTTGATTTTCAGGTTGCCCTTGATGCTGGCGAAGAGCTCATGATCCTTGGAGCTGAAGGCGGCAATGGCGCGCTGGCCCTTGCTGATATTCCTGACGATGCCGTTCTCTCTGGAGGTGAAGAACCAGATCGGCGCGCGTTCGCCTTCCGTCTGCGCAGTCATGGGACGCGCGTGGCCATCCTCGACTCCGTCCAGGCCGAGCATGAGGGTCCTGTCGGACTTGAGCGCTTTCCACAGTTTCTTCTCGAGTTCTGCCGGTGTGTGCATTGCGTGCTCGCTTGCTTAGGTCGACACGCTTTTTATCGACACCGCGGTGATAGCTCTGTGGAGACGGCAAGGGCTCCGATCTTGCGCTCGGATCACCCCTGCACAATCAGCGACACACAGCCCCACAGCGCCGCTCCTGCAATGACGGCAGGGATGACCATTCGGGCGTTGAAGGCGAACAGGATGGCCAACGCGATCGAGAACAGTAAGAGCGCCTCGGGCCCGGTGAGGCTAACCCGGAGCAGCGCGAGCGTCGTAGCCGCGATGAGCCCGACGACGCCCGCGGTCACGCCCTCGAGGAATACCCGCATCCGCGGCAGGTGCACCACGCGCTCGAGCGCGTCGTGGCCTGCCAGCGTAAAGGCGAACGCCGGAAGAAATATCCCGGCCGTCATCGCCAGCGCACCCCAGGGGCCACCGCCCAGATAGCCGACGAAGGTGGAAAAGATGATCAGCGGGGCCGGCAGCAGTCCGGACAAGGCGATTCCGTCGAGAAACTGTCCGTTGCTCATCCATGCGCCTTGGCTCACCGCGTCGCGCTGCAGGAATGGAATGACCGTGTAGGCGCCGCCGAACGTCAGCAATCCAGCCTTGAGTCCCGACCAGAACAGCTCGGGCACTGGCATCGCTTTGCGCACGTCGCCACTTGCAACTTCGGCAGTGCGCGTCAGCGCTTCGAAGCCGGTCAATCCCCCGGCATGGACCGCGAGGTATGCGATGGCGGCTGCCGAGGCTGCCGCCAGCATGACTGCGGCGGCCCGCGCCTCGCGCCGGGCGAGCAGGTACACGCTGCCCGCGAGTGCGAGAATGAATCCGAAATGCACGCCTGCAAGCTGTGCGCAGGTCGCAAGGATCGCGATCGCCCACAACCATCGATCCGTGACCACGTGGCCGCCGATGCGAAACACGGCGCGGACGATCAGCGCCGCAACCGCGACCTGCACCGCGGCGAACACCGCCTGCACGCCCCCGGTCCCGAGCCCGTAGCGCACATACACCCATGACAGCGCGAACATCAACCCGAAGCCCGGGAGCATGAAGGCGAGTCCTGCGACGACGCCTCCCCAACGGCCGCGCGAGCGCATACCGAAGTACACGCACAGCTCGTGCGCTTCCGGGCCCGGCAGGATCTGGTACACCGCCAGCACCCGATTGAATTGCGCGCTGCTGATCCAGCGCTCCTCGTCCACCAGTTCCTGCCTGAGCATGCCGATCTGGGCCACCGGACCACCCCAGGCCAACGAACCAAAGCGCAGGAATCGCAGGAACAACCTCAACCATGGTTCGCGCGGGACGCTGAAGCAGCCGTCGCCGGATTCATCGTCCGGCAGGTGCTTCTCTTCCGCGGAAATCATGTGCCAGCCCATGCGGTGAGCACGATTCAAGGCCCTTCGAACGAATTCGCAAAGATGACCAGGACTGCATCGCGTTCGTACGCGCCGATGTCGTAGGGCGGGCCGCCGCGCAACGCGCCCCGGATGTCGTCAACGGGCGTCTCGCCCGGTAGCGCCTGCGCGATGCCACCGCCGTTCACGGCGGGACGGCCGTACAACTCGACGAGGGCCAGGAACGCGTCGCGGATGGTCGGGTAGCCACCGTTGAACTGGTTGCTTGCGGGAATCCAGAAGGGCCGCGCCGCGCCCGCGTTTGCCGGCAACTGCGGATTGGCGAAGCGTGCCGCGGCGTCGTCTGATGGGTTGATGAGTTCCGCCGCATCCTCGGGCACGGGATTGGCCCCGTTGAAATAGAGGTTGTTGCTGAGCGTGAAATCGAGCGTGTCGGCGGTCGGTGTATCGCTGAAATCGTTGAGGGAACCCACATCATCGGCGCCCATGGTGCCCGTCGGGTCGGACCAGATGTTGTTGTGGAAGAACACGTCGTCGATGACCGGATTCAAAGCCTCGCGATTGAGCCGCATCGCGAAGGCATTCGACGGCAGGTCGCCGACCACGGTATTGGCGCGGAAGCGGATGTTGCGGCTGCCCTTGATGCCGAACGCCGCGCGCATGCGCACGGTGCCATCGCCGAGCATGAGGTTGTTCTCGGCCAGCGAATCGAACGCCTCGTGGTTGGCGGTGCCATCCTCGCCGAACAGCAGGAAGTTGCTGCCGCTCGACCCGATCCAGCCGAGGAATACGTTGCGACGGACGGTGACGTTGCGCGAGCCGAGGTACTCGTCATCATTTGCGTTCGAATCCTTGACCACGACGTAGCTCGACGAGTCAGGCGTCGCGCCGCCTGGAACGGGTCGCCCGCTCGCCGCGTAGTCGTTGAAGAACACGTTGTCCTCGATCACGACGTTGTCGACCGAGTTGACGTCGATGTGTTCGTCGCTGGAACCCTGGTTGTAGAACACATTGCCCTGCACGAGGATTTCGCTCGCGCCGTTGTTGATCTTGAGGATGTCGTTGTTGAAGCTGTCGTGCAGGATGTTGTCGCGCAGCGTGATGCGCCGCGTGTCGGTGGCGAAGCCGTCCTGCACCTGGGCCACGACCGGTGCACTGCCCGCGCCTGAGTGCGCGATGTCGAATCCCTCGATCGTGATGCCCGCGATATCCGCGTTGTCGTTGAACACCGTGAGCACCGTGGCGTCGTGCCGGAGTCGGGCCTGGTAGCGCTGCTCGGAGCGCACCGTCACGCCCTGCGTGAAGTTGCCGCGGATCCGGATGCGACCGCTGTACGTGCCCGCGCGCACCAGGATCAGGCTTCCGTCGGGCACATTGTCGAGCGCAAACGTGATGGTCGCCCACGGGCTGCCGCTCGTGCCGCCGCCGGGGGCGTCGACGCCGTTCGTCGCAACGTGAAAGGTCTGCGCGGATGCCGCGGAAGCGCCCAGCAGAAGGCCGATCAGATGGGCCCACATCGTGAACTGAGTGGCGTGCCTCGCCATGCCGACCCCCCCCGAAAAACCGCTGCGACGACGATGCTCCCAATCCTAGCTAAGTCCGGCGCGGCGGCGTGATGCGAGCTGCCATGAGATCCCTTCGATTCAAGCTTGGATGGGTCAGGGCGCTGGGGCAGGGAAGAAACGCGTCAGGGCCCTTTATCCGGGGTCAACGGGTCAGCACCCCTTTTGTTTCAGCACTTTCGTCGTGGTGGCAAAGCCTGGTTGCGGGTATCCATCTCCGAATCGACAAGGCAATCGGATCCCATGACTTGGTTCCCGGGGGAACAGATCCTGGCATCAAAGACCGGCACTACGCAGGTCATCTCGCTCACCCGTCGAGTGCCGCCTCGATGTCCTCGAGCGGTGAGTTGGTGAAGGTCTTGGGGATTTCGGTGACGATGCGCTGCGTGACTTCGCCGTGCAGCAGCGGTCGCAGCTGTCCGAGCGTCTGCGGATCCGCCATCAACACCAGGTGCGAAAACTCGTGCTTGAGCACGGCAGCGTTCAACCGGTGCGCCAGCTGCTTGGCGAACGTGGCCTCGTCAGTCTCTTGATCGGTCGATTCCGTCGGCCGCTTTCCGGCCGGACCGTCGTCGATCAGATCCTCAGGTTGCAGCAGCGCTTGCTGCTTCAACGACACCTTGTCGCTATTGCCCACGTTGTGGAAGAGGCGAGCGCCCGTTCCGTCGGCCACCATGACCCATGTTCCAGTTGGAATCTTGTCCAAATTAGTCTCCCAGTCTCGTGATGGCGCGGCAGCCGACGCAGGCAACGTGCCGCATCTTGCCGTACGCCCAGTTCCTGCAATGAGGGGCGGACGCAGTTGCCAGGGTCCAGCGTCGTGCTATCCCTTTGGACCCTTTGCCGCGCCCTGCACGTAATGTTCGTCGGCGTTGTGATTGATCGAATCGTCGTAGTCGCCGGCTACGCCGTTGCCGCGCTTGTCGCGCAGATGGTCGTGCACTTTCGCTCCGCGCGATTGCAGGTCGACACCCTGGAGCTTGTCGATGACTTGATTGTCGTTCGAGGGCTGGTGCAGGCCGATTTTCTTGCCGCTGGCCTGGCCGGAACTGCGTGCCGCCGGGTCGGGCCGGGAGTTGGAAGTAGGGTTGCTCATTGCATGCTCCTGTAACGCGTCGGAATGAAATGACGAAAGCGCAATTCGACCGCTGGACAACCACCGTACCATTCGTGCTGCGAACGGAGCGTCAGCAGTGGCCGCGAGCGCGTCTGCAATTTTTTGCGGGTTCATTCTTGTATCGATCGACATGGAGTCGCTCCGGATCGATCGAGTTTGCGCAATGCGCCGAGCACTGGTCACGCGGCATCAGCGGCGGACGCATGGAGTCTCCGGCGACTGTCGGAGGCGGTTAAAAGCCGAGTTCCCGACCCGTCACGCCAGCTTAAGCATGGTTACGCTAACCTATTGACCGCATTGGGATAAACAGGCTTCCAATGCTTTTCATTTCGACAGGCGCGGCCGGACGCAGCAAAGGTCCCAGCACCGCATTGTCAGTACCGGGGACGGGACGTGTCCTCGTCATGAAGCAAACAAGGAGATTCCGACATGATGCACAACACCAGCGACATGCTTAACGAAATCATCGCCGTTGCCCGCGATGGCCAGACTTTCTATACGGAAGCCGCCACCAAGGTCGACGACCCGCAGCTGCGGGCCTCATTCCAGAAAATCGCGACGATCAAGGGCAGCCTGGTCACTGAGCTGTCGGCCGCCGTGTGCCGCGACGGCGAGCGTCCGGTTACCCACGGTACTTGGGTCGGTGACCTCAACAAGTTCTACGCCAAGGTTCGCGGCATGTTCGGCGACCGCGACTACGCCTATGTCGCGCAGCTGGAGGAGTCCGAAGACCGGCTGAAGACCAGGCTCGACGAGGCGCTCGCCGAGACTTCCACTCCGCAGACCGTGCGCGATACGCTCACGCGCGTGCTGCCGCAAGTCCGGCAGTGCCATGACCTGATGCGCGAGCGGAAGTTGACGATGAAGCGCGCCGCGTAAGCAACAATGCAAATGCGGCGCGCGAGGCTGGCGCCGCTTCATACCGGAGGATGCGCGTGGCGAATCGGCCCCGCGCATCCTTTTTTTTTGCTTGCATCCCCTACCTCTTGAGTTGAGTGGCGTGCCTCGCCATGTCGACCCCCGAGAAAACCGGTTCGACGACGAAGCTCGAAATCCCAGCGAAGTCCGGCGCGGCGGCGTGATGCGAGCTGCCATCAGATCCCCGCGCTTCAAGCTTGGACTGGGCCGGGCGCTGGGGTAGTGTCGGCCAGGACAAGTGCGGAACAGGGGTACCCATTGTCCAGGGCAAAAGGCGACCCGGGGGTGTACGCCAGGATTGCGGCTTTCCTGCTGCTGCTCATCGTGCTGTGCGCAGGCGCGGTGTGGCTCGAGCTCCCATGGTGGGTGCCGGGTATCGGAGGCGGTCTCCTGATTTTTGTCTTCTTCGCGTCAATCCCCGGAGTCCCGCTGACGTTCAACGTCGCGTGGTTCGCGCTTGCACTCGCCGCTTTCATCCTGGCTGCCGCATGGATGGTCGCGCGGTTCAATGACGTACCGTTGATGGATCTTCCGGACACCCGGTGGGTGAGCAGGAAGTCGCGTCGCCTTCCGGTCTCCGCCATGATGGTTTTCACGTTTGCGCTTGCCACGTTCGTCGCGGCATGGCTGCGGCGCAGGCGAGAACCGGTCGTGCGAAAAAGGCGGAAAGGCAACCAAGCCGGTTAGGCGGAGTTCCCGCGTCGATTGGACTTGATCCTTTGCGGTTGCTGAGAGAGCCTGTCGGAATGATGCGCACAATCCTCCTGTATGCATTGGCGCTCGCGGCCACCGTGGGCGCGCTCGAGTGGATCGAGTATCGCCACGCGACGCGCGAGTTCAGCACCGAGATCTACGTCGCCCTTCTGGCCGCCGGTTTCGTTGCGCTCGGTGTATGGGCCGGTACCCGCCTGACTCCACGTCACGCGCCGGCAGCATTCCAGCGCAACGCAGCGGGCGTGCGCTCGCTCGGGTTGACAGCGCGCGAGTGCGAGACCCTCGATCTTCTCGCCT
The DNA here is from genome assembly GCA_038255255.1 of Lysobacterales bacterium. GTDB lineage: Bacteria > Pseudomonadota > Gammaproteobacteria > Xanthomonadales > Ahniellaceae > JBBQNY01. Next base: position 94,838 of record JBBSLL010000004.1, read on the forward strand.
CGGGCCAGTCGCTCAAGGAAATGGCGCGCGTGCTGGGCGTCTCTCCGAATACCGTAAAGACCCACGTCGCACGCATCTACGAGAAGCTCGACGTGCGAAAGCGCGTGCACGCGATCGAAAAGGCCCGCTCCCTGTCGATCATTCCCTAGGTCATTGGCAGCCCGCACACTCGTACGCATGGACAATCCCGGCCAAATCACCCGTTCGGGTGATGGTCGGCGCCCCGCGTTCGCGGCACAGTCCGTCCGCACTACCGGAAGGTTCCCAGCCCAGTACTGTCGGTCCGCCCGGTCGCGACAACCCATTGCAGGAGACGCGCCATGAGATACGTGTTGACGTACGGACTGCTGTCCGGGCTTGTGATCATCGCCACGATGGTGGCCGGAATCGCCTTCAGCGCACCGGGAGACTTCTTCAGCTCGGCGACGTTCGGCTATCTGGTGATGCTGGTCGCGCTCAGCTTCATATTCATCGGGGTCAAGCGCTACCGCGACATTGAACGGGGCGGCATCGTCAGGTTCGGCCCGGCCTTCGGCGTGGGGCTCGGCATCGCCGCGTTCGCCGGCGTGGCCTACGTGATCGGCTGGGAAACGTACCTCGCCGCAACCGACTACGCCTTCATGGACGAATACATTGCCGGCATCGTCACGGCGCGGCAGGAGGCAGGGGTCTCGGCCGACGCGCTCGCGAAGGAAGTCGCCAAGCTCGAAGAGATGCGCGTCAACTACGCCAAGCCCTGGTTCCGCGTGCCGATGACCTTCCTCGAAATCTTCCCCGTCGGACTGGTCGTGTCGCTGGTGACAGCGCTGCTCTTGCGCAATCCGAAACTGCTTCCGGCGCAGCGCTGAAACCTTGCGGTCGACCGGTTGGCAGCGGCGGCGGAGTGCCGGGATGCCGCTCCGTCGCCGCGTCAGCGCGCCTGATGCGCTGCTTATTCGAAGCTGGAGTCGAACACGATCGGCTTGATCCGCGCGATCAGCGGCCGCTTCACGTCGGCCACCCACTGCATGCCGACAGCGGTCGCGTTGCAGGGTCCGGTTTGTTCGATGTCGAGCAGAGCTCCGAACACGTCTGGCACCGTCGGCTGCGGCGCCCATGCGGTGCCGTTCCAGTAGACCGGCGCGCCGCCAAGCGCGAGCACGCTGTCCGGCCCGAACGAAACCATCGCGCCGCCTCCGTCGCCATCCGTGTCGGCCATGCTCCACGCGCTGCCGTCGTACTGCGCGACGATGCCGAAGTAGCCCGCTGCCACGGTGAAGCCCTCGCCGCCGGCATAGATGCGATTCGGCGCAAGCGAGAGCAGGTGCGAGAAGCGCTTCCACAGACCGGGCATCTGCGGTTGGCTCAGCTGCCATTGCGAACCGTTCCAGTGCGCGAAGTACGTAGTGCCGGCCGGATCGCCATCGCTGCCACCACCGACGGCCCACAGATCATTGTCGGTGCCGCTCACCGCGTCGAACGACCAACCCGGCGTGCCGCCAGCGGGGTACGGCGTCTGGATCAGCGTGAACGACGATCCGTTCCAGTGCATGGCGAGTGCTGGAGTACTTGGGCCATTCCACGGCGTTTCCCCGACCCAGTCGCCGACGAACCAGATGTCGTCGGGCGCCAGCACCTTGATCCCACGCACCCACGCGCCGCTGCCGCCGCGCGTGCGCGGTGCGGGCACTTCGGTCCAGTTCGTGCCGTCGTAATGGATCACGAAAACCTGACCGCCGAGGAAGCCATCCAGGGTCTGGGCGCGCTTCCAGCCGGCTGCCCAGATGTCGTTGGACGCAAGTCCGTCGATCGCGGTGAGGAGCACCTGCGTGCACACGGCGCACTCGGTCGGTGAGGGCGTCGGTACGATCGCCCAGGCACCGTTGCGGTAGTGCATCGCCAGCGAGTACGACAGCGTCGAGCCCTGCACCACGCGGCTGTAGTCGCCCACGGCCCAGATGTCGTTGGGCCCAAACGCCTTGACGGCCTCCAGCTGTGCATCTACCGCGCCTTCGGGCAGCGGCGCCTGTTGCACGCTCCATTCGCCGCAGCCAGCCACGAGCCGCGGTGGCGGCGGTCCGGGCCGCACGCCGTACAACGAGAATGAGACGTCGCTGTTGCGGAATCCGCCCACTGGATTGGGATCATGCAGCCAGCCACTGCCTGCGAGCCTGTCGCGCACGTAGTACGCGCTGCCGTGCGGTGAATTGGTCGCGGCCGACCACAGTGGCCACGTTGCCGGACCGGGATATTCGAGCTGCACGCTCAGGAAATAGCTGCCGTCGACCGCGAAGCCCTGCGGGAAAGTGATGTCGAGGACGCTCTCGTGCCCGCTGCGGTTGGGATCGTGGATGAATCGCGGATCGTCCGCCGCGAGGTGAAATTCGTGCAGCAACGCACCGGGCGTGCCACCTGTAGCTCTCTCGTAGATCCGCACGTTGACGCCAGACGAAAGGGCGCCCGGGCAATAGAAGCAGTCCCACCCGTTCACGATCACGCGCTGCAGTACGCCGGACGCAGTGAAGTCGTCCGCCACTTCCCGATCGACCGGCGAGGCGCCGCCGGACCTGATTGCATTGCTGCTCAGCGACTGGCCGTCGCTACTGGTCCCGAACAGAAATTGCGCCGCCGACGCATCGGGCGTGACGGCGAACATGGCCGCCAGCGCAGTGAACATGCGCAGTGCGAGCGAGCTGTGGAAATTCATCATGGCGCACCTCGCGAAGACCGAGCTGCGGCGTTACGCGCCAACCACGGAGCGGCGCCGATGGAGTTCGAATGCCTGCAGGTCAAGCTGGCAAGCCGTGCAGTACACGAGCATTACTGACCGATCTGACGCACTCCGGATCCAGCAGGCACGACAAGCATGGACCCTTGCGAGCGTGGCGCTTTGATCTAGGTCAAACAAGAGCGCGATGCACGACCGAACAGAACGTCGCGCGCTTGATCCCGGTCAATGCGCGCGTTCCCGTTCGGACTTGATTCGGGGAGCGGAATTCCGCTTCTTCACGCGTTCGCTGAATCGCGCAGGTGCTGGACGAGGATCGTCGTACCGATGACGATCAGGATCGCTCCCCCGGCGATTTCCGCGCGCTTGCCGACGAGCGTGCCAAGCACGTTCCCCAACAGGATTCCGATGGTCACCATCACCAGCGTGGTCAGCCCGATCACCAGGGCCACGACGGCGATCGGAACCCCGATGAGGGCAAGGCCGACGCCGACCACCATGGCGTCGATGCTGGTGGCGAATCCTGTCGCGGCGAGGTTCCAGAAGCCGTGTCGACTGGGTGTTTCCACGGACGGACCGTCGTCGTCAGAAAGCCCGGCGTGGATCATGCGGATACCCAGCAGGAACAGCAGGGTGAAGGCGATCCAGTGATCCCACTCGGCGATGTAGACCGCGGCGGCCGAACCGAGCAGCCATCCCACGACAGGCGTCAGGCCCTCGATGACGCCGAAGATGACGCCGGCGCGCAGTGCTTCCAGGAAGCCCGGCCGCTGCAAGGCGGCGCCCTTGCCGATGGCGGCGGCAAAGGCGTCGGTGGACATCGCGAGGCCGATCAGGAGCATGGAGAACGGATGCATGTTCCGATCAGGTTACTTGGTGCCGGCGCGTCCAACGCGCGACATGCAGTCGAAGCAGGCGGTTCCGCCGTGCCGACTTTGGATGGACGCGGAATCATCATGCGCCGGTCACATTCGACTGCTGTGATGCCCTCTCAGAATGTATGCATTTCTGAGCCCAGTCCCCGAAACAGTGTTCGCTACACCGCCTGCCGAGGCCCCGGACGAGCCGCAGTCCCCGCACCGCCACCGCACCATCTGGATCTCGGATATCCACCTCGGCACGCCCGGGTGCAAGGCGGAGTTCCTTCTGGACTTCCTCAAGTGGAACGAGTCGGACACCCTGTTCCTCGTCGGCGACATTCTCGACGGCTGGCGCCTGCGCAATGGCTGGCACTGGCCGCAGTCGCATAACGACGTCGTCCAGAAGCTGCTGCGCAAGGCGCGCAAGGGCACCCGCGTGGTCTACGTGCCCGGCAACCACGACGAGTTCGCGCGCGGCTACGTGGACCATGCCTTTGGCGGCATCGAAGTGGTGCATGAAGCCATTCACCGGACCGCCGATGGCAGGCGCCTGCTCGTGACGCACGGCGACTTGTTCGACGGCGTCGTGCAGCGGGCGCGATGGCTCGCGATCCTCGGCGACCATCTGTACACGATGATCCTTGCGCTCAATCACTGGTTCAACCGCGCCCGCGCGCGCATGGGCTTCGGCTACTGGTCGCTCTCGCAGTACCTCAAGCACAAGGCCAAGGGAGCTGTTTCCTTCATCACCGATTTCGAACTGGCGCTGGTGCGCGAGGCGCGGCAGCGCGGCCTCGACGGCGTCGTGTGCGGACACATCCACAAGGCGGAGATTCGCATGGTCGACGGAGTGCTGTACTGCAACGACGGGGACTGGGTCGAGAGTTTGACGGCCCTGGTCGAAGACCATGCCGGCCAGCTCCGCCTGGTCGAGTGGAAGACGATCCGGCAGGGCGCGCCGGCGCCCGAGCCTGGCATTTTGCCGTCGCTCGAAGCTGGCCATTCCCCGGCACTCGAAGCTGCGCTTGAACCGGAGCTCGAGGCGGTGCTGACGTGAGGATCCTAATCGTCACTGACGCCTGGGAGCCGCAGGTCAACGGCGTGGTGCAGACGCTCAAGTCCACGCGTCGCGAGTTGGAGCGGCTCGGGCACCAGGTCGAATTCCTGACGCCGCTCGAGTTCAGCACGCTGCCATGCCCGACCTATCCGGATATCCGGCTGTCGCTGATGCCAGGCAGGAAGGTACGCCAGCGCATTCGCGAGTTCGGGCCGCATGCGATCCACATTGCGACAGAAGGGCCACTCGGTCTGGCTGCGCGTGCGTATGCGCTGGACCAGAAGGTGCCGTACACGACCGCGTACCACACGCGTTTTCCTGAATATGTTCATGCCCGCATCCGGTTGCCGCTGTCCGTTACGTACCGGTTCCTGCGCTGGTTCCATGGGCGCGCCGAAGCGGTCATGGTGCCAACCGACGTGGTGCGGCGCGACCTCGTCGCGAACGGTTTTCCCCCATCGAAGGTCGTGCTGTGGTCGCGGGGAGTCGACCTCGATATTTTCAAGCCCGGGCCCGCGATGCACCACGACCTGACCAAGCCGGTGTTCCTGTGCGTCGGTCGTGTGGCCGTCGAAAAGAACATCGAGGCTTTCCTGCGCCTCGACCTGCCAGGCAGCAAATGGGTCGCGGGCGACGGACCGGCGCTTGCGAAATTGAAGGCGGAATTTCCCGAGGTGCGCTTCACCGGCGTAGTGGGAAGGGTCGAGCTTGCGACCCTCTACAACGCGGCCGATGTGTTCGTCTTTCCGAGCCGCACGGACACGTTTGGCCTGGTGCTGCTCGAGGCGATGGCGTGCGGGTGTCCGGTCGCGGCCTATCCGGTCACCGGTCCGGTCGATGTGATCGGCGACTCCCCGGCAGGCGCACTCGACGACGATCTGCGCACTGCGGCGCTGCGTGCGCTGTCCATCGAGCGGACTGAAGCGCGTCGACACGCGGAGCGCTTTTCGTGGGAAGCGTGCACGCGCCAGTTCCTCTCGCACCTGCATCCCTTCAATGTGGAGCCCGGCGAACTGGAACCGCAACCGGCGCCGGCCGGATAGCCGGTCGGACGTGATCGGGCCGGGTGGTTACTGAGCGTCGCCGGCCCGGTCTTCTCCGCTCAGAACGAGGAGGCGCTCGCCGACGTTCCGCTGCGCGGACGCAACCAGATCTCGACCCGCCGGTTGCGCGAGCGACCCACGTCCGAGTCATTCGATGCAACCGGGGCCACGTGTCCGACGCCGCGTACCTGGCGCGGCACTACGCCGCGCCTCATCAACTGGTCCGCCACATAGTCGGCACGGTCCACGCTCATTGCGAGTGCCTGGTAGGCATTGACTTCGTTGGCGTCGGAGAAGCCGATGAGCAACAGATCGCCCGTCCCCTTCGATTCGCTGCGCAGATAGTGGGTGAGGCGGTCGAGGTCGCGCAGTGCCTTGCCGTCGAGGTAGCTCGCACCCGTGGCGAAACGGAAGTTGACCGTGAGGCGCCTCGCCGTGGAAGTCAGAGCTGCGTATTCCTTGCCTGCGTCGGGGCGAGGGGGAAGCGCGATTGGCGCAATGACCTGCGCAATGAAGCCGGTCCTGTCGACCGCTGCCTGCGCGCTGGCCGAATGCACGAACTCCAGGAAGTCCCGGGTCAGTGCGGTCGACCGGGCGGATCGGTAGGCGAAGAGTCGACGCGACAGCACGTAGTCTTCCGTTGCCACGTTGAATCGCGACGGCGGCAAGGCGCGCGTGCCGGCGTCGGACAGCGCCAGCGCGCGGGCCTTGCCGACGCCCGCCAGGCCCACGAAGCCGAGGGCGTTCTGATCGCCCGCAACCCGCCCGGACAGCTCGCTGGTCGACTCGAACCGATGCGTATCGGCCCGCAAGGCGTCATCGCCGAGGACCATCGACTTGAACGAATCGAACGTGCCCGACTTGTCGTCGCGCGCGTACAGGGTGACTGCGCCGGGTTTGCCTCCCACCTCGCGCCAATTCGTGATCTTGCCGGAGAAGAGCTGCTTGACCTGCTGGACCGTGAGCGTGCGTATGGGATTGCTGTCGTGCACGATGACCGACAGTCCGTCGAGTGCTAGGACGTGCTCTTGTTCCGGCGCGTCGAGGCTCCCCAGCGACTTCGCGCTGGCCAATTCCGCTGCCTTGGCGGGACGCGACGCCATCCACAGGTCCGCCTTTCCTGCGATCAATGATGCAAGCCCGGTGCCGGTGCCATGCGCCGCGATCTGCACGTTGAGCGTGTCGCTGCCTCGGGTGAACTGGCGTGCGTGTTCCTCGGCCGCCATTTCGCGCCACTCGCCGCCGATCCAGCCGCGGTCCACCGCCCAGCTATCCACCAGCGCCGGCGCAAGGGCCTGGCCCACCGTGTTGGATCCGTGCAGGCGCAACTCGAATTCCGCCGCGCTGAGCGGCAGCATCGCCGTGCAAGCAAGCAATACGGCAACTCGCAGGAAAATCGAGGCTGGCGACAGGATGGGCATGGGAGCGCTGCTGAAAAGGAAACGCCTATCCTCAGGACACTGCGTTGCGGAGCCATGACGGTGGCGCGTCTGTTGTCCGATCACCGACCCGAGGTCGTGGTTTGCCCATTCAAAGCCTTGCAGGAGCGCGTACCATGCTCGCGTGGCAAGACTGGTGCGCTGGCATTCGCATGGCGCGGTCGGGCTTCATCGCAACAACTGGGGGAACACCATGACACCGAATATTCGGCCCGGACTCCAAGCCCGGCTTCTCGGCGCAGCGCTGATCGCTGCAACCGCACTGTTGCCCGGCCTGGCGATCGCGGCCGTGACGGAAGCACCGCAGCAGTTTCCGATTCGCGACTTCTTCAGCAACCCGGAGAAGGCATACTTCCGCCTCAGCGAGGACGGCAAGACGCTTGGCTTCATGCAGCCGGTCGCGGTCGACGGAAATCCGCGCCGCCTCAACGTGTTCGTGCAGCCACTGGACGGGAGCAAGCTCGTCGGCCAACCGCGACGCCTCACTGGCGAGACCGCGCGCGACATCGGCATCTATTACTGGAAGGGCAGCGACACCATCCTGTTCGAGAAGGACTTCGGGGGCGACGAGAATACGCACGTCGTGGCGGTGGACCTCGAAAGCGGCAAGATCACCGACCTGACGCCGGGCACCAAAGTGCGGGCGGGCATCCAGGACGACCTGCCTGACGATCCGGGGCATATCCTCGTCAGCCACAACCGTCGCAACGCCGAGGTTTTCGACGTTTATCGCATCAACCTCAAGACCGGCAAGGAAACGCTCGTCGCGAAGAACCCCGGCGACATCATCGGCTGGCAGACCGACCACGCCGGCCGCGTGCGCATGGCGGCGCGTTCCACGGGCCTCGACACCATCGTGCTCTACCGCGACGACGAGAAGGCCGAGTTTAAGCCCATCATCACCACCGACTACAAGACCGACGTCGAGCCGGCGTTCTTCAGCGCCGACAACAAGAAGTTCTACGCGATCAGCAACCGCGGTCGCGACAAGAAGGCGCTGGTGCTGATCGATCCGGCCCAACCCGACGCCGAGGAGGTGCTGTACGCGCATCCCGAGGTCGATCTCGGGGGCGCCTCGTGGTCGCGCGCACGCAAGAAGCTGACGCGGGCCGATTACTTCACGGCAAAGTCCGGGCGCAAGTTCTTCGACGAGGACACGGAAGCCCTGTTCAAGCGCCTCGAGAAGAAGCTGCCGGGCATGGAGATATTCCTCCAGGCGAACGACAAGGCCGAGAACAAGTTCATCGTGTCCGCCTCCAACGATCGCACCCCTGGCGCGCGCTATCTTTACGACGCAAAGGCCGACACGCTCACGAAGCTCGGCGACATCAACCCGAAGATCTCCGAATCGGCGATGGCGCATGTGAAGCCGATCCAGTACAAGAGCCGCGACGGGCTGACCATCAACGGCTACCTCACCACGCCGCTCGGCCGCGAGCCGAAGAACCTGGCCTGCATCGTGAATCCGCACGGCGGCCCGTGGGCGCGCGACCTGTGGGGTTACAACCCCGAGATCCAGTTCCTCGCGAACCGCGGCTACTGCATCCTCCAGATGAATTTCCGCGGTTCGACGGGCTATGGCCGCGAGTTCTGGGAAGCGAGCTTCGGGCAGTGGGGCCTCAAGATGCAGGATGACGTCACGGACGGCGCGAAATGGCTGATCGACCAGGGCATTGCGGATCCCAAGCGCCTGGGAATCTACGGCGGCAGCTATGGCGGTTACGCGACGCTCGCCGGCGTGGTTTACACGCCTGATCTCTACGCGGCGGCGGTGGACTTCGTCGGCGTCTCGAACCTGCTGACCTTCATGAACACCATTCCACCGTACTGGAAGCCGATGCTGCCGAAGTTCCATGCCATGGTCGGCCATCCGGAAAAGGATATCGAGCGCATGAAGGCGACCTCGCCGGCGCTGCACGCCGACAGGATCAAGACGCCACTGTTCATAGCCCAGGGCGCCAACGATCCGCGCGTCAACAAGGCAGAAAGCGACCAGGTCGTCGAAGCCCTCAAGAAGCGCGGCGTCGAAGTCCAGTACATGGTGAAGGACAACGAAGGCCACGGCTTCAGCAACGAAGAGAACCGCTACGAGTTCTACGGTGCGATGGAGACTTTCTTCGCCAAGCACCTCAAGCCCGACGTTCCGGTGGCTTCCGCGACGGAGTGATCTCGACGCTCCGGTCCGCGCACGTCGCGGGCCGGAGGGTTGCCCTCGCTATCGAATGGCTGCGTGCGGAGAGTCTCGCCACTTGAACTGGGCGACCATCCCCGCGAAGCGCACGCGCACGAGCCAGAAGATCATCAGCGCGAACGGCGCGAACGCCAGGACGAACAGGAAGGAAGACCCGCGCACCGCCGCAGGCAGGATGTCCTGCTGGCCGAGGAAGAATGAGCCGGTGGCGATGAAGGAGGCGAAGCACATCCGCCACAGGTGGCGTGAGATTCGTTGCGTTGCCGAAATTTTACCGCGCAGGATGAACCTGAGGTCTGCCAGCCCGGCCAGGAGGCATATCGTGCCAAGCGCGAAGAGGGCGCCGGGCCCCGGTGGTCCTGAGCGTTGCTCACGAGGAACGTTGGCAAGCTCGAACGCGCCCACGAGGATGGCGATCGCGATCATCAACACGGCCGCGCACGCGATCTTCTCGAACATTCCGGGTGTCCCGCTGCGCCGTCGCGCCGTCATCCACGCGGTGGCGACGAAGTAGCAGACCATGATCCCCCCGATCGGCGAATCAGGCGGCGTCTTGAAAGGTGCCAGCATCGAAGCGGTAACGCCAAGCACGAACATCGAGACGCAGAACGCGGTGCCGGTCGCGACGTGCATGCCGCCGCCTTTGCGCGAGGCGAACGCGACCGTGCCGGTGAGCAATGCGAGGGTCCCGCCGGCGATATGGATCCACGTGACGGCATTCATGGCCGTGCTCCATCGATTGCATCCGCAGCATCGGCGTCGTCCGCATGACCCTCCGGCTGGAACTCGAGCAACTCGCCCGGCTGGCAGTCGAGTGCGGTGCAGATTGCTTCGAGCGTGGAGAACCGGATGGCCTTCGCCTTGCCGGTCTTGAGGATCGACAGGTTGGCGACGGTGATGTCGATGCGCGTCGCCAGTTCGGTGAGCGTCATGCGGCGCTCGTGCAGTTTGTCATCGAGACGGACCAGGATCGGCATGTCACACCGTGCCTTCGAGGTCGGCGCGCATCCGTGCGCCCTGCGCGAACACCCCAGCCAGGACGAAGAGCAGCAACACCGCCAGCCACGGTGCGAAGGAGAACCCGTCGATCCTGCCCGGTTCCCACACGGTCGCGGCGATGGCCGCGACCAGCAGTCGCAGCGCTTCAAGCCCCAGCACGCTCCATGCGATCGCGTTCAGGCGTTGCGAGTTTTCCAGGATGAAAGGGTCGCCGTCGCGCACGGTGTCGACGATGGCCAGCAGACGCCGCAGCACTGTGTGCACGATCGCGGCGCCGACGATGCCGATGACGACGATCGAGCGGAGTCCCTGGCCGATCATCGGATGCGCGTCGACCATGTCGAACCCGAGAGGCCGCCGCGGCCAGTCGTCGATGAAGAAGCTGTAGACCAGAAGGCCAGCGATGACCAGCGCATAGATCACGTTGAGGACGATCAGGCCCTTGATGACGGGTCGGGCGACCGCGAGGGCTTGGGCATTTGTATCGGTCATGTCGCGGCCTCCTGCATATCGTAAAGCGATGCTAGACGCATCGATAAACAATATCAAGGGTGCCTGAGGTCATGCCTTGGAGGGTGTCTTTGTGACTTCGGAGATAAAGCGGGTCCAGTCGTCGACCGGCCGTGCATCGTCGAACAACAGGTGCTTGCGATGCCGGACGCGCTCACGCAACGAGTTCCGCAGGTCAGCGTCCCGCGCAATCTCGACAGCCTTTTCGACGTACTGATCCATGTCGGTGCAGACCAGTTCTTCGAGCCCCATCCGGCGCATCAGCGCTGCGCTCTGGCGGCTTCGGAATGTTTCCGACGGGCAGGTGAGGGTGGGCAGGTCCTGCGCGAGCACGTCGAACGTGGTGATGCCGCCTGACCAGTGAGGTGTATCGAGGTTGATGTCGCAGGAACCCGCCAGCGCGACGAAGTCCGCGCCGGAGACGTGGGACTGCATCCGGACGAACGCGTCGGCTTGCAGTCCGTGGCGGGCAAAGGCCTTTTCCATTCGCTGCCGCAGCGCGTCGACCACGTGCGCCCGTGGATGCGGCAGGACGTGGAATCGAGCCTGGGGCGCCTGCGCCGCAATGCGCGCCAGCGTCTCGTCCATTTCCGGTGTGATCTTGAGGATGTTCTGGGCGAGCAGGAAGCGCACTTCGCCAGCGGGAGCCTTCGCGCGGGCAGCGCCGGGCCCCATTGGCGGTGAAGGGTAGGACGTACCAAGGCCTGCGAGCCTGTACAGGCGTTCGCTGTAGTGGTCCTGTGCGTCGGCACCCTCGATCTCGTCGGCGCTGACGAACCAGTCGATGGTGGAATAGCCCGACGTCAGGGGATGGCCCCAGAAGGCGATCTGCACAGGCGCCAGGCGGTACGCGGGGAGAATCTGCGCAACCGGGTGCTGTCCGATGTCGAGGTACACCAGTACGTCGGGCGCGTCCTGCGCGATCGCCGACAGCCAGTGCTCGGGTCGATGCGTACCGCCGCGGTGGAAGGCGACGCGCTGCCTGAGCTCACGAGTCCAGGCATCTTCGATATCGTCGAGGTGGTACAGGATGATTTCAAAGTCGTCGGTGCACAGTGCCTCGATGAGTGAACGGGCGACCTTCAGAACAGAGTGCCTGCGGAAATAGGCACTGACGAAGCCGATGCGCCGGCGCTGCGTGCGTATCCGCTTCGCAACGACCGGCGGCGCCCACGCTGCATGCGCGAGTCGCGTGACCAGCGCGGCGTAGCGCTTGCGCTCTGCCAACAAGGGCCCAGGCTGGTAGTGCAGGTGGTAGTCGGTGGCGATCAGCAAGGCCTGCGCGATTTCCTCGCGATCCAGTTCCTCGACGCTCAGCTGTTCGAACCACGACATGCCTTCATCCCACTGCGCGGCAAAGTCGGTCATCGCCCGATCGTCTTCAAAGCACGAAGTCCAAGGATGTTGAAAGAGCGACCAGCGCGCCGCGAGGTGCCGGGGCTTGATCTGCAGCGCCGACCGGTAAGCGGCTGCCGCCTCCTCGGCCAGGTCGCCAGTTCGGCAGGTATGGGCGAGCCCCATCCACGCATCGAAAGAGGCTGGATTGAGCGCCACCAGTTCGCGGCGCGCACGGAGCAGGCCGGCGAAGTCGCGTTTGAGCGCCTTGCGCGACTCGATAGCGCCTTCCCAACTGCGCGCGTCGCGCGGCGCGAGCTGCGACGCCGCGTCGAAGCACGTCAATGCTTCCTCAGGGCGGGCGAGGAGCAGCAGCACCTGTCCGCGCCGGATCCAGGCCTCGGCGAACTGCGGCTGCAGCCGCGTCGCGTGGTCCAGGTGCGCGGCGGCATTTTCAGGCGCTTCCAGATTCATTTCGACGAACGCCAATTCGAAATGCACGCCGGCATCGTCTGGCAGGCGGGTCAACACCTCGCGCAACAGTTCGCGTGCACGCGCGAAGTTCCGCGCAGTCAGTGCCGCTTGTACCTGCGACTTGAGCTCATCGAGCATGGATGGCACTCACTCCACCGTTCTTGCGCATCGCAGTCAGATGGCCTGCGGGGCGCCAGTCGCGACTGAGGCCGTGAGCTCAATGCGGCTCCCGCGTCCGGCTGCCGCGATTTCGGACATGACGCTGAGCGCCACGGCTTCGGCGGCCTTGATGCCGTCGACGCCCGCCGAGAGGATGCCGCCGGCGTAGCCGGCGCCTTCGCCGGCGGGGAACAGACCGCGCGTATTGAGGCTTTCCCCGTCGGCGCCGCGCGTGATTCGCAATGGCGACGAGGTCCGGGTTTCGACGCCGGTCAGCAGCGCATCGTGCATTGCGAATCCCCTGAGCTGTTTGTCGAAAGCGGGCAGTGCCTCGCGGATGGCGTCGATGGCGTAGCCCGGTAGTGACGCGTCGAGGTTGGTGAGGCGCACGCCTGGCGTGTAGGAGGGCAACGCCGTGCCAAGTGTGTTTGAGGCGCGGTTGGCGAGGAAGTCCCCGACGAGTTGCGCGGGCGCTTCGTACTCGCCACCGCCAAGTTCAAACGCGAGCGACTCCCAGTGGCGCTGCAATGCAATCCCGGCGAGCGGGCCCGTGCCATACGGCGGGAAATCCTCCGGCGTGATGCCGACCACGATCGCGGCGTTGGCATTGCGTTCATTGCGCGAGTACTGGCTCATGCCATTGGTGACGACGCGTCCCGGCTCGCTGGCGGCCGCGACCACGGTGCCGCCCGGGCACATGCAGAAGCTGTAGACCGAGCGACCATTGCGGGCATGGTGCACCAGCTTGTAGTCGGCAGCTCCGAGCAGCGGATGGCCGGCCTGCGGTCCGAAACGTGCCTGGTCGATGAGCGACTGCGGATGCTCGATGCGGAAGCCGACCGAGAAGGGCTTGGCCTCCAGGAACACGCCGCGCTCGTGGAGCATTGCAAACGTGTCGCGTGCGCTGTGGCCCAGCGCGAGGATGACCTGATCAGCGCGTAGCTGTTCGCCGCTTGCCAACGCCACGCCACGCACATGGCGCTGCCCTTTGGCGTCCGTCTCAACAAGCAAGTCGTCGACGCGGCTGCTGAATCGGATCTCGCCACCGAGCGCCTCGATCGTCGCGCGCATGTGCTCGACCATCGTCACCAGCCGGAAAGTACCGATATGTGGCTTGCTGACGTAGAGAATTTCCTCCGGTGCGCCGGCGGCGACGAATTCCGTCAACACCTTGCGCCCATGGTGCAGTCGATCGGAGATCTGGCTGTACAACTTGCCGTCGGAAAACGTTCCTGCGCCGCCTTCGCCGAATTGCACGTTGGATTCGGGATCGAGAATTTTCTTGCGCCACAGTCCCCAGGTGTCCTTCGTGCGCTCACGCACCGCCTTGCCGCGCTCGAGGATGATCGGACGAAATCCCATCTGCGCCAGCAACAGGCCCGCGAACAGGCCGCATGGCCCGGTGCCGATCACGATCGGGCGCAGCTGCAGGTTTTCCGGTGCGCGCGCAACGAACTTGTACGAGGTATCCGGCGTCGGCAGGATTCTGCCAGCCGACCTCGACGCAGTTTTCGAACTCGCCGCGGTTTTCGGCTGGGACGCGCGCTCCGCGCGCTTCAATACTTCCGCCTCGCGTGGCGTCTCCACGTCGACCGAGTAGATCAGCACGATCGCCCCGCGCTTGCGCGCGTCGTAACTGCGTTTGGCAACCGTGTACCCGGTCAGCTCGTTTGCGGCGATCCCAAGCCGCGCGAGCACCGCGGCGGTCAGCGCGGCCTCGTCATGGTCCAGCGGCAATTGGATGTCAGTCAGGCGAAGCATGTGCAGGTTGCCGTTGATCGCGAGCGCGGTTTGTCAGGAAGCAGGCATTCTAGGGATACGGCGGCGTCCGGATGCGCGTCCACGCGGTGTAGGCTGGCGTCCGACCCTACCCAGGCAGATCGACGATGATCGCAGCAAGGCCGCGCTTCCTGTTCCTTCCCGCATTAATGCTCGCCGTGGCGATGCCGGCGGCGTTCGCCGAGACACCCGACGGGTACTGGGACGCGACCAAGCGACGCACTGTGCTCGACACCACGCGTACGCTGACACTGGATCCTGATCTGTCCGCACTGTCGTCCGGCGAGCGGGCCGCGGTCGATCACCTGCTCGCTGCGGGTGCGATCGTGCAGTCGTTGTACGAACGGCAGCTGCATCACGAAGCGCGCAACTCACGCGCCGCGATCGAGGCGCTTCCAGCCGGCAAGCAGCGCGACGAACTGCTGCAGTTGTACCGGCTGTTTCAGGGCCCGATCGCGACCACGCTCGACAACACCCGCGAGGCGTTTGCGCCGGTGAAGCCGGTGGAGCCCGGTAAGGGCGTATATCCCGCCGGCCTCGTGCGCGCCGAGCTCGATGCGTGGATCGAGGCGTATCCTGCGCAGCGCAAGCAGTTGCTGGATTCGCGCGGCGTGGTGCGGCGGGCCGAGGCCACGCAGATCGCCGCCGATCTCGCTGCGCTCGACCGCCACCCGGCGCTGGACCTCCTGCACCCGGGCCTGCGCGGGCGACTCGAGGCGTTGCGCGCGAAGCCGGCGGGCTTTTACGGGCTGCCGTATTCCGTCGCCTGGGCCGATGACGTCGTCGCGGTCTACGGTCACCTGAATCGCGCAGCGGATGCGGTCGCAGCCGACGATGCGGAGTTCGCGGGCTACCTGCGTGCGCGTGCGCGCGACCTGCTCACCGACGACTACGAAGCCGGCGATGCGGCCTGGGTTACCGGCCGCTTCGGCAACCTCAATGCGCAGATCGGTGCGTACGAGACCTATGCGGACGAGTTGCTCGGCGTCCGCGCTTTTTTCTCGCTGACGGTGCTGGTGCGGCGCAAGGCCGAATCCGATGCGGTGGGCGCGGCGCTCGGCGGCTTGCAGGCGATACACGACGCACTGCCGGTCAAGTTCGAGCGCCGCGTGCGCGAAGAGATACCGGTCGGTGTGTTCGACGTGGTGGCCGACTTCGGGCAGTCGCGCGGCGGCAATACCGCATCCATCCTGCCGAACGATGCGCTGCACGCGCGCCGCTATGGGCGCGTAATCATGCTGCGCGACAACATCATGCGGCACCCGGAATCCGCTGGGCAGTCGAAGGGCGTCTGGCAGGCTGCGATCGTGGCCGATCAGCAAGATGATTTCGCTGCGCAGGCGGGCGTGCAGCGCACGTTGTGGCACGAGATCGGCCATTACCTCGGCGTGGATCGCACCACCGACGGACGCGACCTGGACCAGGCACTGCAGGACAGCGCGAGCCTCTTCGAGGAAATGAAGGCCGACCTCGTTTCATTGAACGCGATCCCGCAATTGCAAGCCAGCGGCTACCACGACGCCGAAGCCGCGCGTGCGATGTACGCCTCGGGCATCCTGCGGGTGCTGCAGCGCAATCGACCAAGGCGCGACCAGCCATACAACACGATGCAGCTGATGCAGTGGAACTGGTTCCTCGACAAGGGCGTGCTGACCTTCGATCCCGCGTCGAAGCGCATGCGCGTCGACTACGTGAAGTACCCCGAGGCCGTACGCGGCTTGCTCGCCGAGGTACTCCGGCTGCAGGCCGCAGGGGACCGCGCGCGCGCCGAGGCGTTCGTGGTGAAGTGGACGCAGTGGGACGCGGAGCTGCACGAGGTCGTCGCGAAATCGATCCGCGACTCGCTCGAGTATCGCTACTCGCTGTACCGGTACTCGGCGATCGACCGGTAGCAGGCAACCGTTGCGCCGAACGGCTCGAAGCTCCGTTCCTGACCGTCTTGCGGCTGCCCTCGGGCCGCCCAAGGTGAAGACTCAGCCAGTAGCACTCGCACGTGCGGCATTGCGCCCGGCGGCGCCGCTGATGCCGCCGCCGCCGTGGACGCCGCTGCCGCAGAGCGTGAGGCCGTCGATGGGCGTTTGATGGTCGGACCAGCCCGGCATCGGGCGCATGAAGAACATCTGGTCGAGGATCAGTTGGCCGTGGTTGAGATCGCCTTCGGTGAGGCCGTAGGTTTTTTCCATGTCGGGCGGGGTAATCGATCTTGTTTCACGTATTGAGGCTCGCAGCGCAGGGAAGTGCGGCGCAAGCGTCTCGACGGCGAGATGCTCGATGCGCGTGCGTGCGCTGTCCCAATCTTCACTGCGCAACTTATAGGGCGCGAACTGGAAGTGGATCGACACGATGTCGCCGCGAGTGGTGACTTCGAGATAGGGCTGCGCGGAAATTTCGCCGTACTTCGCGGCGTCGAAAGCGCGCTCGAGGTACTTGAGCGACGGCGCGACGGCGAGCGTGCCCGCGGGCAGTCCGTGCGACCCGTCCGTGCGCAGGTGCACCTTGGCGACACTTCCGCGCATCTTGATCGACTGCGTGTGCCAGACGAACTCGGGTGGCAGTTCGACGGCGCCGACGAGATCCAGCAATGTGTGGCGCGGGTCGGCGGCGGAGAAGACGCTGCTTGTCGAGATCTCTTCCCCGTTGTCGAGGCGCACCCCTGTGACTTGCTGCTTGTCGACGAGAATGCGGGCGACGCCGGTGGATGTGCGCAGTTCGCCGCCGTGCGCTTTCAACGCGGCGACCAGCGCATCGGTGATGCGGCCAGCTCCGCCCGCGACCTGGCGATGCGCGAGGCCGCCGCGATTGAGCCAGTTGTGCATCAGCGTGTAGCCGCCGCCGGCGGACATGCAGCCGATGGTCGAGCCGTGGATGCCGACCGCCGCGATTGCTGCCCTGACTTGCTCCGACTCGAACCACTCTTCGGTCAGTTCGAGCGCAGACATCGACATTGCGCGAATGACCTTGAACATGTCGTTGCCGCCGAGGCGGCGGAGCTTCCACGCGAGTTTCGCGAGTGGCAGGCCGGTCGACATCGACGGCGGCAGGCGCGGCATCGGCGTGCGATACGCGGCGTTGAGGAATGCAGCGGCCTTGTCCATGAAGGCGACGAATCCGGGCCAGCGTGCGGCGTCGTTTGCCGAGATTTCGCGGAGCGAGGCGAGGGTCGCGGCGTCGCCGGCGTCGGCGACGAGGCGCAGGCGCTTGCCATTTTCGAGTAGCGACCAGTAGAAAGGCTGGTCTGCGCTTTCGGCCGGCAAGCCGTGCCTGGCGAGATCGAGGTCGCGCACGATGTCGGGGCGTAGGCGACCGCCGGCGTGCAAGGTGTCGACGGGGAAGCCTTCGCCGAACGATTCGCTGACCACCTGCCCACCGGGGATCGCGCGGCGTTCCAACACCAGCACCCGCTTGCCGGATTTCGCGAGGTAGTTCGCAGCGACGAGTCCGTTGTGCCCGGCGCCGATGACGATGACGTCGTGGTTGCTAGCGGTCATGTTGTTTTCCGCGAACGCAAAGCTGCCCCTCACCCGGCGCTGCGCGCCACCCTCTCCCCGCTTTGCGGGGCGAGGGTAGGGTCCGGACTGGCGAGCTCCTGGCCCGTCGGGGCGAGGGTGGAACGCGGAGTGCGCTCAAGTTGATCGCCGCGGTCATTTCCAGTCCTTGAGGACTTCGTGGGCGGCGAGACGGCCCGCGGCGCCCATGACGCCGCCGCCGGGATGCGCGCCGGCCGCGCCGAAGTAATAGCCGGGCAGGGGCGTGCGGAAGTCGGCCCACTGCGGCGAGGGGCGCAAAAAGAACAACTGGTGCAGCAGCAATTCGCCGTGGAAGATGTTGCCGCCGGTGATGCCGGCGATGCGCTCGATGTCCTTTGGCGTGATGACCTGCATGCCGACGATGGCGCGGCGGATGTTGGGCGCGTAGCGCTCGATGGTCGAGATCACCGTTTCGCCGAACGCGTCGCGCTTCGCGTCGTCCCATCCGCCCTCTATGTCGTACGGCGCGTACTGCACGAAGCACGACATCACGTGATGCCCCGGCGGCGCCATGTCGCGGTCGATCATCGACGGGATGATCATGTCGATGTACGGATTCTTCGAGAACTGTCCGTACTTGGCCTCGTCGTAGGCGCGCTCGATGTAGTCCATGCTCGGACTGATGGAGATCGCGCCGCGATGCAGCGGCGACACGCCCGGCATGCACGTGAACTCCGGTAGTTCGCTCAGCGCGATGTTGACCTTGCCCGACGAGCCGCGCACGCGGAAGTTGCGGATGGCCTGGACGAAGTCGTCGGGCAGGTGTTTGGACTCGACGAACTGCAGGAAGCTGCGCTTCGGGTCGGCCGCGGACAGGACGACCTTCGCGCGCAGTTCGTCGCCGTTCTCGAGCGCGACGCCAGCTGCACGTCCGCCCTTGACGATCACCTGCTTGACTGGCGCGCTGGTGCGGATTTCCACGCCGAGCGCCTGCGCGGATCGCGCGATCGCAGCACTGACACCGCCGGTACCGTTCTTGGCGAAACCCCACGCGCGGAACGCGCCGTCGATCTCGCCCATGTAGTGATGCAGCAACACGTACGCGGTGCCGGGCGAATGCGGGCCAAGGAAGGTACCGATGATGCCACTCGCGGACTTGGTGCCCTTGAGCGGATCGAATTCGAACCAGTCGTTGAGGAGGTCCGCCGAGGATTGCGTCACCAGTTTCGCGATCTGGTAAAGCTCCCTTTCCTTGAGGCTCTTCGCGTACTTGCCGAGTTTCAGTAGGCCCATCAAATCGCGCGGGCTCATCGACGATGGGTCCGGCGGCACCAGGCTCAGCACCGGCTTGATCGCCTTGGCGGCACGCGCCATCACGCGGCCGTATTCCTCCGACGCTTCCGCATCCCGCGGCGAGTGCCGGTAGATTTCCTGGCGCGTCAGGTCATGGTCGTCCCACGCCGCAAGGTAATCGCCGTTGTCCATCGGCGTGACGGTGCTCGGCAACGGCAGGATCTTGAGTCCGTGCCGCGGCAGTTCGAGATCCCGGATGATCTCCGGACGCAGCAGGCTGACGACGTATGAAAACTCGGTGAATCGATAGCCGGGGAAGATTTCCTCAGTGATCGAGGCGCCGCCGACGACGTCGCGCCGTTCGAGCACCACGACCTTCTTGCCCGCGCGCGCGAGATACGCCGCCGCGATCAGCCCGTTGTGCCCCGCGCCAATCACGATCGCGTCGTAGGTATTGGCGCTCATGCGGCTCTCTCCTTCGCCCCGCGTGCGGGGAGAAGGTGGCGCGCAGCGCCGGATGAGGGGCAGCCGCACGATGCGAGGAAAGCGCCCCTCACCCGCCTTCGGCACCCTCTCCCCGTCGCTGCGGGGAGAGGGTAAGCATTCTGAAAATGCGAAGCAGCCGGGCGGCCTGAAGTACCAGATGACTCTACGATCCCCATCACTGCTTCTTCTGCGGCGGGTCGTAGAAGGGCAGCTTCACGACGGTGCACGCGGCCTGCAGGCGGTGGTGCTCGACGGTGATCTCGACGGTGAGTTTCGTGCCGGCCTGGAAGTGCGGTCGTTCGAGATGCGCGAGCGCGATGTACTTCTTGAGAACGGGCGACCAGGTGCTGGTCGACGCGTAGCCGACCTGTTTGTCGCCACGACGGATCGGCAGGCTGCCGCGCACCGCCATCGCCGGAATCTGTGGCGGCAGCCCGACGCGTGCGAAGTGGCGTTCCATGTCTTCCCAGTCGACTTCGACGCCCACCAGTTTCCACGCCGAACCTTCGCGCTTCTCGCGCTCGAGGGCACGGCGACCGACGAAGTAGCCGGCCTTGTCGAGGTTGACGGCCCAGTCGAGACCCATTTCCAGCGGCGAGGATTTCTGTCCCTCCATCCACGCGTGGTTGCTCGCGGTGTAGTCGACGTCGATCATGAAAAGGCCGGCCTCGACGCGCGCCATGTCCATCGGCAGGATGCCGCAGGGCGTGATGCCGTAATCGTCCCCGGCCTCCATCAGCGCGTCCCACAAAGGCAGCGCGTGCTCGTTCTGCACCCAGATCTCGTAGCCGAGGTCGCCGGTGTAGCCGGTGCGCGAAATGGTCACGGGGATCTTGCCGACCGTATTCGCCATTGCGCGGAAGAACTTGAGCTTGTCGAGCGACTTCCTGCAGCAGCGGTTGAGGATCGCGCGCGACTTCGGCCCCTGCAGGCTGAGCGCCGCGACCTGGTCGGTAACTTCGCGGATGGTCACTTCCATGCCCACGGAGTTCATCGACAGCCAGCGCAGCGCCGGTTCGGCGGACGTGAGTCGGAAGCTGGTGTCGTCGAGGCGCGTGACCGTGCCGTCGTCGAGCATCTTGCCTTCGTCGTCGCACCATCCGGTATAGAACACCTGTCCGACCGACATCTTCAGCACGTCGCGCGTGGTGACGCGATGCAGCAGCAGCGCCGCATCGG
Source organism: Lysobacterales bacterium (assembly GCA_038255255.1). Lineage (GTDB taxonomy): Bacteria > Pseudomonadota > Gammaproteobacteria > Xanthomonadales > Ahniellaceae > JBBQNY01. The sequence continues at coordinate 115,816 of JBBSLL010000004.1, forward strand.
GCCCGTCGATGAGGTATTTCATCAGCGGCGAGATGTCGATCAGCGCGGCTGCGTCGCGGATCGCCCAGTATTCGCGGTCGAGCGACAGGTCGTACGAACCCGCGGCAATGTATCCCGCCCAACGCCGCCAGTTCTGCGGGAGGCAGAGCGCGGACGTACGTGCGTGGAAGGGCGTGCGCTTGAGCTCGAGCATCCACTCATTGTCGCGCAGGTATGCCGGCAACGGTGATAGGAGCGACGGTAGGTCAGGTCGCGCAAGCGACCTGACGGAGGACATCGGATCTCACAAGTCAGGTCGCGATGCGACCTGACCTACGTGAGGAGGCAATTGATTGCTGCGCCGAGGGCGCGATGGCCAATGCGCGCCGATTAGGTGGAGCAGCGGAGCGCAGTTCCGCTCTACAGAAGCCGGCCTGGTGTAGAGCCGAGCTGTGCTCGGCTGAGGTCACCAGGAACGGGGACGGGTGCGTCGGATGCGCTCGGGTGGGGGCTTGGGCGGCGGCGGTGGCGGTGCGCGACCTGCTGGTTCGGCGGGGAAGGGCGCGCTGCCCGTCAGTGCCGCGAGCAGTTCGCGTGCGAAGGCGACCCGGATCGCCCCATCGTCGAGCACGCGTGTGATCCTGAGCTTGTCGGCGCCGTCGAGCGCGACGACACCGGGATGAGCCGACACCAGGCGCAGGATCGCCACGCCATCAATGGCAGGCTTCGGCGTGAACACAAGTCGGCCGCCATTGGCGCCAAGCTCGAGCTTGCGCACGCCGATGGGTGTGGCGACGAGCTTGAGCTCCGTCACCGCGAACAGCTGCTTGACGGCGGGGGGCAGTAACCCGAAGCGGTCGATCATTTCGACCTGAAGCTCGCGCAAACCGTCTGCGCTCGATGCCGATGCGATGCGCTTGTACAACGTGAGGCGTGCCTGCACGTCATGGAGATAATCGTCCGGAATGAGCGCGGGTGCATGCAGCTCGACTTCCGCACCGTGGCGCTCATCGAGGTCGAAGTCGGGGATGCGCCCGGCGCGCAGTGCCCGCACCGCGCGCTCGAGCATGTCGGTGTAGAGCGAGAAGCCGACCTCGTTGATCTGGCCCGACTGTTCTTCGCCGAGCAGCTCGCCGGCGCCGCGAATCTCGAGGTCATGGGTCGCCAGCGCGAAGCCCGCGCCGAGTTCTTCGAGGGACGCGATGGCTTCCAGTCGCTTCTCCGCGTCGCTGGTCATGGCCTTGCGCTCGGGGACCACGAGATACGCGTAGGCGCGATGATGGCTGCGACCGACGCGACCGCGCAGCTGGTGCAGCTGCGACAGTCCGAACCGGTCCGCGCGATCGATGATGATGGTGTTGGCGCTCGGGATGTCGATGCCCGACTCGATGATCGTCGTGCAGACCAGCACGTTGAAGCGCTGCCGGTAGAAATCCAGCATCACATGCTCGAGTTCGCGCTCGGGCATCTGGCCGTGCGCGAAGCGGATGCGCGCCTCTGGAACCAGCATCTCGAGCTCGCGCGCGATGCGCTCGATGCTGGTGACTTCGTTGTGCAGGAAATAGACCTGGCCGCCGCGCGCCAGTTCGCGCTGGAAGGCTTCGCGCAGCAGCGCCGGATCCCATTGCGTGACGAACGTCTGGACCGCGAGGCGGTTCGCCGGCGGCGTGGCGATGATGGAGAGATCGCGCAGGCCCGCCATCGCCATGTTGAGCGTGCGCGGGATCGGCGTCGCGGTCATGGTCAGGAGGTGCACCTCCGCGCGGAGCTTCTTCAGCGCCTCCTTCTGGCGCACGCCGAAGCGCTGTTCCTCGTCGACGATGACGAGGCCAAGATCCTTGAACTTGATGTCGGGCTGCAGGAGCCGATGCGTGCCGATCAGGATGTCGACGCGGCCTTCGGCGAGGCGCGTGAGTAGTTCCTTCGATTCCTTCGGCGACTTGAAGCGCGACAGTACTTCGACGCGGACTGGCCAGTCGGCGAAGCGGTCGGCGAAGTTCTGGTAGTGCTGCTGCGCGAGCAGAGTAGTCGGCACCAGCAACGCAACCTGCTTGCCCGCGACTGCCGCAATGTACGCCGCACGCACTGCCACTTCGGTCTTGCCGAACCCGACGTCGCCGCAGACCACGCGGTCCATGGGCTGCTCGCGCGCGAGGTCGGCAATGACGGCTTCGATCGTGGACTGCTGGTCTGCGGTTTCCTCGAACGGGAATCGCGCGGCGAACGCCTCATAGTCGTCACGGTCGACAACCAGTGCACGGCCCTGCCGGGCCTGCCGGCGCGACTGGATGTCGAGCAGTTCCGCTGCGACATCGCGGATGCGATCGGCGGCCTTCTTCTTCGCGCGTTCCCACGCCTCGCCGCCCAATGCGTGCAGCGGCGCCAGGTCAGGCGCGGCTCCGCTGTAACGCCCGACCAGATGCAGCTGCGCGACCGGTACGTAGAGCTTGTCGCCCTTGGCGTACTCGATGGCGAGGAACTCGCCGGGCGTGCCACCGGCGTCGATGGTGATGAGGCCGCGGTAGCGGCCGACGCCGTGTTCCTCGTGGACGATGGGAGCGCCGAGGGCGATCTCGGTGAGGTCACGGATGAGGGATTCCGGATCGCGCGCGGCACGCTTGCGTCGTCGCGACTGCTGCGCGCGCTCCGGGAACAGTTGCCGCTCGGTGAGCGCTACCAGCGCTGGCTGCGCCGCCGCGAAGCCATCCTCCAGTGCAGCCACCGTGATTGCGAAGCTCGATGACCCCGCCGCCGAGTCGCGACTCGACACCTCGAACGCGCGCCAGTCGGCAACGGCATTCGGGTGCAAGCCGTTCGCGGCAAATTGCTCGAGCAGCGCTTCGCGGCGACCCGCCGAGTCCGCTGCAATCAGCACCGCGCCGGAATGCCCGGCGACGAAGGCCCGCAGTGTCGCTCCCGAGTCTCCGGCGCGTCCCGCCAGCGGAACGACGGGCGCTGCTGTCATGCCCAGGTCGGTGGCTTCGATGAAGCGCGAGTGCCCGCTTGCGACCACTTCGATACGTTCGCGCAGGTTCAACAGTTCGCGCACCGCATCGGGTGCAAGGAACAGCGCGGCAGGATCGAGAACCGGCCGCTCAATGTCATGGCGCCGGTTCTCGAAGCGCTCGCCGGTCTGCTTCCAGAACGATTCCGACGCATCCAGCACGCCGGCGGCGAGCGCGAACAGCGCGTTGGCGGGCGCGTAGTCGAACAGCGTATCGGTGTGATCGAAGAACAGTGGCAGGTAGTACTCGATGCCGGCTGGCGTCGTGCCCTCCTTGATGTCCTGGTAAAGCGGGCACTTGCGGACGTCGATCGGAAGCCCTTCGCGCAAGGCATTGCGGAAGCGGCGCACCGCTTCGTCGTCGAGCGGGAATTCGCGCGCCGGCAGCAGCTGCACGGACTCCACCTTGTCGAGTGACCGCTGGGTCTCGGGGTCGAACGTGCGAATCGTGTCGACTTCAGTGTCGAGCAGTTCGATTCGATACGGCAGCGCGCTGCCTGCGGGATAAAGATCCAGCAGCGCGCCGCGCACAGCGAAGTCGCCCGGATCGAGCACCTGCGGCACGTGGCGATACCCGCTGCCCTCCAGGCGACGCCGCTCGCTGTCGAGATCGAGCTTTTGCCCGCGTTCGAGGACCAGTGAGCTGCCGCTGATGTAGCTGCGTGGCGCGAGGCGCTGCATGAGCGTCGCGATCGGAACTACCAGCAGGCCGCGCGTGAGCCCCGGCATGTTGTAGAGCGCGCCGATGCGCTGCGAGACGATATCGGGGTGCGGCGAGAACAGGTCGTAGGGCAGCATCTCCCAGTCGGGAAAATGCAGAACCGGCAATTCGCTGGCCAGAATGCGCAGGTCCGCTTCGAGCGTCTGCGCCTGGTGCGTGTCGCGCGCCACCACGATGAGCAGCCCGGGATGCGCGCGCGCGGCCTGCGCCAGCGCGAACGCAAGCGCCGTGTCGTTCGGTGGCTGCTGCCAGAACGCGCGCTTGTGCCCGCCGCGCGGCAGCATCGGGATTGGAGGGTCGGAAGCGGACACGCGGAGGGAAGACCTGCATCGTCACGGGGCGCGCAGTCTACCCGCGGCCCTGGACGATCAGGCGATTCGGCGGGTGGCCCGCAGCGGGGGTGCCAGCGCGAGGCGCGCGCGGATGAGCCCGGGGTTGTCATGCAGCGGGATGCGCTGGAACCCGAGTTTTTCGACCACGCGCAGCATGCTGGCGTTGTCCTGCGAAATGTCGCCGTACACCGCATCCAGGCCTTTCAGCCGGGCCCATCGCAACACGCGCTTCAGCATCAGGGTGCCGAGGCCGACGCTCGCGAGCGGACTGCCCACGGTCAAGGCGAACTCGGCTTCGCGTGGATCGGCGATCAACGATGCGCGGGCGACCGCGCCGATGCGCGGCTCTTCGACGCCATGCTCGACGGCGACCAGCGCGAATTCGCGGGGCGGGACGACGCCAGCGAGACGCGCGGCAAGTTCGTCGGTGAGCTCGCTCATCGGATGCTGGAATCGAAAGCGCACTTCCTCGGGCGACATCTGCAGGAAACTCGTTTGCAGACCCGTGGCATCGCTGGGCGCGATGGGACGCACCAGCAGCTCCCGGTCATCGGGAAGATGCAGGATTTCGCGCCAGGCTCCGGGCACCGCTCGCCGCAGGATGCGCTTGGCGCCGCGTCGCGTCCCGCTTCGTCCGCGGGTCGTTGCCAGTTCAGTTTGCATGGAGGCATCATGCCGAAACCGATAGGGGAAAATGCTCTAACCCCTGTCGAATCTGACCGTGCCGTTCAGCCTGTCACGCCCTGCGTAGAGGAGTTCGATGCAACCCGCACAACTGCTGAAGTTCGTAGATTCCTGGGCGGGTGTCGACCACGACATCAAATGGGGTTGCGACCTCGTGTTGACGGTGGGCGGAAAGATGTTCTGCATCACGTCGACATCCGACAATCCCGAAGGCTCGATGTCTTTCAAGGTGGAGGACGACCGTTTCCTCGAGATGACCGATCGCGAGGGGTTCATGCCCGCGCCCTACCTCGCACGTGCGAAGTGGATCAAGGTCGAGGACTCGCGCAAGGTGAACGGAAAGGAGCTCAAGTTGCTGATCCGTCGCAGTTACGAACTGGTTCGCGGCAAACTGAGCAGGAAACTGCAGAAAGAGCTTACGGATCTCGAGAGGGGCACGTCAGCGGAGCTATGAACGCGATCGATCTGCATGGCGGGCGCCCGTCGCCCGGAAGTCGGCTCAGGCCGGTTCACGCAGCCAGCGCAGGACCGACGTTCCCTGGCCCTCTTCGCCGAGCGTTTTCGCGACGCCCTCCAGCGCAGGCGCCAGTTGCTCCTCGATCTGCCAGGGCGGGTTGATGATCGCCATCCCGCTGCCATTGAGCGTGAGCGGCGAGATCGCGTCGCGCACCAGTACGCGCGCATCGAGCATGCCCTGCGAAGGCAGCGTCGACAACGAGCGCAGGAAGGGCTGCAGCGTGCGTTCGAGCTTGACGGGATACCAGATCGCGAAGACCCCTTGCGGCCAGCGCGCGAGCCCGACCTTTACCGCCTCGCGTATCGCGTCGAACTCCGCGAGCTGCGCTTCGTAGGGCGGGTCTACCAGAACCAGGCCGCGCTTCTCGACAGGCGGCAACAGTGCCTTGACCGCGGCGAATCCATCGCGCCGGTGCACGGCGACACGCGTATCGTGGGCAAACGCACGCCGCAGCTTTTCCGCCGCCACCGGTTCGAGCTCGCAGCAGGCGATGCGATCCACGTCGCGCAACGTGGCGGCGATGAGCGCGGGAGACCCGGGGTAGTGGCTTGCACCAGCGCGCTCGCGATAGGCCGCCACGGCAGCGACATAGCGCGCGAGGGCAGGAGAGGCGAGTGGCGTGTCGGCGCCGGTCGTGGTCGAACCCGTTGAACCTGCATCGCCCGATGCAACCTTGCGACTGCGTGCGACGCCGCTGGTGATGACCCGCTCCACGCCCCTGGCCGCTTCGCCGGTGCGCATCGCCGGCTCACTGGCCAGATCGTAGTTGCCCGACCCGGCATGCGTGTCCAGCACGAAGACGGGCGTGGGCTTGCGCATCAGCGCATCGAGCAATGCCAGGAGGCAGACGTGCTTGAGCACGTCTGCATGATTACCGGCGTGGAACTCGTGGCGGTAGTTCACGTTCGGTGCGACGAGGGAAGAGTCATCGCCGCATCCTAGCGCCAGCTGATCGCCGCTGATTCCGGCGCGCCTGCGGCAGATGCGTTAGCCCGGGTCAGGCGCCGGCCAGTGCCGGACCGAACAGGCCCCACGCGACGAGCGAGAGTTTGCCGAGCACGCCTCCGATCGCGATCGCGGCGAGCACGTCGCTCGGGTAGTGCAGGCCCAGCAGCACGCGCGACAGCGCGATGCAGAACGCGAAAGGCACGAGGACCCAGGCGAGCCAGGGGAAGTAGGCGATCGCGACGAAGCTGAATGTGACGGCGTGCAAGGTGTGGCCCGACGGGAAACTGAACTCGTCGAGCGGCGCAATCCAGGCCTTGATGCGGGCGTCCGCGGCGCATGGCCGCGGCCGGCGTGTCCAGCGCTTGAGTGTCTTGTACATCGCGAGCGACACGGCGCCGGTCGCCGCCATGTGCAGCGCCGCGAAGAATCCCTGCTCGCCCCCGAACGCCATCAGCCCGGCCATCAACGCGAACCAGAACCCGCCGTCCCCGAGCCGGCTCACGAGCCGGAAGAATGACCGGACCTCGTGCCGCGCGCACCTGCGGTTGGCCCGCAGGCACCAGTCCGACTCGTTGGCGAATGGGCGAACCATCGTGATCCTCATCGCACGGCCCTGTTTTGCGTGGCGGCCAGCGGCACCACCGGCAGCGGATTCGCATCCGTTCGAGGGGTGAAGCGTCGGACCAGGTATTCGAAGTCGATGGCGACCTGGCGCGGATGAAGCTTCAGCACTTCGGCACGGGCCCCTTCGGCGAGCGCGCTCCTGCTCGCGCGCTGTTCGCCGAGCGCCACGCACGCTTCGACGAACGACACGGGATCATCCGGAGGGACCGTGATGCCGCTGCGGCCATTGCGCACGTATTCGAAGGCAGCGCCTTGCGCAAACGCGACGACCGGGACGCCCGACGCCAGTGCCTCGAGCGTGACGTTGCCATACGTCTCGCTGAGGCTCGGGAAAACGAACAGGTCGGCGCTCGCATAGTGGGTGGCGAGTTCCACTCCGGTGCGCAGGCCGCAGAAGACGGCCTCGGGCACCGCTTCCCTGAGCAGCCCAAGGGCAGGGCCATCGCCGACGATGACCAGCTTCGCGTCGGTGCGGCGCGCTGCGATCGCACGAAACGCCGCGACCAGGAGCTCGAGATTTTTTTCAGGAGCGAGCCTCCCGACGTTGAGCACGGCGAGATCCGACGGAGCGAGGCCCCAGGATTCGCGCAGCGCCTCACTGCGCCTGGAAGGCGCGAAGCGTTCTCCGTCGATCGCGCGCGGCAGCAGCATGGCGTTGCGGATGCCGCGCTGCGTGAGCTCGTCCTGCAGCGCAGGGGTGGGCACCAGCGTGGCGTGCGCGCGATTGTGGAAGCTGCGCAACCAGGCATTCGCGATGGGCTCGAGCGCGGCGGCGCCGTAGTGGCTGAGGTACTGGTCGAAGCGCGTGTGGAATCCGGTCAGCACCGGGATGCCCAATGCGCAGGCGGCGCGCAGCGCGGAAAAGCCGAGCGGCCCTTCGGTAGCGACGTACACGGCGTCGGGCCGGGCAGTACTCCAGCGCATCCGGAGCGCACGTCCCGCCGGCCAGCCAAAGCGCAGGCCCGGATAGCGCGGCAAGGCCTGGCTCGCGACACGGAATTCATCGTCGCGGAGGTCGGCGACATCCGAGGGCTGGCGCGGGCGAGTGACCTCCACGTGGTTGCCCCGCTGACGCAGCTGCTCGACGAGCGAGTGGACGGTCAGCGCGACGCCATTGATTTCAGGCGGATAGGTCTCGGTGACAAAGGCAAGGCGCATACGGATGCATCCCGCAGGTTTCGCTCATCCTCCCCGCGCCGGAAGTCTTCACCGTGAAAGGACGATGACCACAGCGTGACAAGGCCGTGCCCTTGGCAGCGAACTCAGCCGGCCAGGACCAGCCTGAAGTCGACGCTGTTGAGCGACTTGCGTTCGCGCAGCAGGTCGGCCCGCGTGAGGGGTTTTGCGTCCAGCCAGCTGTCGTCGATGGCCAGGCGCAGGGAGCGGCTGCCGGCGCGGAGCTCGAGATCCGGGACGGGCTCCTCGCTGCGTGCGCGGTGCAGCAGCACCGCCAGCCGCAACAGCACGCCGGTCGCCATCGCGGGTTGCTGCAGCCGGTCCGGGAGCGACTGCAGGCGGGCGAGCGCATCGGCGGGCGCGCGCCGCTGGAAGTGCAGCAGGAACGCGAGGATCTGCTTTTCCTGTGCAGAGAAGCCCGGCAGATCGCCTTGCTCGACCAGATACGCGGCGTGCAGGTGGTGCTTGCTGTGCGCTACTGCGAAGCCGATTTCGTGCAGGCGTGCCGCGAAGCGCAGCCAGTCGTCGCTGGCTTCATCGAGGTCCCACGCCTGGCTCACCTGCGACCACATGGCCGCAGCCGTGGCCTCGACGCGCGCGGCCTGCGCCAGGTCCACGCCGTAGCGCTGCGACCACGACGCCACCGCCCGCTCGCGCGGGTCGCGCTGCTCCGCCCGCCCGATCATGTCCCACAGCAGCCCTTCGCGCAGCGCGGACTCGCTGATGCGCATGCGATCGAGACCCAGGACTTCGAAGATTGCGTCGAGGATCACCGTACCGCCCGCGATAACCGGCCGGCGCTGCTCGCTGAGGTCAGGCAGTTGCACGTCGTCCACATGGCCCGCGGCGATAATCGCGTCGCTGATGCGGGCAAGCGACTCGCGCGTCACCTCCCAGTCGCCCGAACCCATGGCCTGGCTCACGCCGCCGAGCGCCTTGATCGTTCCCGAGCTTCCGATCGCCTCGCTCCATCCGCGCGCACGATAGGCCGGCGCGAACTGGCGCAACTCGACGGCGATTTCCGTGCGCGCGCTCTGCCAGCGCTTGCGCGTGATCTTGCCGTCGGGGAAGAGATGCCGTGTGCTCACCACGCAGCCCATCTGCAGGCTCTCGGTTTCGAGGGCATCGAGCCCTTGGCCGATGATGAACTCGGTGCTGCCGCCGCCGATATCGACCACCAGCCTTCGACCGCGCAATTTCGGGAACGCATGTGCGACGCCGAGGTAGATAAGGCGGGCCTCTTCGCGGCCCGGTGCCACCTCGATGGCATGGCCGAGCGCCAGCTCGGCGGGCATCAGGAATTCGCGCGGCTCGGCGAGCCTGCGCACGGTGTTGGTGGCCATCGCGCGGACGTGCGACGTCGGGATCCGACGCAGCCGCTGACCGAAACGCGCAAGGCAGCCGAGGGCGATGTCGCGGCGTGCCGGCTCGAGGCTGCCGTCGGCGTGGAGCCCCGCCGCGAGCCGGACCATTTCGCGCATCCGGTCGATGATCTGCAGGCTGCCCAGCTCGTATCGGGCCACGACGAGGTGGAAGCTGTTGGAGCCAAGGTCCACCGCGGCGACGACATCGCCCTCGCGAATGGTGGTGGCCGCGGTATTCATCGCGTGATCTTGTCGAGGAGGAATTGCTGCGCGGCATGACCGGCGCCTTCGCGCGCAGCCACCCGCGTGTACTCGCCGTCCGACCTGAGCTCCCACGCATGCCCGGTGTCGGCCAGGTAATTGTCCAGCGCCTCTTCCCGTACGCGCTGCGCCAGTTCGGGCAGCAGGATGGGAAAACAGGTTTCGACCCGGCGCAGCAGGTTGCGCTCGAGCCAGTCGGCGCTCGAACACCAGACCTCGGTGGCGCCGCCGTTCTCGAAGTAGTACACGCGGCTGTGTTCGAGGAAGCGGTCGATCACCGAGACCACCCGGATACGCGCCGATACTCCGGGAATTCCCGGCCGCAACGCGCAGGTTCCGCGCACGATGAGATCGATGCTCACGCCCGCGGTCGAGGCGGCATACAGCGCCCGGATCATCTCCGGGTCGTTGAGCGCGTTGATCTTGGCGATGATCCGTGCCGGACGGCCCGCGCGGGCATGCTCGGCTTCGCGCGCGATCTTGGCGAGCAACGCCTGGTGAAGCGTGAATGGCGATTGCAGCAGGTGGTCGAGCTTGATCACCGGCCCAAGGCCCGACAACTGCTGGAACATGCGGTGGACGTCGCTGGCGAGCCCCGGGTGCGCAGTCAGCAGGCCGATGTCGGTGTAGGTGCGCGTGGTGCGCGTGTGGTAGTTGCCTGTCGAAAGATGCGTGTAGCGATTGAGTCCCTTCGGCTCGCGCCGCACGATCAGCAGCATCTTCGCGTGCGTCTTGAAGCCGACGACGCCGTACACGACCTGCACGCCGGCTTCCTGCAGGCGATCTGCCAGCGCGATGTTGGTGTCCTCGTCGAAGCGCGCCCTGAGCTCGACGACCACGGTTACGTCCTTGCCGTTGCGCGCAGCCTGGATGAGGTGGGTCACCAGCGGAGAATCCTTGCCCGCCCGGTACAGCGTCTGCTTGATCGCGAGCACGGCAGGGTCGACGCTCGCGTGGCGCACCAGCTCCACCACCGGGGCAAACGAATCGAACGGATGGTGCAGCAGCACGTCGCGCGCGCGGATCGCCTCGAACGGCGAATCGGTGGTCGAGAAGGCCTCCGGGATGCGCGGCGCGAACGGCGGGAACTTGAGCTCGGGCCGGTCGATCATGTCGTAGAGCTGCGCCACGCGATTGAGATTGACCGGGCCCGCGCAGCGGTAGACGTCCTCGGCACCGAGGCCGAAATGCCTCGCCAGGAAGTCGACGATCTTGAGCGGGCACTTGGCGGCGACCTCGAGCCGCACTGCATCCGCATAACCGCGCTCCATGAGCTCGTCGCGCAGCGCCAGCGCGAGGTTCTCCACTTCGTCCTCGTCGACGATGAGCTCGGAGTCGCGCGTCACGCGGAACTGGTACGAGCCCTTGACCCGCATGCCCGGGAAAAGCTCGCCGACGAATTCCTGCAGTACCGCCGAGAGCAACACGAATTCCTGGCCCGAACCGGCGATTGCTGCCGGCAGTTCGATGACACGGGGCAATGAACGCGGCGCGCGCACGAGAGCCACGTTGCCCTCGCGACCGAACGCATCGCGCCCGGTGAGCATCACCGCCAGATTCAGGCTCTTGTTGAGGATGCGCGGAAACGGATGCGCAGGATCGAGTCCGAGGGGGGAAAGTACGGGCAGGATTTCGCGGCGAAAGTGGTCCTGCAACCATCGCGTCTGCGGCGCCTTCCACTCGGTGCGGCTGAGCAGCCGGATTCCCTGCCGCTTGAGCGCGGGCCGCAACGTCCTGGACCAGCACGCGTACTGCGCCTCGATCAGTTGCGTTGCACGCACGCGGATGCGCGCCAGCGCTTCCTGCGGACTCCTGCCGTCGGGGCCCGTGATCGGCTGGGACAGGACGACCTGCTGCTTGAGGCTGGCGACCCGGATCTCGAAGAATTCGTCCAGGTTCGAGCTGCAGATGCCGAGATACCGGACCCGCTCGAGCAGTGGAACGCGCTCGTCCTCGGCTTGGGCGAGCACGCGCGAATTGAATTCCAGCTGGCTCAATTCGCGATTGAAGAACAGCGGGCCGGGCGCAGCGGCCCGTCGGCGCCGCGGCTTCGCCGCGGTTTTCCGGTCATTCATGGCAGGGGATTTCTTCTTGTTAGGCGGCATCTTCCTGCATCGCGTCGGACCAGAGTTGCGCCGCCTCGAAGTGGCAGGTGAACACGCTGCCCCTGCCCACTTCGCTGGCGACTTCGAGCCGCGCGCGGTGGAGATTGAGCACGTGCTTGACGATGGACAACCCGAGGCCGGTCCCGCCGCTGTCGCGCGAGCGCGAGGTGGAGACGCGATAGAACCGTTCGGTCAAGCGTGGCAGGTGTTCGGCCGGGATGCCCACCCCGGAATCCGTCACGGAGAATTCCGCCCCGCCGTCCGCGCTGGCCTTCCAGGCGATGGCGATGCTTCCACCGCTCGGCGTGTAGCGCACGGCATTCGAAACCAGATTGGAGAACGCACTGTGCAGGTCCTTGGCCGACCCACCCAGATCGGACGGGCTCTGCACGTGCACCACGACCCGATGCCGTCCCGCGCCCAGTGCTTCTGCTTCGCGCTGCAACGTCGCCAGCATGCTGCGCATGGAGATGCGCTCGGGAGGAACATCCGTCTCGACTTCGAGCCGCGAAAGCGTCAGCAGGTCCTCGACAATGCGAGCCATCCGGGAAGATTGCTGTCGCATCTCCTCGATCATGGGCTCCCATTCCGGCGATTCGTCGGCGTCCATCATGTCGAGGTAGCCATGCAGCACGGTCAGCGGCGTGCGCAGTTCGTGCGAGACATTGGCCACGAAGTCGCGCCGCACCGCTTCCAGTTGCATCAGCTTCGAAATGTCCCTGACCACCAGCAGCTGCTGATGGCGCGCGTAGGGGATGAGTCGCATGCTGAGCCGGGTGGCCGGGTCGTGGGGCGCTGCGACGTCGAGCAGCGGCTCCGGAAAACCCGGCTCCGCAAGCCACGCGCGTATCCTCGGTTCATGCAGGAGTATGTCCAGGCGCGCTCCGCGATCGCGGCGGGGATGCATTCCCAGGAGCCGCTGCGCCGATTCGTTGAACCACAGCGCTTCCCGGCCGAGCGTCGTGACCACGACACCGTCGGGCAGTGCAGCCGCCGCTTCCCGGAACGCGCGCAGCAGCCTGACCAGCCGCCGCTTGCGTGATCGCTCCTGTTCGAGTCGCCGATGCACGGTGTGCGCGAGTTCCGACCACACCCCCCTGCCTTCGGGCGGTTTCGCGCGGAGGCGCGAGTGCAGCCATGACTGGATCCGGACGAGGCTCCGCAGGGACCAGGCGATGTAACCCAGGAGCGCAATGATGAGTACGGTTTCCACGCGGCCGACAGCGAACCCCGCGACCAGCGCGAGGATGACTACGAGCGCCAATCGGGCGATGGAAACCTGCCAGGCGTTGCGGCTCAAACGATCCATGCGCGCAGATTAGCGCGCTCCCGCACGGCGGGAACCTGCCAACCAGTCGCAGAAGTCTGCGGAGCAGGGCGCTGGTGCGCGCCGATTGCCGCAACGCGGCGCACGGGTTTAGACCGAAGGCGTGGTGGACAACCGATACCCGGATCCGCGCACGGTCTGGATCAGCCAGTCGAGCTTGTGCGGCTCGAGGGTCTTGCGCAACCGACGGATGTGCACGTCCACGGTGCGTTCCTCGACGTACACGTTGCCGCCCCACACCTGGTCGAGGAGCTGGCTGCGCGAATAGACCCGCTCCGGATGTGTCATGAAGAAATACAGAAGCCGGTATTCGGTTGGGCCGATCGCGATGGGGGTGTCGCCGCCGTAGACCCGGTGTGCCGGCCCGTCGATGCGCAGCCCGCCGACGTCGACGTTGCCATCTTCGGCCTCGGCGCGACTACGGCGCATGACAGCTTTCACCCTTGCCATCAGCTCGCGAGTCGAGAAGGGCTTGATGACGTAGTCGTCGACCCCGGCCTCGAGACCGCCCACGCGGTCGTTCTCCTCGCCACGGGCGGTGAGCATGATGATCGGCACGTCCCGCGTCATTTCCTCGCGGCGCAGGCGGCGTGCGAAGTCCAGTCCGCTCATGCCCGGCAACATCCAGTCCAGCAGGATGAGGTCGGGGACGCGCTGCATGATGGCTTCCTGCGCGGCGCGGGCGTCGGCTGCATGCACAGGCTGCATGCCGGATCGAGTCACCGCGAAAGCGACCATGTCCCGGATCGCGGACTCGTCTTCGACAATCAGTATCTGCTTCTGCACTGGAATTCCAAATCCTGGTTCACTCGTCCAGCACGGATTTGACTGCAGTTTTGTTGCGCTGCCGTGACAAAGCTGCAGTCCTGCCGTAATTAAGGGCCTGGATTGGCCTGCTTGCGGCGCTCTTCCTGCACGAACAATGCCCAGGGCGTGATCTGTGCGATACGCGCCTCAATGCGGGCGCGCTGGTAGTGGTCGACGTCGACGCGGTCGAGCAAACCACGCAACTGTCCCATCGCATCGTCCGGGCGTCCATTGAGCAAGGTCAACTCGGCGTACATCTCGCCTGCACGGACGTCATCGCCTGCGATCTGGCTTGCGCGTGCGTAGGTTTCGATCAATGACGCGTCCGCGTCCAGTTTCTCGAGCACCGGCTTCAGGCGCTTCGCAGCCTGCCGGGCATCTTCCTTGCGTGATTGCGCGAGCAACACCGTGGCCAGCGACTGCGTGATCGCACGCTCTCCGGGGCGCCGGGCATCGAGCTGGCGGACCCGCTCCACGGCGGCAGCATGCCGACCCGCGGTACTTTCCGCTTCAGCCAGCGCGAGTTGCACCGACGTGGAGTCCGCGTGGTCCTGGGCCAGGCGCGTGAGCACCGGAACCGCGTCTTCGGGACGTCCAGCACGCACCAGCGCGAGTCCCAGGCCATACCGGCGTGCATCGACCAGGCCGGCGTCGCTCTCGCCAGTCGCTTCGAGATGGCGCTGATAGTCCTGCACGAGCAGGGAAGGCGCCCGACTGGACAGGGCCCTCACCCGTTCGCGGAACAACAGGAACGCGGGGAGCGCCGCGCTGCCGGTCTGGGTAGCGCTGCGATCGGCAACCGGCGCAGGGACAGCGAGCTTGGGCACCGTGAGCGGCAGGGCCACATTCGCATCGGCAGCAGGGCGCCGCGCCGCACTCCTTTCGGCTGCGAGCTGCGCCGCGCGTTCCTTGGCTTCCGCGATGCGCGTGGTGTCCACGGGGTGGGTGCGCAGGAACTCCGGGATTTCCGAGCCGTTCGCGCGATTGGCGCGATGCATGCGCGCAAAGAAATCGGGCATGGCGTTCACATCGAAGCCGGCGCGGGAAAGCGTCTGGATCCCGATCCGGTCGGCTTCGTACTCGTTGCCGCGCGTGAAGTTGATCAAGCGCTGCTGCATCAGCGCACTGCCGCTGACCACGGCGGCCTGCGCCAGGTCCCCCGAGGAGTTGCCGGCCGCCTGCGCGGCCACGATCGCGCCCAGCATGGCGAGCGCGATGGGCAACTGCGATTTGGAGGCGGACTCGAACGCTCGCGCGAGATGCCGCTGGCTGATATGCGCAACCTCGTGCGCGATCACGCCGGCAAGTTCGCTCTCGGTCTCCGCTGTCGTGATGAGCCCCGCGTGGATGCCGATGTAACCGCCGGGCATCGCGAATGCATTGAGTGATTCGTCGCGCAGCACGAAGAAGGTGAAATCCCGGTCGGGCCGTTCGCTCTGTGCAACCAGGCGATACCCGAGTCCCTCGATGTAGTCGCGGATCTGGGGATCGTCGAAAATGAGGTTCGCCGCGCGCATCTCGCGGAGCATCTGTTCCCCGTAGCGGCGCTCGATGTCGGGCGTGAGCATTACGTCGGCGGAGCTTCCGAAATCGGGCAGCCGCACATCCGCGGCGCCCGCTGTGCCTGCGATCAGCAATCCAATAAGCGCGCCAACCCAGTGCGAGAAACCCGGGCCGCATCTGCGCGGGGCCGGGGTGTGCTCGCGCAAGCCCGGGGCGGGACGGGCACTATTCCATTCGAAAGACAAAAGTTTCACGGTGGCTCGCTGCGATCGGAGCTGACTAGACACGTTACCGGAGCGTGGGTTCCGCCGAGTGAAGGACTGGGGAAATCGCGCGCCGGGCACCTCGTTCATGCGCGGTGCGGTCGAGTTCACCGGGACCATGTGACAATTAGCGGTCCCATCGCCGGAATCACAGCGCATGCCCCACGTCGAGATCTATTCGACCGCAATCTGCCCTTACTGCGTGGCCGCGAAGAACCTCCTGAAACAGCGCGGGCTCGAGTTCACCGAGATTCGTATTGACCAGGACGCAGGCAAGCGCGACGAGATGCTGGCGCGCAGCCAGCAGCGACGCACCGTTCCGCAGATTTTCGTGAACGGCGAGCACATCGGAGGCTACGATGACCTCGTGAGTGCCGATCGCAGCGGGCGCCTGGCGCAACTTCTCGCAGCCACACCGTGAGCGGCCGCGTCGAGGAGTTCGAGTCGTTCCGATCGCGACTCAACGACAGGATCCTCGCCGAAGACAACCAGGTCGTCCGGCGGTTCTTTGCGCTCGACACGCAGACGTACAAACCCGGTGCGCTCGACGGCAAGACCAAGGAAATGCTCGGGCTGGTCGCATCCATGGTGCTTCGCTGCGACGACTGCATCGCGTACCACATTGGACAGTCCCGCTCGGCGGGCGTCAGCCGAGCGGAATTTTTCGAAGTTTTCGGCGTGGCGCTGGTGGTCGGCGGGTCGATTGTGATCCCGCACCTGCGGCGGGCAGTTGATTTCCTCGAGCAGCTCGAAGCCCGTGACGGCACCCAGTCGTGCTGAATTCGCGCAAGCAGTTCGACCGCGTCTCACCATCCCCGATAATGAGCTGAACCGATTCGCACCAGGGACTCGATGAATACCAAGATTTGTGTGATTCGCGGCGACGGGATCGGCCCGGAGGTGACGGACGCCACGCTGCGCGTTCTGGACGCGTTGGGCGGCTTCGATTACGAGTTTGCGCTCGCCGGGGTCACCGCATTCGAGAAGAGCGGCGAATTGCTGCCGCAGGCCACCCTAGACGCCATCCATCGCAACCGCATCGCCCTGAAGGGGCCGCTGGCCACCCCGATCGGGGAAGGCTTTGCATCAATCAACGTGGAGCTGCGCCGCCGTTTCGATCTGTACGCCAATCTGCGTCCGGCGATTTCGTTCCCCGGTACGCAGGCGCGATACGAGAATATCGACGTCGTGACCGTGCGCGAGAACACCGAAGGCGCCTATCGCAGCGAGGGGCAGTCCCTGTCGGCCGACGGCGACACCGCCCAGTCGATGATCCAGGTGACCCGGCGGGGATCCGAGCGGATCGTGCGGTACGCCTATGATTTCGCGCGCCGTGCCGGTCGCCGCAAGGTGACGATCGTGCACAAGGCCAACATCATGAAAACGACGTCCGGCCTGTTCCTCAACGTCGCGCGCGAAGTGGCCCGCCAGTTCCCGGAGATCGAGACCAACGAACTCATCGTCGACAACACGTGCATGCAACTGGTGATGCGCCCGGAAAAGTTCGACGTGATCGTGACGACCAACCTGTTCGGCGACATCATCTCGGACCTGTGCGCTGGACTCGTAGGCGGACTCGGCTTCGCACCGGGCGCCAACATCGGCACCGACGCGGCAATCTTCGAAGCGGTGCACGGCTCGGCCCCGGACATCGCCGGCAAGGGCATCGCCAATCCCTGCGCACTGCTGCTGGCCGCCGGACAGATGCTCGAACATGTCGGTCGCAACGGGGATGCGATGCGGTTGCGTGCGGCGATCAGCGGCACGCTTGCCGCTGCCGACCGGGTGACCCCGGACGTTGGAGGCACGGGCACAACCAGCGGTTTCGCCGAGGCCGTGCGCGAACGCGTCCTCGCCGCCGCGTAGTCTTCTCCGACGCACAAGGAGCGCCGCAGCCAGGCTGCGGTTTCCACGCCAGAAAAGAAAACGCCGGGCAAGCCCGGCGTTTTCACGTGTTGCGCGCAACGATTACTGGGGTCGCGTGAGCAGCAGGAACGGGCTGCCGCTGCGCGCAAACGTGCCGCCGATCGAATTCTGCGGGGTAACGCTGTAGGTCACCCGATTGTTCGCGGACTCTGACTCGCTCGGCACCGTGAAGTTGAAGGTTACCGAACCGGCCGGCTGGTCCGCGAATGCGACGGTGGGGCACGTCCGGCAATAACCGCGGCGATGGAACACCGGAACCGGTGCTCCGTTGGCGAAGAGCGCCGTCTGGGCATAGGCAAAGCTGCTGTTGCCGGCACCGTCGTAATAGAAGAGCAGGGCGGAGAGTCCCGTCTGGCTGCCCGCGCGGAAATTGAGGATCGACCAGCCCCAGCCATCGTCCGCGGATCCGGCATACCAGAGCCCACTGAAGTCAGGCGTGGGACGCGCGGAGGCCACGACGATGGGCTGCATGCACCAGCGGATGTTCTGGTCCGCACCCAGCGAGAAGGTCATGATCGCCACGGCGGCAGACGGGTCACGTCCGTCGTTGCACGGAGCCTGGGTTGCGGGTTCGTTGAAGTCGAGCGATACGGTGCCCGACAGCTCGGAAACCTGTTGTTGTGGTGGCGACGCGCCGGGCGTGTATCGATACCGCAACAGGGTCTTGCCGTTGGCGTCGGGGAATGCCACGAATTGGGAATTCACCATGTTGCCGACGGCCTGGAAAAACTCCGGTTGACCGTCGGCCCCATAGGTGTAGAGCGTCAACGCGTACAGCGCGTCGCGCACCCGGACGAACTCGATTCCATGGCCGTCGCGCCGGATGTCGAAGAGGATGTTCGAGGAAGGCAGGACCGGATTCGGCGCGCCCGCGGGTGCCGTTTCCGACCAGCCGACTGCCTGCAGCATGGGGCCGCCCAGCGACAGGTCGCGTTGTCCACGCGACACGGTCGCGTTCATCAGGTCGCCGCCGTGGCGAGTGCCCACGTGCGACAAAGATGACCCGGGCACCACGGGACTCGGCGTGTGCATGAAGATGAAGCTCAAGGGCGCGCCGAATAACGCTGCGTTGTTGCGCGGCGAATCGACGGCGCGGAGATCGTCCCAACGCAGCTCACTGGACGCGGTGATGGCCGCCGCCCGCTCGGCGTCGGACATGTCCATGAAGCGACGGGTGGAATTGTCAGTCGGATTCACGCCAACGAGGTTGTGGCCGAAGGCGTCATTGCGACCTTCGAGTTTCTGTCCCACCGGACCCGAGTCGGGCCGGGTGTTGACGGTACTGATGAAACCGAGGCCATGCGCGATCTCGTGCATCGCGACCGCGATGAAATCTACCGTGCCCAAGTTCGAATTCGAGGTGAAACCGTAGTAGAAATCCTGGGGAACGGTGCTGGTGTCGATCTGGTCGTTGAACGTGACGCGGACGTCATAGGTGCCCGTGCACGAGCCGCCGAGCAGGCCGCAGGAACGTGCCCCGCCGAGTTTGGTGGCGGCGGAGCCTGCGTACCAGGTGTTCGGCAGCGGCATCCACGGTTCCTCCGCCAAAAGCTGGCGCGGACCTGCCCGTGCGACCGTGATGGAGCTGCCGGTGCCGAGATTTTCCCAGCATGCCTGGACGCGGATCGGCAGCTCGCTCTTGATCTCGGTGCGGATGATGCGCAGCGCTTCGTTGATCGCGGCCTGCCGTTGCGCGCCGAGCGTGGTGCCTTGATTGCCGTTGATCGGCGTGCGCCCTGTGCCGTTGGTCCACTCAGCAACTCCGCAGCCGTCGCTCGCGTCGTTGAAGACGACTTCGATGGGCACGCCAATATCCGGAACGGTGTCGCTGAGCGTTGCGGTGATCGTCGAAGTCGCTGCAGCGGGGCCGAAGTTGATGACGGAGACGAACCAGCGTCCCGCCCGGACGGGAAACTTGTTGGCGCGGGTGATGACCAGCTTCTCGCTGGGTTCGATTGACGCGGACCGGTATTGCGCAGCGTCGAAAAGCTGGGTCGCATTCGGTGGCTGACCCCCGATGGCATCCGGGAATGCCGAAGCGCTGTGGAGCAGCAGGTCGACGTCCGCGCCCGCATTGCCAGTCACCTCGAGCGTCAGCCGTTGCGACGAAGCCGGTACGTCGATGAAGAAACTATTGGTCAATGCACCGCTCGACAGCGAAAAGGAACGCGGTTGGCCACTGGCCAACGCGATGGTGGGCGCGGCGTGGACGGAAATGCTGGCACCTGCCGCCAGCAGTGCGCATGCAAAGCGATGGATGGCCTTCATGCTATCGCTCCCGCTGCGGCAGCTTGCCGACGGCGTGGGCCGCTTCGACAGCGTGCGGAACGTCGGACTGCACGGCTGCGCAGGTGGTAGAGACGCTTCCGTCAGCGTGGAAATGGGCGCTCGTTTCCATGTCGATCGGCGCGCGGCGCATGATGCCGCGACCCAGCTTGATTTCCCCTTCTCCGGCTTTCGCCGCGGAGGGGCCGAGCGGAATCGATTCCACGTGCACGAAGCTGGCGGGTTGCGCACCCGCAAGGCTCCCGGCCAACACCAGGCTGCTCGCGAACGAGAGGCGATGAATCCTGCGCAAGTTCATTCGAAGCTCCTGGAGGCTGATTCGCCTGTTCACATCAAATTGTGGCACGCAGACGGAACGCAAATGCCGCTTTCATCGACCGGATCACGGAATCGCGCGACGGACGGCGAAGTGATTCAGAACTGCAACGCCGGTCCTTCCGGGTCTGAACGCATGAAGCAGCGCGGCGTGTACAAACTCGATCGCCTCGCTCACCGCCGTGGGCAAATCCTCGCCCTGCGCGAGACCAGCCGCGCAAGCGGCTGCGAGCGTGCATCCGGTGCCGTGGGCGGTGAGCGGCAGTCGCGCGTGCTCGAAACGGACCACACCCGCGGCGCTTGCCAGAAGGTCCACCACCGGCCCCGGGCCGGCCGCGTGTCCGCCCTTGAGCAGCACCGCGCCCGAGCCGAACTGACCCAGGGCGCTTGTCGTGGCCTCCAGGTCGGCGCCTGCGCCCGGTTTTCCCAGCAGCAGTTCGGCTTCGGGGATGTTCGGCGTCAGCAGCGTCGCGAGCGGCAGCAGTTCATTGCGCAGGCACCCGACGGCTTCGGGGTCGAGCAGGTGGGCCCCGCTGGTGGCGACCATCACCGGGTCGACGACGATGTGCGCGGGCCGATGCCGGAGAAGGGCCGACGCGACTGCCCGAATCATCGGCGCATCGCCGACCATGCCGGTCTTGACTGCCCGGATGTCGAAATCCTCGAACAGCGCTTCGATCTGCTGGTGCAGCATCTGCACCGACACCATGGAAATCGCGGTGACGCGCTGCGTATTCTGGGCGGTCAACGCGGTGATGGCGCTGACGCCGTGGCAGCCGAAAGCGGCAAAGGTCTTCAAATCCGCCTGGATTCCCGCGCCTCCGCCCGAGTCGGACCCGGCAATGGTCAGCACGACAGGTGGGGAGACCTCCGACGAAGGGTGAGCCATCTCGAATCCTCCTAGTGACTTTTGTGGTTAAAACACAACAAGCCGCGGGTTCACGGCGACCGGTCCGAGGGGCCCAAATTACCGGGCCTAGCGCAGCCCGGGTGAAATCTGTGGTTGACACGCTGTCGCAAATTGACAATGCTTGCGGCGAATTAACAACACTTGGCTCCGCTTGATGTCATCGCGTTCCCGCTTACGTATATCGCGCATTGCTTCGGCCACGGCATTGGGCCTCGTCGCCTTTGCACCGGCGGTGGCTGCCGACCTTGGCGCATGGGGCGGTTATGCGATGTCGAAGATCGTGCCGGAATACGACTGGGCGGAATCGCGCGGTTCTGTCGGCGCGGCGCCCACGGTATTCGACTCGGTCAGTGTCGGCACCAGCTTGGCAGCGTCGAGCCTGATTGACACGATCCTGCCGGACTTGAGCTTTTCGCTGCGCGCCGATCGCAAGATCCGCAGCAGCGGCGGCCTCGAAATGACACCGTCCATTCTTCCCCAGTTCGGTCCTGGCGTGCGGCGCAGCCTGCTGGCGCCCGGCTTGACGCAGTCGTTCGGGGACGATGGCTCGCTCAGCCTGACCGCACTGTTCGCACGCCAGCAGTATGCAAGCTGGGGATTCGGCACGGGGATCGGCAGCAACGAATTCGCGCTCGCCGGAAGCGAAACTTCAACCGGACAGGGCGCTGCGATTTCCTGGCGCGACGGCTTGACCCCGAGGCTGGCCTACCGGATGTCATACCAGACGCGCATCGACATGGATCCGCTGCATTCGGTGCGGGGCGTGTATGCCGAAGCCGCGGACTTCGACATGCCCGCGGTGGCTTCGTTCGGATTCGACTGGCAGATGGCGCCGCATTGGCAGGTCGGCCTCGATGTATCGCATGTCGCCTATAGCGACATCCGTGCATTCACCAGCTCGACCTTGCCCCGCGAATTCCTCTCGCTCCTCGGCGACGGCGACTCGCCCGACTTCGGCTGGCGCGACCTGACGGTGTATGGAGCGCAATTGGCGTGGCAGCCAACCGACCAGTCGCGCTGGACTTTGCGCTACTCGACGCAACAGCAGCCGCGACCCACTTCCGCGGTGCTGGATGCGGCGCTTGCCGACCGCTACTCGGATGTGAACTGGAGCCTCGGTTTCGAGCAGCGTTCGCCCAGGCTCGGCTGGTGGCAGTTCGTCGCCAGCTACTCGCCTGCGCAGTACTTCCTTGGTGCCCAGTCCTTTGCGGACGACGATCTCAGCGGCAGGTTGCTCGAGGTCGAAGCACTCTGGACCTATCCCTTCTGATTTCACTGTGACATTGCTTCAGGGCTTTGAACGGGGCGTTTTCGCCCCGTTTTTTTTTGGGCGGAGGGAATCATCCGCAGCCCGGTTCACCCTGTCCGCTGATCAGAGATTCTCGGAAGCGAAGTCGGCCAGCCGCGAGCGCTCGCCGCGCCGCAGCGTGATGTGGCCGCTGTGCGGCCAGCCCTTGAATCGATCCACGGCATACGTGAGGCCAGACGTGGTTTCCGTCAGGTAGGGCGTGTCGATCTGCTCGACGTTGCCGAGGCAGATCATCTTGGTCCCGGGCCCCGCTCGCGTCAGCAGGGTCTTCATCTGCTTGGGCGTGAGGTTCTGGGCCTCGTCGATGATCACGTAGCGGCTGAGAAAAGTGCGGCCGCGCATGAAGTTCATCGACCGGATCTTGATCCGCGATGCGAGCAGGTCGTTGGTCGCCGCGCGCCCCCACGAACCGCCCTCCTGCGGATTGGTGAGTACTTCGAGGTTGTCGGTGAGGGCGCCCATCCACGGCGTCATTTTTTCCTCCTCCGTACCGGGCAGGAAGCCAATGTCCTCGCCGACGCTCACCGTGGCCCGCGTCATGATGATCTCGCGATAGCGTTGCTGGTCCATGACCTGCGCCAAACCCGATGCGAGCGCCAGCAGGGTCTTGCCCGTTCCCGCCGTTCCGAGCAGCGTGACGAAGTCGATTTCGGGATCCATCAGCAGGTTGAGCGCGAAGTTCTGTTCGCGGTTGCGCGCGTGGATACCCCAGACGGAGTGGGTACCGCCCCGATAGTCGTCGAGCAGTTGCAAGGTCGCGATGTCATCGCGGATGCGCAGTACGCGAAATTCGGGGGCGTCCTCGCCATCCAGCCACAGGCATTGATGCGCATGCCACGGTTCGTCCTCGCGCATCCGGACTTCGTAGTACGTGTGTCCCTTCTCGGTCCAGCTGCGCACTTCCTCATGGCGGTCCCAGAAGTCGTCCGGCAGCTGATCGTGGCCTGCATAGAGAAGCGAGAAATCATCCAGTGCGCGGTCGTTCTCGTAATCTTCTGCCGCAATCCCGTAGATCGACGCTTTGATGCGCAGATTGATGTCCTTCGACACCAGCACCACCGGTCCGGTCCCGGCCGTTTCGCGAAGCTCGACGATTGCAGCCAGGATCTGGTTGTCGGGCGCCACGCCGCTGGCCGAGTGGCTGCGGTTGCTCGACGTGCGCATCTGGAACCGCAGCTTGCCCTGCGGCGCGCGCGCCGACAGCTTGAGCTCCTGGGGCCTGGCGAGGCTCAGTCCGTCCTGGATGCGCGAGGCGCCGCCGGATTCGATCAGCTCATTGATGAACCGGCTCACCTGCCTTGCATTGCGGGCGACTTCGGTCGCGCCCTTCTTGCCGGCATCGAGCTCCTCCAGCACCGTCATCGGCAGGTAGACGTCGTGTTCCTCGAAGCGGAACAGTGCCGTTGGATCGTGCATCAGCACATTGGTGTCCAGCACGTAGGTGCGCTTGGCCGAAGTCATCACGTAGTAGTTTTCTCCAGTCGGGCGAATCAGGAAGGGTCGTAAAAATCGGAGTTGAACTCAGAGCGCCTGCGCCGCTTCCAGCACGAGCGATGCGTGCGCGGGAACCTTGACGCCCCGCCAGGAGCGGCGCAGTTTCCCCGCTTTGCCGAACAGGAAAGTACTTCGCTGGATGCCGCGCACCTGGCGCCCGTACATGTTCTTGTCGCGGATCACGTCGAACAATCCGCACAATACTTCGTCCACGTCGGAGATCAGGTCGAACGGCAGATTCTGCCGCTCGCGGAAGCGCTGGTGGCTCGCGATCGAGTCGCGCGAGACACCGACTACGCGTACGCCTGCGGCTGCAAACTCCCTGCCAAGGTCGCGGAAATCCGTGGCCTGGGTCGTGCACCCGGTCGTGGCGTCCTTCGGGTAGAAGTAAAGGACAACGGGGCCTTTCCGGAGGTCGCTGCCCGTGAGGGTTCCGCACGTGGCCGGCAGCTCGAAGTCGGGCAGGCGCGCGACGCGCACGTCGGCCGCGCGGTCGCGTTCGTCGACGGCTTCGGATTTCGCAGCTCGCCCAGTGTCGACTTTCGCGCTGGAACGGGGAGTCCTAATACTTGACCGGCTCCATCACCGCGTCGAGATTGAGCGCGTCGCAGAATTCGAGGAAATCGTCGCGCAGGGACGCAATGTGGGTCTTCGCAGGCACGCCGATGGTGATCTGGGCCGAAAACATCTCGGCGCCCGTCTGCATCGCGCGGTAGCGGGAAGAAGTGAGCTGCTCGAGGCTGATGCTGCGGGTCGCGAAGAACTCCGCGAGTTCGTGGAGGATGCCGGGCTTGTCCGCCGCAACGACTTCGACGAGGTAGGGCAGCAAGGTATTCTGGCTTGCGCGCGCTTCGGTGCGCTGCAACGTCGCCTGGATTCCGTCCTCCCGTTGCAGGCGCGGCAGCCCCGATTCGAGCTTTGCGATCGCATCCCAGGAACCCACTGCAAGGCAGGCGATGATGACATCGCGCCCAAGGCAGGACAGCCTCGACTCCAGCACGTTGCAGCCGCAGTCGCGAATGCGTCGCGTCAGCGGCAGCAACAGGGGCTGGGACTCCTTGGCGACTGCGGTGATGAGGATGTAGTTTTCGTTGTTGTTCTGGCGCGGCACGGTCGATGCGAACCCCGGCGGCCGGACGACCGCAATCAATCGCACTCTACTGGCGGCATTCGGGCGCGACAAGCGCAGCGCGGCGCGAGCCGGTGCGGTCGCAATCCACCATGCACCCGGCACGGGTCGATGCCGATGCCATAATCCGGGAAGTTCCGAGCACGGGGTTTTTGCGCATGCGATTTCTCGGCAGCATCTGCGCGCTGGCGACGCCGTTCGACGATGCCGGCGCACCCGACTTCGAGGCCTGGAAGCGGTTGCTCGACCTGCATCTGGCTGCGGGCAGCGACGGGGTGGTCGTAGGGGGTTCGACGGGCGAATCGGGCGCGCTGGAAGAGCACGAGCTGGTCGCGCTTCTGGAGATGGCGGCCGAGCGGCTGCGCGGTCGATCAAGCGTCATCGCCGGGTGCGGCGCGTCGAGTACCGCTCGAGCGGCGCGACTCATGGGCGTCTCGGCGCAAGCGGGAGCGGACGCGGCGCTGGTCGTGACGCCCCCATACGTACGGCCGACCCAGGAAGGGCTGCTGGCGCATTACCGGGCGCTGGCAGATGCCGGCGACATCCCTGTCATCCTTTACAACGTGCCGGGGCGCACGGGCTGCGATCTGCTGCCCGCGACAGTCGCGAATCTGGCGGCGCATCCACGCATCGTGGGAATCAAGGAAGCACGCAGCGAGCCCGAGCGCATGCAGGCGTTGCTCGAATTGCGCGCCAAGGAGTTCGTGGTCCTGTCCGGCGACGATCCCACTGCCATGCGCGCCCTGTGCGCGGGCGCCGATGGCGTGGTTTCGGTCGCGGCCAATGTCTGTCCGCGTGCTTTTTCTGCATTGTGCAAGGCCGCGGCGAACGGAGACGCCCAGCGCGCGCAGGAAATCGACCGGGATCTCGCCGATATCAACGCGTTCCTCGGCTGCGAACCCAATCCCATCCCGGTCAAATGGCTGCTGCATCGAATGGGGTTGATCGGGAGTGCGTTGCGCCTGCCGCTGCTGCCCCTGTCGTCGCAATGGCACGACACCGCGTCCGCGGTGGTGGAACTCGTCGCGCGGCTGGAATCGCGATGAGCAGGCGGTCCGCCGCGACGCGCTGCTATAGTCGCCGCCTCGAAATTGAGGGATTGCGGCTTTGACGCGACTGTTCCTGCGCCTGTCGGCGCTCCTGTTGATGATCACGATGGTTGCCGGCTGCGGCTGGATGAAATCGCGTGAACGCAACGACTATCTCGACGCAAAGTCCGGGCGACCGCTGACGATCCCCGAGGGATTGGACTCGCCGCAGAACACGTCGGCTTTGACGATCCCGGAAACCTCCGGTGGCAAGAACGAGACCGACGTCTCGGAGGCCCCTCCCTCCGTGGCGATAAACGAAGAGCCCATCGTCCCGGTATCGAGCGCGCTGGCCCCGGACGCCGTGTTCACGAAACTCGAGTCGGCGCTGCGCAGTACCAGCGGCTTCACCGTCAGCGATGTCCGGACGACAACGCGAACGCTCAAAGTGACGACCGAGGTGGCACAGGCCAAGCGCACCTGGTGGTCGCGGGTCAGCGGTCGCGAGAAAATCGAACCAGTACGCGAGACTCGAACGGTCGGCGTACTCGCCGCGAGCGGAGGAGGCAGTGCGGTGACGATCCAGGATTCGCGCGGCAACGAAGACAAGGCGGCGCGGCGCGTGCTGACCGCGGTCCGTCAGGCAATCCGCTGACGCGGGTGTCGTTACCCTTCAGCGCTCCAGGTGCTGGAGTTTTCCTGGCACGTTCTCCCACTCCTTGGCGTCTTCCGGGGCGTCCTTGCGCACGGTGATGACGGGCCAGCCGCGCGAGAGTTCTGCGTTGAGGGCGATCAAGGCTTCCTGACCCGCGGGGACATCGTCTTCCGGATAGATGGCGTTGACCGGGCACTCGGGTTCGCAGAGCGTGCAGTCGATGCATTCCTCGGGGTCGATGACCAGGAAGTTAGGACCCTCGTGGAAGCAGTCAACCGGGCAAACCTCGACGCAATCGGTGTATTTGCACTTGATGCAGTTTTCGGTGACGACGAAAGGCATCGTGGCGGTGGTCCGGTTGGTCGATGTTCGATATTGTCCGGCGAGCCCAGCAGGGATTCGCCCGATCTCGGATTGGCGCTCCCTACGAGGTTCGAACTCGTGTTCCCGCCTTGAGAGGGCGGTGTCCTGGGCCACTAGACGAAGGGAGCAGATTGCGGCGGTGCCTGGTCTGCGCGGCAACCTCTGGACTTCGTCCACGGTTTTGTTGAGCGGCGCAAAACGAGGCGCGTAGTATAGGTACTCGGCGAACCTCTGAACAGGTTCAGTACATTCCGGCGATGAGGGGTGCATCGCCAACGTTGAATCGAGTCAGCGGTTGGCTCGCAGGAGTTGCGTTCCCGCGCGTACCGCAGGGTACGGTCGTGCAACCCGGGGACGCACTTTCGCTGGCTTTGGACTGGGAGCGTAAACACGAATGCCGTGGGACTGGCTCGGTAGCCGACTGCCGATATTGCGTCGATTGAGGTCGGGCGAACATCCGCCGGTCCCGTCACGCGCGGCGCCCGCGATCCCGCCACGGGTCGTGCGCGCCGATCAGGCGCGCGCCGCGGCTGCGGTCGTGATTCCTCGCGAACGTCATCCGATTTCGCGCAAGTCGATCAGCCCGAATGCGCTGCGGGTGCTCTACAAGCTGCGCGACGGCGGCTTCGCTGCGTATCTGGTCGGAGGCGCAGTCCGCGACCTGCTGGTTGGCATCCAGCCCAAGGACTTCGACGTTGCAACCGATGCGAAACCCGAGCAGGTCAGGCAGCTGTTCCGCAATTGCCGTCTGATTGGTCGGCGGTTCCGGCTGGCGCATGTCATCTTCGGTCCCGAAATCATAGAGGTCGCGACCTTCCGGGCGGGCGGCGACGATGGCAGCGGCGATCGCGCGATGGTCGACGGCAGGATCGTCCGCGACAACGTTTACGGCAGCATCGAGGAAGACGCGGAGCGCCGGGACTTCACTGCCAATGCCCTGTACTACACGATCGAGGATTTCTCGGTCCGGGATTTCGTCGGTGGGTTCGCCGACGTCGAGCAGCGCTTGTTGCGGCTGATCGGCGACCCGGAAGAGCGCTTCCGCGAGGATCCCGTGCGGATGCTGCGTGCCGTGCGACTCGCCACCAAACTCGATTTCGAAATCGAGGCAAATACGGCGGCGCCGATTCCGCGCCTTGCCGGCCTGCTTGCCGATGCATCGCCCGCGCGTCTGTTCGACGAGCTGTTGAAGCTGCTGCTCGGCGGCCATGCGGAGGCAAGCGTTGCTGCGCTCGACCGGTTCGGGCTGCTCGAAGCGGTGTTGCCCGCGACGGCCCAGGCACTGCGCGTCCCCGCGCAGCAGCCGCTCCGCCGACTGCTCGACGCGGCGCTTGCGCAGACCGACCGCCGCGTTCGGGAAGAGCGTTCGGTGAGCCCGGCGTTCCTCTTTGCGGCACTGTTGTGGCCCGCCGTGGTGCCGCGTTTCCAGGCATCTCTCGCGCAGGGCCATGAGACGCAGGTGGCGTGGGGAATTGCAGCCGACGAAGTGCTGGTCGAGCAGGTTCGTCGCGCTGCGCTGCCGCGCCGGATCAGCACGCCCATGCTGGAAATCTGGCAGCTGCAATCGCGCTTCGAACACCTGCAGCGCAAACGCGTGGTGCGGCTGCTCGAGCATCCACGCTTCCGCGCGGCGTACGATTTTCTCGCCTTGCGCGCCGAAGTGGAGCCGGAGGCGGCGACACTGTTCGCGTTCTGGCGGGATGTCGAGGGCAAGCCCGAGAGCGTGGATATCGCGCTGCGGCGCGTGACGGAAGCCGACGGTGAACCCTCGGGTCCGCGCAAGCGACGCCGGCGCGGCGGACGCGGACGCCGTCCGCAGCACACCGAGACTCCGGCGTGACCGACCGGGGCGGTGTGTTCGTCGGTCTCGGCGCCAACCTCGGCGACCGCGACGCCACGCTGCTGCGCGCGCTCGCGCTTCTCGATGCAGAGGACGGAATCGAAGTCCTCAAAGTGTCGACTTTCCATCGCACCGAACCGTGGCGGGTGGAAGGACAGCCTGACTTTCTCAATGCCGTCGCCGAGATCGCCACGGAACTGTCGCCCCCTGCACTGGTGGAGCGCCTGCTCGCCGTCGAACGCGAGTTGGGGCGGGATCGCGCTGGATCCGCGCGCTGGGCCGCGCGCACGATCGACCTCGATCTGCTGCTCTACCGGGACCACGTCGTACAGGACGAAGGCTGCCGCGTGCCGCATCCGTTTCTGCACGAACGCGAATTCGCGTTGCGCCCGTTGATCGAAATTGCCCCTGGCATCCAGATTCCGCAACGCGGCCTGGCGGTCGATTGTCTGCGGAATATCGAACGTGCCCGCAGCAACGCGAGCGACCCCGTTCCCGCATGAGGGTGCGACGATGAAAACTGCAAATGCCCGCCCGGCCCTGACTGTGCCCGGACTGGCGACGGTGCGCGCGCGAGGCGTGCCGCTGGTCGCGACCACGGCCTATGACGCGACGCTCGCGGCGGCCATCGATGCCGCGGATGTCGACATCATCCTGATCGGCGATTCGCTCGGCATGGTGGTGCAAGGCCGGTCGACGACGCTTTCGGTCAGCGTCGATCACATGGTCTATCACTGCGCGGCGGTGGCGCGCGGCGTCGAGCGCGCGCTGCTCATCGGCGACATGCCGTTCGCCAGCTATCCCTCGCCCGATTCCGCCTATGCGAACGCCGCGCGCCTCATTGCGGAGGGCGGCGTGGCGATGGTCAAGCTCGAAGGCGCGGGGCCGGTGCTTGACGCGGTTGAGTACCTCGCCGCGCGCGACATTCCCGTTTGCGCACACCTGGGGCTGACTCCGCAATCGGTCCACCGCATGGGTGGTTTTCGCGTACAGGGAAAGAACGAAGGTGCGGCGAGCCGACTGAAGTCAGACGCAGAGGCAGTGGTGGCGGCGGGCGCGTCGCTGCTCGTGCTCGAAGGCGTGCCCGCCGGGCTGGCTCGCGAAATAACCGCGGCGTCCACGGTTCCGACCATCGGGATCGGCGCCGGGGTTGATTGCGATGGCCAGATACTCGTCTGCTACGACATCCTCGGGCTGACGCGAGGGCACCGCCCGCGCTTCGTTGCAGACTTCATGCAAGGCGCCAGTTCGATAGAAGCCGCATTCGTCGCATTCGCCGCCGCGGTGCGCGAGCGCCGGTTTCCTGACGCCTCGCAGAGCTACTGATGCAACGCGTGGCCGCAGTGCACGAAGTGCGCGGGCTCGTACGGCAGTGGCGATCGCATGGAGAGGATGTCGCATTCGTTCCGACCATGGGCAATCTGCATGCGGGCCACATCGCGTTGATCGAAGCGGCGCGGTCGCAGTGCCGCAGGGTAGTCGCCAGCATTTTCGTGAATCCCACGCAGTTCGGCCCCAGCGAGGACTTTGCCCGATACCCGCGCACGCCCGACGCCGACGCGGACAAGCTGGCGGCAGCGGGATGCGATGCCTTGTTCGTGCCGAGCGTCGAGGAGGTGTACCCCTTTGGACTGGCGGCAGCGGCGCGCGTCGAGGTTCCTGTTGTTTCGGACATGCTGTGCGGAAAAGTGCGACCGGGGCATTTCGCAGGCGTCGCCAGCGTGGTGCTGCGTCTCTTCAACATGGTGAAACCCGACGTCGCGTGTTTCGGCGAAAAGGACTACCAGCAACTGCTGGTGATACGGCGCCTCGCGCTCGACTTGTCGCTGCCTGTGCGCGTGGTGGGATTTCCGACCGTGCGTGAAGCGGATGGCCTCGCAATGAGTTCGCGCAACCAGTATCTCGACGAGACCCAACGCAGTGTCGCGCCCATGATCTGGCGGACGTTGCAGCAGATGCGACAGGCGCGTCAAAGAGGGGCGAGCGTCGAATCCGTCGAATCGCAAGCTCGCGTCGCGCTGCTCGCAGTCGGGTTCGCGCCGGATTATGCCGAGATGCGTGGAGCCGACGACCTGTCGCCCGCCGTCGATCCACCCGCCGGGGCGGAAATCGCCCTGATCGCCGCGAGGCTCGGCAACACTCGCCTCATCGACAACCTGGGGGTCTAGGACCTTTTGGACTTTTTGACCGGGCTTTTGGCCCGCCGAATGCCCGCATGAGGGTGTCGTTGTTGCGAATAAACTACAAAATAAAGGCGTTGTGGTAGATTCACCCCAAGTTGTTGCGTTCTGTCCCTGCCTGTTGTAAGTTTGCGCCGTCTGGAGATGCCCGCGTTGCGCGACTCTTCAGATGAATGCAGGGCGCATTGCAGTAAATCGTCACTCCGATTAATCCCCCGCTGGTTTCAGCGGGGGTTTTTTTTGCCCGCAGCTTTGCTCCCGGTTTGCTGCGGTGCAAGAATCCTTGATCCCCAGACGTCAGAGACCGTTCGCGGTCTGGAACCCGCCATGCAGTTGTGCCTGCTCAAAGCCAAGATCCACCGTGCCAGCGTGACTCACGCCGAGCTGCACTACGAAGGGTCGTGCGCGATCGATTCGCGTCTCCTGGACATCGCGGGAATCTGCGAGAACGAACAGGTCCACCTCTACAACGTCAGCAACGGCGAACGCTTCGTGACGTACGCGATCCGTGGCGAAGCCGGTAGCGGCATGATTTCGGTGAACGGCGCTGCGGCACACAAGGCAAGTCCTGGCGATCTCGTCATCATCTGTGTCTACGCATCGATGACGCCCGACGAGGCCGCGACGTTCGAGCCGACCCTGGTGTATGTCGACCGGCACAATCGGCTTACGCACACCAATCGCAGCATGCCCAGCCAGGGCGCGTAAGCGCAGGCTTCACCCGTGCTGCCGCAGGGCCCACTCGACGTGTTCCCGGACAAGCTCCGAATTGCTCTCCATGCGCGTGACAAGCGCGGCCCGCGCGGCGGGCGAGGGCGCCGCATTGCCGAGTGCCACCGCGATGTTGCGAAGCCACCGCTCATGCCCGATCCGACGGATCGCGCTGCCCTCCGTGCGTGACAGGAACGTGGCCTCGTCCCACGCGAAGAGTTCGGCGAGACCCGCCGAATCCAGACCGTGCCGCACCGCGAAGTCGCCTTCGCGCGTCGGCTGCGCAAACTTGTTCCAGGGACATACGAGCTGGCAGTCATCGCAACCGTAAATGCGATTGCCGACGAGTGGGCGCAGCGCCTCCGGAATGGGCCCGCCGAGTTCGATGGTGAGGTACGAAATGCACAGCCGCGCATCCAGCCGGTAGGGGGCAACGATGGCGCCCGTGGGACATGCGTCGATGCAGCGTCGACAAGTCCCGCAGTGATCCCGCGACGGCTCGTCGACGGGCAGTGGCAAATCCACGTACAGCTCGCCGAGGAAGAACCATGATCCGGCGCGCGTATTGATCAGATTGGTGTGCTTGCCAATCCATCCGAGGCCCGCATTGCGAGCGAGCGGTTTCTCCAGTACCGGCGCCGAGTCGACGAAAGCGCGGTGTCCGAACGGCCCGACGTCCTGTTCGATGAGGCGCGCGAGTCGGGCGATGCGCGTGCGCAGGAGTCGGTGGTAATCGCGACCCAGCGCATAGCGCGACACGTAGGCGAGATGCGGCTGCCCGATGACCGACCATGCGTCGGCTGCGCCCTCGGGAAAATAGTCCATGCGCAGGGACAACACGCGCAGCGTGCCCGGCAACAGTTCCGATGGCCGCGTGCGCCGGCGTCCGTGCCGCTCCATGTACTCCATTTCGCCGTGTTCGCCACGACCGAGCCATTCGAACAGGCGCCGTTCGTCCTCGGCGAGTTCAACGCCGGCGACGCCGAGCTGCTGGAAGCCGAGCGCGAGCGACCATTCGCGGATCCGGGCCAGCAGTTCGGCGTGCCGTTCTTCCTCAGGCTGGGCTTGGGCCAGATCGGACATTGGTCGAGTATAGAATCGCGCCGATGCTGAGCACCGTACCGATGGCAAGCGTCGCGCAGATTCGCGCGCTGGAGTCGCGCGCGATTGATGCGCTCGGCGGCGAAGGATTCGAGTTGATGCAGCGCGCTGCATCAGCGGCGTGGAAGCACGCGAGGATTCAGTTCCCGTCTGCCCGCCGGTGGCTGGTGTGCTGCGGCACCGGCAACAACGGCGGCGACGGTTACCTGCTCGCACGTCACGCCGCGCTCGCCGGAATCTCCGTGTCAGTCGTGCGAGTGGGCGCACCGGCGACGCCCGACGCGGTGCGTGCGGCCGATGCGTGCACGCGCGCCGGCGTGCCGATCGACGACTTCGCGCCAGCCGCACTCGAGCCTGCGGACCTTCTGGTCGATGCAATCCTTGGAATCGGCCTCTCAGCGGCGCCGCGCGGACTCGCCGCAACGCTGGTGGATGCGATCAACGCGCACGGCGCACCCGTGTTCGCGCTCGACGTACCGTCCGGTCTCGACGCCGACACGGGATCGGCAGCAGGCGCTTGCGTCGAAGCGACGCACACCTTGACGTTCATCGCGCACAAGCCCGGACTCTGGACAGGCGCAGGTCGGAGAGTCACGGGCGCGGTCGCGCTGGCCGGGCTCGACTGCTTTCCGGCTGAGGTCGATGGCGCATACACGACGCGATTGCTCTGCGGATACGCGGCACAAGCGCTCGGCGTCCGACCGGCTGACGACCACAAGGGTCGCCGCGGCCGCGCGCTGCTGATCGGCGGCGATCTCGGCATGGGCGGCGCGATCGCGTTGGCCGGCGAGTCCTGCGCGCGTGTCGGCGCCGGCGTCACCGTTGTCGTGACACGGCGCGAACATGTTGCCGCGCTGCTTGCGCGCCGCCCCGAGCTGCTCGTGCTGGGGGTAGACGAACACGATGGCGACCCGTTGCGCGAGAACGCTGCACTGCTCGCGCGCGCCGACGTCATGGCGATAGGCCCCGGCCTTGCGCAACGCGAGTGGGGCCGCCGCTGGATGGCCTATGCGGAAAGTGCAGTCTCGCCACGCGTCTTCGATGCGGATGCCCTCAACCTGCTCGCGGGCAACCGTTCGCGGTTGCGCGCGATCGATGTGATCACGCCGCATCCGGGCGAAGCGGCGCGTCTGCTCGGTTGCACAGCGGACGAGGTGGAGCGCGATCGCCTGGGCGCCGCGCGCGCGCTCGTCGCGGCGTTTGGCGCAACCGTGGTGCTCAAGGGCGCCGGCACGCTCATCGCGGATCCATCGGGAAAAATCGCGATCTCTCCGCACGCGGTGCCCGCGCTGGCGACTGGAGGCAGTGGCGATGTGTTGACCGGACTGATCGCGGGATTGATGGCGCAGGGACTCGAGGCATGGGACGCGGCATGCGTCGCGGTGCTTGCGCACGCCGAGTGCGGAATTCGCGCCAGCGCGGTGCACGGTCCCCGCGGTGTGCTCGCCGGCGATCTTCCCGGACAGTTGCAGGCGGTGCTCAATCGGTGACGGCCTCCAGCGTGGATTTCGAGTTGCACGGTGCGCGCGCGACGATGGCGTGGGGAGAGGCGCTTGCGCATGCGTTGCAGGCGCCTGCCGTGATCTGGTTGTGCGGCGACCTTGGTGCAGGCAAGACGACACTCGCGCGCGGCGTCATCCAGACATTCGATCCGGGCGCGCGCGTCAAGAGTCCGACTTACCCCCTGATCGAGACCTATGAGCTGGCCGCTTTTACGTTGCACCACCTCGATCTGTACCGGGTCCGGCATCCATCGGAGTTGGAGGCCCTCGGATTGCGCGAAACGGGCGCCGACGTGCTGCTCATCGAGTGGCCGGAGCGCGGGGAGGCGGCCACGCCAGAGTGCGATCTGGCAGTGACCCTGAGGCACGCCGACGACGGAAACCGGGTGCTTTCGGCGCGTGCCGAAACTGCCGTGGGTGGGCGGCTCCTGGCCGAGTTGCAGCAGATTCTTCAGGGAAGTGATCACAAGTAGGTCGCAGCTCGCGGATTTTGAAAGAAAAAACTTGAAATCCGCGTCGGGAATCTGCTTCAATCGCGACATGTCGAGTCCCGTTCCCTTTCCGTACTGTCAGACGCTGGCCGCTTCGGCTGTTTTCTGGCTGGCGGGAACAGCGCAGGCAGCGGTGGAAGTGCGTACCGCCGACATCGAGCAGACCGACAGTCGCACGGAAATTTCCCTGAATCTGTCGTCGGCCTGTACCTACAAGGTATTCACACTCGACAACCCGGATCGGCTGGTCATCGACATCGCCGACGGCAAGCTCGGGCCGCGTTTCCGGCCCGCCGAGGGCGGAGTCGTCAGGTCCATGCGGACCGGGCAGCCGAGTCCGAGTTCGCTTCGCATCGTGCTCGACCTCGAGCAGTCCGCGCGTCCGCGATCTTTTCTCAAGAGCGGGGCCAGCGGCAGGGTCCTGACCATAGAACTTGATGGCGGCAAGGCGCGTCCGCGCGTAGTCCGCAGCGTTCGTGAACTCGAATCGGCGGGAACCCGCGACATCCTCGTCGCGATCGACCCCGGCCATGGAGGCGTAGACCCCGGCGCGTCCGGCCCTTCCGGAGTCCGGGAAAAGAACGTCACCCTCGCGCTGGCCAAGGAGCTCGCCGCGGCGATCGACGCCGAGCCAGGCATGCGCGCGGTGCTGACCCGCGACCGCGATGTCTTCATCCCGCTGCAGAAGCGCTACCAGATTGCGCGCGAGGCGAAGGCGGACCTGTTCGTGTCGGTCCATGCCGATGCATTTGGCAACCGGGCTGCGCGGGGCTCCTCGGTCTTCACGCTGTCGCGCCGCGGCGCCTCGAGCGAGGCGGCCCGCTGGCTGGCGAAGAGGGAAAACGCCGCCGACCTCGTGGGTGGCGTCAAGTTGGTGGAGCGCGACTCGTCGCTGGCGGCGGTCCTGCTGGACCTGTCGCAAGGCGCCACGCTCGAAGCGAGCCAGCAGGTCGGGAACAAGGTGCTGCGCGGGCTCGGCAAGGTCAACACGCTGCACAAGCACGAAGTACAGCGCGCCAACTTCGTGGTGCTGCGTTCGCCAGACGTGCCCTCGATCCTGGTGGAGTCCGCCTTCCTTTCCAACCCCGAAGAAGAGCGCAAGCTCAACTCGGCGGTGGAGCGGCGCAAGCTCGCTGCCGCAGTGATGTCGGGCATCCGCGACCATTTCCACGCCAATCCGCTGCCTGGCACGTGGATCGCGGCTCATCGGCAGTCACCACGCGAACACATCGTCGCCCCCGGTGAAACGCTTGCGGTGATCGCCATGCGCCACGGCATCACCGTGACCTCGCTGCGACAGGCCAATGACCTGCGCACCGACAATCTGCGGATTGGCGTGGTCCTGCGCATCCCGCAACAGACCTGATCGTCCTTCGGCTCCGGAGCCGCTAACCTGCGGCCCCCAGGATTGAGCCTGTCGGCCCGTGCCGGCATCTGCCGACGTGACCATCCGATTGCTTCCCGATTCGCTCGTGAACCAGATCGCCGCCGGCGAAGTGGTCTCCCGTCCAGCCGCAATCGTTAAAGAACTTATAGAAAACAGTTTGGATGCGAATGCAACGCAGATAGAAGTGCATACGGAAAACGGGGGCTCGGCGCTCGTCCGAGTTGCCGACGACGGCTGTGGGATCCCGGCTGGCGAACTGGCGCTTGCTCTGACCCGGCACGCGACCAGCAAGATTGGTTCTCTGGATGATCTCGATTGCATCTCCTCGATGGGCTTTCGCGGCGAGGCGTTGCCCAGCATCGCGGCGGTCGCGCGTCTGCAACTTCTGTCGAAAGTGGAGATGGCCGGATTTGCCAGCATGATCAAAGCGGATCACGGGGAGCTGTCCGACGTTTCCCCAGCCACCGGATCAGCCGGCACGACCGTGGAGGTTCGCGACCTTTTCCACCGCATTCCCGCCAGAAGAAAATTCCTGCGCTCCGAGAGAACCGAGAACGCACAGATTGAGGAAATCGTGCGCTCCATCGCCTTGGCTCGGCCAGAGGTGGGTATCAGCTGGACCCGCGATGGTCAGTGCGTTCTCCAGTCGAGGAGCGCGGAAACAAATCCAGAACAGCGAATCATCGATATCCTGGGCTCGGGCTTCGTGGATTCGTCGCTCCGCGTGCGTGCGGCGGCAGCGGGTCTCGGACTCGACGGCTGGGTGGGTACTCCGTCCATTGCCCGGGCCCAACCCGACCGCCAGTTCTTCTGTGTCAATCGCCGCCCGGTGCGGGATCGGGTCGTGGCGCACGCCGTACGGCAGGCGTTCTCGGACGTGCTGTTCCACGGCCGGCATCCGACTTTCGTGCTGAATCTCGAGATCGATCCCCGCGAGGTCGACGTCAACGTCCACCCTGGCAAGACCGAAGTGCGCTTCCGGCAGTCGCGTGCCGTCCACGATTTCCTCTACCGGAGCCTGCACGCTGCTCTCGCCGGGACGCGTCCAAGGGCAGGGGATGGACCTGATGCTGATCCAACTCCGCCGGCCGCGAATTCCCGCCCCGAGTCCTGGCATCTGGGCTTTCGCACCGCGTCGTCCGCCATCGGGGAGGCCAGCGTGCCCTGGGGAGGCTTGTACTCGCCGACCTCTGCCGATCCAGTCGACAGCGATCCCGCATACGCGGATCCATTCCGACCGGGACAGCCGCACGACCGGCCACGCCCGGCTGCCTCCCAGCCTGAAATGCCGCCGCTCGGATTCGCGCTGGCGCATCTGCACGGTATCTACATCCTGGCGGAGAACATGCACGGGCTCGTCCTGGTCGATACCCATGCGGCCCACGAACGAGTGACCTTCGAGGCATTGAAGGCGCAGCGCGATGCCGGATCCATTCCGGTCCAGCGGCTTTTAGTCCCGCTTCGGCTGGCAGTCAGCGCGGCCGAGGCAGATGCAGCCGAACGATTCTCCGACGCCGCACACTCGATTGGTCTGGAGTTCGCCCGGACCGGCCCGGTGGAGGTTTCGGTCCACGCGATTTCGTCCCTGCTCGCCAGCGGCAACGTCGGCCAACTCGCCCGTGATCTTCTCGGCGAACTCGCCCAGGAACAGGGCGATCCACACTGGTTGACGCGACGCCAGGACGCGCTGCTCGCGAACGTGGCCTGCCGCGCGGCCGTGCGCGCACACCGCCAATTGACGATTGCAGAGATGAACGCCCTGTTGCGTGACATGGAACGCACCGACCGCGCGAACCAGTGCAGCCACGGCCGTCCGACGTGGGTGCAACTGGGAATCGACGACCTCGACCGCCTGTTCCTTCGCGGGCGCTGAATGCGACTTGCGGTAGCGTCGTGAACTTGCCGGCGCGCCTGCGATCATCCATCAGCAACCCATGAGGACCAGCACCATGAAAACCCTTTACGCGGCCAGCCTGCTCGGCGTGGCGATGACCCTCGGTGCGGCGACTGCCACGCAGGCGCCCGTCGCTTACGAAGCTGGCCTTGAGCAATGGCGCGCGGGCCGCATCGAACGCCTGCGCGACCCCAACGGCTGGTTGAGCCTCGTCGGCTTGCACTGGCTCGAGCCGGGCTGGCAGAGCATCGGCGCAGCCACGAACAACGACATCGAGCTTGCGGTGGGCCCGGAACGTCTCGGGAAGATCGGCATCTTCGACGGAGAAGTGAAATTCCAGCCAACCGCCGGCGCCGGCGTGATCGTGGCAAACGCAGAGAAGCGTATGGACGGGGAGCGCACAGACTATGTGCTGGCGCCCGACTCGGCGAAGCAGCAAAGCGTGGTGCGCATCGGCGACG
The DNA here is from genome assembly GCA_038255255.1 of Lysobacterales bacterium. GTDB lineage: Bacteria > Pseudomonadota > Gammaproteobacteria > Xanthomonadales > Ahniellaceae > JBBQNY01. Next base: position 154,413 of record JBBSLL010000004.1, read on the forward strand.
CGAATTTCGTCGTGATTGAAAGATCCGGGCGCATGGGGCTGCGCGTCAAGGATCCGCAATCACCGACGCGCACATCGTTCACTTCGATCGAGCATTACCCCGTCGACGCCGCGTGGCGGTTCGACGCAGAGTTCGTGCCGCATGCCGCAGGCAAGACCATCGACATCGCGAGCGTCATCAACACCATCGAGCCAATGCCCAACCCGGGCGCGGTCGTGTTCAAGAAGGACGGCAAGGAGTTCCGACTGGAAGCCGTCGATGAAGGCGACGGCCAGTTGTTCCTGATCTTCGCCGACCGCACGAATGGCAAGGAGACCTATGGCCCGGGGCGGTTCCTGTATGCGGACAAGCCCGTCGCCAACCGGACCGTCGTCGACTTCAACCGTACCTACAACCCGCCTTGTGCCTTCAATCCGTATTCGACCTGCCCATTGCCACCTCCCGAGAACCGCCTCGATCTGGCGGTCACGGCAGGCGAAAAGAAGTACGTCGGAGTAGGCGTTCCCTGACTGTCGACACCGCGCGCCAGGTGCATCGACCTGGTTGCGCGGGAGTCCTTGAGGCGTTCGTGAGGCTTGATCGCCAAGGCTGCTTCAGACGCCGGTGAACGACGGCTTGCGACGTTCGAGGAACGCACGGGTGCCTTCGCGCATGTCGTTCGTGCCGACGCACACCGCGAAGGCCGCCGACTCGTACTCGAGCCCGACGTCGATCCCCGCTTCGCTGCCGATCAGCGTCGCGTCGAGGATGCCCCGCATGGCGTGGGGCGCGCACTGCGCGAGTTGCTGCGCCAGCGCATCGACCGCGGCGCCGAGTTCATCGGGCGCGTGCACCGAATGCACCAATCCCATGGCAAGGGCGCGCTCCGCGTCGAGGGTCCGCCCGGTGAGGCAAAGGTCGAGCGCCGCCGCGCGGCCGGCCAGTCGCGTGAGGCGCTGGGTTCCCCCGAAGCCGGGGATCACGCCCAAGTTGATTTCAGGCTGTCCCCACTTCGATTGCGAACTCGCCAGACGGAAGTGGCACGCCATCGCGAGTTCCATGCCGCCGCCGAGCGCGAAGCCGTTCACCGCGGCGATCACGGGCTTGCCGAGGCGCTCGATGCGCGTCATCAGGCTCTGGCCGAAGCGCGAGAACTCGAGAGCTTCGACGGGAGTCAGGTTCGCCAGTTCCGAAATGTCGGCGCCCGCGATGAATGCCTTGGGCCCTGCACCCGTCACGACCACCACGCGGGTCGAGTTGTCGATACGTGCGGCCTCGAGCGCCGCATGCAGCTCCGACAGCGTCTGCCGGTTGAGCGCATTCAACTTGTCCGGACGGTTCAACGTGAGACGCAGTACGCCTCCGGCGGATTCCACGACGACACAGGCTTCGCTCACGGTCTTGGACCCTTTTCTGCACGAAGGCGCATTTTACGCGAGTGGCCGGCGCTGCCCCGGCTAAAATGACCGCATGACTATCGTGGCCGCACGCAACCCGTGGAACAGCACCTCCGTTGTGCTGTCTCCCTGCATCGGCGTTTGCGAGATCGACGCGCTGGGGCTCTGTCGTGGATGCGAGCGCACGCTTGCCGAGATTGGCGACTGGGCGACGCTGGGCGACACCGAGCGGGTTCGACTGATGCTGCACGTGTTGCCCGGACGCGCGCGGGATCGCCGCGCGTGACCACGTCGTCCGCAAGACTGACGGCGGCGCGCGAAGCGCACCGACTACATCCACCCGACGCGCCACCACAGGGTGCGCCGCGCAATCTGCCGGAGCTGCTCGCGGGACTTGCGAGTCCGCTGCTGCGGCCCGCGGCGGTTCTCGTCGCGTTGATCCCCCGCGAAGCAGGCACGCAGGTGCTGCTGACCGTTCGCAACCTGGATCTCGCGCATCACGCGGGCCAGGTGAGCTTTCCGGGCGGGCGGGTCGAGCCGGGGGAATCGCTCATCGAGTGTGCGCTGCGCGAGGCATCGGAAGAGGTGGGCCTCGAGGCGCACGCAGTCGAGTTGGTGGGGTTCCTCGATCCGATCGCCACCATTTCAGGTTTTCGGGTTACGCCGGTGGTCGCGCACGTGTCTGCGGCCGCGCGTTTCCGTGCGGATCCCAGGGAGGTGGCGGAGATTTTTGAAGTCCCGCTTGCCCACTTGCGCCATCCTGCCACGCGCGGTGTCCGCGTCGTTAAGTGGCGTGGACTGGAGCGTCAAACCGGTGCGTACCAGCACGCGGTGCACGACATCTGGGGCGTCACTGCGAGCATTCTCGACGGCTTGCTCGCACTGCCTCATGCCGACCTGGAGAGAACTGCGCGATGAATCCGCTCATCACGGCGGCCGATGCCGCTGAAGAGATCCTCGGCAATCCTGCGGTGCGGGTGCTCGATTGCAGGGCGACGCTGGGCGAACCCGGCGCAGGTCTTGCCGCGTGGGCCGATGGCCACATTCACTCTGCGATGCATGCGGACCTGGACACCGAACTGTCGATGCCCGGTGCGCCGACCGCAGGTCGCCATCCGTTGCCTGACGACGCGCATTTCTCGCGCACGATGTCGCGTTGGGGCGTCACCCCCGAAACCCTGTTGATCGCGTACGACGCGGGCGACGGCGCCTACGCCGCGCGCGCATGGTGGCTTGCGACCCGGGCAGGGCATGCGCGGACGCGGGTCATCGACGGAGGACTGCGCGCGTGGCAACGCGCCGGCCTGCCCATGCAGGTCGGTCATTCGCTGCCTTCCATCACGCCGACGAATCGTGTCCTCGCGTTCGATCGGTCCGCAACGATTGACGCCGATGGGCTCGCCGAGTTGCTTGCAGGTGATGCCGTCGTCCTGCTCGATGCACGCGCGAGGGAACGGTTCCTCGGCGAAGTCGAGCCCATCGACCCGATGGCCGGCCACATCCCCGGTGCGCACAATCGGCCCTACGCAAACAATCTCGACGACGGTCTGTTCAAGTCACCCGCACGGTTGCGCGAAGAGTTCGAGGCGCTGATCCGCGAGTTCGCCGCGTCGGATGTGGTGCACATGTGCGGTTCGGGCGTGACGGCTTGCCACAACCTGCTCGCGATGGAGGTGGCTGGCCTTAACGGCTCGCGCCTGTTCGCGCCTTCCTGGAGCGGCTGGATCGCAGATCCGGATCGGCCGATCGCCATGGGTGGCGATTCGCAGAAGACCCTCGCCCTCTGAGAGTGTTTTCCAGAGCAGGACCTGCACATGCAGCGCTGAACAGCTTCAGGCTGATCCGGGTCCAGAACAGAACACCTACTTCGGACGCTTGAGGCGCTCGACCAGTGCGCGCAGCACGGTCTGTGTTTCCGCCCCGTACCAGGCCTCGACGAAGTCGTCTACATCGTGCGAGCCCGGCGCGCCAATGCCTTCGTGTAGATCGGCGCGCGCCTCGCGCCTCGTCGCGGCAAACGCGAGGGGCGGCAGCGCGACGTGCCGCTCGCACCAGGCGATGGCGTGCGGTACGACGGACGCTACGGGCGCCAACTCGTCGACCAGTCCGACACGCAGCGCTTCCGCGGAGTCGAGCATCGCGCCCGCGACCATCAGTCTTTCCGCGCGATGCGGGCCAACCAGGCGCCGCAGTGCAAACTGGATCGCGGGCGGCACCGACAGCCCGACCTGCACTTCGTTGAGCCCGATCTTGTATGGGCCCTCCGCCATCACGCGGTAGTCGCAGAAGATGCCGAGCACCGCGCCGCCCGCAGGACTGTGCCCGGTAATCGCAGCGACGATCGGGATCGGGCAGCGCGCCATGCGCGACAGCAGGCTGAAGAACGCGCGCCAGAAGTCCGCCAGTGCGGCACGCTCCAGCGTCAGGAGGACAGGGACATCGAGGCCCGCGGAAAACATGCCGGGCGAACCCGACAGGACGATCGCACGCATGCCTTGTCCTGGCGCGTCCCGCACCGCGTCGGACAGCATCGCGACGAGGGACGGATCGAGCGCGTTGACTGGCGGCCGTGCCAGTTGCAGTTCGAGGATGGTTCCATGCTGCAGGCGGTCAAGCATGAGGCGAAGTCCAGAGCGGGCGCGACGCTATGATAGGCCAACGTCCCCCGGAAGCCGCCCCATGCGAGCCTGGTTCGTCCTCGTTTCCTTCGTCGTTGCCTCACTGTCCGTCGGCCCGCACGCGCAAGCGCGCGACGTGCTCAGCGCGAGCGACGCCTACATTCTCGAAGCGCCGCCCACCGCGCGCTCCAACGTCGGCTATGTCGAGGTGAGCAACAGCAGTCGACGTCCCGTTCGGCTGCTCGCGATCGACAGCGACAGGTTCGCCCGCCACGAAATGCATTCGATGCGCGAGGAAGCCGGGGTCATGCAGATGCGCAACGAGCGCACGCTGGAAGTGCCGCCGCGCGGATCCGTGAAGTTCGAACCGGGTGGCTACCACCTCATGCTGTTCGGCGCCGATCCGCCGCTGCGCGCCGGCGAAAAGGTCAAGCTGCTGTTGCAGAGTGCCAGTGGCGACGAATTGAACGTGGTCTTCGAGGTGCGCGCGCAACCCGGCATGGAATCGCCGGCACCCGATGCGATGGCTCCCGAGGCGCCCGCAACGACTGCCCCTGACGGGGCAGCGCCCGCCGCGCCCGCCGCGACAGAGCCGAGTGGTACGCCTTAGGCCGTTTTCGCCCCGAACGAATCGTCGTTCGGGTTGACGGAAGCGGCGCTCCGGATGAAGTCGGGCAACGGCACGGGGCGCCCCGTGGATCGATCGATCCACACCAGCACGCTGGTGGCGTCGAGGTACAGCGTCGCGGGATCGCGCGCCGACACGATGCGGTGCGCGAAGGTCAGGCTCGTATTGCCCACGCGAGCGGCGCGGAGTTCCACGATCAGTTCTTCAGGCCACTCGATAGAACGCCGGAAGTCGAGCTGCGAGGATGCCAGCACCGGCGCCGAGTGCGCCTGGTACCAGGGCTCCTTCAGCGTGCCGAGCCAGCGCAGCCGACTCTCTTCGAGATAGGTCAGGAAATTCGCGTTGTTGACGTGGCCGTAGGCGTCAAGATCACCCCAGCGCACCGACAGCAATGCCCGCGACAGCGGTTCGTCGCTCACCGGGCACCCCGCTTGCGGAAGGGAGACACCGTAGCGGCTCGCGCGTCCAAACGCGGAGTGTTTTCCAGCACCCGCGCCAGGAACCGGCCCGTATGCGAACCCTTCGAGGCGGCGACGGTTTCAGGCGTGCCCTGCGCGACGATGCTGCCGCCCCCATCGCCGCCTTCCGGCCCGAGATCGATCACCCAGTCGGCGGTCTTGATCACATCGAGATTGTGCTCGATGACCACCACGGTATTGCCTTCCTCGCAGAGTCGGTGGAGCACCTTCAGCAGCTGCGCGATGTCGTGGAAATGCAAACCGGTGGTGGGCTCGTCGAGGATGTACAGGGTGTTGCCCGTATCGCGGCGCGACAGTTCGCGCGAGAGCTTCACGCGCTGAGCTTCGCCGCCCGACAGCGTCGTCGCGCTCTGGCCGAGCTTGATGTACGAGAGCCCGACCGCCATCAGCGTGTCGAGCTTGCGCGCGAGGCCGGGGACGGGCTCGAACAGCTTGAGCGCATCCTCGACCGTCATCGCGAGCACGTCGCTGATGGTGTGCCCCTTGTAGGTGATCTCGAGGGTTTCGCGGTTGTAGCGCTTGCCATGGCACACGTCGCACGGCACGTACACATCCGGCAGGAAGTGCATCTCGACCTTGATGAGTCCATCGCCCTGGCAGGCTTCGCAACGACCGCCCTTGACGTTGAAGCTGAAGCGCCCCGGCGAGTAGCCGCGCGCGCGCGATTCGGGCACCTGCGCAAACAGCTCGCGCAGCGGCGTGAACAGGCCCGTATACGTCGCGGGGTTTGACCGCGGCGTGCGCCCGATCGGGGACTGGTCGATGTCGACGACCTTGTCGAAAAGGTCCAGCCCGCGAATCTCGCGATGCTCGGCCGGCTGGGTGGACGCGCCGTTCAACTCGGCAGCGGCGAGCTGGTACAGGGTGTCGTTGATCAGCGTGGACTTGCCGGAGCCCGATACGCCGGTCACGCAGGTGAAGAGGCTGGCCGGGATCTCGAGATCGACGTCCGTGAGGTTGTTCGCGTTCGCGCCCAGCAGCTTGAGCAAGCGCTTGCGGTCGGGCTTGCGGCGCTCCGCAGGGATTTCGATGCGCGTCCGCCCGGACAGGTATTGGCCCGTGATCGATTCCGGCGCGGCGAGGATGTCGGCGTAGCTGCCCTGCGCGACGATTCGCCCACCGTGCACGCCGGCACCGGGACCGATATCGACCAGATGATCGGCCGCGCGGATCGCATCCTCGTCATGTTCGACCACGATGACCGTGTTGCCGATGTCGCGCAGGCGCGTGAGGGTGCCGAGCAGGCGCTCGTTGTCGCGCTGATGCAGGCCGATCGAAGGTTCGTCGAGCACGTACATGACGCCGACTAGACCCGCGCCGATCTGGGACGCAAGGCGGATGCGCTGCGCTTCCCCGCCGGAAAGCGAATCGGCCTGGCGATCGAGTGTCAGGTATTCGAGGCCCACATCGACCAGGAAGCGCAGGCGTTCGCGGATTTCCTTGACGATCCTCGCGGCAATCTCACCGCGCCACCCCGGCAGCGCGAGTCCCTCGAACCACGCGAGGGCGCGCGCGACCGAGAGCCCCGTGACCGAGGAGACGTTCTGGTCGGCGACGAGCACGTGGCGTGCCGAAGGATTGAGGCGCTGGCCGCCGCAGTCGAGGCATGGTCGATGGCTGATGAACTTCGACAGCTCTTCGCGCACGGTAGGCGATTCGGTCTCCCGATAGCGTCTCTCGAGGTTCGGCAGGATGCCCTCGAACTTGTGCTTGCGCGTGACGCCCGAGCCGCCCTCGGTCTGGTAGCGGAAGGCAATGAGCGCGCCACCGGAACCCTGCAGAACCGCCTGCTGTATGTCCGCGTCGAGTTCGCGCCATGGCGTGTCGACGCTGAAGCCGAAGTGCTTCGCCAGGGACGTGATCATCTGGAAGTAATAGGCGTTGCGACGGTCCCAGCCGCGGATCGCCCCGCTGGCCATCGACAACTCCGGATGCACGACAACGCGCTCCGGGTCGAAGAACTGGCTCACGCCGAGGCCATCGCAGGCGGGACAGGCGCCCATGGGCGAGTTGAAGGAAAAGAGGCGCGGCTCGAGTTCGGACAGCGAGAAATCGCAGATCGGGCACGAAAACTTCGACGAGAACAAAAGGGGCGCGAGTGCGTCGTCGTCGATCGAGCGCACCATCGCAAGGCCATCGCCGAGGCGCAGCGCGGTCTCGAAGGATTCGGCCAGTCGCTGTCGCAACTCCGGGGCAGGGCGCAGGCGGTCCACCACGGCTTCGATGGTGTGCTTGACGCGCAGGGCAAGCGC
>JBBSLL010000005.1:0-141130 GCA_038255255.1 Lysobacterales bacterium
CTGGTTGATCTCATTGAGTTCAGCGACCTGGTCCTGCGCGAGCGCCTTGGTCGGAAACAGGTAAAGGGCTTTTGATCGATCGGCAATCGCACCTGCCAGCACCGGCAACGTGTAGCAGAGCGTCTTGCCGGATGCGGTGGGCGTGACCACCACGACGTGCTCGCGTCGCTGCGTGGCCTCCCAGGCTTCGAGCTGATGCGAATAGAGCTGGTGGATCCCGCGGGCATGCAACGCGTGGAGGACCGATTCCGGCAGCTCCGCTGGCAACTCGGCATAGCGGCCCGCACGGGCGGGAAACACGAGGGCGCCCGTGATACGACTGGAATACTTGGACTGCAGGCGCTCGGAGAGCAGGCGTCCATCGGCACGTTGGTCGTGTCGGGGCAAGGCCACGGGACGGGCTGGGGCAATGGCGAGCATGCGCGGATACCGGACTTTGAAGCAGCCAAGAGTTGGCGGCGCACGTCTCACCCGGTGCGAACCGGAGCCTGGGGCCTGCGTAGGCAACTTCCCTCATTTTGAAGTCGCCTCATGCGTGGTTGAGTACACCCCCCCTCTCCTCCGCGAGCGTGTCATGTCCGTCATCGCCCCCCGACTCTCCGCCGATCCCACGATCAATCCCGCCAGGCCCCGCCCGGAGGGCGCGCGACGCTTGCCAACCGCATTGTCTGTCGCCGTCGCTGCGGCCCTGTCCATCGGCAGTCTCGCCATGGCGGGAACCAGTCCTCCCGTACTCGGCCCGGATCATCGCGTGCAGTTGCTCACGGCGCCACGCAACGCCGACCCGGCCGTTATCGCCACTGACTACTTCTCCAGTCATCTTTCCGAGCTGGGGTTGGCGGCCGCTGACATCTCGACCTTGACGCTGCAGTCCAAATACCGCACCGAAGGGCTCGGCACCAACCTCTTTTATCAGCAGACGATCAATGGCATTCCGGTTTTCAACGCGGTCACGAGCGTCCACGTACTCGACTCCGGCGCGATCCTGGCGGTGAACAATCGCGCGGTAGAGTCCGTCGCGGGGCGCCTGTCCGCCACCCAACCGGTTCTGACAGCCGCCGATGCCTTCGGCAGGGCGCTGCAGGACCTCGGTCGCACCGCGAGCGCCGACGCCCTGTCGGTTTTCACCGCACTGGAAGCGGAGCGCAGCGGCGTGGCCTTTCGTGGAACCGGCGTCACCAAGCGCCCCGTGCCCGTGCGCCTGAGCTACGTGCCGCGTGCCGACGGGACGGTGCGTCTTGCGTGGGAGCTGTATGTCATGACCACCGCCAACGCCGTCTGGCTGATGTATGTCGACGCGCTGGATGGCGCAGTGCTCGAGAAGCACAACCTTGTGGCTGTTCTCGACAAGTATCGGGTGTATGGATTCAACTCCGAGAGCCCGATCTCGACCGAGAGTCCCGTCGACCGGCACCACGACATCACCAGCGAAACCGGCGACCGCGTAGCCTCTCCCACCGGTTGGCACGCCGGCCCAACGACAACCGGAAACAACGTCATCGCGGTGGAAGATCGGGACGACACGGATTTCGACGGCTATCAGCCCACGGGCGTGGGTGTCCTTGGCAACCTGACCTTCGACTTCGCGCACAATGATTTGCGCAACCCCTGCGCGCAGCCAACGGCGCTGGGCGGAGTGCAGAGCAACCCCGCGATCCTTGCACCATGTGACCCGTTTTCCGCGTTGAATCCCAATACCAACCTGCAGGCATCGATCGTCAATCTTTTTTACTGGAACAACGTCATTCACGACGTGATGTTTCATTACGCCTTCACCGAGGCCGCCGGCAACTTCCAGCAGACCAATTTCACGACGGAGGGCACGTTCCGCGATGTCGATGCGGTGTTCGCCCAGGCCCAGGATGGCTCCGGAACGAACAACGCAAACTTCTTCACGCCGCCCGACGACGGAATTACTCCCTTGCTGCTGCCGCCCGCGATGCAGATGTTCGAATGGTCACCGCCGGCTGTGGTCAAGGTGAATCTGCCGCTGGCCTTCGCTGACTTCGACGATGGAGACCGGATTCTTTCGGCCGCGACGGCTAGCTTCGGGGCCAGTCTTGGCTCGCTGACCGACGCGCAGCGCACGGGCGACCTCGAGCTCGGCAACGACGGCACGGGCGCGGTCAACGACGGCTGCGAACCGCTGGTTGGATTCACGCCGGGCAAGATCGCACTGGTCGATCGGGGCACCTGCGAGTTCGGTGTCAAGGTGTTGAACGCGGAACGCGCGGGCGCCAAGGGAGCGATCCTGGCCAACACGCTGGGTCGTGAGGTTGGAAACTCGATGGGGCCGGGAGCCGTCGGCGCCCAAGTCACGATTCCCTCGGTGATGATCGGGGAATCGAATGGCACGCGCCTGAAGCAGGCCTTGTCCCAGGGCGTGGTCAATCTCACGCCGCAGATCCTGCCCGTACCGAGCCGCGACAGCGACATGGATGCCGGTGTGATCGCGCATGAATACGGGCACGGCATCAGCAACCGCCTGGTGGGCGGTCCGACCTCGATCGCGTGCCTCATCAACGGACAGGTGCCCAACCCCTCCGCTCCCGGTACGTTGACTCCCATCGGCGAGCAAATGGGCGAAGGCTGGAGCGACCTGTACGCCATGCTGCTCACCGCGCAGCCGACTGACACCGGCAACACGTTGCGCGGCGTCGGCGCGTACATCTCCTTCCAGAACGAACACGGGCCCGGCATCCGGCGCTTCCCGTACACGCGCAACATGGCGGTGAACTCGTTTACGTACGGCGACGTAGCTGCGGAAACCGCCCCGCATGGCGTCGGCTCGGTATGGGCCACCATGGTGTGGGACATGCACTGGAACCTGGTCGATGAGCACGGGTTCGAGCCGAACCTGTTCAACTTCAACTCGAGTGCGGGCAACGTGCGCACACTGCATTACCTCAACAACGGCCTGATTCTCACCAAGTGCCGGCCAGGCTTCGTCGATGGACGCAATGCGATCCTCGCCGCCGAAGCGGCCGACGGCAACGCGTCCGACTCCTGTCCGATCTGGCGCGCATTTGCCCGTCGTGGTCTTGGTGTCGGTGCACTCAATCCGACCGGCGGCGAGGATCATCGTCAAGTGGTGGAAGACTTCACCGTCCCGGCGTATTGCGCTACCGGAGGGCTTCCGCCGGAAGCATCGGACGATGCCTACAACGTGCGTCGCAATACGATCCTCCGGGTGCCGGCGCCTGGGGTGCTGGGCAACGACGCGGATCCCGACGGAGACGCCATCACGGCACGGGTAATCGACCCACCGCGCAACGCGCGCAGCTTCGTCCTAAATGCGAACGGTTCTTTCGACTACGAGCCGGCGCCCGGCTTCACTGGCGTGGATACCTTCACCTACGTCGCCCAGGATGGTGAAACGTCTTCGGAGAAGGCGACCGTATCGATCGACGTGCGCCGGCGGTAATTGCCTGTCGGCGGGGTCCGGCAGGTTTCTGCCGGGCCCTCGACACCCGAAGTCTTCCAGCACCAGGGGCAACACGCGCATCAGCGAGACATTGCCGTTATCGCGTTCGCGTTCACCGGCCTCGGCCTCGATCAGTGGCCGCATGCCAACGGCGTCAAGCCGTGCTCACCCAACCGGGCGAGCCCACGCGCGCGACCCCAAATATTTTACTCGGCACTAGAACACGAAGTGCAGAGATGGTGGCTATGGGTGGACTCGAACCACCGACCCCAGCATTATGAGTGCTGTGCTCTAACCGGCTGAGCTACATAGCCAAAAAGGGTAAAACGTTACGCCGCCTACGAGCTGCGAACGCAGGCGAGGAGGGTCGGCGATTCTTCCGCTCGCCGCCCGGTGTGTCAAGAAAGCCCTCCGAAGACGCACGGCGAACCCCGCATATCGCGGCGCCAAAAGGTTCCGACCAGCAAGGCAAAACACAACGCGCCTGTTGTGAGCCTGAACGACGGTGTGGGAGACTCGGCACATCTGATTGAAAGGGGGCTCGTCGGATGATAGATCCGGACGGCTACCGACCCAACGTCGGCATCGTGCTGATGCATGCCGACGGGCGGTTGTTTTGGGCGCGACGCATCGCGCGTGACGGTTGGCAGTTTCCGCAGGGCGGCATGCGCACTGACGAGACGCCGATCGAGGCGATGTATCGCGAACTCGAAGAGGAAACCGGGCTTGCGGCCGGCGATGTCGAAGTGCTCGGCGCGACGGCGGGCTGGCTGCGCTATCGACTGCCGCAACGCTACCTGCGACGCCGCGAAAAGCCGGTCTGCCTCGGGCAGAAGCAGGTGTGGTTCCTGTTGCGCCTGACTTCGTCCGAAGAACGTGTGCGCCTCGACGCCTGCGATCATCCGGAATTCGATTCCTGGCGCTGGGTCGACTTCTGGTATCCGGTGGAGAACGTGGTCGCCTTCAAGCGCGAGGTCTACCTGCGGGCGCTGCGCCAGCTCATGCCGAAGGCCGAGCACGCCACGTCGCTGCGCTTTTCGGAACCAAGCTGGGCGACTCCAACCGTGGCCGTCCCCCTGTCGGAATCCCTCGTAGCGGCCGTCTGAAGTCCCGGACTAGAAGCTGTTGACAATCATTCGCATTTGCAATTGAATGGGATGCATGTACGTCTGCATCTGCACGGGAGTCACCGAACTCGAAATCCGCGAGGCCGCGCAGCGCGGCGTGTCGGATCTGACGGCGTTGCGCATGGCAACCGGCTGCTCGACGCAGTGCGGATCCTGTGCGGACCATGCCCAGGCGATTCTTGACGAACATTTCGTCTCTTCGCAACAACCACCCCGCGTGCGGATCTTCAACGTGCGAATCGCAAGCGCCGCCTGAAGGCGCCGCGCTCCGAGGGATCAGGAAGCGCGCGCAGCGGCTTCCTAGGAATGCGAGCGATTAGCGTTCCGTCACACGTCTTCCCTATTGCCTACACTCCACAGCGATCAATCTGCTGGAGCGTGAGAGCATGAAGGGCGACGTCGGAGTCATCGGGCACCTCAACAAGGCGCTTTACAACGAACTCATCGCGATCAACCAGTACTTCCTGCATGCGCGGATGTTTCGCCACTGGGGCTTCAGGAAACTCGGTGAGCACGAGTACCAGGAGTCGATCGACGAGATGAAGCACGCGGACAAGCTGATCGAGCGGATCCTCATGCTCGACGGCCTGCCGAATCTGCAGAACCTCGGCAAGCTCCGCATTGGCGAGGGGGTTCGCGAAGCACTGGAAGCCGACCTTGCCCTGGAGCACCAGGCGGTGCCGGACCTTCGCGTGGGCATTTCGCACTGCGAGTCGGTGCAGGATTTCACTTCGCGGGAAATACTCGAACGCATCCTCGAGTCGGAAGAAGAACACATCGACTGGCTGGAAACGCAACTCGAGCTGATCGCCAAGCTCGGTGAGCCGATTTACCTGCAGAGCCAGCTCGGCGACTGAGGAGAACGCGGGATAGGCACGAACCGGTTGCGGTTGCCGCTGGTTCGGTCCTGTCCGCTGCGCACAGCTTGCGCTAGTCGCCTCGCGACGAGAGCAGCCGGGTGAGTTCGGAGCTTGCCTCGAGGAAAGCAGTCTCGAGGTCAGCCGCCATGTCCGACGCGGATTTCGGCAGTGTGCCGTGGCGCGCGCCTGCCTCGATCTGGCGTGCGTGTTCCGCCAGTGCCAGTGCGCCAAGATTCGCGCTCGACGACTTCAGGATATGCGCCGGGCCCACCAGTCCCTCCATGTCGTTGCGCTCCGCCGCGGCGTGTACCTGCGCCACGTGGACCGGAGCGTCGTGCAGGTACATCCGCACCAGATCGGTGAAGTCGGCGCCCATCATGTCGATGAGGTCGTCGATGATTTCGCTGTCGAGTGCGCGAAACGACATCACTTCCGCCGGTGCGTCCTCGGCAGGCTCAGGCGTCGGCTGGCGGACTGCCGCTGCGGCCGCGACTACCGGTGAGAGAGTTTGCGGAGCGGATACCGGAGCGAGTGAGGCTGGCGGAGCGCCTCCGGGCGCTGCAGTAGGAGGGGGCATTGGCGGAGCACTTGCCGCTCCCTCTGCTTGCTCCTCGCCCATGTCCAGAGAAACCAGTTCGCGTCGTTTGGCGAGAACCGTGGTCCGTCCTTCCGACACCGCCAGCCAGCGGTCCAGCGTCAGTGCCAGCGCCTTGCGATCGAGCGGTTTTGACAGATAGTCGTCCATTCCTGCCTGAAGGCATTTCTCGCGATCGCCGAGCATCGCGTTCGCCGTCATGGCAATGATCGGCATGCGCGGAAGTCCCTCGCGCGCTTCCCGCTCCCGAATCGCCCTTGTGGATGCGTAGCCGTCCATCACCGGCATCTGGCAATCCATGAGGATGGCGAGAGGCGGATTCGAGAAGCGCATCGACAATGCCGTGGCGCCCTCTTCCGCCACGTCGACGGTCAGTCCACCGATGGACAGGAGGCGCTGTGCCACTTGCCGGTTGACGGGATTGTCTTCGACCAGGAGCACCCTGCGCGGTGCGGAGTGGCGCGGTGGTGGGGACTCAACCACGTCGGCGACCGCAGGCAGAAAGTCCGAATCCGCCCCCGATGGACGTGGGTCCGCCTCTTCGGGGCGACGATTGCGGGGTGATTCCCAGCCGGTGCGCGCTTCACGTGACACCGACGGCAGCATGCTGGGCGAGTCCGTGGAGGGGATCGGCGGCACGATCATGTCGCGCGTGTCGTTGGCACCCGTGCGCAACAGTTCGTCGACCGTCTTGAGAGGCGCAACTTCCTTGCCATCCGAATCGAGCGCGGCTCGAAGCTTGGCAGCCTCGAAAACACGCGGGTGAATCATGACCTGCGAGTGCCGGCGAAGGTCCTCGGGAACCTCGTCGTTTGGTTGCGTCAACAGCACGATGCGCAGGTGCGCGAGCGAGGTATCGCGCAGCAGTCCGCGCGCCATCGATTGCGCCGTGAGCCGCATGCCGGTCCAGTCGAGGAACGCGAACTGGTAACCACCTGACTGGATTCGAGGCGCTTTTGGATTTCCGCGCAGGCGCGACACCGCGTCGGACGACAAGCTGGTCTGGGTGTGCTGCACGCCTGCGCTGGCAAAGAAAGTCGCCAGCTCGCGAATCAGCACCTGGTCTGCGCTGACCACGAGTGCGCGACCGCCCTCGACACCATGCTGTGGCGTGGCGATGTCCCCGGGCGCCTTCAGCAGCGGGACGCTGAACCAGAACGTCGACCCGCGTCCCGGCGTCGACTTGACGCCAATTTCGCCACCCATGAGCTCTGCCAGCCGGCGGCAGATCGCGAGTCCGAGCCCGGTGCCGCCGAACACGCGCGTCACGGAAGTGTCCGCCTGCATGAAGGGCTGGAACAATCGCTTCTGCGACTCGGGGTCGATGCCCGGTCCGGTGTCGACGATGGCGAAGAGGACCTGGGTGTGCGTGCCCGTTTCGCCGCGACGGCCGACCTGCACGGTCACGCTGCCCTTCTCGGTGAATTTCACGGCGTTGCTCACCAGGTTGGTGAGCAACTGGCGCAGCCGCACGGGATCGCCCCGCTGGATCGGGCGCAGGTTCGGATCGAAGCGAACGCTGATCGCGACTCCCTTCGCCTGCGCCGGATGCGCCATCAACTGCGCGACGGAGTCGACCAGTTCGCGCAGGTTGATGCTGACGCTTTCCAGTTCGAGGCGATTGGCCTCGATCTTGGAATAGTCGAGGATGTCGTCGACGATCGAGACCAGCTGCTGGGCAGACGAGTAGGCAGTCTCGAGACACTGGCGTTGATCGACGTTGAGCGACGACGACAGCACCACGTCGATGAGCGGCACGATGCCGTTGAGCGGCGTGCGGATTTCGTGGCTCATCGTGGCGAGGAACTCGCCCTTTGCGAGCATCGCCGATTCGGCTTCCTGCTTGGCGAGCCGCAACTGGCCCTCCACCTCGCGCAACCGCTCGATCTCGGCGCTTTCGCGATCGAACACGGCTGTTGGATCGATGCCATCGAAAGCACGGGCGATTCCGCCGGCAGTGGAGGCGGCCGCAGATTCGGCGTGAACCGCCTTCGCACCCAGCGCACGCCAGACCGCTCCGGCCAGCAGCAGGCCCAGGCCGGCAATGCCCACGCTGAACATCTGCGGGACGCCTACGAACGCTGCCGCACCGGCGAGCACCCAGCTCAGCGCCGCAACCATTGCCAGCAGACGGGTTCGTTGTGCGCCGGCCTGCAGCTCACCGTCTGCCATCAACCCGGCCCTGCGCTCATAGCGCTCCCGCCGAGAAGTCGAAGTCCATGGTGCGCGTGGCCTGCTGCACGAAGTTGCCCTGCATGAAATCGACGCCAGTCGACCAGAGCAGGGCGGCCGTCGAAGCATCCTCCACCATGGGCGCGATGACACGCAAACCGCGCTCGCGCGCGAAGTTCACCAGCTTTTGCAGATCATCGCGTCGCGCGGAGTCGCGCACAGCACCGCTTCCGTACGTCGCTGCAACCTTGATGTAGTCGAGACTCAACTGCTCGGCGAGTTGAATGTGCGCGGTCGTGGCCTCGATGCCGCTGAGGCATACCCGACAACCCAGCCCGCGAACGGCGGCAGTGAATGCCGCAGCCTGGGTGGGGAAGTGCGCAATCAGCACGAGCTTGAGTTCGATCGCCAACAGCTCTGGCTCGATGCGCCTTGCCTCGAGCATCTGCTGCAGCGCCTGCACGCGCTCCGGATCCTGCAGCGCCTGCGCCGACTTGCTCACGAAAAGGCGCGCACGGCGGAGATTGCGGCTGCGCTCCTGGAGGATTGTCAGAGTACGCGACAGCACCCATCGATCGACCTCGGGGAGGAGGCCCGCCTTCTCGGCTGCCGGGATGAGGTCTGCGGCAAGCAACATCCGGCCATCCGGAGACGTGAGCCGCAACAGGACCTGGAACTGTTCTTCGGTTTCACCACGCAGCGAAGCGATGGGCTGGAACACCAGCTGGAACGCGTCGTAACGCAGGGCATCCTTGACCAGTTCCACCAGGTCGATCGACTGGCCACCGCGCGCTTCCACTGGCGCCGCATACAGCACGGGCTTGAGATTGCTGTTGGCCAAGGCACGCGCGGCCGCGCGATCCGCGGCATTGAGCAGGCTGCCGAGCTCTGTCCAGCCAATCGCGAGCGGTGCAATGCCGATGGCGAGCCGCAGCAGGACGGCCTGGCCCGCGATATCGAAGAAATGCGCGCCGAGCATGTCACGGAGGCTGGTTGCGAACTGCAGGGCAATTTTGGGATCGGCATCCGGCTGGTAGATCACGAAGGTGTCTTCGCCAAAACGCGCAACCATGTCGGTAAGCGACACGTGCGACGTCAGCAGCGCGCCGGCCTGGGCAATCAGCGCATCGAACGCGAGCACTCCGTGCTTCTCGCGCGCCAGCTGCGCGCCATGCAGCCGACAGAACATGACCGCGCCGTGCTCGCGTGGATCCCCGGCCAGGTCCTCCGAAATGCGGTCCAGGATGAAGGCGCGTTCGAACAGCCCCGTCACCTCGTCGCGCGGCTCCCGCGCCCGGACGCGCTTCTGCAACTGCCGGGCACGCCGGATGCGGTTGGTCACCGCGGATATGAGGTGCTTCGGCCGGATCGGCTTGGTCAGGTAATCGTCGCCGCCGACGTTGAGCGCATCGAAGCGTCGTTCGCTGTCCTGCTCCCCGGAGAGGAACACGATCGGGGTATTGAGGAAACGCTCGCGCTCGCGGATGAGGGTCGTCAACTCGATGCCATCGCAGCCGGGCATGTTGAGATCCATCAGGATCAGCTCGGGATCGAACTGCTGCAGGATGTCGAGCGCATCGAGCGCTTCGAGGACGGCGTGCGTCTCAACGCCAGCCTTGCGCAGGATCGATTCCGCGAACATGGATTGCGCACGATCGTCTTCGACGATCAGTACGCGGAACGGCTCCTCGTTGCGCGTCTCCAGCAATTCGCGCGCGCGCACGAGGACGTCGCGCGCATCGACAGGTGGCGGCATGAAGATGTCGGCGCCCGCACGCATCGCGCCCAGTCGGAGCGTGACGTCCTGCCGCTCGGCCAGCACGATCATGAAGACCCGGTGTCGCGCTGCGTCGCGCGCCGCAGTGATGGCGGATCCCAGCAGCGGCAGCGCGTCGGCGAACTTGGCGTCGACGATGACGAGATGAGGAGCGATGGCCTCGATCATCTCGGCCATCTCTTCCGGATCGTCGAGCGTCTCCACGGTGTCCCCGCCGGCAGCAAGCTCGGCACAGGCGAGCTCGGCGGGCCCGACGCCGCTGCTTAGATGATAGATCCGCAATGCGGATGTGCGTGACTGGAATCCTCCGGCCAAACGCGGCCTGGCAGGCGCCGCGATCAACGGACTCGCTTCGGTCGGCAGGCTTCCGAGCAAACGCTGCGCCGCCTCTCGTGCAGCCTCGTCTGGAACGACTGGTAAAGGCGCAAGAATCACGCGGGGAGGCACCGCTGCCGGCGATTGCGGCTCGGGCGAAGCTGCCGATTCGGCAGGCTCGGCGGGCGGGGGTGTCGGAACTGCTTCTGTCTGCGCCGCCGCAGCACCATGGCCCTCGGTCAGGGATTGCGTTTCGCTGTCCGAGCGCCACGCAAGCTCGTCGACAAGGTCGAGAATCTGCCGGTCCACGACCGGGTCCGGGAGGCGTGCGCCACGGCTCAAGTCACCGAGGACCTGTTCGAGCGCGTAAAGGTTCTGGCCGAGTTCGACGAGGCCGTAGCGTCCGCAGGTCCCGGTCAGCGCCTGCACGTCGCTGAACAGCTGCGACATTGCATTGATGTCCCATCCGCCCTGGCTCAGGCGCTGCACTCGCCGGTAGAGCGTCTCGAGACGCTTGGGCAAATGTTTCAGGAACGCGAGCTTGAGCTCGACGTTCTGTGTGACATCCATCGGATTGGACATGCCGCCTCCCCTCGCCCAAGGATGCGCAGACCGCTGCCCGCAGCCCAATCCCATCTCAAAAGTATGCCAGAAGCCTCGTGTTTAGCGGGGTTTGAGGCTACGGCCGTGTGATCGTGCCATGGGGGTGGCAACCCCGTTTCGCAGGCTTCGCGAATCGCGCCCACGAAGCCGCGCTTCCGGGGGCGCCGTCAGAAGGGTTTGATGACCACCAGCGCAACGATGACGATCAGCAGCAGGGCGGGCACCTCGTTGAACCATTTCAGCCAGGTGGATCCAGGAAGTGTGGTCCGGGCAGCGAATCGACGCGCCAGCAAGGCGCAGTAGACGTGGAACGCCACCAGCAGTGCCACGAGCGCGAGCTTGGCGTGCAGCCAGCCCTGGGTGGAAAAATCCGGCGAGTGACGCATCCACCAGTCCATCAGCGCAACGCCGAACGCGAGGGCAAGTGTGCCCCCGATGTGCGTGATGATGAGCAGTCGCCGCTCCATCGTGATAAAGCGGGCGTGCCCAGCGGAGTCGTCCGGACCGATCCCGAGGTGGTAGACGAACAGGCGCGGGAGGTACAGCAGACCGGCGAACCAGGTCACCACGAACACGATGTGCAACGTCTTCATCCACAGCATGGTCCAGCTCTCCAGGTCAGGCTCGCGATACGGTAGCGGTCACGCGTCGGCGCCTGCGGAACCACCTCACGACCCACCACAGTGCCACGACAAGCATGAGCGTCACCGCTGCGACGCAGGCAAGCGCGACCCATGGATAGGCGAGCGCGATACCCAGGATCGAGACCGTCGCGATGTCCTCGGTCAGCGATGCGCTCCAGTTGCTGATCGGCTCCGGCGAAGTGTTGAGCAGTGCGCGCGTGCTGCTCTTGAGCGCGTGGCTGACGAATGCCACTCCACCGCCGGTGGCCAGCGCAGCCAGGCCTGGATCGACGCCTTCCGGCGTCAGCGCATACGCCGCGAGAAAGGCGCCGGCTGGGACGCGCACCAGGGTGTGCAGCAGATCCCAGCCGGTATCCACGCCTGGAATCTTGTCCGCCACGAATTCGACGACCGTGAGCGCAAAGGCCACCGCAATGACCAGGGGTTCGCGCATGACCTGCAACCCCTCCGGCAACGCGACCCAGCCCAGGGCCGCCGCGGCGCCGACGCCGAACACGGTCAGGTACACACGCACGCCGGCCAGCCACGCGAGCGTGATGCCGAGGGCGAACATGGGGGCCGAGTCGATCACGTGCAGCCTTGGAGAGTCGGAGGAATCCGCGAGTGTGCACGAAGGCCGCACGCGCGTCAGCCACGCCGGCCAGGGACGGGACTCTTTCGTGCGCGCCGCACAACAATGCTCAACGCGGGATCGTGACTGCCGCTATCATCGCCAACCCCGATACGCTGGAGTCTCGCGTGAGCACCTCCGCTACTCCTGCTGCCGCCCGCCGCGCGAATCGTTCCGCAAACCTGCGCGTGACGCGTGCCAATGGCGAGGACACTTCGCGCCGCGAGCCCGCGTTGCGCGAGTGCGTCGCACGCGCCGTGCGCGCTTATCTGGTGTCCACCCGGGGCCGCAGTACGGAGGATCTCTTCCGGATGGTGCTGGCGGAAGTCGAAGCGCCCCTGCTCGCGGAGGTGCTCGTGCACTGTGAAGGAAACCAGACACGCGCGGCCGAGATTCTCGGCATCACCCGTGCGACGCTGCGCAAGAAGCTGGCCGAGCATCACGTTTGAGCGGCGACGCCGCAGCGCCGTTTTCCTGCAGGCGCGACGCCAGTCGCGACCGGTGTGACGCGGTGCCCATCGCGTCTGGCGTCAGTCCCGAACAGGTCTGCAATCGGGGCGCGCCGACGTGAACGATCGGGTTCGCATTCGCCGCGCACTGCTGTCGATATCAGACAAGACCGGTCTGGATGCGCTTGCCCGCGCACTGGTCGAATGCGGTGTGGAACTCATCTCCACCGGGGGCACCGCCCGCGCGCTGCGCGAGTTGGGCCTGCCAGTCCAGGAGGTGTCGGAGGTCACCGGGCATCCGGAAATCATGGATGGACGCGTCAAGACCTTGCATCCTTCCATTCACGGCGCCCTGCTCGGGCGCCGGGAGACCGATGACGCCGTCATGCAGGCGCACGGCATCGTTCCGATCGACCTGCTGGTGGTGAACCTCTATCCATTCGAGGCCACCATCGCGCGCCCGGACTGCGCGTTCGCCGACGCGGTGGAAAACATCGACGTGGGCGGACCGGCGATGTTGCGCGCAGCAGCCAAGAATCACGCGCGCGTCGCGGTGGTCGTCAACCCCGCAGCATACGCGGAGCTGATGGAGGCCCTCGCGTCGGGCGGCCCCACCGCGATCCAGCGTCGTACGTGGGCAGCACAGGCGTTTGCGCACACCGCCGAATACGATGGCCGCATCGCCGAGTGGCTATCGGTGCGGGCAACCGATCCGGACGCCCCGGCAGCATGGCCGCGCACGCTGCATCGTTCGTCCAGCCTGGCCACGCCACTTCGCTACGGTGAAAATCCCCACCAGCATGCGGCGCTGTACCTCGAACACGATGCGCCGCTGTCAGGTGTTGTTTCGACGGCGCGCCTGCTGCAGGGCAAGGAACTGAGTTACAACAACCTCGCCGATGCGGACGCCGCACTCGAGTGCGCCAAGGCGCTCACCGGCCCCGCGTGCGTGATCGTGAAGCACGCCAACCCGTGTGGCGTTGCCATCGCCGCGGACCTCGCAACCGCCTACGATCGCGCCTACGCGACCGACCCGACTTCGGCATTCGGCGGCGTGATCGCATTCAATCGTGCGCTCGACGTCGCCACCGCCCGGGAGATCGCTGCCCGTCAGTTCGTTGAAGTCGTGATCGCACCGGAGATTCCGGAAGAGGCGCTCGCTGCATTCCGGAAAAAGGCCAACGTGCGCGTCATGCGGACCGGGCCGTTCAACACACCTCCCGCGCGGCTCGAGTCCAGGTCCATCGCGGGTGGAGTGCTGGTGCAGCAAGCGGACTTCGACACGCTCGAGGCTGGAGACTGTCGAGTGGTGACGCGTCTTGCGCCCACTCCCGCGCAGCTCGAGGATTTGTTGTTCGCGTGGCGCGTGGCGATGCACGTCAAGTCGAATGCGATCGTGTACGCGAGCGGCCTGCGTACGATAGGCATCGGTGCCGGCCAGATGAGTCGCGTGGTCAGCGCGCGCATCGCGGCGATGAAGGCCGAGGAGGCGGGTTTGGCTGTCGAAGGAAGCGTCATGGCCAGCGATGCGTTCTTCCCGTTTCGCGACGGGCTCGATGCGGCAGCGGCCGCGGGAATCAGCGCCGTGATCCAGCCGGGTGGTTCGATGCGCGACGACGAAGTCATCGCAGCCGCGGACGAGCACGGTATCGCCATGGTGTTCACGGGCGTGCGCCACTTCCGTCACTGACCGTCGGGCCGGTTTTTCGCAGGGGGCCGCATGAAAATTCTGCTGGTGGGATCGGGAGGACGCGAACACGCGCTGGCGTGGAAGCTCGCGCAATCGGCGCGGGTTTCCGAAGTGCTCGTCGCGCCCGGCAACGCCGGCACCGCGCGCGAAGCGCGCTGCCGGAACGTCGCGGTAAAGGCGAGTGACGTCGAGGGGCTGTTCGAGCTGGCCCGCGCCGAAGGAGTCGAACTCACCGTGGTCGGCCCGGAAGGCCCGCTGGTCGCGGGCATCGTCGATCGGTTCCAGGCAGGCGGATTGCGGATTTTCGGTCCCACTGCGGCTGCCGCGCAGCTCGAGGGCAGCAAGGCTTTCGCCAAGGATTTCCTGGCGCGCCATCGGATTCCGACCGCCTACTACGCGGTGTTCGCCGACGTCGACCTGGCTATCGACCATGTGCGCGATGTCGGGGCACCGATCGTCGTCAAGGCCGACGGCCTCGCTGCGGGCAAGGGCGTGGTGGTCGCGATGACGCTCGCCGAGGCCGAATCCGCCGTGCGCGACATGCTGTCGGGCAATGCCTTCGGCGCGGCCGGCGCGCGCGTGGTGATCGAGGAATTTCTCGAAGGCGAGGAAGCGAGCTTCATCGCGCTGGTCGATGGCACGCATGCGCTGGCACTCGCGACGAGCCAGGATCACAAGCGCGTCGGCGAAGGCGACAGCGGGCTCAATACGGGCGGCATGGGCGCTTATTCACCGGCGCCGGTCGTGACCGGATTCGTGCATGATCGCGTGCTGCGCGAGGTCATCGATCCGACGGTGCGCGGCATGGCAGCAGACGGCATGCCATTCACCGGGTTCCTCTACGCAGGGCTCATGATCGATGCGGACGGCGCGCCCAGGGTGATCGAGTTCAACGTACGGCTCGGCGATCCGGAAGCGCAGGTCTTGCTGATGCGGCTGCGCTCGGATCTGGTTGAGCTGATGGATGCGACGCTTGATGGGCGACTCGATCGTGCCGAGGCCGCATGGGATCCGCGTCCTTCGCTCGGCGTGGTGATGACCGCCGAGGGATACCCGGAGTCTCCGCGCAGCGGAGACGTGATTGACGGACTTGAGATGCCCGTCGACGGTTGCCGCAAAATTTTTCACAGCGGCACGCGGGAAAATGCAGACGGCGAGATCGAGACTGCCGGAGGCCGTGTGCTCACGGTGTGCGCACTGGGGGATTCCGTCGCCGACGCGCGGTTGCACGCTCACGGCGTCGTGGACGGCCTTCGCTGGGATGGGGAGTATCACCGCCGCGACATTGGCTGGCGCGCCGTAGTGCGCGAAGACGCCTAGACGGCCTGCTGGACCACCCGCACATTCCGGGCAGGGTTGCTGCGCTGCGCAACACGGTTTTGGATACGTGAGCGTACAGTCCGCCGGTCCGTACGCAGCCGCATGGGGGATGCGGCCGAAACGGACGCGTCGACTGCTCGCAGCGGCGACGCCATGGCCGCAACTTTCAGTCTGGGGAGACGAACCAATGCTGTCCCGTCGAATCTCGCGCGCAGCGTGCGCGCTGTTGATGTGTTTCTGTGTGTCCGTGGTGTGGGCGGCGGAATCCGTGCCGCTCGCGAAGCAGCTGGCCGGCCCGCCCGAGGAGTTCGCGATGTTGCGCGAAGCCGCTCCCGAGGCCAGTGCAATCCATTCGAAGAGCGCGCTCATTCCCTTCGAACTCGCCGCGCAGGGCGACGGCAGCCTCAGCTGGACCGGAAAGCTGCCCGTGAAAGGTGGTGAGGTGAGGTTCCTGGTGCTCTCCGGCGCGCAGGCGGGATGGCAGGTCGAATTGACGAGCCCCACCGCCGCCGCCGATCGGCTGGAGGCGACGCTGCATGCGCCAACCGGTCGTACCGCGTTGGGTCTGGAGAATGTGCAACATCCGGCCGATCTCTATGTGCTGACGCGGGCGGAACCGGGCAACTGGATGATCAGCGTGCGCGCCACCGCAGACCGTTCGGCAAAGCAAGCCACGCCGACCCGCGGTTACCTGCTGCTTGAAGGCGACCAGGCGCTCGAACTCACGAGTTGGCAGACGCATCGTCGCCAGTGGCCCGGCGAAAGCATCGGACTCGTTGCGATGCTGTCCGGCGCCGACGCGCGAGGTGGCGTGGCACTGGGCGAAAATGCCGGGACGGTGAGCCTGGCGCAGATGCGCATCACGGCACCAGACGGCACTTCCCACATCGTGCCGATGTTCGACGATGGCGCGCATGGCGATGGCGGAAGCGGCGACGGATTGTTCGGCGGTGATTTCCGTGCGTCCGACACCGGCCAATATCTCGCGCAGGTCGAAGTGCACGGCAAGGGCAAAGATGGCGCGCCGCTGCTACGCACCAGCGAACACGTGATACCTGTGGTCGCGCGTTCGATCGACGTAACCGACAGCAGGGCCTACGCGTCGGCCGACGTGGAGGCCAGTGGACGCTTCCTCGTATCCGTGCCCGTGAGGGAACGCGGCGATGCACGGCACTACCGGGTGTACGCCGAACTCTGGGGAACTGACGTGTCCGGACGCAGCGTTGCGGCCGCTTGGCTCGGAGGAATGGCCACGCCCGCGAACGGCAGGATCCAGTTGGGCCTGGACACGCGCTGGCTGGCGCGCGCAGGCGTCGTTGGGCCGTTTGAGCTGCGCGATCTGCGCCTCGAGGATCCCGATCATTTCGTAACGGTCGCCCGCGCGGATCGACTCGCGCTGAGTCTCCCCGACGTGGATTCCGGGACAAAAAGTGATTCCGGCGTCATCGACGACGCCATGCGCATGGGCATCAAGCCCGCCGAGCTGGAGCAGCGCGCGGGCGAAGCCATCGAGGGCGTCGGTCGGCGGCTGCTGCTGGTTCATGGTTACTGCTCGGGCGGCGTCTGGCCGGCGTCACAATTCGCGACGTCGTCGACGTTCCTCGATGCGAATCAGAACAGATCACACGACGCGTTCGCGCGGCTCATCCAGTCGTTCGGCGCGACGTGGAACTCGTTCGGCATCGTGGCGCACAGCCAGGGCGGCGCGGCCGCACTGCATCTCTACAACTACTACTGGAGCGGACTCGACAATGCGACGGGCGCGCGATTGATCCAGTCGGTCGGGACGCCGTACCAGGGCACCAACCTCGCGGGAATCCTTGCCGCGATCGGATCGTGGTTCGGCGCAGGCTGCGGCACCAACGACAATCTCAGCTACAGCGGCGCCGCCTCATGGATGGCGGGTATCCCGACCACTTCGCGAGCCAAGGTGAACTATTACACCACCGCGTTCCGCACCACCAACTGGTGGACCAACGACTACTGCCACGCGGCGAGCGATCTGGTGTTGAGCGATCCGGAGGATGGGACCGTCGAAAAGGCGTACGGACAACTTCCGGGAGCGGTCAATCGCGGGCATTTCACCGGGCAGTGCCACACCGCGGGCATGCGCGATCCCGCGCAATATCTCGACTCGACCCGCAACGCGACGATGAGCCTCAACGCCGCACGGTAGGCGCCACCGCGTGGAAGTGCGGGAGCGCCTTCAACCGGGGCGCTCCCGCATCAGAGTCGTAGCTCAGCGCGCGACGCGAAACGCAGGCGGGGCGAACATCAGGTTGCCTTCCGGCCACGGGCGCGACACCGGTTGCCCGCGCTCGAACTGCTTGATCCACGCCCGGCGGCCTGCAAGGCTGACCGAGTCGCCACGCTTGGTGGCGTCGAAAATCGCCTCCGCCTCGTAATCAACCGCTTCACGCGCACGCGAGTTGGCAGCGAGTGACATGGCGAGCGCCTCCGCGAGTTCGCCACTGGCGCGCTGTGCGTACAGCGCCTTCGCCACCGTGAGTGCCTGCGCTTTCTGCGCGGCGGTGGCGAGCGGACAGCTTGCGATCGCACGCACCTCGATTTGCGCAAGGCGGCCATCATTGCTGCGCTTTGAGACCGCGGCGCGCAGGACTGGTAGGACTTCGCCACAACGATTCGCCAATGAAGCCGCGACGACTGCGGAGGCCAGCGCTTCGGCCTCGTCCGCTTTTCCCGCCGCGGCGATGTAGTGCCGATAGGCAGCGTCGGGCTGGCGTGCGCGCATCAGATTGTCCGCATACCGGCGCTGCACGCCAGAGTTCGCGGGGTCGGCCGCCACCGCGCGCTGCAGTGCCGCGCGTGCCCCCGCGTCGTCACCGGCTGCCTCCGCGACGATGGCTTGCGCCAGCAGGACGTTTGCACTGCCCGGTGCCTGCGACTGCGCAGCCTGCAACTGGGTACGCGCTCCGGCCAGGTCACCGGTCAGGGCGAGGATCTCGATCAGCGCGAGTCGCGCCTCGAGATCGCGGGGCGCGGCGCGCACGCGCGACTCGAGTTGGGTGCGTACCGTGGCGGCGGACCCCGCGCTCGCGTTCGCCGTCGCTGTTGCGGAGGGTGCGCCGGGTCCGTCGAGCTGTAGCGCGAGCGGGTCCGCGATGCGGGGCGTAACGTCGCCGACGAGTGCGCGTTCGCGGGTGGCAGCAGCCGAATCTCCGCGCCCTGCGTATGCTTCTGCAAGCCGCCCACGCAGGGCGTTCGCGGCAGGTTCGATCTTGAGCGCCGCGTTGAAGTTGCTGATGGCCTCGTCGTACCTGCGCTCGCGCAAGGCAATCTCGCCGAGCAGTGCGAGCGCAGGCGCGAGGTCGCGGCGCTTCGCCAGCACCCCGGCTACGGTGGATCGCGCTGCCGCGAGCTTTTGCTGCGCAATCTGGAGCTCCGCCAGGTGATAGTGGGCAGGCAGATAATTCGGGTCGAGCCGGATGGTCTGGGCAAACGCCGCCGCCGCCTCGCTCACGCGTTCCTGGCGCATGGCCGCGATGCCCTTGAGGTAAACGAACCTGGGGTCGGCAGGCTGCGCCGCGACGGCGTGGTCGAGCGCGATGTTGCCCGCGTCGGTCAGTCCGCTGCGCAGGTATAGCGCCCCCATCTGTAGAAACGCGACCGCACGATCCTCGCCCTTGAGGGTGCCGATGTTGCGGTCGAATTCGGTGCGAAGCTCGCGCAGCGCGGACTGCTGCGCGGCCGGAAGGGCCGACAGCGTGGGCTGGGGAAGTGGGCCGGGCACGGTCTGGGCCGACACTGCAAAGCAGATGGAGAGGGTCAGCAACGCCGCGCACAGCCGCGCGCCAGTTGGAAAGGTTTTCACAGGGTGGATCCTCAGAAGTCGCGCCGGTAGACCCACGGCGTCGCGAGGAGTTCATTGTAGCCGGGCAGGGATGCGCCGTCGTGGAGCCGGGTTATGCTCACCCGCACTGCTGGCAGTGCCGCACCGCAAAAAGGGGTCAGAGTCACTTTTCGGAACTCGACACTGGGTCCCGCCGACCGTCTCGTCCGAAAAGTGACTCTGACCCCTTTTTGCCTGCTGAACGACATCGGGGAGTCGTGCATGTCCCATCCGAGCCAGTTCGACCTGCTCAGGCAACGGCGCTTTGCGCCGTTCTTCGCGACCCAGGCGCTGGGCGCGTTCAACGACAACGTCTATCGGCAGGCAATCATCGGCCTGCTGTTCTGGCTGGGCGTGAGCGCAGAGCAGCGCACCCTCTACACCAATCTTGCGCCGGCGCTGTTCATTCTTCCGTACTTCCTGTTCTCCGCCACCGCAGGGCAGATCGCCGAGAAGCTCGAGAAATCGCGGCTGATCCGGATCACAACTGCCATGGAGATCGCGATCATGTCGATCGCGGCGGTCGGTTTCCTCACGCAGAACCTGCCGACCTTGCTGGTGGCGCTGTTCCTGACGGGCGTGCAGTCGACGCTGTTCGGTCCAGTCAAGTATTCGATCCTGCCGTCGGTGCTGAAGCCCGAAGAGCTGACCGGCGGCAATGGCCTGGTCGAGATGGGCACGTCGATCTCGATCCTGATCGGAATGATCTTTGGTGGCCTCATCTTCAAGCTGGCCGGCGACCAGGGACCCGTGGTTGCGGCCACGGCGATCGTGGCGCTCGCGGTGCTCGGCAACCTCGTCAGTCGCGCGATTCCCCGCGCTGAGGCCGGGGCGCCTGATCTCAGGATCAACTGGAACCCGATTCCCGAGTCGATCGCCATCTGGAAACTGACGCGCAAGCAGCGCGCCGTGGGCAACGCGGTGCTCGGCGTTTCGTGGTTCTGGTTTTTCGGCACCGTGCTCACCGCGCAGCTGCCGACTTACGCGGAAGTCAATCTTGGAGGGGCCGATCCGACCCTGTACGTCTTCGCGCTGGCGCTGTTCTCCATCGGCGTGGGCGCCGGTTCGCTGCTCTGCGAAAAGCTTTCCGCGCGCACGGTCGAGATCGGGCTGGTGCCGCTCGGGGCTTTCGGCATCTCGGCTTTCCTGCTCGATCTCTACTTCGCGCGATCCGGGCTCGCGCCCGTGACGGGCCTCGTCATCGAGTCATTCCTGCGCGAGGCCGGCAGCATCCGGATCATCGTCGATCTCATCGGCATTGGTCTGTTTGCCGGCTTCTTCGTCGTGCCGTTGTTCGCGCTCATCCAGAGCCGCACGCCGCGCCATGAAATGGCTCGCGTGATCGCCGGCATGAACATCCAGAATGCGGCGTTCATCGTGCTCGCCGCAGTGATCGGCATCGTGGTGCAGCGTTACCTCGGGTGGACAATCCCGCAGGTGTTCCTTGCGCTCGGCATCGCGAATGCGCTGGTGGCACTGTGGATCTTCACGCTGGTGCCCGAGTTCCTGATGCGGTTCATGAGCTGGGTGCTCGTGAAGGTGCTGTACCGGCTGCGCGTCAAGGGAATCGAAGAGCACGTGCCAGACGAGGGTGCGGCGATCATCGTGTGCAACCATGTCAGCTACATGGATGCGCTGATCCTCGCGGGGAGCATTCCGCGGCCGGTGCGCTTCGTCATGTACCACAAGATCTTCCGCATCCCCGTCATGCGCTGGATCTTCAAGACCGCGCGCGCGATTCCGATCGCGCCTGCGAAGGAGGATGCCGCGTTGATGGCGCGCGCTTTCGACGAGATCCGCGCAACGCTGGCGGCAGGCGACCTCGTGGGAATTTTTCCGGAGGGACGACTCACGCCACACGGCGACATCGGCGAGTTCAAGCGCGGCGTCGAGCGCATGCTCGAACAAATGCCGGTGCCGGTGGTGCCGATGGCGCTGCGCGGCATGTGGACCAGCATGTGGAGCAAGCGCGACGGACGCATGGGTCGCATGCGCGTGCCGCGCCGCATCCGCGCGCAGGTGGAACTGGTCGCCGGACCGCCGGTAGCGCCGGAGCTCGCCACCGCCGCAGAGCTCGAAGCGCGGGTACGCGCGCTGCGCGGCGACGCGGAGTGAATCTCTTCCTTCTCCCCGCTCGCGGGGAGAAGGTAAAACCTTCAATCGACGAGGACGCGGCCGGTTTGTTCGCGATACCAGTTGCCGAGCAGCCAGCGCGAAATCGACGACGAGGGCGATAGCGTCAAGCTGCCGACGGCGCGCTGGCGATCGATGTCGTCGGGAGAGAACCAGCGTGCCTCCGCGATTTCGTCGCCGACCTCTATGGTGTCGTCCAGCGCCTGCGCGCGGAACCCGATCATCAGCGATGCGGGAAATGGCCACGGCTGCGAAGCCTCGTAGCGCATCCCGCCCACGACGACCCCCGACTCTTCGCGAATCTCGCGCCGCACTGCGTTTTCCAATGTCTCGCCTGGCTCGACGAATCCGGCCAGGGTCGAGAACCGTCCTTCGCCCCAGGACTCCTGCCGTCCGAGCAGTGCGTGGCCGTCGTGTTCGACCAGCACGATGACGGCCGCATCGGTGCGCGGAAAAAACAGGGCGCCGCACGCCGGTTCGCTGCATTTCGCGCGGTGCCCACCCGCGATCAGCGCAACCGGCTGCCCGCAACGGCCACAGAATCGCGTGCGCGACTGCCAGTACAGCAGTGATCTTGCGTACGCGGCTACGCCCGCCTCGTGGGCCGGCAGCGTGGCGGCGATCGAGCGCAGATCAGCGTACGACCCGACGTCGCTATTTCTATCAGCGCCATGCATCGCAAACAGAGGGACACCCGCTTCGAACCCGAGCAGACTCGCCGAGGCCAGTGCGTTGGGGTCATCGGCATCATGCAGCCGGCTGCGTGCGACCCGGTCGCGGCTTTCGGCAAGCCTGACGCGACCGTCGAGGTTGACCGAGACCACGCACGCGCGGCGATCCCGGCGCAGCGAATCCACCCAGGCGTCGTCCTCCCGCCGTTCACCGCCGCGATCGAAATCCGCGGAAGCAAATGCGAAAAGGGGGTCAGAGTCACTTTTCGGAGAAGGTGAGGCCGTCACTTCGGCCGCCTCGTCCGAAAAGTGACTCTGACCCGCTTTTCCTTGAACCCCTTTTCCGACAAGTGACTATGGCCCCTTGTCACACCGTGAACGAAGAACCGCAGCCGCAGGTGGTCTTGGCGTTCGGATTGCGCACCACGAACTGGGCGCCGGCCAGCGATTCGGAGTAGTCGATCTCGGACCCGGCGAGATACTGGAGACTGACCGGGTCCACCAGCAAGGTCATGTCCCCGTGCGGAATGACGAGGTCGTCTTCGGCCTGCTCTTCATCGAAGCTGAAACCATATTGGAAACCCGAGCAGCCGCCTCCCGAAATGTAGACGCGCAGCTTGAGATCTGCGTTGCCTTCACCGTCAATCAACGCCGAGACCTTGCGTTGGGCAGCAGCACTCACCGCGATGGGAGCGGGGCGCTGCGGCAGTGTGAGCGTCGTTTCGAACATCGGGGACTTCAAGCCTGTGCGGTGGTGAGTGCGTGCGGCATGTGTTCGAGTCCTGGCAGGGGACGTTGCTCATCCATGCGCACGAGGCGACCGTTGACCTGCGCTCCCGCCGCGACCTGGATGGTCTTGTAGTGCACGTCGCCGTCGACGCGGGCATTGGCGGCGAGTTCGACGCGCTCAGTCGCGCACAGATCGCCGGTCACCTGGCCGTTGATGATCGCGCACGCCACTTCCACCCTTCCTTCAATGCGGCCATTCTCGGTCAGAGTCAAGGTCCCGTCGCGGCCGCTCGCCACCACGCTGCCACTGATGTGACCGTCGACGTGCAGCCCGCCGGCAAACTCCACGTCCCCGTGGATGCTCATCCGCGAGCCGATCAACGACTCCACCGCCGCCGGCCGCACCGGCGCCTTGCCATTCCTGTTATTTCCAAACATCGGGATCCCCCCCTGTTTTCAAGGCCGCCTGCCAGGCGAACGACTCGTCGATGACCGTGCCGTCGCTGGCGCGCGCGCGCACCATGACACGGTCGGGTTCGAAGCCGTCGGGCAGGATCAGGCTGCTTTCGAGTTGCTGAAAGTACTTGAACTCGTACACCAGCGGTGTGGCGCCGGTCTCCTGTTGGAGACGATCCCAACCCAGGCTGGCCAGTTTCCCGCCTCCGGCGCCCGAAACGGTCAACGTCACCGAGCCGCGGCTTGATTCGCCGGTCTTCGCATTGCGCGTCAGCAACACCCGGAACCCGAATGCATTCGAGCGTCCGATCGGGCGCAGGGCAAGGCGCTGGACTTCGAGCGCCCGGCCCGATTCGCCGCCCACCAGCCGCTGGTAAAACGCCTGTTCATCGCGAAGGGATGCTATTTCGGCCTCGAGAAGGCGCAGTGTTTTCTGCAGCGACTCGTTGGCAAGACGTGACACCCGGTCGGATTGTTCCAGGATGGCGATCCGCCTCTTCGCAGCGTCCAGCGCGACCGCCATCTCGGCGGCCGAGCGCGTGCTGCCGGCATCGCGCGCCAGGATGGCCTCGAGGTCGGGAGCAGCCTGCCTCCCGCCAAGCCACCATGCTCCGGCCAGGGTGGCCAGCCAGACGACGAGGAGCGCCCAGGCCAGCCAGCGCCGCTGTCGGGCGTCGTCGCTGCGCACGACGAGGCGTGGCGTCGCGCTCACAGGAAGCGGAATTCAAAGGCGACCGCGCGCTTGCCCGGATCCTCCACCTCGACGCTGAAGAGCGCCGTGCCGGTGGGTGGGATGCCACGCTGGAGCGTGCGCCGGTCGGACACGTACTCATTGGGCTGGAATCGACGCATGCCGATGCGGCGCTCGTTGACGTCGGCCAGCGTGATCTCGATGACGGGAAAAGGCTGGCTGAATTCGGCTTCGTTGACGAGAGTCGCGCCGATGATCAGCGCGTCGCGAACGCTCGGGTGGGGGCGCACGTCGCGTGCCGCGAGCGTGATGGAATCGGGAATGGGATTTTTTGGCAGCGGACAATGCAACTGTTCGCAGGCACGCAGCAGCAACGGGCGCAGGGTCGGCACGTCCATCAGTTGCGATCGCGCGGCCCAGGCGACCTGGCCGGTCAGGATCAGCATGAGCAACACGCTGCCGAACCACCAGCCCCAACCCGAGCCGGTGCGGCCACCCCGCGCGCGGCGCCGCGCAAAGGCCGGAGCTGCCGGTTCGATCGCGGCGCGATGCGCGTGGCGTGCGGTGATGCGGTCGAGCGGCCGGTGGCTGTCGCGGTTCGGAGCCACGCCTGGCGGCATCTCGACCTGCCGCGGCCGCGATTGGGCGTTGGCGGCTCCGGGCTCATCAGCAACCGGCCAGCCGTTACCGTCGAAGCGCACGGTCGGCGCGCCTTCGTGTCCGCCGCGCGTTTCGTCAACAGCAGGCGCGTCGGAGCCGCGACCGACGCGGGCATCCAGCTCGTCGGTGAACACTTCGGTCAGGTCGCCGTACCCGGGTTCGATCGTGGGCGTTGGCGACAAAGCGACCATCGGCTCGGGAGGCGGCAGCGGAGCACGCGGCTCGGGCGGCAGCGGCGCGAAGAGCGCCGCGTGGGGCGCGGGCGCGCCGCGGGAAACCTGCGTCAGTTCGACGGGCTTCGAAGGCGAAGCATGCAGGCGCAAGCTCGGCTGGTGCGCCTCCGGCAGGACGTCCGACAAGGTGTCGAGCGCCGGGAAACTCCGGCGGCAGTGCCCGCAGCGAACCTGTCCACGCCCTTCGGCGAGTTGGGAAGCCCCCACGCGAAAAATGGTCAGGCAGGACGGGCACTGGGTATGCATCCGCTCGATTATGACGACGGATCCACCGTCCGAAGTTAAGCGTTCGTTTCCCGCAGACGGCCGGAGAGCCGGACCCAGCCGTCCCGCTCGGTGCGTGCGAGCATGCCGCACCAGGGCAGGAACGCTGCGGCGACCTCCTCTGCCTGCTGGCCGGGCAGCACTCCCGATACCGCGATGAACGCGCCCGGCCTTCCCCAACTGACGATGCGGCTGGCGTGTTCGATGAGCGTGCCCGCGAGGATATTGGCGACGATCGCGTGGGCCATTGCGCGTGGCGTCGCCGATGCGTCGAGCAGTTCCAGTCGCGCGCTGACGCCGTTGCGCTCGGCGTTGTCGCGACTTGCAATCAATGCCTGCGGATCGTTGTCGATGCCGATCGCGAGCGCGGCGCCGAGCTTGAGGGCGGCGATCGCAAGCACGCCGGATCCGCAGCCCACGTCCGCGACGGTCGCGCCCTCGAGCGCCAGCCCATCGAGCCATTCGAGACAGAGCGAAGTGGTTGCGTGGGTCCCGGTGCCGAATGCGAGGCCCGGGTCGAGCCGCACCACCGCGGCTTCATCATCGTCGGCTTCGGCCGGGACCTCGTGCGTGCTCGGTACGATGAAAGTGCGCCTGCCGAATCGCATGGGCTTGAAGTCCGCGAGCCACGCGCGTTCCCAGGCCTGGTCTGCGACTTCGTGCCACGTGCCCGAGGCCATGGCCGGTGGGAGGAGCAGGTCGGCGCAGCAGTTCTCGACCAAAGCGCGATCAACGCCGGCATCGAATAGTGCGTGCAGCTCGACGGATGGCCAGATCGGCGTTTCGCCGACGCCCGGCTCGAGCACCGCAACTTCCGCGAGCGTGCCCGCATCCGCGTCGAGCAGCGTCACCGACAGCGCCCCCGCGTCCATCAGCGCGGCCTCGACGCGCTCGTGCTCGCGCGCATCGCACTTGATCACCCACTCGACAAATGCCATCGGTTCCCTGCGCGCTCCTGGCTCTTTGGTGCGGCACCCCGCCGTAGCACGGTGGCGCAGTCGCGTGTCACGAGAGGCTCACGGCGACGCAGCGACAACCCGCATCAGGAGCTCGCGGGCTTTTCGCGGCGCTCGGCGATGCGCTTTTCGAGGTAGTGGATGTTCTGCGCGCCCTGGCGGAAGCCGACGTCGGCCAGGATCCGCTGCTGCAGAGGAATGTTGGTCTTGACGCCCTCGACAACGGTTTCGTGGAGCGCGATGCGCATGCGCGCGATGGCCTGTTCCCGATCGCTGCCATGCGCGATCAGCTTGCCGATCATGGAGTCGTAGTTGGGTGGCACGCGGTAGTCGTCATAGAGGTGCGTGTCGACCCTGATCCCCGGTCCGCCCGCGGCGTGGAAGCGCCTGACGAGGCCCGGACTCGGCATGAAGGTGTCGGGGTCCTCGGCGTTGATGCGGCATTCGATCGCGTGGCCGCGGATCTCGATCATCTCCTGCGTGTACGAGAGCTTCTCCCCCGAAGCGATCAGCAGCTGCTCGCGCACGAGGTCGACGCCAGTGATCATCTCGGTCACGGGATGTTCGACCTGGATGCGCGTGTTCATTTCAATGAAGTAGAACTCGCCGTCCTGGAACAGGAACTCGAAGGTGCCGGCGCCGCGATAGCCGATGCGCTTGCAGGCCTCGACGCAGACGCCGCCGATGCGCGCGCGCTGTTCGGCGGTGATGCCCGGCGCCGGCGCTTCCTCGACGACCTTCTGGTGGCGTCGCTGCATCGAGCAGTCGCGTTCGCCGAGATGGATGGCGTTGCCGTGGTTGTCGGCGAGCACCTGGATCTCGATGTGGCGCGGATCCGCGAGGAACTTCTCCATGTAGAGCTGATCGTTGCCGAACGCCGCGCGCGCTTCGGCGCGGGTGGTGGCGATCGCATTGGCGAGATGCGCTTCCGTATGCACCACGCGCATGCCGCGACCGCCGCCGCCGCCGGAAGCCTTGACGATGACGGGATAGCCGATGCGCCTGGCCACGCGCGCGTTTTCCGCGGAGTCATCCGTCAGCGCGCCATCGGAACCCGGTACGCAGGGCACGCCCGCTTCCTGCATCGCGCGGATGGCTTCGACCTTGTCGCCCATCATGCGGATCACCGCGGCGGTGGGTCCGATGAACACGAAGCCGGACTTCTCGACGCGCTCGGCGAAGTCGGCGTTCTCCGACAGGAATCCGTAGCCTGGATGGATGCCTTCGGCGTCCGTCACCTCGGCTGCAGCAATGATGGCGGGTACGTTGAGGTAACTCTCGCTCGCTGCGGCAGGTCCGATGCACACGGTCTCGTCGGCCATGGCCACGTGCTTCAGGTTCCGGTCGACGGTCGAATGCACCGCGACCGTGCGGATGTTGAGGGCCTGGCAGGCGCGCTGGATGCGCAGCGCAATTTCGCCCCGGTTGGCGATGACGACCTTGTCGAGCATCTGGCTCAGCCGATCACGAAAAGCGGCTGATCGAACTCGATCGGCTGGCCGTTCTCGACCAGGATCGCAGTCAGGGTCCCCGCTGCGTCGGCTTCGATCTGGTTGAACATCTTCATGGCTTCAACGACGCCGAGCACGTCGCCGATCTTGACGGGCTGGCCGACCTTGGCGAGCGGCGGCGCGGCCGGGCTCTGCGCGGCATAAAAGGTGCCCACCATCGGTGCCCGCAGCACATGGCCTTCCGGAAGCGTCGACTTGCCCTCGGCCTGGGGCGTGCCGCCCTTGCCCGACGGGGATGCGCTCGCCCCCGACTGCCCATGTCCGCCTTGCTCGAAGTGCACATGCGTTACCGGCGCCGGTGCGCTGGCGCCCGGCTGGAAGTTGCGCGGCATGCGGGCAAGGCGCACGGTCTCCTCGCCTTCCTTGATTTCGAGCTCGGAAAGGTTCGACTCCTCGAGCAACTCGATGAGCTTCTTGATCTTGCGCAAATCCACGATCAGGACTCCAGGTTGGTAGTGCTCGGCGCCGAAGTAGAGATGCCGTCATCGGTCGGGCCTTGCTTGAGCGCGGCAACGAGCGCCAGGCCATAGCCCAGCGGACCCATGCCCACGATCACGCCGGCGGCAGCATCCGAAAGCAGGGAGCGGTGGCGGAACGGCTCGCGTGCGAACACGTTGGACAGATGGACCTCGAAGAATGGCTTGCCGCAGGCGAGCAGGGCGTCCCGCAGTGCCACGCTCGAATGCGTCAGGCCGCCAGGGTTGATGATGATGGCAGCCGTGGCATCGGTTCTGGCGGCGTGGATGCGCTCGATGAGAGCCAGTTCACTGTTGCTTTGCAGATGTTCAAGTCCAGTTCCCGACTGCTCCGCTCGCCGGGATACATCCGCGACGATCTCGCCGAGCGTGGTCCGCCCATAGCGCTCAGGCTCGCGCGTGCCGAGCAGGTCCAGGTTGGGGCCATTGAGCAGCAGGATCACGCGGGGAGCCGGTCCAGAACGGCGGGCTAGTGTGAATGCTCAGCTTGATACTGTCCAGTTCGCCGACGTTGGCCACGCGAACGGTACATTCCGGCAGAGGCGCTAAGGCGTGGACCCAAGGGCATCCCGTACCCAGCGCTCGGTCGTCCCCGGTGCAAACGCCCCGATCTTGCGCGCGAGGAGTCTACCGTCGGCTCCGACGAGCACCGAGTAAGGCAGTGTGCCGCTGACATTGCCGAACTGCGGCATCAGCCCGGTGCCGGCATCGCCCGCGATCAGGACCGGAAACTCCACGGGGACTTCGTCGAGGAGCTTGCGGGCGTTGGCGGTCTCTTCGACCGCAATGCCGACGACCCGGACGCCCTCCGGCGACTGGGATCGCGCATAGCCGTCCAGTTCGGGCAGTTCGCGCCGGCACGGCTCGCACCAGGATGCGAGGAAGTTGATGAGCAGTGGACGCGAGTCGAACTCGTCGAGATTGCGTGGACGGCCTTCCAGATCGGGCAAGGTCAATGCGGGGCGTGGAGAACCGAGGAGCGCGGGTGCTGCAACTCCCGCCGACGTCGGCGCGGCGCGCGCGACGGCCTGCTGGCCTGCGTCGGTCGCGAGCGCGCGGAGCGCGAGCTGGCGCCCGCCGCCGCTGACCAGGAATCCGGCGGCAAGCCCAAGCGCGCCCGCCGCGGCGGCGAGCCACAGGATTTTCGAGGTCGGGCTCAAGGATCGACGGCGCGTGCGCGCTCGAGGCGTGCGCGGAACGGTCCAGGCTTCTCGAAACCGATCAGCCGCAACTCGCGGCGCTCCACGCCCTTCGCATAGAACAACGTCACCGGCGGGCCAATCAGTTCGAGGTGCTTGAGCAGCGCCTTGTCGGTCGCGTCATTCGCCGTCACGTCGGCCTTGATGCGCACGAACGCGTCCGCCGCGGCGATCACCGCCGCATCGGTGAACGTGTACTTGTCCATTTCCTTGCAGGCGATGCACCAGTCCGCGTAGAAGTCGAGCATAAGGGGTCGATCCGCCGCGGCAGCGGCCGCGAGCTCGCGCTCCAGATCGGCGACGCTCCTGATCTTGCGAAATTCGACGTGCGCCGCCTGGACCGTACCGCCGCCCAGTGCACCGAGCGGACGAAGATAATCGCGCGCTCCCGACAACGCGCCGACCAGCTGGGCGATGCCGAGCAACAGCAGCAACACGCCGACCGCCTTCCACACGCGCATCCATCCGCCTGCCGCCGGAGACAGTGGATCGAGCGCGCGCATCGCCACGCCTGCGCCGATGAGCACCGCACCGAACAGGAACAGGGTGGCCGCCGGCGGCAGGATGCGCTCGAGCATCCACACCGCGAGCAGCAGGAACACCACGCCGAACGCGGCCTTGACCGCGTCCATCCAGAGTCCGGCGCGCGGCATCAGGCGACCCGCGGTGGCGCCGAATGCCACCAGCGGCGCGCCCATGCCGAGTGCGAGCAGGAACAGGGCGAGTCCACCAAACACGGCGTCGCGCGTCTGGCTGATGTAAAGCACCGCGCCGGCAAGTGGCGGCGCGACGCAGGGTCCGACGATGAGCGCCGACAAGGCGCCCATCATCGCCACGCCGCCGAGCGATCCCGGGCGCTGGCGGTTGCTGACATTCGCGAGCCGCGTCTGTAGCGAAGCAGGCAACTGCAGCTCGTACAGGCCGAACATCGACAGCGCGAGCGCGACGAATACCGCGGCAAACAGGATCAGTACCCAGGGCTGCTGGAACGCGGCCTGGAGGTTCGCTCCCGCAAGGCCGGCAGCGATGCCGGCGAACATGAAGACGACGGCCGACGCAAGCACATAGACCGACGACAGCAGCACCGCACGACGCGTCGACAGGTTGGGTCCCGCGCCCGCGATGATCCCCGACAGGATCGGGATCATCGGCAACACGCAGGGCGTGAACGCCAGCAACAGGCCGAACACGAAGAACGACAGCAACGCCAGCGTGCGGTTTTCACCGAGCAGGCTCTGCGCGAGGCGCGAGTCCTCCGCGAGCGCGGGTGCGCCTGCGATGCTCCCCTCTCCCACCGGGGTGAAGAGGGGCGCCTGCGGACCACTGGTCCGCGCCCCGATGAGCGCCTGAGCGCTACGCGCGAAGGCCGGGGTGTGGGTCGGGGGAGAGGGTTCGCCTGTGCGAGGTGACTGAATCTTGCCGCCATCGCTGCGGCCCAGCGCTGCGGCAATCGGCAGCACCACGATGCGCTCCATGGGCGGATAGCAGATTCCGCCGTCCTGGCACCCCTGGAACGACACCTTGATCGGCAGCGAGGTGACGCCCGCGAGCGAGCCGCGCAGCGGCACGCCGACTTCGACCTGATCGAAGTACACGATGACGTCGCCGAAATGCTCGTCGCGATAACTTCGCCCCGGTGGAAACACGGGCGCGTCGATCGATACGTCGCTACCGGGGTCGACCAGTTCGAATTTCGTCTGGTCGCGATAGAGGTAGTAGCCGGGCGGCATCGTGAAACGCACCGCGGCACGCAGGTTTGCGACCGTCGAGCCAGGCTCGACCAGCGCGTCGACGCGGAACGCCTGCTCCTCGGGCAGTGGCCCTGCTTCCAGGGTCGAACCCGGTCCCGCGAAGCCGAGGCTTGCTTGCCCCGGGTTGGACCCAGGCATTGAAGGCGGTTGCGCGTTGGTTGATGGGGCGGGCGTCTGCCCGGGCATCGCGATGGTCAGCACGCGACGTTCCGGCGGGTAGCAAACGCCGATGTCGGCACAGCCCTGGTAGCGGACCTCAATCTGGAATGGTGTTCCCGCAGGCGCACGATTGACGACCTGCCTCGCGCTCAGCACGCCCCGATAGGTTTCGACGTCGCCGAAAAACTCGTCACGCTTGCGCTGTCCCGTCGGCAGCTCGAGCTTGCCTAGTTCCACCGCCGCATCGAGCGCCTTGACCGAGGTGCGATGGCGATAAAGGTAATAGCCGGGTGCAATCTTCCACTCGACGCGGATCGCATCGTCGCCGGACGGCGCCGCGGTCAGCGCAAAGGCTTCGTCGACCGGCAGCAGGTCTTTTTCGTCAACCGCCCAGGCCGAACCTGCGACGAATGCCAGGCACCAGAGCAAGACGTTCGCAGCAAGACGCATCGACGAGAATCCGGGTGGAGTGGGGGATCGACTCGCGCGGGCGCGCGAGGTTCCGCATTATGCGCGATCGTCCGGTGAGGCCGATTTGACGATGAATGCCTGAAGCCAGCGCCGGCCCCCACCGGTCACGGTTCCGCGAACACGGCATGGCCGCGCCCGGGGACAGCGGAAAAAGCGCGAAGTGCCGATGTCGGCCACGGCGGCGAGCGGAGCTCCATCGACGCGAAAGTCTGCGTCAGGCGCCACAAAGGCATTGAGCAGGCTCGTCACCACGAGAATCTCGTCCGCTGCGAGCAGGGTATCGATGGCGATGCTCCCGGCCTGGAGGTCGCTCCGGTCGTAGGGTGGATAACGGGTGCGATAAGTCAAGCGATGCCCGCGCGTGGGCGCGATCACGCGCTCGACTTCAACCAGGCGCAGGTGCGCCCGCACCGTGCCGCCCAGTTCCAGCGAGGCGGCGATGGAAGCCGGTATTCCCGCGACATTGCTGGCGGACGGATCCGGACCGAGTGACGGCCAGCGAGCATAAGGACAGCCTGCGAGGCGCAGCGTCGCGCCTTTGGTCACTTCGGCCAGGGCGGCCAGCTCTCCGAACAGCGCAAGTCGCTGCCCTTCCTTGGCGCAGACGAGCGGCTCGAACGCGTCGACCATGCGCGGCGGGAAGTGCGGCGCATTGATGGCCGCAAGACGCGGCCGCGCCGAAACGTCCAACGTGCGCTCGCTCGCGTGCCATTCGAAACCCGCCGCAGCACGCTCTCCGCGGAGCGCCGAATAGGACACGGCAGCAGAAGCCGACACCAGGAGAAAAAGGAAAAAGCCCAGGGCGCGGGAACGGGACACCGCCAAATTGCCCAGCAGGTTGGCGAGGCCGTAGGCGAGGATTCCGTAAGCGACGGGCTGGACCGACAACAGCATCCAGACCGGTGTTGCGGGACGCGCGACGGCGAGCGCCCAGCACCAGGCAACCACGGCCACGATGACCAGGGCAAGCCACCCACGCGCCTCCCGTCGCACCCGCAACAGGCCGATGCCCGCCATCGCAAGGATGACCCAGTACGCACCCTGCAGCGCGCGTGCGAGCAAAGGCCAATGCAGTGCGACCTGATGCAGCGCCGACCCCTGGCTGTCGACGAACAGCGCCAGGACGATGCGTGGCCAACGCGCGAGCCAGCCGGGCTCCGGCAAACGGGCGAGGAACGAGCCACTCGCGCTGCCCGAGCCGCTGGCGTCATGCAGGAGGGTCGGCAGTAAAGCCAACGCGAGCAGCGTCGCGCCAATGCCCCACGCGAGGATCTGCGATCTCCACGCAGGCGCGGGCCTGACAAGTGGCAACAGGAACAGCGGCGCGAGCAGCAGGTTGGTCGCGTGGCTGGCAAGCGCCAGCACGAACGCCGCGAACATCAGCACGATGCGCATCGCCGACGGGCTCTCGCGGGCACGCAGCGCAGCCAGCGTGAACAGCAGTCCCGTCGCCTGCACGAGATTGGTGTGCGCAACGATCACCGGCTCGATGAACGACCAGCCGGGCCAGCACATCCACACCGCGAACAGGCAGCCGAACAGCGGCCCGGAAACCCTGAGGCCGATGCGCCAGGCGAGCACAAGTTTCGTCATGGCCAGCGCGCCGATCGCGACGTTGAACGCCGTGAAAGACGGCAGGACCTTCATCAGCAGCGCGACGAACCAGAACCAGAGCGGGCTGGCGACCCAGGTCTCGTAAAGCATCGGCCCCGCGGCCGGGGCATGGCGATCGGCAAGGATTTCGCTCGCCGCGACCAGGACGTGCGCGGAATCGGCGATCAGCGTGCTTTCCCGGTACGCCAACGCGGCCGCCACCCAGACCAGCGCAAGCGCGGCCATCGCCGCACGCTGGAACCCGATGGGCAGCATTGGCGATGACGTGTTCAAAGATCGAGTGCGTACTCGATGAAACCTGCCTGTCGTTGCCAGCCCAGGCGCTCGTACAGGTTCTGCGCAGTTGTGTTGGCGACGCCGGTCGACAGCGTCATGCGCGCCGCGCCCCGCGCGCGCGCAAACGCCGCTGCCGCCCCGAGGAGGGCTGCGGCCACGCCTTGTAGTCGCGCCTGCGGCGCCACGAACAAGTCGTTGAGCAGCCAGGTGCGCACCAAGCGCACCGACGAGAACCCCGGGTAAAGCTGGGTGAATCCCCGCGCCGCGCCGTCCGCACCCAGCGCGATGAACACGACGGACTCGCCCAGTTGCAGGCGATCTTCGAGAAAGCTGCGCGCCCGCACGGGATCTGTCGGCTGATCGTAGAACTGGCGATAGGCGTCGAAGAGCAGCGCCAGCGTATCGAGATCTTCGACCGTGGCTTGCCGAACAGTCGCGCTCACTCCGGTGTTTCCGAAGTGACGCCAGGCAGCACGTTCACGCAGGCGGCGAAGCGCTCTTCAATCAGTGCCCGCGCCAGCGCCAGTGCGCTGCCGCGGTCGGGGCTCGTGCCCAGGCACAGCACGACCTCCATCCGACTCCCCCATGGCGCACTGCGCAATGGGGTAATCCTCGCATGCCTTGCGGCAGGGTTGGGCGCGGCTATTGAGCGCCGAACGCCGTTTTCAGAGCCTCTGCAGCGACCTGTTGCGCCGACTTCGCCTCATCGACGACCGCGCCCATCCCGAAGAATTCGTGCGTCACGCCGTCGTAGCGATGCACGGTAACCGGAGTGCCCGCAGCCTTGAGCTTTTCGGCGTACTTCTCGCCGTCGGAACGCAACGGGTCGATCTGCGCGAGGATGATTGTCGCGGGCGCGAGACCGGCCAGGTTCGGCTGCTTGACGAGCGCGATGCGCGGGTCCGCGCTTTCCTCAGGCGAGTTGAGGTAGTGCTTGACGAACCATTCGATCATCGGCTTGTTGAGCGGCTTCGCCGTCGCATTTTCGATGTACGACGTCGAGTTGAGGTCGTTGTCGGCCACCGGGTAAACGAGGACCTGCGCAAGCGGCGCCTGCCAGCCCTGGTCGCGCGCGGCGATCGCGACATTCGCCGCCATGTTGCCGCCCGCGCTCTCGCCAACTACGCCGATGCGCTTTGGATCACCGCCGAGGTCGGCCGCATTGGCGAGCAGCCACTGGTAGGCGGCAAGCACGTCGTCGTGAGCGGCAGGGAACTTGTGTTCCGGGCCCTGGCGATAATGCGTCGAAACCACGATCGCCTGTGCCGCGTTGGCGAGTGCGCGCGGACTTGCGTCGTACGTGTCCAGGTCTGCGATGACCCAACCACCGCCATGCACGTAGAGCACGACCGGCAGGGGCTTGTCTCCCGCGGGCTTGTAGATACGAATCGCCACCGGTCCGCCGGGACCCGGGAACGAGGAATCCTCGACGCTCGCGACCGCTTCGGGCGTCGCGGCCTGACCCTGGCTTTGCAGCAACGCCGTGACGGCGTTGGCCGGCGAGGGCTGCTTGCGCGCCTCGTCTGGCGGCAGGGTTTCGATGGGTTGGCCACCGAGCTTCGCCAGCTGATCGAGTACTGCCTGCATCTGGGCATTGGCAGGTGCCGGCGTACCGGCAGGCATCGGATCGGCGGATTCGTTGCCAGCGGCGGTCGCGGGCGTGGTGGCGGCCACGTCCCCGGAACTGCTGTCCTCGACCGCGTCCGGCTGTCGCGAACAGGCACCGAGGGAAAGGATCACGGCCAGTGCGAGCGTGCTGGCAACGGGGATGCGGAATCGGGTGCGTGAGCTGGATCGCATGGCGCGACTCCACGGCAGGAAGACGGGAAACCCTAAAGCTGCAGCTGTCCATGCCAGGTGAGAGGCCGACCCGCGCGCGGCGAGGCGTTCACATTCACGTTTCCGCCAACCGCGCGCCGTCACTCTGCCGATCGGGAGCGCGACTCCGGAGCCAGGCACCCGCCGCCAACCGGCGCTTCTCCATGCGCACGCGACCCTGGTCTCGTGATTCTTCGTCCGTTCAATTCCTGGAAACCCCATGACGTTCCTGACGGCATACCTCTGGCTCAATGCGGTGCTGTATGCGGTATTCGCGCTTTGGTGCACGTTCGCACGCGAGAGCACTGCCCAATCGATTGGTTACCTGTCGAGGAGCAACGCGGGCAACTCCGAGTACCTCACGGTGTACGGCGGGCTTCAATGGGGGATGGCTGTGATGTTCGCCACACTGGCCGCGCACGCTGCGCCCGCATCGCTGGCTGTCTCCATCGCAGTGGGCCTCTACGTTCCCATCGTGGCTTACCGCTGGATCACCATCGCGCGCTTTGCGCCAGTGGGCTCGCTGCTGAAGGGCGTCGCGGTGATGGAAACTTTGCTGCTGGCCGGAGCGCTGGCGCTGTGGTTCACCCGCTGAGGCCTGCATGGACCTCAAGAGCGGTTATCCCTTCTGGTCCGTCAAGAACGGCCTGCTGCATGCGTTCCCACCCCTTGCCCGCAATCACGCCTGCGATGTCGCGGTGGTTGGCGGCGGCATTACGGGTGCGTTGATCGCTCACGAGCTCGCACAACACGGGCACGACGTCTGCGTCCTCGAACAGCGCGACGTGGGTTGGGGCAGCACTTCCGCGAGCACCGCGTTGCTGCAGTACGAGATCGACACGCACATGGTCGACCTGGCGAAACGCTACGGGGAGGCCGATGCGGTGCTCGCCTACCAGGCCTGCGCCAGCGCGATTCCGATGATCGGAAAGGTGTCCAGGGTGGTGCGCGACGTGGATTTCGCGCCGATGAAAAGCCTCTACTTCGCCAGCAAGCA
The DNA here is from genome assembly GCA_038255255.1 of Lysobacterales bacterium. Taxonomy (GTDB): domain Bacteria; phylum Pseudomonadota; class Gammaproteobacteria; order Xanthomonadales; family Ahniellaceae; genus JBBQNY01. The sequence goes on from JBBSLL010000005.1 coordinate 36,502, forward strand.
GGGTCATGCGAAGGACATCCGCGCCGAGTACGAGTTGCGCCTGAAGCAAGGCTTCGCGGTGGAGTGGCTCGAGGAGGCCGACGTGCAGTCGCGCTTCGGCATCGAGGCACCCGCGGCCATCCTGAGTTCGCAGGCGGCGCGGGTCGATCCGTACCGCCTGGCTTCGAAGCTGTTCGCGCGGCTGCAGGGCACGGGCGGCCACGTGTTCGACCGCACGCGCGTTGCGCGCATGGAGCCGGGAGAGCGCAGCGTGGTGCTCACCACGGAAGGCGACTGCGTAGTGCGCGCCAGGCATGTGGTGCTGGCGGGCGGATACGAGACGCAGAAGTGGATCGATCAGAGCGTGGCCAGGAATCGCAGCAGCTACGCCTGCATATCGGACCCGATAGAAACGGAGTCCCTGGGTGTCTTCCGCGATCACATGGTGTGGGAATCGGCGCGTCCGTATCTGTACTTCCGGGCGACCGGCGACAACCGGCTGCTGGTCGGCGGCGAAGACGATGCCGTCGACATCCCCGCCAAGCGCGACGCGCGGGTCGGAAGCAAGTCGGAAAAGCTCGCCAAGCGCGTGCGGGAACTTCTTCCACAGCTGCCAATGGATCCGGTCTTCGCGTGGGCAGGTACCTTCGCTGAAACGGACGACGGACTGCCGTTCTTCGGACCACACGAGCAGCACGGTCCGCGCGTGCACTTCGCGATGGCTTACGGCGGCAACGGCATCACTTACAGCGCGCTTGGCGCGGGGCTCATTCGCGCCAACATCGAGCGCCGCGCACACCCGTTGCGGGAACTGTTCTCGTTCGACCGCCTGAAGCGGGGCGGGTTGCTCGCACGCCTCGGCTTCTGATCCGCGGCGTCATTGACTGTGCGCCCGTGCCTGGGCGGCTTGCGACGATGGGACGTCGATTGCACGAGAACCGTGCTCGCGGCGGGAGTCGCCGCACTTGCAGCAGGGCCCTGCTGAGCCCCGGTTTGAAATGAAGGGTTGATTGGCTGTCGCCGGCCAGTCAAAATGCCCGCAGCACCACCCATCACGCTTGAAACGCGCGCTTCGACCCCCATCCTGAGGTCGGTCGCTCGCAGTTCGGGCGTTTTTTTGCGGCCCGGCTCTGGCACTCGTGTCATGAGACTGCCAAAGATCGCTTCGGCATCCGGCGGGCGGGCGCTTCGACTTTCGCAACAACGGCAGGTCCCAGGACCTCCGAAATCATCCACGTCACTCCAATGAGGTTCGACATGAACATGAAACCGCTGCACGACCGCGTGATCATCAAGCGCATGGAAGAAGAGAAGATGTCCGCTGGCGGCATCGTGATCCCGGATTCCGCGACCGAGAAGCCCATCAAGGGCGAGATCGTCGCCGTCGGCGACGGCAAGCCGCTCGACAACGGCACCGTGCGCGCGCTCAAGGTGAAGACCGGCGACAAGGTCCTGTTCGGCAAGTACTCGGGCACCGAGGTCAAGGTCGACGGCACCGATTACCTCGTGGTGCGCGAGGACGACATCTTCGCCGTCATCGGCTGATCGTAGGGCGGGTCTCGGACCCGCCGATGCCGCACCCCAAACCCCGGGCGCAGGCCGCTTTGCAGCTGGCCCGCCGCCGAACCAGAAAATCCCGATCACGTCATGGCGGGTCCAAGACCCGCCCTACAACAGGAAATCGCACACATGGCAGCTAAAGAAGTCCGTTTTGCCGAAGACGCGCGCTCGCGCATGCTCAAGGGTGTCAACACCCTTGCCAACGCCGTCAAGGTGACGCTCGGCCCGAAGGGCCGCAACGTCGTCCTCGAGAAGAGCTACGGCGCCCCGACCATCACCAAGGACGGCGTGTCCGTCGCGAAGGAAATCGAGCTTGCGTGCAAGTTCGAGAACATGGGCGCGCAGATGGTGAAGGAAGTCGCCTCCAAGACTTCCGACGTCGCCGGTGACGGCACCACCACCGCCACCGTGCTCGCGCAGGCGATGATCCGCGACGGCATGAAGGCAGTCTCCGCCGGCATGAACCCGATGGACATCAAGCGTGGCCTCGACAAGGCCGTGACGGCCGCAGTCGAAGAGCTCAAGAAGCTCTCAAAGCCGACGGCGGACGACAAGGCCATCGCGCAGGTCGGCACGATCTCCGCGAACAGCGACGAGTCGATCGGCCAGATCATCGCCGAGGCGATGCGCAAGGTCGGCAAGGAAGGCGTCATCACCGTCGAGGAAGGCTCCGGTCTCGACAATTCGCTCGAGACGGTCGAGGGCATGCAGTTCGACCGTGGTTACCTGTCGCCGTACTTCATCAACAACCAGCAGAGCATGAGCGTCGAACTCGACAGCCCGTACATCCTGCTGCACGACAAGAAAGTGTCCAACGTGCGCGAACTGCTGCCCGTGCTCGAGGGCGTTGCCAAGTCCGGCAAGCCGCTGCTGATCGTCGCCGAAGAAGTCGAAGGCGAAGCGCTGGCGACACTGGTGGTCAACACCATCCGCGGCATCGTCAAGGTGTGCGCGGTCAAGGCGCCGGGCTTCGGCGATCGTCGCAAGGCGATGCTCGAGGACATGGCGCTCCTCACCGGCGGCACCGTGATTTCGGAAGAAGTCGGGTTGCAGCTCGAGAAGGCCACGCTCAAGGATCTGGGCCAGGCGCGCAAGGTCGTGATCACCAAAGAGAACACCACGATCATCGACGGCAACGGCGAGAAGTCCGGCATTGAAGGCCGCATCCGCCAGATCAAGGCGCAGATCGAGGACACCACCTCGGACTACGACAAGGAGAAGCTGCAGGAGCGCGTGGCCTAGCTGGCCGGCGGCGTTGCGGTCATCAAGGTCGGTGCAGCCACCGAGATCGAGATGAAGGAAAAGAAGGCGCGCGTCGAAGACGCCCTGCACGCCACGCGTGCGGCGGTCGAGGAAGGCGTGGTGCCGGGCGGCGGTGTGGCGCTGATCCGCGCGATGGCGGCGGTGCTCAACCTCAAGGGCGACAACGAAGACCAGAACCACGGCATCGTCATCGCGCGCCGCGCGATGGAAGCGCCGCTGCGCGAAATCGTTGCCAACGCTGGTGAAGAGCCGTCGGTGGTGCTCAACAAGGTGCGCGACGGTACCGGCAACTTCGGCTACAACGCCGCGACCGGCGAGTTCGGCGACATGATCGCGATGGGCATCCTCGATCCAACCAAGGTCACGCGCTACGCGCTGCAGAACGCAGCGTCGATCGCCGGCCTCATGATCACGACCGAGGGCATGGTTGCCGAAGCGCCGAAGAAGGAATCGGCGGGCGGCGGCGGTGGCCACGACCACGGCGGTGGCGGCGGCATGGGCGGCATGGATTTCTGATCCAGCCCCAACTGCTTCGCTTCAAGCAACACCAAAAGGCCCGCGCAAGCGGGCCTTTTTTATTCTGTGCTTTGGTAGAGCCGAGCTGTGCTCGGCTGGGTGATTCGAAACCGGTATGAAGCAGCGGAGTGCAGCTCCGCCCTACAACAGCCTGGCCTGCTCAGACACAGCGCGAAGCCACCACCCGGACTTCCGGCAGTTTCGGGGGCGCGCGGGCAGGTGCATGCTGCGCTCGGGGAATCCACTGACGGGGCGGCAAGGTGCGGATTGAAATCGAGGGGGTAGGCAAGCGCTATCGCGGCGACGCGTGGGCGCTGAAAGACGTGAGCGTGACGCTCGAGGCGGGGGTCATCGGCCTGCTCGGACCTAATGGCGCCGGCAAGTCGACGCTCATGAACATCCTAGCGACCATTACGCGGCCAACCACCGGGCGTGTATTGCTCGATGGCGTCGATACCACGCAGCATCCGGACGTCATGCGCCGCAAGCTCGGTTACCTGCCGCAGGATTTCGGCGTGTATCCGAACCTCTCCGCGCGCGAGTTCCTCGCGTATCTTGCGGCGGTGAAAGGCGTTCCCGCGCGTGCCGCCGCGACTCGTATCGATGAACTGCTCGATCTTCTCAACCTCTCCAGCGCTTCGAACCGGCCGCTCAGCGGCTACTCGGGCGGCATGCGACAGCGCGTCGGCATCGCGCAGGCATTGCTCAACGATCCCGCGGTGCTGATCGTCGACGAGCCGACGGTCGGACTCGATCCCGAGGAACGCATGCGCTTCCGGCACCTGATCGCCGACCTGTCTGGTGATCGCATCGTGATCCTGTCGACGCACATCGTGTCCGACCTCGAAGCCACGGCAAGTCGAATCGCGGTGATCGAAAAAGGCACCTTGCTCAGCGTAGCGACGCCGGAGGCGCTGATGCACGCGGCGGAAGGCAAGGTGTGGGACTGGACGGTTCCGGTGAGCCAGCTGGCGGACATCCGCCAGCGCTTCCAGATCGCCAGCACTTTGCGCCGCGGCGACGGCATCCAGGTTCGGGTGTTGTCCGACATCGCGCCTGCGCCCGAGGCGGTGTCGCGGGCGCCGGTGCTGGAAGACGCCTACCTGTACGCGAAAGGGCGTGCGAGGCTGGCCGGATGAACGCGGTGGGCACGCACGCAGACGACATTAGGTCACCGGCGGGTACGGTCGGTCTGCACGGAGTCTTCGCAGCCGCGCGCGCCGACTTCCTGCAGCGCGTGCGCAGCTTTCGCTTTCTGGTCGTGCTGATGGCGACCGTCGCGCTGGGCATGTTGATGCTGCCGACGCAGGATGCCGGCTACGTCGTGTTGAAAGTCGGGGAAGCTCGCGGCATCTACGGTTCCGCGTGGGTCGGGCTGGTGTTCGGCGTGATCGCCGCGACCGTCCTGCCGCTGCTCGGCTTCTTCGTCATCAAGGACGCGCTGGCGCGCGATCGCTCGACGCGCGTTGGCCTGATACTCGCCGCAACGCCCCTCAGTCGTTTCGAGTACCTCGGCGCGAAGCTGCTCAGCAATCTGTCCGTCCTCGTTGCAATCCTTGCGGTTTCCAGCGTGGTCGCCTTCGGGATGCAGATCTGGCGTGCCGAGGACAGCGCGATCCATCCCCTCGATCTGCTGTTGCACCTGTGGCTGGTCCCCTTGCCCGTGCTGCTCATGACCTCGGCCGTCGCGCTTCTGTTCGAGTGCGTACCGGGACTGCGCGGAGCGTTCGGCAACGTCGTGTTTTTCTTCCTGTGGGCATTGGCGTTTGGCCCGAGCATGCTGCTGCTCGAAACCGACGAGAGCCGGATCGTCACGCGACGCGCGGACTTCTACGGCATCTCCGCGCCGCTGGCGGACTTCGAGGATCACCTGCCACCCGGCGCGCTTCGCAAGGGTGGCTTGTCGATCGGCGCCAACATCGGCGGCGCGCCGCCGACGCCGGTGCGCTGGACGGGCATCGCCAGCGACGGGCGATGGATCGTCGATCGAGCGCTCTGGATGTTCGCCTTCGTCCCGGTGCTGCTGCTCGCAGTGCCGTTCTTCGAGCGCTTCGATCCTGCGCGTGGCGCCAAGCGGCGCGAGGAACGCGAAGTGACCGGCACGACGGACGAGCACGGATCCGCGCAAACGCCCTGGCACGTGCTGACCCCCTTGCCGGCGTTCGCGTCCGGCTGGCGTCCGTTGACCCTGCTGCTCGCCGAGCTCACGCTGATGCTCAAGCGCCGGCCGCTCTGGTGGTACGGCGTCGCGCTCGGCCTCTGGATCGCCGGGCTTGCGACTGCCACGGCGGACGCCGTCAAGTGGGTCCTGCCGATCGCGTGGCTGTGGGGCCTGACGACGTTCTCCGAACACGGTGCTCGCGCGGAAATCCACGACACCCGCACGCTCCTCGACAGCGCGCCGTCGCCGCTGCTGCGCCAACTGCCCGTGCAGTGGATCGCCGGGGCGCTGGCCGCGCTCATCCTCGTGTTCCCGCTGGTCGTCAAGCTGCTCTTGATTGGTGCGACGGGGACCGCGGCACAGGTGATGGTCGGCGCAGGTTTCGTCTCGGCGCTTGCGCTTGCCCTCGGTTCCCTGAGTGGCGGTCCACGGCTCTTCGAACTGGTTTTCCTGATGCTCTGGTACGCCGCGATGCAGGATGCGCCACCGGCACGATTTACGGGGAACCCGGACGTGGCATTTGCGGCCAGCTACGCACCGATCTACCTTGCCCTTGCCGCGGCGCTGTTCGCCGCGGCGTGGCTGCTGCGCCTAGGGTCCATGCGTCGCTGACGCAACTGTTTCCGAGGCGTGAACGGTTGCGTGAGGGTTGCATCTTCGAACCGGCTCTGGCGCTCGCCGCAAGCCGCCTTGCGGACTAGACTCATAGGGTTGAACAGGAGGGCGCTGCGATGGATGAAGCAAGCTGGATGATGCTGGCCGCAGTGGTCTTTTTGGTGCTGGCCGCAATCTTCTGGTGGCGTCGACGCGCCCGCGACCCCGTCACTGCCGCGCCGCCCAAGCCGCGCGACAAGCGCCGCGGTCCACGCCGGATCAACACCAGCCGTCGCGAGAGTTTCCGCATGGGCAAGGACGACAACGACCGGCGCAAGGGTGAAGACCGGCGCAACCGCAAACCTGGCTGGAACGACGACACGCCCAAGTAGCGGTGCGACTCGCGACTGCCCTGCGAGCGCACTGCGCACACCCGCCTGCCCGAACTGGGAACCGCATCACGCTCTTGGCAATCGGCTAGGCTAGCGGGAAGCGACCGGGGGGCCGATGTCCGCAGGCGAACAGGCAACGGGCACGTGGGCCGCGCTACGCCAACGCAAACTGGTGCAGTGGGCGCTCGCGTACGCCGCCGCGGCGTGGGTGCTGCTGCAGGTGCTCGGGCTGTCGGTCGACAGTTACGACTGGCCGGGCTGGATCATGCGGCTTGCCATCGGCGCGGCGCTGCTCGGATTCGTCGTCACGCTCGTATTGGCCTGGTTCCACGGCGAACGCGGCCAGCAACGGGTGTCGGCGGCGGAACTTCTGGTGCTGGCCCTGGTGTTGTCGATCGGCGGCGCGCTGTTGTGGCGTTTCGATCCGTCCGCGCAGCAGGTCGCGCCCGGCAGTGAATCCCGCCCCGGCACCTCGACGACAGCCACGGCAGGCATTGGCCTCCAGCCTGTCGACGGCAAATCCATCGCAGTGCTGCCCTTCGAAAACCTCAGTGAAGACAAGTCCAACGCCTACTTCGCCGACGGCATGCAGGACGAGATCATCACGCGCCTGGCGAAGATCGGCCAGCTAAAGGTCATCTCTCGCAGTTCCACCCAGCGCTACCGTACGAAGGACGCGAACGTGGCCGACATCGCCCGCGAGCTTGGCGTGGCGAACCTGGTCGAAGGCAGCGTGCAGAAAGTCGGGAACCGCGTGCGCATCAACGTGCAGTTGATCGCGGCGCAGAGCGACGAGCACCTCTGGGCCGAACTCTACGACCGTGACCTCATCGACATCTTCGCCGTACAAAGCGAGGTGGCGACGAACATCGCCCGGACGCTCGAGGCCACGTTGAGCGGCAGCGAACGGCAGGCCATCTCGGGCAAACCCACAGACAAACCCGCGGCCTACGATGCCTACCTGCGCGGTCTCGATTACGGTTCACGCGCTGGACAGAATCCGAAAGACCAGCGAGCTGCGGCCCGTTACTTCGCCGAGGCCGTACGCCTCGACCCGCAATTCGCGCGGGCGTGGGCGCAGCTCTCGCAGATCAACGCGGCCTTGGTCTTCACTCGCAACGACGCGTCTCCTGCGCGGGAAGAGGCGGCCCGCACGGCTGCGGAAATCGCCACCCGCCTGGATCCCTCAGCGGCCGAAACCCTTCTTGCCAACGCCTACTACCGTTACCACATCGTGCGCGACTACGAAGGAGCGCGTGCACTATTCGAACAACTGCGGAAAGAGGTGCCGAGCAGCAGCGAGGCAGCGGCCGCATTGGCCCGCATTGCCCGCCGCCAGGGTCGGTGGAAGGAGAGCCTCGATTTGTTCGAGGCCGCGTCAAAGTTGAACCCGCGCGACGCGCAACTCTGGATGGAGCGGGCGTGGACGTATTCGATGCTGCGCGATCACAAAGGCACGCGGAGCATGATCGACCGCGCGCTGGAGATTACGCCCAGCGATCCGGACGTCCTGAGCAACGAGGCGTACTACTTCCTGAAGACCGGCAACCCGACGGCTGCGTTCGCCTCGCTGGACCGCGTTCCCGAGGATCGCAGGCACGTCTACGCTGGGCTTGAAATCATACTGCTGACTTTCGAGCGACGCTTCGCGGAGGCGATCCGGCTGGCCGAGCGGACATTGGCCCATCCCGAGTGGAATCCCCAGAACGACATGGGGGTGACGTGGGACTTTCTGGGGTTCCTGCGATCCCTGGCTGGCGACGCGCAAGGCGCACGCATGGCCTACACCCGCGGCAAGGCGGATCTGCTACTGCGGCAGCAACAGCAGCCTCGAAACGAGTTCATCGTGAACGCGCTCGCCTTGTGCGAGGCGGGCCTTGGCAACAAGCAGGCGGCATTGCGCGAAGCCGCAAGGGCAGTGTCGATGATGCGGGCGTCCGAGGATTCCGTATTCGGCCCAGTGGCGGAGCAGGGACTGGCGAGTATCGAGGCCATGGTGGGCGAACCGGACCGCGCCATCGCTCGCATCGAGCGGTTGCTGGTCACGCCCTACGGTGCGTTTCCGCTGACGCAGGCCGAGCTGCGGCTGGATCCGGTGTGGGACCCGCTGCGCAGTCATCCTCGCTTCAAGGCGATCGTCGAAAGCCCCGAACCGAAGACGATTTATGAGTAACCTGCAGCCACCCCTCGTTGGGTCGCGTGGTCGCAACACGCCGCAGCAGTTGGCTTGCACGCCATGAGCCTTTTCGCCGAACTCAAGCGCCGCAAGGTGTTCAAGGTGGGCGCGGCCTATGTCGTGATCGCATGGATCGTGGTGCAGGTCGCGAGCATCGCGCTGCCGGCGTTCGAGGCGCCGCCGTGGGTGCTGCGGGTTTTCATCCTGGTATTGATGCTCGGCTTTCCGATCGCGCTGGTGATGGCGTGGGTGTTCGATGTCACGCCCGAGGGCGTCAGGGCCGAAACCGGTCGACGCGGCAACACGCTCGTCTTCATCGTCGCCGCCGCGCTGACTGCGCTCGCGCTCGGCTGGTACTTCAAGGGCCAGCCGTCGTATCGCAAGGACGAGGAAAGGGGGTCAGAGTCACTTTCCGGCCCAGGAACAGTGGCGAAGGCCGAGTCGGCGGGTGCGGAAAGTGACTCTGACCCCCTTTCGCCATCCGTTGCCGTACTGCCCTTCGCCAACATGAGCGGCACGCCGGAACAGGAATATTTCTCCGACGGCATGACCGAGGAACTGCTCAACGTGCTCGCGCGCGTCCCGAACCTCAAGGTCGCGGCGCGCACCTCGGTGTTCCAGTTCAAGGACAAGGGTGGCGACGTGCGCGAGATCGGCGCCAAGCTCGGCGTCTCCCATATCGTCGAAGGCAGCGTGCGCCGCGATGGCGAAAAGGTGCGCGTCACCGCGCAACTCATCCGCGTCGCCGACGGTTTCCACGTGTGGTCGCAGAGTTACGACCGGGAACTGAAAAGCGTCTTTGCATTGCAGGACGAGATCGCACGACAGGTCGCCGAACAGCTGGTCACCTCACTGGGTGGTGCCGGTCCTGCCGCGGCTCGTGGCAACGTCGATCCACTCGCCTACGACGATTACCTGAAGGGCCGTGCACTGTACCGCGCGCGCCGCAGCCTGCTGCGCGCCATCCTCCACTTCGAGGCCGCGGTCGAGCGTGCGCCGGAATTCGCCACAGCTTGGGCAAACCTGTCGTTGGCCTACGACGTCTCTGCTTACGGCACCACTGCGGCACAGCAACTGGCGCTGGGCAATCGACTGGCGCACATGCGGACCGCCGCCGAGCGCGCGGCAGCCCTGGCGCCGACTGCAGCGACCACGCTGCACGCGCTTGCCAATGTCGCCCGCGGCCAAGGTCGCTTCCTGGATGCCGAGCGAGCGTATCTCGCATCGATCGCGCAGGACGACACCTACCCGGACGTACGCGAGGACCTGTCCGAGTTCCTTTCGGCGATGGGGCGTCCCGAAGATGCGCTGGTCGCCGCTCGCGAGCTGGTCGCGCTCGAGCCCTATAACAAGTTGTTCTGGTACCGCATTGCGCAGGTCGGCATCCTGCTCGATCGCGCGGATCTGATCGACGAAGCCGTGCCGCGCATGCTGGATCTCGACCCCGTGTACTTCTTCGGCGCGACGGCGCGGTATCGCCGCGAGTACGCGAACGGGCGGATCGACAGCGCGCGCGAGGAACTGGCCAAGGCCTATGCGGTGAATCCGGACGTCGCCGCCGCGGAGTGGGGATTGTTCCGGTGGTCGCAGGGCGACCCGGGTATCGATATCGACGATGCGTTCGTGGAGCAGATGATCACCGGCAGTTATGGCTGGGATTACCCGCAATACGCCGCCATGCGTGGCAATGCCGACCTGTACTTCAGGAGCCTCGGTTCGCCGTACAACAGCGACAAGCGCTTCTACCTGTACAGCTATCTCGAAGCGGCGATCGCGGCACCGTACCTCGCGGATCCGCGCGCCAAGGCGCTGCTGCGCGAATCGGGGTTTGAAGCCTACTGGCGCGAGAAGGGCTGGCCTGCGCTCTGCCGCCCGCTCGGCGACGCGGATTTCGTGTGCGCGCCGGCGGCGAAGAGAGCGGCCAAGTCATGACCCTGCTCGCCGAGCTCAAGCGCCGCAACGTCATCCGCATGGCGGGGCTGTACCTGGTCGGCGCGTGGCTGGTCGTGCAAGTCGCGGAGACCCTGCTGCCGCTGTACGACACACCGGGCTGGGTGCTGAAGGCGCTGGTGCTGCTGCTCGCGCTCGGTTTCCTGCCGATGCTGGTGTTTTCCTGGGTGTTCGAACTCACGCCGGATGGATTGAAGCGCGATGCCGAGGTGGCACCCGAAGATTCGGTCGGGCCACGCACGGCACGCCGGCTGGATCAGTTGACGATCCTCGGGCTGATCGCGGTGGTGGCACTGATCGCGGCTGATCGCTTCTGGCCTCGCGATGCGGTCGTGCCAACCGGCCCCGCAATAGTTGAAGGCGCGACGAAGCCCGCCGGAACGCTCACGGCCGTGGCAACCGGAAGCGGGAATCGTCTCGTCGCCGTGCTGCCGTTCCGCAACCGCAGTGCGCTCCCGGAGGACGCGTTCTTTGCCGAAGGCATCCACGACGACCTGCTCACCCAGCTTTCGAAGATCGCCGCGCTGCGCGTGATCTCGCGCACTTCGATGATGCGCTACCAGGATTCCAGGCAATCGATCCCGGAAATCGCGCGCGAGCTCGGCGCAGCCGTGGTGCTGGAGGGCGCGGTGCAGCGTGCCGGGGATCAGGTACGGGTGAATGTGCAGTTGATCGACGGCGTCAGTGACGTGCACCTGTGGGCGGAAAACTATGATCGCGCGCTGACGACCGACACCATTTTCGCCATCCAGGCCGACATCGCACAGGCCGTGGCCAAATCCATGCAGGTGGTCCTGAGTCCGGCCGAAGCCGGCGCCCTCGCCGCAGGTTCGACCGCAAACCTTGAGGCCTACGAACACTTCCTGCGCGGCAAGTTGCTGTCGAACGTGGACGGAGTGACGACGAAGCGGTTGCGCGACGCAATCAGCGCCTTGGACCAAGCCATCAAGCTCGATCCGGGATTCGCCGACGCGTTCGCCCGGAAGGCCCGCGCGCAACTGACCGGCTTCTGGTTCGCGTTGGGCTCAAAATCGCAACGCGACGCGGCGCGGATGAGCCTGGCGCAGGCGCAGCGGTTGGCGCCCGAAGCGATCGAGACGTTGCTGGCGGAGGCCTACTATCACTACTGGGGACAACTCGACTACGCCCGCGCCGATGCGGTGCTCGAGCGCGTGCTCAAGCGCGTGCCGGACAACGCCGAGGCCTGGATGCTGCGCGCCTTTGTCGCGCGCCGCGATGGACGCTTCGAGGAGTCCCTCGCAGCCCTGCGGCGATCGCTTGAGATCGATCCCGTCAACCTGGAAGCGCTGGGTGCGCTGGCCGACACGCAAGCGGTCCTGGGCCAGGCCGGGCAAGCCGCGCACACGCTGCAACAGGCGCGCGGGCTGGGTGCCGATGTCCGTTCGTACACCATGCTTTTCCGCGAAGCACAGGGTGATGCGGAAGGTGCGTGGGCGGCCATCGACGGGCCGGACGGGACGCTTGCGGTGACTCCGTTTCGGGCTGCGATCCTGACGCGAGATCCTGTCCGTATCGCTTTGTCGCTGTCCCCCACATTGTGGCCGGAGGATCGCCGCAGCCCGCCTGATTTTGCCGAGACCTATGCGATGGCGCAGGCCGAGGCACTTCTGGTCACCGGCAAGCGCGACGAAGCCATGCGCTTCCTGCGCGAGATCCAAGCACGGATGCAGTCACGGTCCGATCCTTATCCTGCCGGCTGGATGCAAAACGGCTATTACTTTCCCTGCGATCTGCCCGGGATGCTCGGAGATCTGGACGGCGTGCGCGCCGCCGAACGCAATTATCAGCAGAACGCACCGAAAGACGCGTGGGGCGCGCGCGACTACCAGTACGCGCTCGCCATCGCCTTTGCCCGCGCCGGCGACCCGGAACGAGCCCTGCATTACCTCGAAGCCATCGCCCAGGCCTTCGGTCCCGTCTCCTACCTGCGCTTTTCGATCCACCCCGGCCTCGACTCCCTGCGCAAACACTCGCGTTATCAGGCGCTCAAGGCTGCCTACGAAGCCTGGTCATTGAAGCAACCTGATGAATAGCTTTCTCAGCGAACTCCGGCGCCGCAACGTCATCCGCATGGCGGGGTTGTACCTCGTCGGTGCGTGGTTGCTCGTGCAGGTGGCGGGCACCGTGCTGCCGATGTTCGCGGTGCCGGAGTGGGTCGCGCGCGCGATCGTGATTGTGTTGGCGTTGGGCTTCGTGCCGGCGTTGGTGTTTTCCTGGGTGTTCGAGTTGACACCCGGCGGATTGAAGCGCGACGAGGAAGTGCCGCACGGGCAGTCGATCGCACCGCAGACCGCGCGGCGCATGGATCGCATGATCGTGATTGGCTTGCTTGCGGTGGTCGCGTTGTTTGCGGCGGACCGTTTCTGGCTACGCGGGGAAAGGGAAAGGGGGTCAGAGTCTGTTTCCGGCTCAGGCGATGCGGTGCAGGCGAAGTCGGAGAGTCCGGAAAGTGACTCTGACCCCCTTTCCGTCCCCGTGCCCATCGCTGCCGACAGCAAGACCATCGCCGTACTGCCGTTTTCCGACTTCAGCCCCGGCGGCGACCAGCAGTGGTTCGCCGATGGCCTGAGCGAGGAGATCCTCAACGCGCTGACACGCACGCCGGATCTGCGCGTGAGTGCCCGCACGTCGTCGTTCCGCTACAAGGGCAGCACGCTCGGTATTCCGAAGATTGCTGCCGAACTCGGCGTCGCGCACGTGCTGGAGGGATCGGTGCGCAGCACGCCGCAGCGGATCCGCGTCACCGCGCAACTGATCCGCGCCGCCGACGGCTTCCACGTCTGGTCGGAGAACTACGATCGCGAAGTGGCCGACATGATCGAGATCCAGGAGGATCTCGCGCGCCAGATCGCCACCGCCATGCAGACCAGCATGGACCCCGAGGCGCTGGCGGACATGGCGCAGGTCGGCACCCGCTCGGTCGAGGCCTACCAGGCCTATATTCGAGGCGTGGCGAAGTCGATCCTGCAGGAGCCCGCGGATTTCAAACTCGCCTACGAGTTGTTCGAACAGGCGCGCGGGCTCGATCCCACATTCGCCGGCGCGCACGCCCGGGCCGCTGCCTTCTGGCTGGAACAGCTCGACCCCACCACAACGCTCAGCGATCTCACCGACCTGGCTCCTTTGGAGATGGGCAGATTGTTCAACGAGCGCATCGATCTGGCGATCCGGCATGCGTCCAGCGAGATCGATCGGACCGGCTACCGCGCGCTGAAGGCCTCGCGGGACTTGCGGCTGCGCGAGGCAACCAGGCTCCATCGCGCGTTCTTCGCCAAGCGCCCCGGCGATTTGGAAGCCGCCAATCGGCTGTTGCGGGGCGCGTCATACGCCAGCGACCAGGCCGTCCTCACGCAAACCCTGGATGCGATCTGGCCGCAGGCGCAGCGGCGCCCGGAGTTCGCCCTCGCTCACGTCACCAGCGCGTATCGCAGGCTGGACAAGCGCAAGGCGGCCGACCAGGCCTTGGTCCTGTTTCAGCGTTGGCCGGAGCAAAGAACGCTCCTCTACCAGATCCACCGCGCCCTCCTGTGGGACAACCGGGTCGAGCAGGCAGCGGCGGTACTCGAGCGCTGGCAGACCCTTGCAGGCGACGAGAGCCAATGGTTGCCGATACCGCCCGCGCGCCAGGCCTGCGCCGAAGGCCGCCGCGCCGAAGTCGAAAACGCACTGGCCCAACTTGCCAACGATGACCTCGCGCCACGCTGGCACCTGCTGACGCTGCTGGGCAGATCCGCGGACGCGGTGGAACTGCTGCAGCCGCTGGAACGCGAGGGAAATACCTACGCGCTGGCAGGCTTCCTCGTGTACCCGAACTTCGACCCGACCCCGTTTCCGTCGCTGATGCAGGTACTCGAACGCGAGAAGATCAAACGCCCGCCGCCGCTCGCGCTGCCCTACGCCTGTCCGCCAGCCAAGCCCGGATCGTGACTTTCCTCGCCGAACTAAAGCGTCGCAACGTCATTCGCATGGCGGGGCTGTACCTCGTCGGCGCGTGGCTGGCCGTGCAGGTGGTGAGCACCGTGTTGCCTGCGTTCGAATTACCCGCCTGGGTGTTGCGTGGCGTAATCCTTCTGCTGGCGATCGGCTTCGTACCGGCGCTCATGTTCGCGTGGGTGTTCGAATGGACTCCGGATGGCCTCAAGCGCGACGCGGAGGTGCCGGTGTCGGCGTCGATCGCACCGCGGACGGCGCGGCGGATGGACCGCTTGCTGCTCGTCGTCGCCGCATTCGCCATCGGCTACTTCGCAGTGGACAAGTTCCTGCTCGCGCCGCGGCGGGAGTCGGCGCCAGCGACGCCTGCATCGACGGCCCCGGCCGCGACGACTGCCGTCCCCCAGGCCACGCCCGCGCTCGATGCGCGCTCGATCGCGGTGCTGCCCTTCGCGAGCATGTCGACCGACGCCGAGAACGGCTTCTTCGCCGATGGGCTGTCGGAGGAGATCCTCAACTCGTTGGCCCGGATCGACGGCATGCAGGTGGTCGGTCGCACCTCGTCCTTCCAGTTCAAGGGCAAGGACGAGGACCTGCGTGAGATCGGGCGCAAGCTGGCGGTCGCGAACGTGCTCGAGGGTAGCGTGCGCCGTGAAGGCGGTCGCGCACGCATCACCGCCCAGCTCATCCGCGCCTCCGACGGAATCCACCTGTGGTCGAACACCTACGACCGCGCGCTCGACGACACGCTGGCGGTGCAGCTCGACATCGCCGAGCAGGTTGCTGCCGTGCTCGACGTGCTGTTGGATGACCGGCAGCGCGCGCGCATGGCCGAGGACGGCGTGCGCAACGTCGACGCGTTCATCGCTTACCAGAAGGGCGTGAAGCTTTACGACGATGCGCACGATCCGGAGCGCAGCAGGAACAGCATCGACGACCTGCGGCTGGCCAACATCGAATTCGACCGGGCCGCGTCCCTGCAGCCGGGCTATGCGCAGGCCTTCTTCATGGCCGCCGACCGCTTCAACCACATCCTGCTCGCAGACGACCGCACGGACGCCGAGCGGCAGGACGCGCAACGCCAGGCCATGCGCTATTACGGACTGGTCGCGGAACACAGCAGCGATGCGCAGCAGCGCCAGCTGGCGCTCGTCGAGCGGCAGATGGTCAGCGACGACTGGCGCGGGTTGGCGGACCGCATCGAGGCTGCGCTACGGCAACCCGGCTGCAGGAACCCGGACTGGCTGCCCGTGTTCGCGAGCGCATTCGGCTACACCGGGCTGATCGAGGACCTCGGCCGGCGCACCAGCGCCTGCGATCCACTCAACCGCATCAATTTCAACTCGCGCATCCGCGCTGCGCTCGCGGGCGGCCAGGGCCAGCAGGCACTCGACATCCTTGCGGCGTTCGAGCAGTCGCGCGGTGGCGTGCCGATGCAGAACATGGCGCGGGTGCAGGCGCTGCTCGTGCTGGGCCGGTTGGACGACGCGCGAGCGACGCTCGCGGCGATGACCGCGGTCGACGAAACGCGGTTCAAGGCCGAAGCCTTCGTTGCCGCGGCCGCCGGAGAATTCGACGCCGGCCTGCGCGCCCGCCTCGCAGCCTTCGATCGCAGCCATTCGATTTTTCAGTTCTGGGACAGCGCGGATGCGATCGCGGCCGCGCTCTCCGGCGATCGCGTCGAGGCCAACCGGCGCGCAGCAGCGTTCGATGCACGACCTGCAGGCCCGTTCCTGCTGGCCGTCCTGACGGCAGACTGCACCTGCGGGGCGCCGTTCGATCTCGAGGCCACGCCGAATTTCAAGGCGCGGCTCGAGGAGTCGGGATTGCAGTGGCCGCCGCCGGCAGCCATCAAGGCGGGATCGCGCACCACGGTCGGCGATCGATGAGTTTCTTCGCCGAGCTCCGTCGCCGCAACGTCATTCGCATGGCGGGGCTGTATCTGGTCGGTGCCTGGCTGATCGTGCAGGTGGTCAGCACCGTCCTGCCCGCGTTCGACTTGCCGGCGTGGGTGTTGCGTGGCGTGATCCTGCTGCTCGCGATTGGCTTTGTTCCGGCACTGGTCATCGCCTGGCTGTTCGAGCTGACGCCGGAAGGCTTGAAGCGCGATTCCGATGTTGGGCCAGAAACATCAGTGGCACCCAAGACCGCGCGCAAGATGGAACGGCTGCTGCTGGTGCTGCTGGCGCTCGCGCTGGGGTTCTTCGTGGTGGAGCGATTCGTTGGTGGGTCACCGCAACACGCACCGCCTGTTGCGGCGCCTGCGGACGCGGCGAAAGCCAGCCAGCCCGCCGTGGCCCCGACCAGCGCGCCCGACAAATCCATCGCGGTGCTCGCCTTCGCCAACATGAGCGCCGACAAGGACAACGAGTACTTCTCCGATGGGATCGCGGAAGAGATCCTCAATTCGCTGTCGAAGGTCAAGGATCTACGAGTCGCCGGCCGTACGTCGTCGTTCTCGTTCAAGGGCAGGAACGAGGACTTGCGCAGCATCGGCAGGACGCTGGGCGTCGGGCACATTCTCGAAGGTTCGGTGCGCAAGCAGGGCGACAAGGTCCGCATCACCGCACAGCTCATCCGCAGCGCCGACGGCATCCACCTCTGGTCGGAAACTTACGATGGGAATCTCGACGACGTATTCGCTCTTCAGGAAAAAATTGCGCGAGCCATTACGGACGAGCTCGAAGTCGTATTGAGCGGCAGGCAATCCTCGCAGCTGGTCGATACCGGCACCGCCAACAGCGAGGCCTACGCGCTGTTCCTGCAGGCGACCTCGATTTTCAACCGCCGCGACGGCGACCGGTTTCCCGAGGCAGTGGCGGCGCTCGAGACTGCCATCGCGCTCGATCCCGGGTATGTGCGAGCGCATTCGCGGCTCGCGGCGCTGTACGCGATCCTGCCGTCCTACACGGATGCCGACGCCCGGGAGGTGCATGCGAAAGTGCAGCAGTACGCGGCAAGTGCTTCAAAGCTCGACGCGAATCTCGCCGAGCCATACGCCGCGCTCGGCTTTTCCACGGGCAAGTTCGCGGGACAGATCGATGCGCAATTCGAGGCCTTCGAGCATGCACTCGCGCTCGAGCCCGAGGATGTCACCACCAACTTCTGGTTCGGCATCGGCCTCATCAAGGCGGGCTACACCGGTCGTGGTGAAAAGCTGCTGGATCGCACCCTCGAGATCGAGCCAATGCTCCCGAATGCATTGCGCTGGCGCGGGTTGCTGCACTGGCACGCCGGCGATGCCGTTCGCGCCGAGCAGATGGTGCGGCGCGCGCGCGACCTGGGATTGCAAAACGCCGACTCCACCCTGGCCCGGATCGTCGGCGAGCGGGGCGAGCGCGCGGAGGCGGCGAGGCTCTGGGCGGATGGAACGAAGGCCACCTTGCGCGGCATGTCCGAGAGTGAGCGCAGGGAGATTGCCCGTGGCATCTTTGGTGGTGAGGCGGAGCGCGATCGTGCGATCGACGTTGTCGACGCCTATCTCGCCGGGAAGCCCGCGCAGGTTTCGCAGATGATCGTGTTGAGCCTGTTCGATCTGGACCGGCCGGCGCGAGCGCTGGAATTACTGCAGACGCAGCAGATCACCGACACCTCGGATCCCCTGACGATGCTGTGGAGTCCGAGGGGCAAGTCAATTCGCGAGCTGCCCGAGTTCGACGCCTTGGTCCGCGAGTTCGGTTTCGTCGAGGCGTGGGACAAGTACGGCGCGCCCGACCTCTGCACCCGCCGCGCGCCCGGCGACTACGACTGTGAGTAGCCGCGGCTTCCTCGCCGAACTCCGCTGCCGCAACGTCATCCGCTTCGCGAGACTTTACTTCGGTGTGCCTCCGCGTCGACTTGCCGCGAGAACGAACCCATGATCCTGCGCCGCGTCATCGCCCATGTCCGCAAGCAGGAATGGACAGCGATCGGTATCGATTTCCTGATCGTGGTGGTCGGCGTGTTCGTCGGCATCCAGGTGGCGAACTGGAATGCTTCGCGCATCGAGCGCGCCCTTGAAGCGACCTACCTGTCGAGCCTCGCCGAAGACATCAGGAGCGACATCGAGGAGATCGATGAAATCAATCGCGTATCGACGCAACGCATGTCTGCGCTCAATCACCTGCTTTGGGGCGCGACCGGCAAGGAATTGCCCGCCGGGTTCGACTCCGCGCGCGGCAGGATCGAGATCGAGAACGTGCCGCCCTACGACGAAAGAGATCCCAACTCGATCGGGATCGCGATGTTCATCCTGACGACGCTGGATGGGAATCGATTGACCTACGACACATTGATCAACAACGCCGGCATCAGCGTGATCCGGGACCAGTCCCTGATTCGCGCCATTCAGTCCTACTACGCGGCTGTCGACCAGGTGCTCGATTTCGAGGTCGCGCTGGAAGTGAGTCGAGGGACGCTTGTGGATGCGCAACAACAGTCCGGCTTGTCCCCGGTCGATGCCACGCCAGCGGCTGAGCTTGCGAAGACGTTTGGCGAAGATACTCGGTTGCTCGCTGCCGCAAAGAACTATTGGCTCTACACGAATCGACACTTGAGGCTCATGAGATCGTTGCGCCACGACGCCAAAAAACTGGCGGCTATCATTGAAAGCGAGCGGCAGCCATGATCCTGCGCCGCTTCGCCGAATCGCTGACGCAACAGAACTGGGCGGCCATCACCATCGAGTTCGTGCTGCTGGTGCTGGGCGTGTTCCTGGGCATCCAGGTGGCGAACTGGAACGAGGCGCGCGCCGACCGTGCCGCGTACGAGGCGGCACTCGGGCGGCTCGACGCGGAGATCGACACCAACCTGGCCAGCCTCGACGCGTTCGACGCAGACATCCAGAAATCACTTGCGACAGGCGGGAGGGCGCTCACGGTCCTGCAATCCTGCGTCGATAGCGAAGAGAATCGTCGGATCGTGGATGCGGGTCTTGACACGATTCGTAGCACCGCTGGCTTGCATCCGCGTCGCAATGCGCTCAATGAGATAGCGTCGAATTCGCGCCTGCTGGCGCAGCAGACCCCCAGGGAGCGCCAGCGGTTTTCCGAGCTCCTGTACTACTTCGACGTGTTGCAACAAACGGCGGATAGCGCCGAGCGCCGACCCGGGGAGAATGGGATGGAGAACAATCCGCTGCTTCGCGTCGGTGCGCCTTTTCGCTCCTCTTTTAAGTACTCCGGATTCGACTGGATTTCGACCCGGCGCAAGCTGGAGCTCGCGGCGCCCGTGGCAGACGCGTGCCATGACAACCAGCTGCTCAAGGCGTTTTTCAACTGGGAGCGCATCCAGGGCAGCCTGCCGGTTATCTCGCGGAAATGGCGCGCGGAGCTGGTCGCGACCAAGACATTGATCGAGGCACGCCCATGATCCTGCGCCGCCTCGCCGTATCGCTGAAAGAACAGAACTGGGCGGCCATCGCCATCGAGTTCGTCTTGCTGGTGGCCGGCGTGTTCCTCGGCATCCAGGTGGCGAACTGGAACGAGGCGCGCCGCGACCATGATCGTGAGCGCGCCTACCTGGGCCGGATTGCCGCGGAACTGGACGAGAGCGTGCTGTCGATCGAGCGAAGCAACGCGTTGACCGCGGAGCGCATGGCCCTGAACCAGTTCCTGATCGACTCGGTCGCCAATCCCGGGCTTGTGCGCGCCGACCCTGGCCGTTTCATCTACGCAATCACCCGCGGTGGCTACACATTTGCACCGAACGTGCACGGCTACACCTTCGAGGAGATCAAGTCGAGCGGCAACCTGGGAATCTTCAGCGACCCGCAGCTGTCGCTCGACCTGATGGCCTTTTACGCGGATGTGGGGCAGAAAGCCCAGTGGAACCAGGTTCGCTCCCTGAGCCAGTTCGAGTACATCCGGCGCTCGGCCGCCATCCTGGACGCGGGGCAACTCGCATTGCCGTCCGACGAATCCCGAACGATCCGCACCGATGACGTCGAGGGCACGCTGGTCGCTTATCAGCGCATGCTGGCCCGGCCAGAGTTCGTGGAATGGGTGCCCGTCACGCTGGACTACCGCAGGACTGATCTCGACTACGGGAACCAGATCCTCGAGGCCGCCAACGCCCTGCGCGACCGCGTGCGAGCCGAACTGGGCCAGCCCGTGGCCCCGCGCGACGTTACCGCCCCCACATTCCAGGCGCCCAAGGACGGCAGCACATGATCCTCCGAAGATTTTCCGAGGCACTGAAAGAGCAGAATTGGACCGCCATCGTTATTGAATTCGTATTGCTGGTGGTTGGCGTTTTTCTCGGCATTCAAGTGGCGAACTGGAACACCGAACGCGAAACAAAACAGAAAGCCGCGGTGTTCACGGAGCGTCTCAAGGTTGATCTGCGTGCGGAAAGCTGGCGCTACCAGTTCCTGCTTGAGTATTACCGTGATGTGCGTGATGCCACCGAGGCTGCTGCAGACGCGCTCAGCGGCAAAGCGCCGCTGTCGAATGAAGACTTCCTCATCAACGCCTATCGCGCCACCCAGTACAAACAAGGTGCAAGTACCCGCGCCACCTATGACGAATTGATCTCCACCGGCAACATCGGTCTGATCGAAGACCAGAAGTTGCTGAATCTCGCTGTCCGCGCCTACAGCATCGCCACCATCGACAACACCGTGAAAGAAGGCTTCGAGTCCCCCTACCGCGCCTTGTTCCGGATGAATATTCCCAACGACACACAACGTGCCTTGGGCAAGCAATGCGGTGATCGCTACATCCTGCCCGGCGACTACCGCGAGTTCGATCATGTGATCGACTACGCCTGCAGATCCGGTCTCTCCGATGCCGCCATCGACGAAGCCGCCATCGCACTGCGGGCGGACCCGCAAACCCTGCGCCTTCTTCGTCGGCGCGTCGCGGACCTGGAAACTCGCTTGGCCGACCTCACCGGAAACAATCGCGATGTCCTTGTGGGATTCCTGGCTATCACCAAGGAAAAACCATGAGCCGGCTGCAGGACGATGGCCCGGTCTCTGCGCCAGAACCCGCGCACCGCTCGCGCTGGCGGCGCTTCTCGCCGTCGATGGGCTGGCGCGCATTCTGGAGCGAGATCCTGATCGTGGTGCTCGGCGTGGCGATCGCGCTGGCCGCCAACGAGGCGGTGGACGAGCGGAATTGGCGCATCAAGGTGAAAGAAGCCGAAGCGCGATTGCAAGGCGACATCACCTGGGTGTTCCTGTGGTCAGCGGAGAAAACGGTCACCCAACCCTGTGTGGATGCGCAGCTGGCGGCGATGGGCCGCAGCGTGCTGGAAAGCGGCGATACCCTGCGGCCGTTGCCGGTCAGCACCGTGCTGGATCGCCAGTGGGTGGTGCGCATGCCGACCCGCCCCTATCGCTTCCCGGTATGGGAGGCTCTTCTCGCCGATGGCACCGCAAGCCATTTCCCCCCGCAGCGGCTGGCGATCCTGGGACGCATCAGCCATGACATGGCACAGGCGCGCGCGTACGAGGCGCAGTCGCGCGACCTGGATGGGGCCTTGCTGGTGATGCGCGATCCGATCGCGCTGGACCCGGTCGTACGCGCCGACCTGTTGACCAACATCAATCGCCTGCGATCCTTGTCGGGAAACGAACGGCTCTATGCCCGCCAGCGGATGCGCATGATCGCCGACGCCGGCAATGCGCCTTCGGACGCCGTCCTCGAACGCTTCCTCAATGCCGACGGCAAGCATCCGGCCGGCAGCGACTTCTCCGGTGTCGTGCATTTTTGCAAGTCAAACGGGCTGCCCATCGCCGATTGGCGCGACTATCGCGAGGTCGGCTTCACGGTCGCCGCCCCTGGCGAGGGGCAAGCCAAATGAGCCATCCCGCGACAGGAGCCATCGCGTGCTTCGACGCATAAGCCAGGCACTGCGCCGACAGGACTGGACGATGATCGCCGTCCAGTTCGTGCTGCTGGTGGCCGGAGTGTTCCTCGGGGAAGTCACCGCCGGGATGGATGCATTGTCGATGGAGCAGCCATGATCATGCGCCGTCTTGCCCAAAACTTGCGCGACCAGAACTGGACGACGATCCTGGTCGAGTTCGTGTTGCTGGTACTCGGCGTGTTCCTGGGCATCCAGGCGGCCAACTGGAACGAGACGCGTCGCGAACGCGCGCTGGAGTCCGAGTACATCGCCCGCCTTCAGCGCGACTTCCGTGCCATCGACACCCGCCTCGCTGGCAACCTGTCGATATGGGAAAGGAATGCCTCAGCGCCGATCCGGCTGCTGGCGGACCTCGAGGCATATCAGCAAGGGGGCACCTGGCCGCGCAAGCGGGCAGACATGCTCGCCGATTTCGCCAGCACCATGGGCAGCCGCATCCCGGCGCCGCGCGCGGCCAGTCACGTCGAATTGCTCTCCGCCGGGAAACTCGGGCTGATGCGCGACACCCGGTTGCGCGATGCGTTGCTGGACTACGACACCCAGACCGGCTTCACCATGAAGGGCTACGAAACCCTGGTGCAGCGCGTCGATTCGCAGAGGCCAACCCTCGTCGCGCACCTGCAATTCGACGGGAGCATCGATGGCTCCAAGGTCGACCTCAATGAAGTAATGCGCAAAGTTGGGGCTGACTGGCGCGATGTCGATCTCGCGACACTGGCTGCCGACAACAATGTGATAGTGGCATTGAGCATGTTTGCCAGTGCCGCCCGCAACCAGCTGCTGATCGCCCGGCTGCAGCAGGAAAAGGCGCGCGCCGTCATTGCGCTACTCGAACCGGGGGCCCAGCGAGCCGAAGGCAAACAGCCATGATCCTGCGCCGCCTCGCGCAATCGCTGAAGGAGCAGAACTGGACGACGATCGTCATCGAGTTCGTGCTGCTGGTGGCCGGCGTGTTCCTGGGTATCCAGGTCGCCAACTGGAACGAGCAGCGCCAATTCCGCGCGCAGGAGCGGGAACTGCTGGGGCGTCTCAGGCTCGAGATCAGGCAGAACGTCGCGAGTGCGCAGGAAAAGGCTCGTTTCTTCGATACGGTCTACGAGTCGGCCGACCGTACCTATGTTTTCCTCGGCAACGAAGCGCCATGCGCGTCCGATTGCTGGCAGCGGGTCGTGGATGTCTTTTATGCATCGCAGTGGCGAGACCTGAGGCCGACGCGCGACACCATCGATGAAATGGAGCGGCTTGGCCTGCCGCGCGACGCCCGCCTGAAGCTCGCGCTGACCAACTATTACGGGCTCTACGAATCCATGGTGACCATCACGTCCCAGTTGCCGGAGTTCCGCACCGTGGTGCGCTCTTTGATCCCGCCCCGGACGCAGCAGCAGCTGTGGCGCACGTGCCACCGGATCGAGGGCATGACGGAGTTGCTCGCGGCCGACTGTCCCGCGGCCCTTGGCGAGGGCGAGAGCCGCGAACTCATGGAGCAGCTGCGCGCCCATCCCACGTTGCGGCCCGCATTGGCCTACTGGATGAGCACCGTTTCCCTGATGCGACCCGCGCTGGACCAGCAGATTGAAGGCGCGAAGGCCGTACTCGTCTCGATCGATTCGGAACTGAGGCACTGACCCATGATCCTGCGCCGCCTCATCCAGCACGTGAAGCGCCAGGAATGGACGGCGATCGGCATCGAGTTCGTGATCGTCGTCGTCGGCGTGTTCGTCGGCATCCAGGCACAGCAGTGGAGTAATGAGCGCGAACAGCGGCGGCAGGAGCGCGTCTATCTTGAGCGGGTGCTTTCCGACATCAACCTTTCCATCGAGACCAACGAACTGAACATTGCGAGGCTCACTGCCAACAGCGACGGGTCCACCCTCGTGCTGAACAGCCTGCGCGGTTGTTCCTTGCCTGTGGCCCAGCGGGATGCTTTTGCCGATGGCCTGTCCGATATCGCCAAGGTCGGTCCCTCGGTGTTCGTGCTCAGCACGATGGAAGAAATGCTCTCCGCCGGCAATTTCTCGATCATCCGCAATCAGAAGCTTCGCGATGCCCTGAATGGATTGGCCAGGGATGCGAAGTACCAACACAACATCTATACCGTCATCTCCGCGCAGCTGGCCTCGTCGACGGCAACCACCCATACGCGGGTGGTCTGGACCTACCAGGACCACAAGACGCCGTTTGATCCGGTCGGTTGGGCCGACATGGAGATCGACTTCGATGCCCTGTGCAAGGACAAGGCGTACCAGGCGGCGGTCTCCAATGCCCGCTACCTCACCAACGCCGGCATCAGTCTCAACAAGCGAGCCATAGCCAGCCTCATCGGCGTCAAGTCGGCGCTGGAGCAGGAGCTCGGCGTTTCCAGCGCGCACAACGAGACCAAGCCATGATCCTGCGCCGTCTTGCGAATGCGTTGAAGGAACAGAACTGGACGACGATCCTCATCGAGTTCGTCCTGCTGGTCAGTGGAGTGTTCCTGGGCATCCAGGCGGCCAACTGGAACGAACGGCGCCCCGAAGACGTCAAGGCACAGGCTTACCTGGCCCGCATCCGCGTCAACCTCGAGGCAGACGTGTTATCGATCGAACGCCGCGAAGCCATGTGGCGTCAGGTGGTCGCTTACGGCAAGGGTGCCATCCGCTACGCGGAATCCGGTGAGCTCGTGGAAGGCTCCGCCTGGAAAACGGTATTGGCGTTCTACCAGGCCAGCCAGCTCTGGCAATGGGTGACCTCGGACTCGACCTATCAGGAAATGCGCAGCGGTGGCGAGCTGGGGCTGATCCGCGACCAGGGCCTGCGCGATGAGCTGTCCCAGTACTACCTCGAAAACGGTTCCGGCACCGCTTACCTGTTCATGCTGCAACCGGAATACCGCAAGCTCGTGCGCGGGCTGACGCCTTCGGTCGTGGCCGACCATATCTGGGCGAAGTGCTGGCAGCAGCCCAGGCCAGCCGAACAGTACCTGCTCGATTGCGACTCGCCGATCTCCGAAGCCGAGGCGCAAGCGGTGCTCGAGGGTTACATGCGAGACCCGGCACTCCTGAAAGAGCTGCGGTTCTGGGTGGCCAACCAGGGCGTGGCGCTCAATGCGATCGGGAACTACAAGCCAGTCTTGAGGGAAATGCTGGCGCCAGCGAAATCGGAGCCCTTGCAGTGACTTTGCTCGCAGAACTGAAACGCCGCAACGTCATCCGCATGGCGGGGTTGTATCTGGTCGGCGCGTGGCTCATCACCCAGGTGGCGGGCACAGTGCTGCCGATGTTTGGTGCGCCGGAGTGGGTGGCGCGCAGCATAGTGGTGCTGCTGGCGATCGGGTTCATTCCCGCGCTGGTCGTGGCCTGGGTGTTCGAGCTGACGCCAGGCGGACTGAAGCGCGACGACGAGGTGGCACCCGCCGAGTCCATCGCGCCGCAGACGGCGCGGCGGATGGACGGGATGATCATCGTCGTGCTCCTGGTGGCCCTGGCTTACTTCGCGCTCGACAAGTTCGTGCTGGCGCCGGGACAACAGGCGCCTGCCGCTGCCGCGAGTTCCGCCGTGCCTGATCGCGCTTCGAGTCCTGATGCTCCGTCGAAGGCAGCAGCCGCGCCCAAGGAGATCGTCCGCGGCATCGCGGTGCTGCCCTTCGACAATCTCAGTCCCGATCCCGACAACGCGTTCTTCGCCGGAGGCATCCACGAGGAAGTGCTGACCAAGCTCTCGCGGATGGGCGAGCTGCGCATCATCTCGCGCACCTCGATGGAACGCATTGCCGAGGAGAAACTGGACGTCGGCGCGATCGGCGAGCGCCTTGGCGTCAGCCATGTGCTCGAGGGCAGCGTGCGCAAGGCCGGCGATCAGATCCGGGTCACCGTGCAGTTGATCGAAGCCGCCACCGACAATCACATCTGGGCCGAGAACTACGACCGCAAGCTCGATGATGTGTTCGCCATCCAGAGCGAGATCGCACTGGCGATTGCCGACCAGCTCAAGCTGACGCTGAGCCCGGAACTTCAAGCCAACATCAACGAGCGGCCGACGCAGAACCAGGAAGCCTATGCGTTGTACCTGCGCGCGCTGGATGACAGCCGCAGTTGGCGCGGCGCGAGCGGCTTTCAGACGCTGATCGCGCTGCTGGAGCCCGCGGTGCAGCTCGACCCGGACTTCCTCGCAGCCAAGCTGCTGCTGGCCGACGCCTACGGCCGCATGCACTGGCTGCGTGCCGACCCCGACGGCAGCTTCGCCGCCAAGGCACGCCAGCTGGCGGACGAGATCGCCCGGCGCTGGCCCGAGCGCCCGGAGGCGCAGCTCGCTCAGGGCCAGATCCACTACAACATCGAGCGCGACTATGCGCGCGCACTGGCTGCCTTCCAGGCCGTGCAGGCACGATTGCCCAAGGACCCGGCGGTAATGATCGGCATCAGCTCAAGCCTCAAGCGACTGAGCCGCCCTGAGGAGTTCCTGCACGCGGCACAAGCGGCACTGGTCGCCGATCCGGAATCGCCCCGGGCCCACGGCGAGGTGTACCTGGCGTTGCAGTACACCCTGCGTTACGACGAGGCGCTGGCCCATGCCGAGCGCATGAAGCAGAAGTTTCCGGAGGACGTGACCGCCGATTCGTCTCTGGCCCGTATCAAGCTCTATCGAAACCAGGACATCGATGCCTATCTCGAATTCGGCAAGCGGGCAGGCTCGTCAATTGGAGAAGGTACCGGGCTGCTTGTGATTGCACGCTTTGTTCGCGGCGATATCGACGGCGCCCTGACGCTGCTTCAGGTCGCGGAACAGTCGACCACGCCGCGTCAAGCGGCGTCGCTCGCTGCCTATCGCGCGGAACTGCTCCGGCTGGCGGGTCGGGAATCCGAGGCCGATGCGCTGGCGCGCGGCGCGTTCGAAGCGATCCGTGAGGACACCGATGTCGAACAACCGCGCGCCGATACCGGCGCCGCGCTCTGGTACGCGCACGCGGCGCGCATCGCGGCACAAGCCGGCGAGCGGGCGACGGCTGAAAAGTGGCGCGGCAAAGCGCTGGCCAGCCCAGCGCCGTCGATCGATGAGCGGGCCGATGTCGCTCGGGCCTTGTCCTCCGCCGCGCGCGCCCTGGGTGATCAGGAGGCTGCCTGGCAACAGCGGTCGCCGTTCGTCGGCGGTAGCACGTCGCTGCCGGATGCCCAGCTGCGGGTGTTCAAGCCCTACTACGACCAGCTTTTTGGTGAATCGGCGTCGTACCGCGCCTACATGGCGAAGATCGCCGGGGAGAAGAAATGACCGAACGAAGTGAAGGCGAAGCCGACGCAGTCGGCGTTGCCGCGCAGCGGCCGAACCTCCTCGCGGAACTCAAGCGCCGCAACGTCACGGCGACATGGATGTTCTGCCTGCTGACGGCCGTGGCGGGTGGGTCACGTGCGGCGACTGCGGATTGCCCCGATCTCTCGGCATTGCAGGCAACATCGATCGTCGAATCCAGCAAGACTCCCGAACAGTTGGCGGCCGACAAGCGGGTCGCCGAGGCCCGGGAAGTCACATCTTCCGGGTTGTCGGACCTGACGCTCGCCAAGGCGATCTCACTGTACGAGGAGGCGATCCGCGTCGATCCACAGAACGCGCCGGCCTACCTTTACCTCGCCAACGCCCACCTGTCCTCGCAGCGCTATCTCAGCGTGCCCAAGAAGATCGCCCATGCACGCGCCTGGGAGAATCTGAAGAAAGGCAGGAAGCTGGAACCGGCCAATGTCTACGGGCTGCACGCGCTGGTCGATCAGGCCTTCATCGCGACCAATGACTATCGGTGCGCGAAGCGAATCCTGGAAACCGCGCTGCGCCTGGAGCCGAACAACGCCCGGACCCATCGGCTTTACGCCGAGTTGCTCAGCGGAATGGGCGAGTTCGACCAGGCCTTCGAGCATGCGGATCGGGCAGTCGCGTTGGCCGAGCGCGACGAGCGCAGGAACGTCGCGCTCAATCTCGGCCGGCCACGATTCATGGCCGGCCAGTACGACTGGGTTCTCGATCACTACGAAACGTACCTGAAGGAAACTCCCGGCGCCGGACTGGCGCACTTCTATCGAAGCCTTGCCTTCGGCGCCAAGGGTGAATACGAACAAGCCCTGGTCGAAGCGAAGTTGGCCCAACCGGAGGCACCCGCGGGCGATGCCGGCGGGGTCGCCATGCTTGCGATGGCCTATGCAAATGCCGGCCAGCCGAAAGACGCCCGCAAGCTGCTCGCCGAGCTGCTCGGTCGCGACGCGCGTGGCGAGCATGTCGTCGAGTATCGGATCGCTGCGGTATATGAAGCCTTGGGCGAACGCGACCAGGCGCTGAAGTGGCTGGAAAAGGAAATCGAAGACCGCAGCGGCGTCGGTTCCTGGCTGCTCTGGCTCAACCAGGACCCGGTCTGGACGGCGATGCGTGAGGATCCCCGATTCAAGGAGATCCAGCGGCGGGCCGGCTGGTAGTGCAGCGCCACGCCGCCGCCAAGAGAGCATGAGATGAGATTCTTCACCGAACTCAAACGCCGCAACGTCATTCGCATGGCGGGGCTGTACCTCGTCGGCGCGTGGCTGATCACGCAGGTGGCGGGCACCGTGCTGCCGATGTTCGACGCGCCGGCATGGCTGCCGCGCAGCGTGGTGGTCCTGCTTGCGATCGGTTTTGTCCCAGCGTTGGTTTTCGCGTGGGTGTTCGAGATGACGCCCAGCGGATTGAAGCGCGACGACGAAGTGGCACCCGCCGAGTCCATCGCGCCGCAGACTGCGCGGCGCATGGACCGCATGCTGCTGGTGGTGATGGCGCTGGCGCTCGGCTACTTCGCCTTCGACAAGTTCGTGCTGGCACCGGCGCGTGAGATGACGCCAGCGCCCGTTACAACCGAGGCTGCTGGTCTATCGACACCGGCCACGTCGGAGGCATCGATTGCCGTGCTGCCCTTCCTCAACATGAGTACCGACGTTGAAAATGGCTTCTTTGCCGACGGCATCTCGGAAGAATTGCTCAACGTGCTGGCGGGCATCGACGGCTTGAAGGTCGCTTCGCGCACCTCCTCATTCTCGTTCAAGGGCAAGGACACGCCCATTCCCGAGATCGCGCGCCAACTGGACGTGCGCCATGTGCTCGAAGGTTCGGTGCGCAAGCAGGGTCAGCGCGTGCGCATCACCGCTCAGCTCATTCATGCCGGCAGCGATGGGCATCTGTGGTCGGAGACCTATGACCGCGATCTCGTAGACATCTTCAAGGTGCAGGAAGAGATCGCGCAGGCAATCAGCGGCGAGTTGGAGGGCATCCTCGGCAAGCGGCGCGTGGCAGTCGCCGCCGCAACCGCCAATCTCGATGCCTACCAGAGCTTCCTGCGTGGCCGCGCGCGCTTCCATCAGCGCAACGAAGTGAAAGCCGCCATCGACGACCTTGCTCGTGCCGTGGAACTGGACCCAGGCTTCGCCGAGGCCTGGGTCTATCTGGCTGCGACCTGGTCTGTCGCACCCGGTTATGACGATAGTGTCGCCGCCAGCATGGCCAAAGCCAATCGGGCCTTGGACGAGGCACTGGCGCGCGCTGCCGGTTTGGTGCCCAAACATCCCATGGTGCTTGCCATGCAGGCGCAGTCTCTGCAGTCCCAGGGCGATTGGAGCGCAGCCCTCGCATTGAGCGGAGAAGCGGCCCGACTGAGCGTGCAGGACTCGAACCCGAAGCAGTGGCTGGGTCAACGGCTGCTGCATGCCGGCTACATCGACGAGGCGGTCTCGACGCTGGAGGAAGCGCAAAGGATGGATCCGCTGGCCGGCATCAACAACGGATATCTGGCCATCGCCCACCTGGCATCCGGCCAACGCCAGCATGGCGAAGTAGCCGCCCGCCAGGCCCGTAAGCAGGGCTGGCGCATCGGCATGCGCATCGTCATTTTCGATTTGGCGGCCGCTGGGGAACGCGATCGGGCGCTGGCGATCATCGACGAGTTGATCCAGGACGACGCGCCCAATCCGCTGCCTCCGTTGGGGCGCGCACTGCGCGAGGCAATCCGCAACCCGAAGAGCGCCGATGCCTACCTCGCGCTCCGTGCACTTGACCCGGGGATCACTGGGCCGGCTGAAGAGGGCATCGCGATCGGCCGTGCCGACTTGCTGCTCGACTGGTCGGAAAGGAACGCGCAACTGCCGCGCGATCAGCGTGAGGAGGAGTGGTGGCTGCGGGTGGCGTGGCTGCCGTCGACTGCGGGCTTGCGCGAACATCCGCGCTTCTTCGCCATTGCCGACAATCTTGGTCTGGTCAGGCTGTGGGAATCACGTGGCTACCCGCCCGGCTGCAAGCGCGTCGCCGCGCCCGGCGGCGATCATCTCGTTTGCGCGGGCATGCGGCAATAAGCCTGCTCGGCTCGCTCTCTTGTAGGGCACTATGCCCGTGGCGTCGCACCCAGCTCCAATCTGGAAGATCAAACGCTGCGCGACTGGTATCTGGCCAGCATGCACCGTGCTCTGGGCAACCCCGAAGCCGCCTGGCGCCTGGTATCGAATGACGCAGGCCCTGACGCATTGACCGACCGTGAACTGCTGGCCCTGCAGCCCTATTACGACGCGCTGTATGGGCAGTCACCCACGTATCGCGCCTACATGTCCCGAATCGCCCGCAAGCCATGAGCTTCCTCGCCGAACTCAAGGCCCGAAACTTCATCCAGGTCGCAGGTCTCCTTTGCCACGAATCCGCCGCCTCTTCGTGGACGGCCCTCGGGTGCGGGCGAGACACGCGTTGATATCGATAGAAGCATCGTCATACGATGATCTCTCGACATACGGACTTCATGCACGCTGCCGAGGGGCACCCTCACTCGGCCGTACGAACGACCGGCAATGCGACGAAGCTCGCTCGTCCTGGCGCGAACCAGATCTGTTGGGTCGCGCTGCGAAAGTCAGCCGGCTTCGCCTTGGCGATGTTCTCGACGAAAGTCTGGGGATTGCGGTCGTAGAGCGGGAACCAACTCGATTGCACTTGGACCATGATGCGGTGGCCCGGCAGAAAGGTGTGGTGCGCGTGTGGCATGCGTACGCGATAGGGCAGCACCACACCTGGCTCGATCGCTTCGGGTGCGTCCAAGTGCTCGCGATAACGACCACGCATGATGTCGGCCGACACCATGAGCTGATAGCCGCCGAGCGCCGGGTTCGCACGCACTTCGGGTGGAAATACATCGATCAGCTTGACGACCCAGTCGCTGTCGGTTCCAGTCGTCGACGCGAACAGTGTGGCGGACACCGAACCACTGATCGAGATCGCCTCGCTCAGCGGCTCGGTCACGAAGCTGAGCACGTCTGTTCGATCCGCGAAGGGGCGCTGGTCATCGACCAGCCAGGCGTTCCAGGTCGACAGTGGGTCGTACATTGCCAGCACGGGGCGAACACGATAGGGCACGGGCTTGGCCGGGTCGGACACGAACTGCGCGAACGACGTCGACACGTCTTCCGCCGCGCTGAAGCGCAGAGTCCCTTCAGGCTGCAGAAACAAGGGAGTCGCTACCTCAGGCCGTTCCGCGGCCCATCGCTGCAAGCTTTGCCATTGCCGTGTTCCAGTATCGAAGGCGAGCACTGGAGGAATCGGCGACGTGGGCGCCTCGTCTTTCAGGTGCTGATTCCAGAACGGCAGCAACACCTTTTCACGGAACCATAGACTGGTATCGGCGTTCCATTTGAGGGCTCCGAGCGCCGAGCCTTCATGCTGCGACTGGCCGTGATTCCAAGGGCCCAAGACCAGATGCACCGGCGTGGCGTCGCTGGACTTCGCACGCAGCGCGGCGTACGCGGCGGTCGCGCCAAAGTTGTCTTCCTGATCGAACAAACCATGCACGATCAACACTGGCATCTTCAGTGGCCGCGCCGTCAGGATGTCCTGCGTCGCCTGTCCCTGCCAGAACGCGTTGTAACTGGGGTTGTCGACGATCTTCCGCCACGTGGGCAGCTGTTCGGCCTTGTAGCGTGTGGCCAGCGCGTCGGCGCTGCCAGCGCTGAGATAAGCCTCGTACATGTCGCGATAACCGAAGGGCGGCGTGTAGTCACTGCTCTTGTGCGCGCCCATGTTGTAGATCCATTCGAACATGGTCTGGCGGAACGCCCCGTTGTGATAGAAATCGTCGCCGATCCAACCATCGACCATCGGATACATGGGCACCACCGCCCTGAGCGCGGGATGCGGATCGATCATCCCCATGAGCGTCAGCCAACCGGGATAGGACACGCCGGTCAGCCCGACCCGGCCGTTGTTGCCCTCGACATGCTTCAACAACCACGCGATGGTGTCGTAGGTATCCGTCGCGTGGTCGACCTTGCGACGATTGAGCGGGCCACGCAGCGGCAGCGTCATCACGTACTCACCCTTGCTGTCGAAACGGCCGCGCACATCCTGGTAGACGCGGATGTAGCCGGCCTCGAGCAGCAGTTCGTCCGCCAGCGGAAGAATCATCGCGGCATGCGGGCTGCTCGCCTGCTGGGTGGGTTTGGCGACGCCGTAGGGCGTGCGCGTGAGGATGACCGGTGCCGCCTTGGCGGCTTTCGGAATGATCACCACCGCGCGCAGCTTCACGCCGTCTCGCATCGGAATCATCACTTCACGACGTTCGTGGTCGAAGGCCTCGGTCACCGGCGAGAACTTCTTCGGAATCTCCGTCTGCGCAACCGCGGCATGCGCGAAGAGCAAGGCCAACAGGATCGCCACAACAACCGAATTTCGCATGAGTTTCACCGCCACCATCCCGGTTCGCAAGACAACAGGGGTCAGAGTACATTTTCTGCCACAGCTTGCTTCGGTCGCCCGGGAACACCGAGCCCAGCGCGCTGCGCCAACCGACGTTCGATCGCACGCCGAGATTTTACCCTGACCCCTGCTTTTCCAGCTCGCGCGCTGCGCATCCGTTCTACCGCAGGGCCGCCCCCGTGTGCCCGGTCAGGGCAAAGTCGTCGCGGTCTCCGCGCGCAACGCCGGCAACAGCGTCGCGGCATTGCTGTCACTCGGCGCGGGATCGATGCCGATCAGGCGCGCCAGCAGCGGATACAAATCGACGCTGTCGAAAGGCTCAATTGTCGCGCCGCGCCGGAACGCAGGCCCACGCGCCAGGAACAGCGCCCGCATCGACGGCAAGTCCGGATCGTAGCCATGCGAACCGCGGTTCGTCGCTTTCGAACCTTTCGCAATCACCTCACGCGGCAGCGCATTCCAGCCTTCGTGCATCTGGCAGACGATCGGCGGAATCCGCGGGTGCGCGCCATAGCGCCAGCGCGCCGGCAATTCGCCCTTGCGCCAGCAGTCGTAATGCGCATGCGCGCCGAGCAGTTTGCGTTCGACGGCGGCCTCGTAACCGGGGTTCGGCGTCAGCGTGACCACCTGGCCCATGGTCACGACGGTCGCCTCCGCCAGCGTGACCATGTCCTCGACCGCGACGGCATTGCCGGGCGCAACGGTCGCCATGCCGTGATCGGACACGATGATCAGGTTGGTGCGATCGAGATGTCCGCTTGCGGCGAGGCCGTCGAGCAGGCGACCGATCGCAGCATCGACGGCACGCACCGATGCATGCGCCTGCGGCGAATCGGGTCCGTTCGCATGCGCTTCCTTGTCGATGTGCTCGAAGTACAGCGTGGCGACGCGCGGCCGTGTCGTCTCCGGTTCGGTCAACCAGCCGATCGCAATGTCCACCCGGGTCTGCATCGGCAGGCCGGCATCGAACGGCCGCCACCGCGCCGGTCGCACGCCGTCGATCTCGGCCTCGCTGCCCGGCCAGAACAGCGATGCGCTCGGCATCCCGGCTTTCTCGGCGCCGACCCAGATCGGCTCACCGCCCCACCAGCGGCTGTCGCGGCTGGCCAGGCGGTCGGACATCTTGAAGCCGCCGAGCGCTGTATCGCGCATGGTGTTGTGCACGATGCCGTGATGGTCCGGGACCAGCCCGGTGACCATGCTGTAGTGGCTGGGGAAGGTCAGCGACGGATACGACGGCGTCATCCATCGCGCGCGCACGCCTTGGTCCGCGATGCGCGAAAGGTTGGGCGTGATGCCGAGGTCGAGGTAATCGGCGCGGAAGCCGTCGAGCGAGACCAGCAGTACGCTGTCTGTGGCATGTCGTTGCGTCGTTGCAACGTCCCTCGTGGCGCATCCGGCGCACAGGAGGATCGCGAGCAGGCCGAAGGCGTGACGAAGTGGGCGTGGCATCGCTGCCATGATGCCGGGGCGACATGTCATCTCCGCACCGCGCCGGTGTTTCGCGGCGTGAAGCAGATCAGCTTCACCGATTGTCTGGTGGTAGAAATCGCGTGCGCCGCAGGCCATCGCCCACTTGGCGCGTTTGATCCCGCGCTGGCGAAGGCCGATCGGGCCATTCTCGTTTGAAATCCGCAGGCGTCGCGTACCCCGCAATCGGCTAGGCTAAACGCAGCCGACCGGGGGGAGCAATGTCCGCAGGGTTGTACCCAACGAGCACTGGGCATCCGCGGCGCGGGCGCCTGTCGGCCCTGCGGTTTGGCGCCGTTGTCACTGCCGTGCCGGGCGTTCGTCCTTGAGCGGATTCCTCGCCGAACTCCGCCGTCGCAACGTGATCCGCATGGCGGGGCTGTACCTCGTCGGCGCGTGGCTGGTGGTGCAGGTGGTGGACATCCTGCTGCCCATGTTTGGCGTGGCCGACTGGGTGGCACGCGGCGTCGTGCTGCTGCTCGCGATCGGATTCCTCCCGGCGCTGATCTTTGCGTGGGTGTTCGAACTCACGCCTGAAGGCCTCAAGCGGGATGATGAGGTTCCGCTCGAGCAATCGATTGCGCCGCGCACCGCGAAGCGCATGGACCGGATGATCGTGGCCGGCTTGCTCGTCGTGATCGTGTTGATGGCCGCCGAGCGTTTGTGGCCGCGCGGCGAGGCCGCGATTGCCGTGGTCGCCACCACGCCGGGGAGCTCGCGCGGCGGAGCCGGCAGCCCGCCCGGTGCATCGATCGCCGTGCTGCCACTGGCGAATCTCTCGGGCGATCCGTCCCAGGACTACTTCTCCGATGGCATGAGCGAGGAACTGCTCGATGGCCTGTCCAAAGTGCCAGGCCTGCGCGTGGCGGCGCGCACCTCCGCGTTCCAGTTCAAGGGCCGCAACATCGATATCCACGAGATTGCGGGGCGCCTGAATGTCGCCACCGTACTCGAAGGCAGCCTGCGCAAGTCGGGCAACCGTATCCGTATCACCACGCAACTGATCGATGGCGGCACCGGCTTTCATCTCTGGTCCGAGACATACGACCGGGAGCTCGATGACATCTTCGCGGTGCAGGACGAAATCTCCGCGAAGGTCGTCGAGCAGCTGCGCGCGAAACTGGGTCTCGAAGATGCGGGCTTGCAGCCCACACCGACGCGCGTGACCAATGCCGAAGCGTATGACGCGTACCTCAGGGGACGCGAGGCGCTGCGCAACCGCAGCCCCGAGACCGTCGCGCAAGGCCTGGTCGACTTACAGCGTGCCACGGAGCTTGATCCCGGTTACGCACCCGCGTGGGCGAGCCTGGCTGAGGCCATTTTCCATTCGCGTCAGGCGAGCACGGGCGTCGGAGAGATGTCGATCGACGAAGCGATTGCGCGCGGGCGCGCGGCGCTTGCAGAAGCCCGAAGACTCAATCCAGAGTTGGCCGATGTGCACGCGGTCGAGGGCTTGTTCCAGCAATACTTCGATGGCGACATAAGCGCCGCCATGATCGCGGTGGACGCGGCCATTGCGCGCAATCCCAACCACGCGCAGGCTCTTTTTTCCCGCGCGGACCTGCTCAACCGGTTTGGTCGCTATCGCGAGTCGCTGGAGCAGAGTCTCGCGTTGGCACATATCGATCCCTTCTACGAGCGCAACAACCGGGCGATCGTGCGCGCATTGGCCATGTTCGGGCGCATGGCCGAAGCGACACCGCACATCGAGCGCATGAGCCGCGAGCCGACCCGCTCACGATTCCGCGAACTGCGGCATTCCTTTACTGGCGAGTGGGATCTTGCCAGTCTGGCCAACGTGACGAGCTCGAAGGAACTGATGGGCTGGTTCGGCGGTCGCCAAGTAATCGCCGAGCATCTCATCATGCTCGGTCTGTTCAATGAAGCCGCCGTTGCCGCGCCGGCGGAAGAGCAGGACCTGGCCCCGGCTGCGCGCGGGGATTGGCTCGAAGCGATAGAGGCTTTCGATGCGCCGGGCTTTGCGGGACTCTACAAGAACCGCGACCAGTTTCCTTTCTTCCGACGTGGGCACTATCTGTTTCGCGCCGGGCGAATCAAGGATTCGATCGAGCAGTTCAGTCGCGTCAAGCACGTCTGGCCGCACGGACTCGCCGACGATGTCGCCTACGATTCACCGCGCCGGATCTGGTACGCATTGGCGCTGCGAGAAGTGGGTCGCGCGGAGGATGCAGCGCAGGTGGAAGACGTGACGCGCGCGGACGTCGCTGCCGCCCGTCGCGACGGCATCAACACGCCGCTCGTCGATCTACTCAGCGCGGAGTTGGCGCTTTGGGACGGCAAGCCCGAGGAAGCGCTGGCTCTCCTGCCGCGTGGATTGCGCGCCGATCCTTTCCTGCCCAGCATCGAAGGCGACCCGGCCTACGCAGCGGTGCGCGACCGCGCCGAATTCAAGCGCGCCGTCGCCGCCGAGCGCGCCCGCCGCAGCGAGATGCGCACCCGTTTCCTGCAGCAGACCTGCGCGGCACCCGCCAAGGCCGAGTGGCGCCCCTTGCCAGACACCTGCGCCACGCTGACCGCGAACGAGGCAAAGACGCCATGAGCTTTATCGCCGAACTTCGTCGCCGCAACGTGATCCGCATGGCGGGGCTCTACCTGGTCGGCGCGTGGCTGATCGTGCAGGTCGCGGAAACGCTGCTGCCGATCTTCGATACGCCTGGTTGGGTGCTGAAGGTGCTTGTGGTTTTGCTCGGACTCGGCTTCGTGCCGGCGCTGGTGTTTTCCTGGGTGTTCGAGCTGACGCCGGAAGGACTCAAACGCGACGACGAGGTGCCGGCCGGGCAATCGATTGCACCGCAGACTGCCCGGCGGATGGACCGGATGATCGTGTTCGGATTGCTCGCAGTGGTGATGCTGTTTGCGGCGGATCGATTCTTGCCGCGCGAAGAGCGCGAAAAGGGGTCAGAGCCATTTTCCGGCATTGTCGAATCGCAAGACACGAAGTCTCCGGCGCCGGAAAATGATTCCGACCCCTTTTCACCCCCCGCCGCGTCGCCCAAGTCCATCGCCGTGCTGCCGTTCGTCAACATGAGCGACGACAAGGAACAGGAGTATTTCTCCGATGGCATGACCGAAGAGCTGCTCAACGTGCTGGCGAAGATTTCGCAACTAGAAGTGGTGGCGCGCACCTCGGTGTTCCAGTTCAAGGGCAAGGGCGGCGACGTGCGCGAGATCGGCGCCAGGCTCGGCGTGGCCCACATAGTCGAGGGTAGCGTGCGGCGCGAGGGCGAGCAGGTGCGGATCACGGCGCAGCTGGTGCGCGTTGCCGACGGCTTCCACGTGTGGTCCGAATCCTACGATCGCAAGCTCGAAAGCGTGTTTGCTTTGCAGGACGAAATCGCCCGGCAAATCGGCGAAGCGCTCAGCAAGACGCTCGACGTGGGCTCCTCAACCCCGGTCCGTGCTCCCGTGGACCCGCTCGCGTACGACGAATACCTGAAAGGTCGGTCGCTGCTGCGTCAGCGGTCCAACCTGCCGCGGGCGATCGCGCACTTCCAATCCGCAGTGGCGAAGGCGCCTGAGTTTGCGGCCGGGTGGACATCCCTGTCGCTCGCCCACGACGTCATCTACTGGTACGAGCGGACGGACCGTGCTGCGGCGTTGGCAGCGCTGGCGCGCGCCGCTGCCGCGGCCGGGCGCGCCGCTGCGCTCGAGCCGGACGCGGCGGCCAGCGCCCACGCTCTTGGCAATGTCGCGCGGGCGAAATTTCGCTACGCCGAGGCCGAGCGGCACTATCTGCGCGCCATGCAGCTCGATCCCAGCTACCCCGACGTCCGCGAGGATTACTCGGAATTGCTGTACCTGGTAGGTCGCATGGCGGATTCGGCGCAGGCAAGCCGCGAGCTGGTATCGCTGGATCCGTACTTCCCGGTCGGATGGATGCGCCTGCTATCCGCCGCGATCGCGCTCGATTCGCGAGTCGATGTGCAGGAGTCGCAGCGGCAGTTGCGCGCGATTGCACCCGGAAACTTCCTGGGCAAGCGCGGCGTGCTCGATCATGCGCTTGCCTATGGTCGCGCCGACGAGGCGCGTGCTGCGCTGGCGGAGTTGCAGCTGCGCTATCCGAGCGAAGGCGCTCTGGCGCAGTTGCTGCTGCCTTGGGCACTACGGGAGGCGAGCCGGGACTCCGCCACCGCCAACGCGGCGCTCGCGAAGTTGCCGGTGGGGGAGCCTGCCGTGTACTTCGTCTCACGGCAGGACGTTGCTGGCTACAACGACTACTTGGACAACGTAGGCCCGATCGGTCAGAGCAACTACTTCGGCGATGTTTATCGCAGCAAGCCGATGGGGCACGCGATGCTGCGCGATCCGCGCGTCAAGGCGAAGCTGGTCGAATTCGGTTTTGTCGCTTACTGGCGCGAAAAGGGATGGCCGGAGGGCTGTCGCGCCCTCGGCGAGGCCGATTTCGAGTGCGGTCTCGACCCGGCGAAGCCCGAACCGGGCACTGCACCGTGACGTTCCTCGCCGAACTCAAGCGCCGCAACGTCATCCGCATGGCGGGGTTGTACCTGGTCGGTGCGTGGCTGATCACACAAGTCGCCGGCACGGTGCTGCCGATGTTCGACGCGCCGGCGTGGCTGCCGCGCAGCGTGGTGGTGCTGCTGGCGATCGGTTTCATCCCGGCGCTCATGTTCTCGTGGGTGTTCGAGATGACGCCCGATGGATTGAAGCGCGATGCGGATATTGCACCTGAGCAATCGATCGCGCCGCAGACCGCGCGTCGCATGGACCGCATGATCATTGCGGTGCTGTTGCTCGCGCTGACCTTTTTCGGCTTCGATCGGCTAGTGCTGGCGCCACGGCGCGATGCGGCGCTGGTGGCCACGACGACGAAGTCGCTCGAGGCGAAGGCAGCCACGGCTGCCAGTGCGACGCCAACAGTCGACCGCAATTCGATCGCCGTGCTGCCGTTCGTCAACATGTCGGGCGATGCCGCAAACGAGTACTTCTCCGACGGCATCAGCGAAGAGATCCTCAACGTCCTCGCCGGCGCCCCGGAACTGAAGGTCGCCGCGCGCACCTCGTCGTTCTCGTTCAAGGGCAAGGCGACGGAAGTGCCCGAGATTGCACGCGCGCTCAAGGTGCGCATGGTGCTTGAAGGCAGCGTGCGCAAGCAGGGCGACCAGGTGCGCATCACCGCGCAGCTGATCGACGCGGACAGCGGATTCCATCTCTGGTCGGAGACCTACGACCGCAAGCTTGAGGACATCTTCGCGATCCAGGACGAGATCGCGAATGCCATTGGCACGGCGCTGAAGGTCAAGATCGGTGGCTCGGAAGGACAGGGTGCAGCTACGAGCGGGACGAGCAATGTCGCGGCCTATGATCTTTACCTGCGCGGCACCACTCTCTGGCACACAAGGCGCGAGGCAGCGCTGTGGGACGCCATCGCACTGTTCGAGCAGGCAGTCGCAGGCGATCCGAATTTCGCGCAGGCGTACGCAGGACTGGCCCTGTCCTACGCGATCATCGGCAACTACAGCAATCGCATTCCCTATTCGGCATCGCTGGCGCTGGCGCGCGATTTTGCCGAGCGTGCGCTGGCGCTGGATCCTTCGTTACCCGAGGCGTACACCGCGCTGTCGAACGTGGCCGTTACGGAGGTGCGTCGCGACACGGCAGCGGCGTTGCTCGACCGCGCCATCGCGCTGCGGCCTTCGTTTGCAACCGCCCACCAATGGCGGGGCAACCTGCTCATGACCAGCGGGGATCTCGCCGGGGGACTTGCCAGTCACGAGACGGCCACCGAGCTCGATCCGCGCGCCCTGGTGGTTTCCGAAAACCATGCCATCGCCCTGCGCATGCTCGGACGCGATGCCGATGCCAAGGCGCGTTGCCAGCGCACGCTGGCGTTCGCACCGGACTACGGGCCCTGCCTCGGAGACGTCGCGATCGCGGAACTTCAGCTCGGCGAACTTGCCGCTGCACGATCCACGTTGCAAAGGCTCGCCGCAGTGGACAATCCGAGCGCCAGCGCGCAAGGGCGCGAGTTGGTGGACGCGCTCGAAGGCAAGGGTGATAGGCACGCACTGGCGGTTCGCTACGCTGCGCTTCCGTACAACAGCCGGTTGGACCCGACGAGCGGCAATGCCATCGAGGGCTACGACATGCCGTCCGTGCTCATGCTGCTGGGCGAGCCCGGGCTCGCCCTCGACTACGTCGAGAAGCTGGCGGCGGAGCTAGGGGGCACCGCCGACTGGACCGTGATGTATCCGCAGATGGATCCGATCCGCTGCGAGCCGCGCTTCATCGCCGTGGTGAAGAAACTCAAGACCACCGATCCGCATTTCGCCAAAGTCTGCCAAGGCAAGCAGTGACATGACTTTCCTTTCGGAGCTCAAGCGCCGCAACGTGATCCGCATGGCGGGGCTGTACCTCGTTGGCGCGTGGTTGATCACTCAGGTCGCCGGCACGGTGTTGCCGATGTTCGACGCGCCGGCGTGGCTGCCGCGCAGCGTGGTGGTGCTGCTGGCGATCGGCTTCTTGCCTGCGCTGATTTTCTCGTGGGTGTTCGAGATGACGCCGGACGGCCTCAAGCGCGATGCGGACGTTTCGTCCGGGCAGTCCATCGCCCCGCAGACCGCCCGGCGCATGGACCGCATGATCATCGCAGTGCTCGCGCTCGCGCTGGGCTTCTTCGCGTTTGATCGACTGGTGCTGGATCCGCAACGCGATGCTGCGCTGGTGGCCACGACGACGAAAACCGTGGAGGCCAAGGCGACGTCCAAGGCGAAGGCAACGGCAACGCCGGTGATCGACCGCAACTCGATTGCGGTGCTGCCCTTCGTCAACATGTCGGGCGACGCCGACAACGCCTATTTCTCCGATGGCATCTCGGAGGAATTGTTGAATGTGCTGGCGAAGGTCGATGGCTTGGGGGTCGCGTCGCGTACCTCATCGTTCGCGTACAAGGGATCGAAGCTCGGCAGCGCGGCGATCGCAGGCGAGCTCAAGGTCGCGCACATCCTGGAAGGCAGCGTGCGCAAGTCGGGCAACCAGGTCCGCATCACCGCGCAGTTGATCGATGCCTCGAACGATCGGCACCTCTGGTCGGAGACCTTCGACCGCGAGCTGACCGATATTTTTGCGATCCAGGAAGAGATCGCGACGGCCATCGTCGCTGCATTGCGGGTCCGGCTCGACGACACCGACACGCCGACCAATGTGTCGGTGCGCGCCGACACCGCGAACATGCAGGCCTACGACTTGTATTTGAAGGCGCGCGAGTTGTTCATCGCACGCAAGGATCTGCCCGAATCGGTGCGCCTGTTCGAGCGCGCGGTCGAGATGGACCCGACCTTCGCCCGCGGTTGGGAAGGGCTGGCGGCGGTGGCCAGCGTGATGCCCAGTTGGGGATTCACCGACCGCGATTATTACGGCATCAGCAACCGCGCCGCTGAGCGCGCCTTGCAACTGGATCCTGCGTTGTCGATGCCGTGGGCGGCGTTGGCAAACGCGTCGCAAAGCGAATGGCCGGTCGACTACGAGAAACTCCTGCGTCAGTTCGACAAGGCGGTGGCTGCCGACGCGCGCAATGCCTCCGCCCTGCTGTGGCGCGGCATCGCCTGGGCCCGATTGGGATTTTTCGGCCGGGCCATCGCCGATCTGGATCATTGCCTGCGACTCGAGCCCGGCTACCACAACTGCCGTACCCACAGGGCGTTGGCGCTGCTGCTGAGCGGAGACGAGGAAGCCGCGATTGCCGAACTGGACGAGGGCATTGCCAACGGCTCCTTCGAGAGCCGCTCGGAAAGTTTCATAGCGCCCCTCATGCATCGGGGCAATCACACGGCGGCGCTGCTGCTCATGGATTCCAACGACTTCCCTCCGGCATTGCGCAGGATCATTTTGGACGCGCTGCGGAGCCCGGGCGGTGCTAAACCTGATGCGAAGACCGTAATCGCCGAGCACTTGCCGACGCCGGACAACCCGACCGTGATAAAAATCGGCTTGACCCACTTCTACCTCTGGCTCGGGGACTATGAAGGCTTCGCGGATTTCGACGATTCAGCGTCCGCACCCCTCTCGCATTGGGATCGCTACCCGGCCACCTTCCGCAATTCGCCCAGCATGAAGCGCAAGATGCGCAACATGGGCATTCCCGCTTACTGGCGGGCACACGGCTTCCCGCCGCAGTGTCGCCCGGTCGGCAAGGACGACTTCACCTGTGACTGATACGACCGCTTCTCTTCCAATTTCCCGACCGGGCTGAACCGCATGCTGCTCCGCCGCGTCATCGCACACGTCAGGAAACAGGAATGGACCGCGATCGGCATCGATCTGGTCATTGTCGTGGTCGGCGTCGTCATCGGTATCCAGGTGTCGAACTGGAATGAGGCACGCGTGACCGAACAGCAGGCCGCGATCTTCACCGCGCACTTGAGGGAAGATCTCCGCGAAGAGGACTGGGGCTACCAGCTCCTGGTCCAGTATCACCTGGAGGTGCTGGCGAACGCTGAGCGCGCCGTTGCCGCGCTCAGTGGTACGACGCCGTTGGCGGACGAAGCACTGCTGGTGAGCGCGTATCGCGCGACCCAGTACCGGCAGAAGCTGCGCCGCCGACCGACCTACGATGAGTTGATTTCCACCGGAACGATCGGGCTGATCAAGGATAAGGCGCTGCGCGACACGGCGATGCGTGTCTACAACATGCCCACCCTCGGGGACTTGGTCAGGGAGGGTATGCAGTCGCGTTACCGTGAGGCGTTCCGGATGAGCCTCCCCAATCCGGTACAGCGTGCGCTTGCCAGGAATTGCGGCGACCGGCATACCCAGGTCGGCGATTACCAATCGATCGTCGACTCGCTCGACTACCCGTGCAGTACTGGCCTGCCGGATGCGACATTGCGCGAGTCGGTTGCCGCCCTGCGCTCGAACGCCGCGCTTGTGCCACTGCTGCACCTCCGCATCGCGGACCTCGAGACCCGCATGGCGGACCTGACCGGCAGCAACAACCGGCAGATCATGCAGGGGCTCCGGGCGATCGCAAAGGACCAGCGATGAGTTTCCTGAGCGAGCTCAAACGTCGCAATGTGATTCGCATGGCGGGGCTCTACCTCGTCGGCGCGTGGCTGATCGTGCAGGTGGCGGAGACGCTGCTGCCGCTCTACGACACGCCGGGCTGGGTGCTCAAAGTGCTGGTGCTGCTGCTCGCGCTGGGCTTCGTGCCGATGCTGGTGTTCTCGTGGTTGTTCGAGCTGACGCCCGACGGTCTCAAGCGCGATGGCGACGTCGCACCCGGGGAGTCGATCGCGCCGCATACGGCGCGGCGCATGGATCGCCTGATCGTCGGCGGCCTGCTCGCGGTGGTTGCGCTCGTCGCGGCAGACCGGTTCTGGCCCAACGATCCGTCGGCGCCCGGCGAAAAGGGGTCAGAGTCAGTTTCCGGAACCGCACAGCCGCAAGCCGCGAAGGTCGACGCGCCGGAAAGTGACTCTGACCCCCTTTCGCCCCCCGCCTCCACCGCGCCGCCGAACTCCATAGCGGTGCTGCCATTCGTCAACATGAGCGCGGACAAGGACAACGAATACTTTTCGGACGGCATTTCCGAGGAACTGCTCAACGTACTGGCGAACGTCGAGGGCATGGGCGTCGCGTCGCGCACGTCGTCCTTCGCGTACAAGGGCAAGACCGACCTCGGCGCGGGTGCCATCGGCCGCGAGCTCAAGGTCGCGCACATCCTCGAAGGCAGCGTGCGCAAGTCGGGCACGCGCGTGCGCATCACCGCGCAGCTCATCGACGCCGCCAACGACCGGCACCTCTGGTCCGAAACCTTCGATCGCGAACTGACCGACATCTTTGCGATTCAGGACGAGATCGCGAAGGCCATCGTTACCGCGCTGCGCGGCACCCTCGAGAAAGGCGGTGGGACCGAGGCCGTTGTCGCCGTACGTGCCGATACGGAAAACCTCAAGGCCTACGACCTCTACCTCAAGGCCCGCGAACTCTTCATCGCGCGGTCCGACCTGCCCGAGTGCATCCGGCTCTTCGAGCAGGTCGTCGAGATGGATCCCGCTTTCGCCCGTGGCTGGGAAGGCCTCGCCGCCGTCACATCGGTCGCGCCGAGCTGGGGCATTCGCGACCGCGATTACGACGCGATATCGATCAAGGCCGCGAATCGAGCG
The DNA here is from genome assembly GCA_038255255.1 of Lysobacterales bacterium. Taxonomy (GTDB): domain Bacteria; phylum Pseudomonadota; class Gammaproteobacteria; order Xanthomonadales; family Ahniellaceae; genus JBBQNY01. The sequence continues at coordinate 81,214 of JBBSLL010000005.1, forward strand.
CTCGAGCTCGATCCTTCGCTGTCCATGCCATGGGCGGTGCTGTCATTCGTGGAGCAGTACCAGCCCGTGATCGACTGGGACAAGGCACTCGGCCTGGTCGACCGCGCCATCGCCGCGGATGCAAGGAACGGCACCGCATATCTGTGGCGCGGCATCCACTGGATCAACCTCGGCTTCTTCGAGCGGGCTATCGCCGACCTGGACCGCTGCCTCGCGGTCGAACCCGGCTACCCGAACTGCGTACGGTGGAAGTCGCTCGCGCTGCATTTCATGGGCCGCGACGACCAGGCGCTGGCGGTGTTCGAGCAGGGCGTGCGCGACGGCTTCGTCCGCAATCGTGCGGACAGCTTCGTACCCGTGCTGTTGCGGCGCGGCGACCGCGTCGGTGCAGTCCTGTTGCTGCAGTCGATGGGTGCCGACCCCGAAGCCACGCGTACGCTGCTCGACGCACTCGCGGCACCCGTGCCCGGCAAACCGGATGCGAAAGCGCTGGGAGCCAGCATCCCCGACGATCCTGCGCACCCGCTGCGCGTGAACATGGGCGACAGCCGCCTGTTGATGTGGCTGGGTGCGTTCGACCAGATGCAGGCTGAGGTCCAGGTCGAACCGGACGAGATCGTGGCGTGGGAAACGGTGTGGCCGCAGTTCCGCAACTCGCCCGCGTTCAAGCGCATGCTCGAGCGGGTCAGCGCCCCCGCGTATTGGCGCAAGCGCGGCTTCCCGCCGCAGTGCCGCGCCGTCGGCGACAAGGACTTCACCTGCGACGCAATCGCGCAATGAGTGACGCCGCCCATCCGGGCAACGCGGCGTTCGCACGCCCGACGTTCGTGCGATGGCGCATCCTGGCGCTGCTCGCTGTCGTCAGCTTCGTGTCCTATCTCCTGCGCGGCAATCTCTCGATCGCTGCGCCGAGCATGATGGCGGACCTCGGCCTCACTGAAATCCAGTGGGGCTGGGTGATGGCGGCATTCCCACTCGGCTACGCCCTGTTCCAGTTTCCCGGCGGAGTGTGGGGTGGCCGCGTGGGGCCACGAAAGGCATTGGCACTCATCGCCGTGGCGTGGGGCGTGTTGATCGCAGTGACCAGTGTCGTGCCCGGCGCCGACATGGCGTCAACCCCGACGATCCTCGCGGCGCTGATCACGGTGCAGTTTCTCGTGGGCGTCGCGCATGCACCGGTTTTCCCCGTGGTGGCGGCGAGCATCGAGCGCTGGTTTCCGGTCGGGCGCTGGGCGTTTCCGAATGGATTGACCAGCAGCGGACTGACCATTGGCCTCGCGGTGACGGCCACGGCATTGCCCTGGTTGATCGGCGCGCAGGGATGGCGCACGTCGTTCCTGCTGATGGCGCCGTTCGGACTCGCGGTGGCAGCGCTGTGGTGGTGGTACTCGCGCGATCGACCAGGGCTGCATCGATCGACCAACCATGCCGAAGTCGCGCTGATCTCGGCGGGGCGCGATCCGTCCGCAGAAGAGGGGTCAGAGTCATTTTCCGGCGCGGGTGAATCGCTTCGTGCCGGAAAGCTGGCACCGGAAAATGACTCTGACCCCTTTTGTGACCCCCTTTCGGCGCAACCCGCCTGGTTGCGGGTGCTCAAGAATCGCGACGCGCTGCTCGTGACACTGAGCTACTCCTGCATGAACTTCGTGTTCTACGTGGTCTTCAGCTGGGGCTTTTACTATCTGGTGAAGGTGCGCGGCTTCAGCGAACAGGATGCAGGTTTCCTCACCTCCGCACAGTGGCTCGCCGCCGGAGTCGGTGCCGCCCTCGGCGGGTGGGTATGCGACCGGCTGTGCCGGCACCTCGGTCTGCGCTGGGGTTGCCGCTGGCCAATCGTGGTCGGCTTGCTGGCTTCGGCCGCGCTGCTGCTCGGTGTCGCGCTGCATCCGCGCGCCGAAGTCGCTGCGCTCCTGCTCGGTCTTTGCTTCTTCTTCAACCAGACTACCGAAGGGCCGTACTGGGCGACCGCGACCGCGGTTGGTGGCCGCCACGCGGGCGCCACCAGCGGACTCATGAATACCGGCGCCAACCTCATGGGCTTCGTCAATGCCTTGCTGTTGGCGCTGGTCGCCGACGCGTTCGGATGGCAGACCGCCATTGCCATCGGCGCGGGGTTCGCGCTCGTCGGTGCCGTGCTGATCCTCCTGGTGCGCGCCGACTGCCAGATCGACCAGTCGGCGTGAGAGAGAACGGGCCGCGTGCAATCATCGCGTCGTGGGGCGTTTCCTCGGGGGAGAAACGTAGGTGCAACTGATCGCCGAACTCAAACGCCGCAACGTCTTTCGCGTGGGCATCGCGTGGCTCGCGCTGGCGTGGCTGCTGGCGGCCATGTGTTCGCTGCTGTTTCCCGCACTCGGACTGCCGATCCGCGCGCTGCGCTGGATCATTCTCGTATTGTTGGCCTTGTGGTTGCCTGTGCTGTGGCTGGCTTGGCGCTACGAGATGACGGCGCACGGACTGCGCGTGGATCGCGGGCCGGATGGCGCGAATCCGCACGGCGCGGTTATCGGCAAGCGCATCGACCAGATGACGGTGGTCGTGGTGCTGGCGGCGCTGAGTCTCTCGCTGATGCGCCAGTTCATCACCCAGCATGCTCCGGCATCGCCCGCGCCCGTCGTCCAGACGATCATCGAACCCGCGCCGCCCGCGCGTCCTCCGGGAGCTGTTGACCCGCATTCCATTGCAGTGCTGCCGTTCGAGAACCTGAGCCCCGCCGCCGAGGATGCGTGGTTTGCCGAGGGCCTGGCCGAGGAACTGCTCAATGTGCTGGCCGGCATCGAGGGCCTGAAAGTCACCTCGCGAACGTCGTCGTTCGTGTTCCGCGAAAAGTCCCTCGGGATGCGCGAGATCGCCGCGCAGCTGGGCGTCGCCAACCTGGTCGAAGGCTCGGTGCGCCGGCAAGGCGAGAGCGTGCGCATCACCGTGCAGTTGATCGATGCGCGCGAGGATCGCCAGCGCTGGTCGGAAACGTACGACCGCCGGCTGGTCGATATCTTCCGCGTGCAGGAGGAAATCTCGCAGTCGATCGCCGATGCGCTCGCTACATCGTTGGGCGTTCGCCAGGTCCAGGTGCCGACCGTGACGACGGATCTCGAGGCGTACGAATGGTTCCTGCGCGGACGCCAGCTCTTCGCACAGCGCGGCGCCAACCTGCCGGCTGCGCGGGACCTGCTTGAACGCGCGGTCGAACGCGACCCGAAGTTCGCCGACGCGTGGGCGGCGTTGGCGGCTACCTGGTATGTGTGGCGATCGTATTCGCCGGAGCCGGAAGGCATCGACACGCTGTCCGAGTCACTGGCTTCGGCGAAAAGCGCGCTCGCCATCGAGCCCCGCCACCCGGGCGCGCTTGCGGTGAGTGCACGGCTCGCCGCGGACTCGGGCGATCGCCTGCGGCATGCGGAGTTGATCGACCAGGCGCTGGCGCTGGAGCCGAACAACGCCAATACGTGGCTTTGGCAGGGCCTTGGATTCTTCGAGGTCGGTCACCTCGAACAGGCGCGCGCGAGCTTCGAGGAAGCGCGAAGGCTGGATCCGTTGAGCGGGATCGCCGTCGGATGGCTGGGAATCACTACCGCGCTGCAAGGCGATCGCCCCGCGGCGCTGGTGATGCTCGAGCGCGCGCACGCACTCGGTTGGCGAGGGCCCGCGAGTCGGGCACGCTTCCTCATCGCGCGCCAGGGCGATGACGCCACCGCGACCCACCAGCGGTTCCTCGACTGGCTGCACGACGACGAGGGCATGCCAACTGCGCAGCGGGACATTGCGCGATCCCTCGCACCCGCACTCGCTGATGCGGCGCAACTGGAAGCGGCTCGGGTCAAGCTTCGCGCGGCGGCCGCGGCCACGCCTGCGCTGGAATGGGCGACGCTGCTGCAACTCTTCGGGCAGACCGACGCAGCGGTGGAGATGTCGATGCAGACTGCACCCGCGGGCACACAGGCGTTGCTTTTCAACGTCTGGTATCCCGAATTCCTCGACTTCCGTGAGCATCCGGGCTTCGTCGAACTTGCGGACCGCCATGGCCTTGCGGTGTATTGGCGCGAGCACGGTCCGCCCGACTTCTGCGCGCTGCCGACCGCGCAGGTCCCGCACCTCGTGTGCAACCAATGACCGAGCGCAGCGAAGGCGTCGTCGCGCAGCGACCGACCGAGCGCAGCGAAGGCGTCGTCGCCCAGCGACCGACCGAGCGCAGCGAAGGCGTTGTCGCCGCGCCCACCCGGTCTGAAGGCGGGTACACCATATAAAATGCTGGCGGCGAGTATGGAAAATTGCCGATCATGAAAACCGCCCCAAAGATTACCGTTGAGGTCCCGTCGGACTTGCTCGCGCAAGCACAGCGCGCCAGCGGGGTCGGAGTCACGCAAACCATCCGCGCCGGACTCAACCTGGTTGCGGCTTCGCGGGCATATGTGGGCCTGCGGCAACTGCGCGGCAAGGTCCGCTTTGCGAAAGCCGCTGCAGAACTCAAGTCCGACCGGTGATCGCTGCCGACACCAGCACTTGGATCGCCTTTCTGCAAGGCGCAGAGGGCAGCAGTGCGCTTGAAGAGGCAGCCGGGCTCAGATTGAGCGTCGCAATGAGGCGGGACGTCCGGCCGTGAACGCGCCGCACGCGAACGCAGCGATCGTCGCAGCATGAGCTTCCTCGCCGAACTTCGTCGTCGCAACGTCATCCGTATGGCGGGGTTGTACCTGGTTGGCGCGTGGCTGCTGGTGCAGGTCGCCGAGACGGTGTTGCCGGCGTTCGACGTGCCGTCGTGGGTATTGCGCGCGATCATCATCGTGCTGGCGCTCGGTTTCGTTCCGGCGCTCGTATTTTCCTGGGTGTTCGAGCTGACTCCGGGTGGACTCAGGCGCGACGCGGAAGTGCCGCCCGAGCAATCCATCGCGCCACAGACCGCACGCCGGCTCGATCGCCTGATCATCGTGGTGCTGCTGCTCGCGCTCACGTACTTCGGTTTCGACCGGATGGTGCTCGCGCCTCGCCGCGACGCCGTACTCGTGGCGACGACCACGCGCGAGTTGTCCAAGTCACCTGCGGCTCGCGATACTGCCGTAGTCGATGCGAAATCCGTCGCGGTGCTGCCGTTCGTGGACATGAGCGAAGGGAAGGACCAGGAGTATTTTTCCGACGGCATCACGGAGGAGATCCTGAATGCGCTGACGCGAATTGAAGATTTAAAGGTCGCCGGCCGCACGTCGTCGTTTTATTTCAAGGGCCGCAACGAGAACATCCAGACCATCGGCAAAACGCTCGGCGTCGCGCATCTGCTCGAGGGTTCGGTCAGGCGTCAGGGCGATCGCGTACGCATCACCGCGCAGCTCATCAAGGCCGCCGACGGCTACCACCTCTGGTCCGAGACCTACGACCGGACCTTGAGCGACATCTTCGCGATCCAGGACGAGATCAGCGCGGCGATCGCTGCCGCGCTCTCGTCCAGAATCATGGGCGAGGTTCGCAAGATCGCCGAGGCGGGGGCCGACCCCGAGGCCTACGACCTCTATCTCCGGGCGCGACAGTTGCTTGCCACGCGAACCGGGGACAACATCCTCAAGGCAGCGGCGCTTTTCGAAGCCGCTTCGATCATCGACGCGGATTTCGAAGAGGCGTTTTCCGGCCGCGCGCGCGCGTTGTCGCTGACCTGGAACTACGTCGGCATGACGGATGACGACGACTTCGTGACGCAGGCATTCCAGGCGGCAGAACGCGCGCTCGAGATCAATCCCGCCAACGCGGAGGCCCATTCGACCCTCGGACTGCTCAATTTCATGCACCGCTGGGACTGGGCGGCGGCCGAGCGCGAAACTTTGCTCGCGATCGAGCACGGGCCGAACGACGCCGAGGTCGCCAACTTCGCCGGGGATGTCTTCCGCTTGCTGGGCGATTTCGACAACTCCCTCAAGTGGGAACATCGCGCGCTCGAGCTCGATCCGTTGCGTGCCTTCAATCACGGCGATCTCGGCTGGGCGCTGGTCGCGCAGAGGCGTTGCGCCGAAGCCATTGCACCCTTCGAGAAATCCGCGGAACTCGCTCCGACTTACTGGACGGCGCTGAATGGCGTGGCCCGCGCCAACCTGTGCCTGGGAGATCTGGCCGCGGCCCAGGCCGCCGTCGTTCGATTCGAGCAGGTCCACGTGGGCTCGCAAGATCTGCTCGACCTCAAGGTGCGGCTGGCCATCCTTGAAGGCCGCCCAAAGGAAGCTCGCAGACTACTCGAACAATTGCGCCAGCGATCCGGCAGGGGGGGAGTAGTCGACTATCTGATCGCGCAACACCATGCGCTGCTGGGCGAACATGCCGCCGCCGCGCTAGCGCTCGAAAGCGCCTACCGACGCCGCGATCCGTCGCTCGCCGCAGACGACCTGTTCTATTTGCCCGAGGACTGGCCCGATCATCCGGGCATACGCGCGGCGCTCGACAAACCCGAATGGAACGCGTTGTTCGCGATCCGACGCGGCCACTTTGCGAAGACGCCGCGGCAACCACCGCCCTGACGCAGCCGCTCCGCGAAACTGCGCCGGTGCCAGTTCCAATGTCGGCGCGGGCGGGTGGTGTTGCGCTGATCGCCGGGCGATGCGCGAAGATCGCCATGCGCGCACGGACACAGCCGCGGCGCTCGAACCCCTGCTCCGTTCGCGTTTAGAAATGTGACGGAATTGCATTCCGCCACTCCCCGCGGCCGGCGGTAAAGTGGCCTGACCCAATCCTGGGCGTGAGGTGTCGCCATGCGTTCCGACCGAAACTCGCTGTTCCTCCGCGCGTGGGTTGTCTCCATGGCGTTAGCCACAGGCGGAGTGCATGCGCAGAGCACGGCGTTCCGCTACACCGACCTCGATCTCCGCGATCCGCACATCTTCGTCGCATCGTTTATAGGTTGCAGCGACGTAACGGATTCGAGCCCGGTCGGCTCTTCCCTCAACGCCCAGATCCAGACCCAGATCCAGACCGACGGCGATGGCGACGGCTTCCTCGACCTTTCGTCGCTCGTAGAATTCCTGCCGCTCAACCAGGGCGCGGCAACCAATCTCATCGATTCGGGCAGCGCGCAATGCACCGCGCCGATGGCGACGACCAGCTGTGGACCGATCACGCCGAACGGTATTGCGGGCGATGCGGTGCTCCTTTCCGCAGGACAGTGCCTCGCGCCGATCGCGGGCACCGTACGACCCTACACTCCCGCGATCACGTCACCGTCGGGACCGTGTTTCACCTCGCCTGCCGCCGACGTCCAGCTGACCCTCGGCGGGATCCCGGTGACCCTGCGCGACGCGCAGTTCGCGGCGACTTTCGTCGGCAACCCGGCGACCAGCCTCACCAACGGACTGCTGCGCGGTTTCCTGACCGAAACCGACGCGAACAACACGCCTCTCCCTCCGAGTTTTCCAATCGTCGGAGGGCAACCGCTGTCAAGGATTCTGCCGGGCGGACAAGGCAGCTGCCCTGCACACAGCGACGTGGACATCCACAATGGCGTGCGCGGCTGGTGGTTCTATCTCAACTTCCCCGCGGTGCAAGTGGCCCGGTTCGTGGACACTTTCGCCAACGGATTCGGCAACGGCTTCGAGCCGTAGTCGCGCTCTCTGCGCAAGACACGCATTCGTAGGTCAGGTCGGCTCGCCGACCTGACGAATGGCGACCGTGCCGTCAGGTCGATACGCGACCTGACCTACTTCGGCCACCCGACCGCGAGGTCGAACGCGACATCGCAAGTCATGTCGGTGTCGTTGTACGGCGCTTCGCGCGCCTCGCTGACCAGCTTGCCCACCACGCGCGAGTCGGTGCGCGTGTCGAGCACGATCTTGCCGTTGCCGCCGTCGATTCCGGTATGCATGCCGTCGTCTGCGATGTACATGATGTTGACGAGCGTCGACATGTCGAGTTCGCCACCGTTGTGGTGGATCTCCACCCAGCCCTTTGCGATCGCATCCTTCTGCGTTTCGATCAGGTCGCCGCGTGGGCTCATGAACGTGTTCTCCGGCATCTCGGTGGCGCACGCCTTGCACTCGGCCAGAGGCGCGCGATCCAGCGGTTTCGCCGTCAGATAAATGACCGTCGTGACAGTTCCCTGCTCGCGCGCGTCCGCGAATGCGATTCCGTCGGAAAACTCGAGGCGCTTGCCGTCGCGTTCGCAGAAGCCGGTGACGTTGTCGGCATGCGCACTGCAGGCCAGGGCGAGTAGCGCAAGTGTGGTTGCGAAGCGCATTTCATGGGTCTCCGACGAGGGTGGGCGTGTGACCTGTTGCGGGCGAACGTAGCGCCGCCCATCTCATGACGTACAACGTCAATTGCCAACGACCCGGGCCAACCTGCGCACCCACACGGCATACGCATCCACCCAGCGCTGCAGGAACTTGCGATTGCCTTCGTCAGCCACGCTGCCATCCGGCGCGAAATATCCGTCCTTCACATGCACGAATGCTTCGGGCGCACACAGGGCTGGTACGTCTAGATAGGCGAGCACGTTGCGCAGGTGCTGTTGCGCACACGCCGTGCCTTGCGCGCCGATCGAGGCGCCGATGACCCCGCCGGGCTTGCCGGCCCACGCATTCTGTCCGTACGGGCGCGAGGCATGATCGAGTGCATTCTTGAGCACCCCGGGTATTGAACGGTTGTACTCGGGCGTGACGAAGAGCAGGCCCTGCGCGGCGGCGATCTCCTGCTTGAGGCGCACGACCGATTCCGCGGGCGTTGCGTCATTGTCCTGGTTGTAAAGCGGCAGATCGTCGATGCGCAAAAGCATGAAAGAAAATTCGGGCGGGGCGAGCTTCGCGAGGGCTTCCGCGAGTTTGCGGTTGAACGATTCGCGCCGCAGGCTGCCGACGACGACAGCGATCTCGATGTTGCTCATGGGAAGGTCTCCATTGGCGTGTCCTGGCAAGTCGCCGGGCCTCCATCAGACGCGACACGTGTGCACGGCCGCGTGAACTGGGCGTTGACGTTGTAATGCCGCAGATTTCGCCGCAGCCTCGCTGCGTCTACACCGCGCCGTCTACTTTGCTGCCGGTTCCCAGCCCCTGGCGCGCGCGACCGTCGCGGCGGCCGCTGCCGCGGTTTCGTCGACCAGGTTCTGGATGCCCTTGGATGCGCCGATCACCCCGCTGAAGGCCCAGAGCTTGTCGAAAGGCGCGGCCAGCAACTCGCGGCCGCTCGCGGCGTCGGTGACCTTGATGCTGCCCTCGAAATGCACCGACCCGACGCCGGGAACGGTCGCCAGGCGCACCGCGCGATTGCCCGGGTCGTAGCGCGAGATGGACCCGCCGATGAGGCATTCGCCAGCGACGCCGCGCGCCCCGTCGTTGGCTTCCACCGAGTCGAACAAGGCACCGAAATCGCCTCGCAGGCGTTTGGCGATGTCGTCGGCAAATGCCCCTGCGACCTCGGCGTCGGCCTTCTCGTTCTCGGCCGTGACCTCCAACGGAACCACCGTGATCGCGCGGCAACCCTTGACGTCGGTAATGTCACCGGTGGTCTTGAGCGGCTCGGCGCGCGCGGACTTGGTGGTGGCGCATCCGCTCGCGCCCAGCGCGAGCACCATTACGGCGAGCATCCCGATGCAGCGTGCGCGCAATTTCATGTGGCGAGCTCCCTTGGCGATGTCTCCCCCCGGGAGCGCCTCGTTCCTTTGATTCTCGACCCGCCCGACTGCGAGGTCAATCGGGCGGTCGCCAAGCGCGGGTGGCGCGGTATGCGCCGACTTATTCGCGACGGCGGCTCCGATCTACTCGAACCCGTCGGACAGGAGCGGTTCGTCGACCGAGTAGAGCGTCGTCGTTCCGCTGATCTCGTTGGCTACCGCGATCAAGGCCTCGCCGGTGGGACTGTCGGCCGCGGAAATAAAGACGATGCTCTCGGGACCGAGGTCGCCGGCCGCGGCGGGCGCATTGACGAGATCAATCGTCGCGGTGAAATCCCGGTTGTTGACGTAGTCGACCAGCTGCGCCGCTGCGGGCGTGCTGATATCGAACGTGGCGATGCCGCCGATCCGCTCCAGCCCGACGAACGCGAGCGTGCGGCCACGTGGCGTGAGGCCGATGGCCAGCGCTTCCGGCTCGGGCCCCTTGTTGTCGCTGCGCGTATCGAAGCTGTTATTGGCGTCGTTGGTCGAATTGAATGCGGTGGGGAACGCAGCCGCCGTGATCTGCTCCAGTATCTCGCCGCTGTCGAACACGCGCGTGCCGCTCGCGTCGAAGATCGAGAACGAGCGGCTGCCGAACACGTGAATGCGCTCGAACTCGGCGTCGGCATCGAGGTTGCCGTCGATATTCGAAACCGTGAGGCGACCGAGCTGCGAATTCGTCTTGAGCGTGGCGGCGTTCGGAAACACGACCGGATCGAGCACGAAGGAAGACGCGCCGGCGCGCACCTCGTCCGAAGGTCCGGATGAGCGTGAGTCGCCCTCGCCGGCGCTCGCGTAAAAGGTCGCGCCGCCCAAGGAGAACGCCGCAACCGTATCGGGCATGTGCATGCCGAACACGGGCCAGTTGGCAATGTTGATGAGCGGGCCGCCGCCGCCGGCGCCACCACCATCGGAGGCGTCGAGCCGGTTACCCGGTTGGGAGTGATCGATCAGCGGGATCGGCCGGATCTCGGTGATGGCCCCGGCGACCAGGTCGACGATTGCGAACGAATTGGCCTCCTGCAGCGTTACCCATGCGCGCTGGCTGTCCGGCGATACGGCAACGTATTCGGGTTCGAAGTCGACGCTCGGCAGCCGGCCCGGAAAAATGCGCACGCCAGCGTCGCGCAATGCCGGCGCCGTGGCATCGAACGATTCGAAGCCGAGGGTGGTGATCGTGGCTTTCGCTACCCCGTTGGCGAGGTCGATGATCGAGATCGAACCGGCGGGATCGGTGGCGCCGTCGAGCTCGCCCTCGTTCGCGCTGATCACGAACCGCCCATCCGGACTGAATCCGACGTGGTCCGGCTGCACGCCTGCGACGAAACTGCGCAGCAAAGTGCCGCCCGTGCTGAACAACAGTATCCGCCCCGGCCCCGTGCGTGGCGTGCCCTCGACCGCCGCCGCGACCAGGCCGTTGCGCGCCGCGACGCTGTTGAAGTTGCCGCCCGTGACGGGAATGGAGAAGAGTAGCGTCGGTGCGTCGACGTTGGCGATGCCCACCACATCGATGCGGTTCTGGGCGCCGTTGGTGACGAACAGTCGCCGGGTGCCGGCGTCATAGGCGACGATCTCGGTGGCGGCCGTCGCGCCGCCGACGAAGCGGCCTCGCTGGTTGAGTTCGACAGGCGGTCGGGCCTCGACCGGCACCAGCGACGCGACGAAACTCAATGCAACTGCAACCGTGAGGCAGCGTACGACCGGCATGAGGCGAACTTCCGTGGGGATGTCAGCGAGTCACTACACGCGGCTTCCATGACCGTTCGCTTACAGCCCCGCGCGATCGTGATGACAGTCACGGCCCTGGTTCGACGTTCCGGCGAATGTTGGCGTCGTGACCGCCACAGCCACCACGCGGGCACGTCCATGATCCTTTCCGGCCAGGGTCCAGCACGGCCCAGCGAGGCGGGCGCCACCGGGAAGAATCCCGAACATTTGCCCTGCGTGAGCGATCAGGGGTCCGATTGGCGCGTTAACCCGGTACAGACCCTTCGAGATCGGGCAATGAGCTCCGCCGTGGAATCGATCGCACCCCGCCGTAACGGGATCCTGGCTGCCGCAGTGGAGGCGGACCGCGCCGCCCTCGCGAGACGCGGGGAGGTGCAGTCGCGGGTCCTGGCCGAGCTGGCGTTGCATCCGTCTTTGCCTCGCGGCGAATACGACCAGCTGTGCGAGCTTGTGATCGAGCGGGCGCGGACCACCCTCGAAGTCAGCGTCGTCGGGATCTGGCACTACAGCAAGCGCGCGGGAACCCTGTCGGCACATCGCCTGCTCACCGCCGATGGCACCGTGTTGACCGAGGTCCCACCGCTCAACCAGTCGGCATTGCCCAAGTACTTCAGCCACCTGAGCGCTGGCGAAGTGATCGACGCCACCGACGCCGTCCGCGATCCGCGTACGCGCGAACTGGCCGAGCTGTACCTGGTCCCCAACAGCATCCACTCGTTGCTCGATGCGCCGCTGCTGATTGACGGTCGCGTCGTGGGGGTGCTGTGCCTCGAGCAGGTCGGATACGCGCGCGAATGGTTGCCCGACGAGGTCGCCTTCGCGCGAGCACTCGCGCAGATCGCCGCCCAGGCGCGGCTGGTTCGCCGACGGCTGCGCGACGTTGCGGCGCTTCGGAAGAGCGAGGAACGTCTCGCCGCCGCGCAGACCGTGGCCAAGGTCGGCAGCTACGAATGGAACCCCGACACCGGCGCGATGTGGTGGTCCGACCAGCTCTACCGGATGTTCGGCGTCGCCGCGGGCAGCTTTCGTCCGACGCTCGAAAGTTTCTTCTCGCTCGTGCATGCCGAAGACCGCGCGGCGCTGGAGGAGAGTCTTCTTCGGCTCATCGCGGACCCCTTCGATGCGACGCGCCGCCTGCGTGTGGTGCGGCCCGATGGCGAGATGCGCTGGTTCGAGGTCAGCTGGCAGGTCGGCTCGGCCCTCAAGGCAGGCGCGCGCAAGATCGGCGGCAGCGTGCTGGATGTGACCGAGCGGCAGCGGCAGACCGAACGCATCCACGCGCTCGCGTTCCACGACCCGCTGACGCACCTGCCGAATCGCAGCCTCCTCATGGAGCGGATCGCACAGGCGATCGGCGTGCCGGCGAGCAAGGATGGCTTCGCCGTGATCCTGCTCGACCTCGACAACTTCCGAACCATCAATGACTCGCTTGGCCACAGTCGCGGCGATGAACTGCTGTGCGAAGTCGGCCAGCGGTTCGTGCGACTGCTCAAGCCGGGCGCGACGGTGGCGCGCCTCGGAGGGGACGAGTTCATCCTGCTGCTGCCCGGGATTGCCGATTCCACTGCGGCAAAACACGTCGCGGATCGGGTCCTTGCAGACCTGCGCCGGCCGTTCCTGTGGCGCGACCTCAATGTTTCCGTCACCGCGAGCCTGGGGATTGCCTGCTACCCGGGCGACGGGAACACGGCAGACATGCTGCTGCGCAACGCCGACGCCGCCATGTACGAAGCCAAGGACGCGGGGCGCGACGAAGTGCGCGCGTTCACGCCCTCGCTCAATCGCCAGGCACTGCGGCGGTTGTCCATCGAAACCGGTCTGCGCGCGGCCCTCGCGCGCAATGAATTCAAACTCTATTTGCAGCCCTGTTTCAGCGTGGCGTCCGGTGAACTGCGGTCCTGCGAGGCACTACTGCGATGGGAGGATCCGGCGCATGGACTGGTGCTGCCCAACGAGTTTCTTCCCGTCGCCGAACAGAGCGGACTCATCTTGCAGATCGGCGAGTGGGTGCTGTCCGAAGCCTGCCGGATCCAGTCGCGCTGGCAGACCCTGGGTCTTCCTGCCGTGCCGATCGCCGTCAATCTTTCCGCACGGCAGTTGCAGCATCACGACGTGGCCGAGTGGTTCGAGCGCACGCTCGCCCTGCATGGCCTGGACCCGCGCTGGTTCTACCTCGAGATCACCGAGACCAAGCTCATGCAGGCGGTGGAGCAGGTATTGCCATCTCTTCGCCGACTCGGCGACCTGGGCGTACGCCTTGCGGTAGACGATTTCGGAACCGGGTATTCGTCGCTCGCGTACCTGCGTCGACTGCCCCTGTCCATGCTGAAGGTCGATCGCTCCTTCATCCGTGACGTGGACAAAACCGAGAGCGAGTCCGCGGTGATCACCAGCGCGGTCATCAGCCTTGCCAAGAAGCTTCAGCTCGAAGTGATCGCCGAAGGCGTCGAAACCCAGGCGCAACTCGACTGGCTGTCGAGCGAGGGCTGCGACGGATACCAGGGTTACCTGAGATCTCCTGCCGTCGCGCCGGCCGCGTTCGAGCGGAGATTCCTGACTCGGCTGTAGGGTCATTGCGCGGCGCCATGCGCCGCGCCCATGCCGCGCCGGTTCGGGCTGGCCCCTGTGGCGCGCATCTCCCGTGGATTCCGCATGTAAGTTCCGTTTCCAGGGTCGCCGTCATTTCCACGCCTTCGACGATACGAAGCGATTCAATTGCCGTTGATCCCCGGCTGTGGCACGGTGCCGAGGCCTTGGCTGGGCGTTTCGCGTGTGCTCGAGTTGGAATCGTTGACGGCATTGATCGGGCGCGCGGGCGACGGCGACAAGGACGCGGCCGACCGTCTGTTTGCCGCGGTCTACCCGGAGCTGCGTCGCATGGCCGCGCGCGTGCTGCGCGGCGGTGATCGCGCGATGCATACGACGTCGCTCGTGCACGACGCCTATCTCAAGCTGCGTCGCCCCGAAGCCTTGAACCAGCGCGACCGCGAGCACTTCTTCGCGGTGGCCGCGCGGGCGATGCGCCAGATCGTGATCGACCACGCACGCGAACGCGCAGCCCACAAGCGGGGCGGCGATTTCGATGTGCAGTCGCTGGATTCGGGCGCGCTGCAGGTTGCCGCGAGCGGCCGCAGCGAGCATCTCTTGGAGCTCGACGAATCCCTGCAGCGACTGGCCCTGGTGGACCCGGCCCTGGCGCGGCTCGTCGAGATGCGATTCTTCGGCGGACTCGATCTTTCCGAGCTGAGTCGCATCCTCGATCGTTCGGAACGCTCCCTCAAGCGCGACTGGCGCCGCGCGCGCGCCTTCCTGCTCGCAGGGATGGGAGCGTGAGCGAAGCCGCGGCGGATCCTGCGCGGTGGCAACGGCTGTCCGCCCTGTTCGACGAGCTCGCCGAACTCGATGTGACTGCGTGCGAGGGGCGGCTTGCCGATGTCCGCACGACCGATCCGGCTCTGGCGGATGAGCTGGAGCGCCTGCTGGCGGCGGATAGACAGATAGCGCCGACGCTTGATGCCGATTGGCGCGCTGCGATGGCGGAGACGTCACAGTTCGAACCCGGCTCGCCCGCCCTGCAGCCCGAGCCCGCCGACCGCAGCGGCGAACGCATCGACGAGTATCGGCTGGTCCGCCGGGTGGGACGTGGTGGCATGGGCGAGGTCTATCTTGCCGAGCGCGCGGGCGGCGCGTTCGAGCAGCGTGTGGCGCTCAAGCTCCTGCGTCGCGGCGTCGATACCGAGGACGTGGTCCGGCGCTTCGTGCAGGAGCGCAGCATCCTCGCGCGGCTCGAGCATCCCGGCATCGCGCGACTCATCGACGGTGGCGTGGGTGGCGAGGGGCTGCCGTACCTGGTCATGGAGTATGTCGAAGGCGAGCCTGTCACTGCCTACGCGCGCCAGCATGACCTCGACGTCGACGCCCGCCTGCGCCTCCTGATCGCGATCTGCGAGGCGGTGGATTTCGCGCACCGGCGACTCGTCGTGCATCGCGACCTCAAGCCCTCCAACGTGCTCGTCGCGGCGGACGGCAGCGTCAAGCTGCTCGACTTCGGCATCGCCAAACTGCTCGATGCCGAAGCAGGGGAACAGAATCTCACCAGCACCGGCATGCACGTGCTGTCCCCGGCGTACGCAGCGCCGGAGCAGTTCCTCGGCGAGCCGATCGGCACGGCGACCGACGTCTATGCTCTCGGAGTGCTGTTGTTCGAGCTGCTCACTGGCGAGCTTCCACACCAGCGCAATTCGCGCTCGTTCGACGTGCTGGCGCAGAACGTCACGCAGGAAAAAGTCGAGAAGCCCAGCTCGGTCCTGCGCCGCCAGCCGCTGAACGAGACATCGCGTCGCGCCCGCCGGCTGGAAGGGGATCTCGACACCATCGTACTGACGGCGCTGAAGCGCGAACCGGAACGTCGCTATGGCTCGGCCGCCGCGCTTGCGCAGGATGTGCGCGCGTACCTCGACGGACTTCCCATCGCCGCACGCCCCGATACCTTCGGCTACCGCGCCGGAAAATTCATGCGCCGCAACCGGCTCGCGGTCGGCAGTGCGGCACTCGTGCTCGTCGCCATCCTGGCCGGCCTCGGCATTGCGCTCTGGCAAACCGGCATCGCGCGCGAGCAGGCACGCCGTGCGGATCAGGAGGCCAAGCGCGCAAGTCTCCAGGCGAGCCGCGCGGAACAGCAGGCGCTCGTCGCGGAACGCACCCGCCAGTTCGTGGTTGCGCTGTTCACGGACACCAGTCCGTTGCGCGCGAGGGACGGAAAGCAACTCACGACCGAGGCGCTGGTCAAGGACGGGCTCGCGCGCCTGGAGAATGAGCTCGAGGACGCGCCGGCGGCTCGCGCGGAGCTGCGCGTTGTGCTCGCGCAGGCGCTTGGTGGGCTCGGCGATTACGCGACCTCATTGGCGCCGCTCGAGAAGGCGGTGTCCGAGTTGCGCGCGTTGCACGGTCCGAGATCGAAGCCGCTGGCGCATGCGCTCAGTGCATTGGCCGTTGCGCACATGCGCACTACCGACCTCGAAGCCGCGGGCCTTACCGCAGAACAGGCCCTGCAGATGTTCGAAGCGCTGCCCGAGGACCTGCGCAAGGAGAAGATCCAGGTGCGGACTCTGCTCGGCAACGTCGCCATGCGCGGTGGCGACCTCGAGCGGGCACTGTCAATCCACCTTTCGAACCTGGCGGACCGCCGCGCCCTGTTTGGTCCGGATGCCGTCGAACTGGCTGCGGACTACAACAATCTGAGCGTCGCCTACCTCGGTCTCGACAGAGCCAGGGAGGCAGAGACGTCAGCGCGCCGCGCGCTCGAACTGTTACAGCGCGACCCCGACTCCCCTCGTTCCCGGCAAGCTTGGGTGATGGCGGGGATTTCTTCGAGTCTTTATCTCCAGGGGCGCTTTGAGGAAACGCTCGAGTCGGTAGAAGCGCAGCGTGCGCTCACTATCGAGACCTTGCCGGAAGGGCACCCGATGCAAGCCAACTGGATGTCCGCCATGGCGCGCGCTTCGACGGCGCTCAAGCGCTATGCCGAGGCGGATGACTGGTTCCAGAAGTCCTCCCGCATCTTCGCCGCCACCCAGGACCATGGCCTCGGCATCAACGACGTGAACTGGGGATACTCGTTGCTCGATCAACAACGCAACGTGGAAGCAGAAGCGAAACTCGCCGATGCGGTTGCGCACCTGACAGTGGCACATGGAGCGGATGTGCCGTACACGCTCAAGGCGCGCGTCGGCCACGGGCTGGCATCAGGGCGATTGCGGCGTATCGAGCAGGGCCTCGCGGAAGCCGCGGCCGCGATCGGCATCTTCGAGCGGCGTGGACTGGACTCCGGCTCCAAGTTCGGGGAAGCCGCGCTCGCGTACGCGGAACTGCTGCGCCTGGCGCAACGGCCCGACGAGGCTGCGCGCTGGACTATGCGCGGCATCGACGCGCTCGAGCGGGCACTCGGACCCGGTCACCCGCAGGTGCGGGAACTACGCAGCGGAGTCTGACCAACGCTCCCGCGGGCCGCGTGGCCACGCAGCGCCGACGTTACACTCGGGGCTCCGCTTTCGATCCGAGGCCGTGCGTGTCGTTGCCGAATCCACTACTGGGCATGCTCGGTCGTGCACTCCAGGAAATCATCAACCGTGCGCTCGCACTCGATCCCGCCGCGGCAGCGAGAGTGCGCGGCCTGTCGGGACGCTCGGTTGAACTGACATGGAGCGCGACGGACATCGGCCTGCGCCTCGCCGTGGAAGACGACGCGGTGACGGTGGGTCCACGCAAGGGCAGGGCGGAATCGGACCTCGGTGTCAGCGGATCGCTCGCGGGTTTGTTGTCGCTTGCCGGTTTGGGCCGCGCTCCCATAGGCCCGGGCCAGCGCGTGGATATCAGCGGCGATGCGCAGCTCGCACGTGAGATCGAAAAGCTGGTGCGCGATGCGGCGCCCGATCTCGAGGCGGCTCTCGCGCAGCGCTTCGGTGACACCGCGGGTCCGCTGATGGCGCGCTCGCTGGCCGGCGCCTGGTCGTGGGCCCGCGACAGCGCGGAGAGCCTGCGCGAGGACGTCGGCGATTACCTGGTGGAAGAGAGCGGCGACGTGGTCGGCGAGGCCGAGCTCGCCTCGTTTCATCGGGAAGTGGATGCGCTGCGCGATCGCGTCGAACGACTCGACCAGCGAGTCGCGCGTGTGAAGCGCGCGCCATGAAATCGGCGCTGCGTGCATGGCGCATCGCGCGCGTGGTGCTGCGCTACCGCCTCGACGCGCTCCTGGAAGACACGCCTGCCGAGCGCTGGCTGGCGCTTGCGCGGCCGTTCGTGCCACGTGCGTCGAAGGAAGTCGCTGCGCTGTCCCGTGGAGCGCGCCTCCGGCTCGCGTTGCAGGAACTTGGCCCGATCTTCGTCAAATTTGGACAGATCCTGTCGACGCGTCGCGATCTGGTACCCGCCGACATCGCCAACGAACTCGCGCAACTGCAGGACCGCGTGGCTCCGTTCCCCGGGGAACTGGCGCGTGCCCAGATCGAGAAGTCGCTGGGGCGGACCATCGAAGTCGCCTTTCTCGAATTCGAGACGGAACCGCTCGCGTCGGCATCGGTTGCCCAGGTGCATGCCGCGCGGTTGCCCGATGGACGCGAAGTGGTGGTCAAGGTCCTGCGTCCTGGCGTGGAGCGCCGGATCGACGACGACATCGCGCTGCTCAAGCGCGTAGCCGGGCTGGTCGACCGTGCGCACCCCGCAGCCGACAAGGTGCGGCCACGGGAGATCGTCGCGGAGATCGAATCAACGCTCGCCGCCGAGATGGACCTGCAGCGCGAGGGCGCGAACGCGTCCGTGCTGCGCCGGTTCTGGCTCGACTCGGACGATCTCTACGTTCCGGAAGTCATCTGGAGCCATACGGGCGATCGCACACTGACTCTCGAGCGCGTGTGGGGCATTCCTTCCGACGACATCGCAGCACTGGACGCCGCAGGCATCGATCGCACGGCTCTCGCAGCAAAAGGCGTGCGTGTCTTCTACACGCAGGTGTTCCGCGACAATTTTTTCCACGCCGACGCGCACGCCGGCAACATCTGGGTGGACGTGGATCCCGCGCGACGCGCCGATCCGCGCTTCATCGCGCTCGATTTCGGCATCATGGGCCAGTTGTCGAGCGAGGATCAGTATTACCTGGCCGAGAACTTCATGGCCATCTTCAATCGCGACTATCGCCGCATCGCCGAGCTGCACGTGGAGGCCGGCTGGATGCCCTCGCACGTGCGCATCGACGAACTGGAGGCAGCCGCCCGCGCGGTCAGCGAACCCTACCTCACGAGGCCACTGTCGGAGATCTCGCTCGCCGAGGTCCTGATCAAGCTGTTCCGCACGGCGCAGCGCTATGAGCTGACACTGCAGCCGCAATTGATCCTGCTGCAGAAGACCCTGCTCAACATCGAAGGCGTCGGACGACTGCTCGATCCCAGGCTCGACATCTGGGCGGTGGCGCGTCCGGTGCTGGAGACGATCCTCATCGAGCGCTACAGCCCGCAACGGCTGGCGACCGAATTCCGCAAGCGGCTTCCGGAGTTCATCACGCACGCGCCCGACATGCCCCGCCTGCTGCACACGTGGCTCACCCAGCAGGTGCAGGGCCAGCACACCATGCAGATGCGTTCGCGCGATATCGACGCGCTGGTGCGCGCCGCGCGCGATGGGCAGCGCAAGACCGTTTATGCCATCGTGGGCGCGGCGTTGCTCATCGCGGCTGCCGTGCTCTTCGCGTTTCCCGTCGCCGGGCCGACGCTGTTCGGCCTGCCACTGCCGGCGTGGCTGGCGAGCGTCGGCGCACTCGCGGCATTCAGCGCGGCCTGGCCGCGTCACGACCGGTAGGCGCCTCGCAGTCCCGTAGAGCCGAGCTGCGCTCGGCTGTGCGGAGCGCAGCTCCGCACCTACAGGTCAGCTGTACGCGGCGCAGCTCCCCGTAGCCCGGCTGTGCGGAGTGCATGTCCGCCCCTACAATTCCCCGATGCTCGAGATCACGCCCGACATCGCCATCGCCGACGACGAACTGGTGGAGCGCTTCGTGCGCGCATCCGGGCCTGGCGGACAGAACGTCAACAAGGTCTCGACGGCGGTAGAACTCAGGTTCGACGCTGCCGGTTCGCCGTCGCTGCCCGAACCGCTGCGCGCGCGACTGCTTGCGCGTCGCGACCGCCGTATCACCGATGACGGCGTCATCGTGATTTCGGCTTCGCGCTTCCGTTCGCAGGACCGGAACCGGGAAGATGCACGCATGCGCCTCGCCGCACTCATCGTCGCGGCGAACGAAGTCGCTAAGCCGCGGGTCGCCACCCGGCCCACGCGCGCCTCGCGGCAACGCCGGCTGGATGCCAAGAAGGTTCGCTCCACCGTCAAGCGCGGTCGCGGCAGCGCGCGTCGCGAGATCGATTCGTGAGCGGTGACTGGGTCGATGACGTCATGCCCCCGATCGCGCCGCGAACGCATGGACCCCTCGTGCGATGGCTCGGTCGCACGGTGCTCACGCTCGGCGGCTGGAAGCTGACCGGCCGCTTTCCCGATCTCGACAAGATGGTGATCCTCGCGGCGCCCCATTCGTCGTGGTGGGATGGCATCTGGGGTATGGCTGCCAAGCTTGCGATGGGGCTCAAGGTCGAGGTCATGGCCAAGCAGGAGTTGTTCAACCCGTTGCTCGCACCGCTGTTGCGCGCACTCGGGGCGGTGCCGATCGATCGAACCAACGCACATGGCGTCGTGCCAGCGATGGCGGCCAGATTCAGTGCCGTCGAGAAGCTGTGGCTGGTCATCGCGCCGGAAGGCACGCGCCGCCGGGTGGAGAGATGGAAGAGCGGTTTCTGGCACATCGCGCGCGCGGCCGACGTGCCCGTCGTCTGCGTGTATTTCCACTATCCGGAGCGCCTGATCGGCATCGGACCTGCGTTGACGATGACAGACGACCTTGTCGCCGACATGGCGCGCGTGCGCGAGTTCTACAAACCGTGGATGGGCAAGACCCGTGGCACGGTCTAATCGCGACGTCCGGGGCAACGCCTCGGCCGCACTATCATTGCGCGCATGATCCATCTCCTGCAGCGCGTACTGGAGCCAGCGGCGCTGGAGCGGCTGCGCATCCTGGCGTCGACGCTCGAATTCACGAACGGCCGTCTCACGAACCCGGGCTCCACCGTGAAGAACAATGAGCAGGTCGCGCATACCGATCAGCGAGCCGCCGATGCGGGCCTGATCCTGCGCGATGCGTTGATTGCACATCCCCCCCTGAGTGCATTGACCTGGCCGCGACAGATTGCGCGCCCCACCCTGGCGCGCTACCAGCCAGGCATGACTTACGGATGGCACGTGGACGCCGCGATGTTCCCCTCGCAGCCGCCTATGCGCTCCGATCTCTCGTGCACAATATTCCTCTCGGACCCATCGAGCTACGAGGGCGGCGAACTCGAGTTCGAGTTCGGTGGCGACGTGCGCGGGTACAAGCTCGCGGCCGGAGATGCGATTCTCTATCCCTCGACGACCGTGCACCGGGTCGCGCCGGTGACCCGTGGAGTGCGCCTGGTGGGCATCACGTGGTTGCAGAGCTTCATTGCCGATGCGCACCGGCGCGATCTGCTGAACCAGGTCGACGAGTTACGTAGCCTCTGCTTTGATCCGGCACAGCGCGATCGCGCTCAGGTGTTGCTCGAGTCGCTGCGCGCCAACCTCTTCCGGCTCTGGTCCGACACTTGATCGGCCCCCTCGGCGGCGCTCAGCGATCGGACGGGCCGGATTCGTCGTACTCGCGCGCACCGAACAGGCTGGGCCTGAGCAGGTCGAGGAACGCGCGGGCTTCGCCGCCGAGGAATTTTCCCTTGCGTACCACCGCGCCATAACTGCGCTGCGGGAAGTAGCGGTTGAGGTTGTGTCGCGCCACGCGATCTTCCGGAGTCAGGCAGATCGCCGTCACGATCGAGATGCCGAGGCCCATCGCCACGTACTGCTTGATCAGTTCCCAGCCACCCACTTCCAGCGCGACCTGGTAAGGCACCCCGGCCTGCTGGAACACCAGATCGATCATCCGGTACGTGGTCAAGCGCCGCGGCGGCAGGATGAGGCCGAAGGGGGTGATGTCTGCGAGCGCGATATCGGTCTTCGACGCGAGCGGATGGTCAAGCGGGGTAATCAGCACCGGATCGAACCGGTAGACGGGTTCGTAGGACAGGTCATTCGGCACATCGAGCATCGATCCGATGGCGAAGTCGACTGAATCGCTGCGCAGCATGCCGAGCCCGTCCTGGCCGGTGACGTTGTGCAGTGTCAGGCGCACATCCGGATGTCTTTCGCGGAATGCGCGCACCAGCGGCGGCAGCAGGTACTGGATGGTCGAAGCGCCCGCGGCAATGTGGAGTTCTACGGGACCGAGCCCGCGCCTGCGCGCCGAGAAGTCCCCATCCAGACGGTCGAGGCCTTCGATCAGCGGCCGCGCCATCTCATGCAGCATTACGCCTTCGCGCGTGAGCTGGAGCCCGCGGCCCGAGCGCTCGAACAGCGCCACACCGAGTTCGCGTTCCAGCGCGGTGATCTGCAGGCTCAGCGTCGAGGGCGACAGGAACAGGCCTTCAGCCGCGCGGCCGAGATGTCCAAGGCGCGCCACGAGGCAGAAGGCGCGTAGCTGCTTGGTGCGGTTGCCCTTGTAATAGAAGCGCTGGGGCGTTTTCCCTGTGGCGACCGATGGCCTGGCCTTCTTGCTGCGTCGCGGCATCTCGGCCCCACGGCCGCTTCCACCAGCACTCGGCCCTTTAGCTTGCCCCGTCATGGGCTTGCGAGTGTGTTTGACATAATCAAACAATACGCTTGACACGTTTGATTTGTCAAAATGATCCGACAGCGCGTAGGGTGCCTTTCCCATACGCAGACGTATAGAAGCCGCATGGCCGCGATTTTTCAGGCACAGCACGTCGTTTCCGGCGATACCCAGGCTTTCACCGTTCGGCCGGGCGCGGATCCCGCGCCCGATGTGCTGGGTGTCGCGGCGCAACATTTCCTGACGGGACTGCACCGGGGCTTCGAAAGTGAGCGAGCCGTTCGCCTGGGGGTTCGACGCGAGCGGCAGGCACTTTTCGATTCCGGCGTGCTCCCAGACTGGCGCGCCGACACACGCGATATTCGTGACGGCGACTGGCGGGTCGCAGCGATCCCCGGCCCATTGTTGGACCGCCGCGTGGAAATCACCGGCCCCACCGACCCCAAAACGGTCATCAATGCCCTGAATTCGGGTGCATGCGTGTACATGGCTGACTTCGAGGATTCGACGGCGCCCACCTGGTCGAATCTCGTGCTCGGACAGCGCACGCTGCGCGACGCGGTCGCAGGCACGCTCGAATACCGCGCGCCGCAGACCGGCAAGCAGTACACACTGCGCAAGACCGGCGAAAAGCCCGCGACCTTGATGGTGCGCCCTCGCGGCTGGCATCTCGACGAGGCACACGTCGCGGTGGATGGCGAGCCGATGTCCGCGTCGTTGTTCGACCTCGGGCTGTTCCTGTTCTTGAACGGACGCAGGCTTGCCGATGCCGGCAACGGCCCCTTCGTGTATTTGCCCAAGATCGAGTCGATGGAAGAGGCCGCGCTCTGGGAGTCGGTGCTCACGCACTGCGAAGAATGGTTGCAGCTGGAGCACGGCTCCATCAAGGCCACGGTGCTGATCGAAACGCTGCCTGCCGCGTTCGAAATGCACGAGATCCTGCACGCGCTGCGTGCGCGCGTGGTCGGTCTCAACTGCGGCCGGTGGGACTACATCTTTTCGTACCTGAAGACATTTCGTGCACATCCTTCGCGCGTGTTGCCCGATCGCTCGCAGGTGACCATGACGCAGCCGTTCCTGCGTGCGTATTCGGAACTGCTGATCCAGGCCTGCCACCGCCGCGGCGCCCACGCGATGGGCGGCATGGCCGCGCAGATCCCGATCGCATCCAGCGCCGGGGCGAACGAAGCGGCGCTCGCGCGCGTGAGGGCCGACAAGGAGCGCGAAGTCGCGGCCGGCCACGATGGCACCTGGGTCGCGCATCCGGGACTCATCGCGCTGGCGCGCGACATCTTCGACCGCGGCATGCCGGGCCCGCACCAGCAGCACGTCGCGCGTCTCGATGTCGATGTGACGCGAGACCAGCTGATTGAGCCATGTACCGGAAGCATCACGCGCGCGGGTTTCGAAGGCAATATCGAAGTCTGCGTGCGCTACCTCGCCGCATGGCTGGCGGGCATGGGCTGCGTGCCGATTCACCACCTCATGGAAGACGCAGCCACCGCGGAGATCGCGCGCGCGCAATTGTGGCAGTGGCTGCATCACGGCTCGCTGTCGCTGGACGACAGCACGCCGATCGATTTCCCGATGTTCGATCTCTCGCTGAATGGCGTCGCACAAGCGCTCGCGTTGCACGTCGACCTTCCTGGCCGGGAACACCTGGCGGTCGCCGTACAGCGCCTCGACGATCTCACCCGCGCCGAACAACTCGCCGACTTCCTGACGCTGGCCGCGTATCCCTGCATCGTCACGGCTGACCGGACGCTTTCGAAAAATCCTCTCGAACAACTTCATCCCGTGCGTGGTGATCCGCCCGGCCAGCCCACGATTGGAATGTAGAACCACGAACTACGTGATCGCGAATCCACATCCACCGATTGAATCCACTACTTGCCGGAGCCAACCATGAAGAATCCCCTGCCGACTGCCGATGCGCTGAACCTTGACTGGAGCAACAACGCGCGCTGGAAGGGCATCACGCGCCCCTATTCGGCAGAAGAAGTCGTGCGCCTGCGTGGCACCGTGCCGATCGAGCATTCGCTGGCCCGCCGTGGCGCCGAACGGCTGTGGCGTGACCTGCACAACGAGCCCTTCGTCAATGCGCTTGGCGCGATGACCGGCAACCAGGCCATGCAGCAGGTCAAGGCCGGCCTCAAGGCGATCTATCTGTCCGGCTGGCAGGTCGCGGCCGACGCCAACACGGCCGGCGAGATGTATCCCGACCAGTCGCTGTATCCGGTCGATTCGGTGCCGAACGTGGTCAAGAAAATCAACAACACGCTGCTGCGCGCCGACCAGATCCACCACGCCGAGGGCGACAACGATATCGACTGGCTGGTGCCGATCGTGGCGGATGCCGAAGCCGGGTTCGGCGGCGTGCTCAATGCGTACGAGCTGATGCGGCACATGATCGAGGCAGGCGCTGCCGCCGTGCACTTCGAGGACCAGCTCGCGAGCGCCAAGAAGTGCGGGCACATGGGCGGCAAGGTGCTGGTGACGACGCAGGAGGCGGTGCAGAAGCTGGTCGCCGCGCGCCTCGCTGCAGACGTGTCCGGCGTGCCGACGCTCATCGTTGCGCGCACCGACGCGATGGGCGCAGGCTTGCTCACCTCCGACATCGATGACAACGACAAGCCGCATTGCACCGGCGGGCGCACCGTCGAAGGCTTCTTCGAATGCAAGGCCGGCATCGATCAGGCCATTTCGCGCGGCCTTGCCTACGCGCCATTCGCGGACCTGGTGTGGTGCGAGACCGGTCATCCGGACCTCGCCGAGGCGAAACAGTTCGCCGAAGCCATCCACGCGAAGTTCCCGGGAAAGCTGCTGGCGTACAACTGCTCCCCATCCTTCAACTGGAAGAAGAATCTCGACGAGGCGACCATCGCGAAATTCCAGAAGGAAATCGCCAGCTACGGCTACAAGTTCCAGTTCATCACGCTGGCCGGATTCCACGCGCTGAATTTCGCGATGTGGAAACTCGCGTCGGGCTACAGGGATCGGCAGATGGCCGCTTACGTCGAACTGCAGGAAGCGGAGTTCGCTGCCGAGAAGCAGGGCTACACCGGCGCCAAGCATCAGCGCGAAGTCGGCACGGGCTACTTCGACCAGCTCAACACGGTGATCGCGGGCGGCCTGTCGTCCCTCGCGGCGCTGGCAGGCTCGACCGAGGAGGAGCAGTTCCACGCTGCGCCGGCTCCGAGCCCGGAGCCACGCATCTCCGCCGTAGCCTGAATTTTACGAAGGACCAGTTCGCGCCTGACAGTGGCACTTCTCGTCGCGCTTTCGCGTATCTGTCTCATGCCAGCCTCCGCACAGGCTGGTAGGGGGGAGTCCCCGTGCGGCCCCGGCGGTCGCCCACCGCCGGGGCTCGCACTTCCGATCGGCCCATTCCGATCGGCCGCGGTCCCGATCGACGAGTAAAGCGGTAGCGCATGGCCTGCCTCATCGTTGATCACATCACCACGCGTGAGCGTTTGAAGGCGTGCCCCGATCCTGCCCGCCGCACTGCCTGGTCGACATCGGGAACATTCCCCATGGCCTGCAGCTGCCGTGCGAGTGGCACTGGCCCTCGCTAGCGACCGGCCATTCGCGCCTGGTTGAAGACGGGGGCCGGCATCAGCGCGCGGTCGAGGCGGCGATAACCAATGGCTTCGGCCAGGTGCGTGTCGCCCACATCCGCGGCAGCGGCCAGATCGGCGATGGTGCGGGCCACGCGCAGGATGCGGTGATAGCCGCGTGCGGACAGTCCGAGTTTTTCGACTGCCCGCTCGAGCAATGCCTGCCCGGTGTCGCTGAGTGCGCAGTGCAGTTCGATCTCGCGCGACGCGAGCAGCGCGTTGGGTTTGCCGGCGCGCCCGAGTTGCCGCTCGCGCGCGACCACGACGCGTTGCCGCACGCTGGCGCTGCATTCGACATCGGTACCGTTGCGCAGGTCGGCGTGCGGCAGTCGCGGCACCTCGACGTGCAGGTCGATGCGATCGAGGAGGGGCCCCGAGATGCGGCTGCGATACCGCTCGATCTGGTCGGGCGTGCAACGGCAGCGTCCGCTCGAGTCTCCCGCGTACCCACAGGGGCAGGGATTCATGGCAGCCACGAGCTGGAAGCGCGCCGGGAACTCCGCTTGCCGCGCCGCGCGCGAGATGAGGATGCGCCCCGACTCGAGTGGCTCACGCAAGACTTCGAGCACGCGGCGATCGAACTCGGGAAGTTCATCGAGAAAAAGCACACCCCCGTGCGCGAGTGAGATCTCGCCGGGTCGCGGAACGGACCCGCCTCCGACGAGCGCGACGCCGCTGGCGGAATGATGCGGAGCCCGCGTTGGCCGAAGCCCGAACACCGTCGCATCGAAGCCCTGCGCGCTCACGGACGCGATGGCGGCGCATTCCAGTGATGCGGCCTCGTCGAGCGGCGGCAGGATGCCCGCGAGGCGCTGCGCAAGCATCGTCTTGCCGCTTCCCGGCGGGCCGACCATGATCACGTTGTGCTGCCCGGCAGCCGCCACCTCCAGCGCGCGGCGCGCGTGCGACTGGCCGCGTACGTCGGCGAGATCGGGCAGCGCGCGTGGCGATATTCCCGGCATCTCCAGTTCCGACGCGCGCACCACGCCAGGGACATCCGCGGCTCCGGCGACGCCGGCTTTGGCGCTGCGCAGCCAGGCGCAGAACGACAGCAGGGAGTCGGCACAATACGCGTGCGCCTCGCGCACGCGCGCGGCTTCCGCCGCGTTGCTGTCGGGTACCACGATCGAGTGGCCGGCGGCACTCGCGGCAAGAACCGCAGGCAGGACGCCGCGCACTGCTCGCAACTCGCCGGAAAGCCCCAGCTCGCCCAGTACTTCGGTGTTGCCGAGGCTGGCGGCGGGTAATTGCTGCGACGCGATGAGGATGCCGACGGCGATGGCGAGGTCGAAGCGGCTGCCTTCCTTCGGGAGGTCCGCAGGCGCCAGTGAGATGGTGATCCTGCTCTGGGGGTATTCGAAACGTGCGTTGAGCAAGGCCGCGCGTACGCGATCGCGTGCCTCGCGCACTGCCATTTCGGGAAGCCCGACGATGGACGTGCCGGGCAGTCCGCCGCTCAGGTGCACTTCAACGGTTACGAGGGGTGCGGACACGCCGACCAGCGCGCGCGTCAAGACGCGGGCGAGGCTCATTGCCGGTAAGCAGGGCGCCGCATCCGTGCGGCGTCGGATCGGGCGATCCGCCGACTCAGCGTCGGGCCCCTTTTGAAACAGTGATGCATCGAGTGGGCGTGGAACCGGTAACTCCGGGCCACCGGAAACCTGCTGGCG
Organism: Lysobacterales bacterium; assembly: GCA_038255255.1. GTDB lineage: Bacteria > Pseudomonadota > Gammaproteobacteria > Xanthomonadales > Ahniellaceae > JBBQNY01. Next base: position 109,117 of record JBBSLL010000005.1, read on the forward strand.
CTCGGCAGAAGGCAGTCAGATCGATTGAGTCCCCTTGATGCGTGCAGCCGATCCATGGCTGCAACCTCAACCGGGTTCGCGGTCGAGGCCCAGCGCCGCTGCCAGGGAAGCGACGTCGCGTTCGAGTGCTTCGACTTTCTCCCGGGTGCGGAGCAGCACCAGGCGCTGCACGTCGAACTCCTCGCGCGACACCAGGTTCATGCGCGTGAGCCCTGACTGCAGGACGCTGCGGAAGCTTGCCGCCACGTCTTCCTGCGCGGCGCGGGCGGAAGGCGGCAGCAGGTCGGTGAGACGGCGGGCGAGATCCTCGATGGCTTGCGGCTGGATCATGGGGTGACTCCGGTGCGGACGATTGGCACAGTATCCATGCGGCGGCCGGAAAGCGTGATCAAAACACCCCCGCGGGAGGTATGAGATTTCGCACGTCCTGTGAAACGAGCCTGGTCCACGGTCAGGCGTGCGACAAGCGAACTGTTCGACTCCGCCGCGTCCTTCTATAGTCGACGGAAGTCACGAACCTCAGACAGCACATATGAAAATGGTGGTCGCAGTCATCAAGCCGTTCAAGCTGGACGATGTGCGCGAAGCGCTGGCCGAAGTCGGCGTGCAGGGCATCACGGTCAGCGAGGTCAAGGGCTTCGGGCGGCAGAAGGGTCACGCGGAGCTTTATCGCGGCGCCGAGTACGTGGTCGACTTCCTGCCCAAAATCAAGATCGAGGCAGCGGTTGCCGATGGCGACGTCGAGCGCACCATCGAGGCGATCGTCAACGCGGCGAACACCGGCAAGATCGGCGATGGCAAGATCTTCGTGTACCCGCTCGAGCGCGTGATCCGCATCCGCACCGGCGAGCTCGACGGCGACGCGCTGTAGGGCGTCGACGCTGAAAACCTGCGCCTGTAGAGCGCGGCCCAGCACGCGCCGCGACGTCACTGCCGCGCCGGGAACCGCTGTGAATACGTCCCTGTACGCTGCGAGGGCGACATCCCTGTCGCCCATGCTTCCCGGCACGGCAGCGCCGCCCCGTCGCCACGAACCTCCTTGTAAACGCCAATGAGCCCTGTCCGGGACGCTGCAGGACGAAGCGGCGATAGGTTCGGGTGGCGGAAGGTGGGATCGCCTTGCCGCAGGATAAAAGGCTTCACCCGGAGGCAAGGCGATACCGCCTTTCGCCACTATGCGAAGGCGATCCCGAATGCCGCGATTGTCGCGGTGCAGCCGAGCACAGCTCGGCTCTACAGAGACGTGCGCGGCGAGTTACACCACAATCAGTCGCCGAGCGCGGCGCGCATGAACTCGGGCGAGGCGAGCGCCGCGCGGTGGATGTCTGCGTTGTAGTAGCGCGTCGGAAAGCCCTTGGTCTGCGCGCCGCGTTCGCGGAACGAACCGAGCTCGATGCCCTTGCGCGCCATCGTGCAGCTCCACCAGCCGGTCGGATAGCACGGCTGCGGGAAAGGCAGCGTGCGCATCGCCGAGAAGCCGGCGGCCTTCATCGCGGAGCGCATCGCCTTGATCAAATCGAGATGCACGAGCGGCGATTCGCTCTGCTGCACGAGGATGCCACCGTTGCGCAGCGCGCGCAGGCAGCTCTCGTAGAAACTCTGGTTGAACAGGCCTTCCGCCGGACCGATAGGATCGGTCGAGTCGACGATCACCACATCGATGGACTCCGCATCGAGGTCGCGCATGTACTTGATGCCGTCGTCGAACAGCAGCTGCGCGCGGGGGTCGCCATTGGCTTCGCAGAGCTCCGGGAAATACTGCTCGGCGAGGCGCGTGACGCGCTCGTCGATCTCGACCTGGACCGCCGACTCGACTTCCTCATGGCGCAGCACCTCGCGCAAGGTGCCGCAGTCGCCGCCGCCGATCACCACCACGCGCTTGGCGCGCGGGTGCGTGAAGAGGGCGGGGTGCGACATCATCTCGTGGTACAGGAAGTTGTCGCGCGAAGTCAGCATCACGCAGCCGTCGATCACCATGAGGTTGCCCCAATCGGTGGTCGAATGGATCTCGATGGTCTGGAACGGTGTCTTCTCCGCGTGCAGTCGCTCGCGGGTGCGGAACGAGATGGCGGAGCCGGACGCGAGGTGCGCCTCGGAGAACCACTGGCCTTCGAGCTGGGACATTGGGAGTGCGGTTCGCGTCGTGATCGGGCCGCGATTCTATCCGAGGGCGGCGCACCCCCGGCGTGAATGCAGGAGCTGCACGAAGCGGAATCGCCTGTTTGTGCCCCGACGCGGTGCTTCCCGGAGAACACGTACCCCGGGGTCGCTACAATGCGGCTCTTTTTGGGCGGGCCGACGCATGAGCGGTTGGAACATCGAACGCGCGCGCCATACCTACTCGATCGCCCACTGGTCTTCGGGCTATTTCGACGTGGCCGAGGACGGCCGCGTGGTGGCGCGGGTGGGCGGCCACGAGGCGGCGAGCGTGGCGCTCGCCGACGTTGCCGGGGCGGCGGAAGCGCGCGGCCTGAAGCTGCCGCTGCTGGTGCGCTTTTCCGACGTGCTCGGCGATCGCGTCGCGAGGCTGCAGGACGCATTCGGAACGGCCATGCGCGAGTGGGAGTATGGCGGCAGCTACACCGCGATCTATCCGATCAAGGTCAACCAGCACGCGAGCGTCGCGGGTGAACTCGTCGAGCGGGGCGGTGCCGGCTTTGGCCTCGAGGCCGGCTCGAAGCCGGAACTCGTCGCAGTGCTGGCGCTGGCCAAGCCGGGCAGCATCGTGATCTGCAACGGTTACAAGGATCGCGAGTACCTGCGCCTGGCGCTCATCGGCATCAAGCTCGGGCTGCGCGTCTTCATCGTGATCGAGAAGCCGGGCGAAGCGCGCATGGCACTCGAGGAGGCAGCCAGCCTGGGCGTCACGCCGCTGTTCGGCGCGCGCATGCGGCTTGCCAGCATCGGCGCCGGAAAGTGGCAGAACACCGGTGGCGACAAAGCGAAGTTCGGACTCAATCCGCGCCAGCTGCTCGATCTCATCGCGGAACTGCGCGCGGCGGACCGGCTCCACTGCCTGAAGCTCCTGCACTTCCACATGGGTTCGCAGATCTCCAACGTGCGCGACATCGCCGGCGGCATGCGCGAGGCCACGCGCTATTTCGTCGAGCTCGCGCAGGACGGCATCGGCATCGAGTTCATGGACGTCGGTGGTGGCCTGGGCATCGACTACGAAGGCACCCGCTCGCGCAGCGAGTGTTCGATCAACTACAGCCTTGCGCAGTACGCGGGCACCATCGTCGCGCCGCTGGCCGAGGCCTGCGCGCAACATGGACTGATCCCGCCGACGATCCTGACCGAAGCCGGTCGCGCGATGACCGCTCATCATGCGGTGCTGATCGCGAACGTCAGTGCGGTGGAGCGCGCGCCCGAAGGCGCGATCAGCGTGGGGCACGACGCCGAGGCCGCGTCGATTCGCCACCTGCGCGAGATCATCGAGGAGATCGATGCGCGCCCGCCGATGGAGTTGTACGAGGAGGCCAAGCACCATGTCGCGGAAGGCCAGTCGCTGTTCGCGCTGGGTGGGCTCGATCTCGCGCAACGCGCGACGCTGGACGATCTCTTCTTCGCAATCGCCAATGCGGTGCGCAAGCGCCTGCGCACCGATGAGCGCACGCACCGTCAGACGCTGGACGAACTCAATGAGAAGCTGGTCGACAAATACTTCGTCAACTTTTCCCTGTTCCAGTCGATCCCCGACGTGTGGGCCATCGACCAGGTGTTCCCGATCATGCCGATCGCGGGGCTCGACCGCGAACCCGACCGGCACGGCGTGATCGCGGACCTGACCTGCGATTCGGACGGTCGCATCGACCAGTACGTCGATTCACAAGGGCTCGACAGCAGCCTGCCGCTGCACGCGCCGCAACCCGGCGAGTCGTACCGGCTCGGCATTTTCCTCATCGGCGCGTACCAGGAGACGCTGGGCGACATCCACAACCTGTTCGGCGATACGGATTCGGTCGACGTGCGGATGACCGCCACGGGATTCGTGCTCGAGCATGCGCGGCGCGGCGACACCTCCGACCGCCTGCTCGGCTATGTCGGCTACGACGCCAACGACCTGCGCCTGCGCTTCTCGCGCAAGCTCACTGCCGCGGCGTTGACGCGTGAGGAAACCGAGCGCGTGCGCGGCGCACTGGAAACCGGATTGACGGGTTACACCTACCTCGAGGACACGCTGCATGAGTGAGTCGGGGCTTTCGCGCGGCACTGCCGCGCGCCGGCGAACGCACAGCCATGGATGGCTGGGCCAGCGCTCGGCACCAGGGATGGTTCGCCCATGAGCGCGCTGCCAGCAAATGCGGGTTTCATCGGGCTCGGCGCGATGGGCGAACACATGGCCCGCCACCTCGCCCGCAATGGTGTCCTGTGTGCTGTCTCCAACCGCACGCACCGCAAAGCCGTTGCCCTCGGGGATGAGCTCGGCGTGGCATCGATCATCGATCTCGCCGACGTGTCGAGTCGCTGTACTTTCGTTTTCTCCTGCGTGTCGGCGGACGCCGACGTGCTCGAGATCGCGACCGGGCTTGCGCGCCACGCGCCGCCCGGATTCGTGCTCGTCGATTCATCGACCGTGGCGCCCGCCACGGCGCGCCGGTGCGCGGAGATCCTGCGCGAAGTCGGCGCGGACTTCGTCGATGCGCCCGTTTCCGGCGGCGTCGAGGGCGCGCGCAATGGCAGTTTGTCCGTGATGGCGGGCGGTGAATCCGTGACGATTGACCGCGTGCGTCCGCTGCTGCGCTGCTTCGCGACGCGCGTCACTCACATGGGGCCGGTCGGCAACGGCCAGGCCACCAAGGCGGTCAACCAGGTGCTGGTCGCAGGCATCGCCCAAGGCGTTTGCGAAGGACTGGCGCTCGGGGACGCCCTGGGACTGGATCGCGAAAGCCTGCTGGCCACGCTAAGCGCCGGCGCCGCGGGATGCTGGTTCCTCGACAAGCGCGGCGCGAGCATGCTCGAGGGCCGTTACGACACCGGCTTCAAGTCGTCGCTGCTGCACAAGGACCTCGGCATCGTCGCCGACCTCGCCGCCGCCGCCGGCACGTCCGACGCGGTGATCCGCCAGTCCCGCGAGGACTACGCCGCGCTGGTCGCGGCCGGCTTCGGCGACGAGGACATCTCCGCGCTGTTCCGCCGCAAACAGCGAGCGATCTCATGAACCCATGCGATGGCGGTTGTCACGCGATTGCGGCACCTGTCACACACGCTTAATGCCCTTGGCAGTTAGCTACCCGATTGCGCAGTGCCCTCCCAATGGAGTTCCGCCATGAACATTCGTAAAAGCTTGTGCAGCGCGCTCGCCAGCGTGGCCCTGCTTTGCGGCGCCGTGCAGGCGCAGACCACGCCGGCCGACCTCACGCTGACGAACCTCAATGTCACGGGTGTTTCGCAGCCGATTGCCGTTGCGCAACCGGTTGATGGCAGCGGACGACTTTTCATCGTCTCGCGGACCGGGGGGATCTTCATTTATCGCGATGGCGCCATCCAGGCCACGCCCTTCCTCACGGTTCCAGTCAGTACGGGAAGTGAGCAAGGCCTGCTGGGTCTTGCGTTCCACCCGAACTTCGCGAGCAACGGCCGGTTCTTTGTCCAGCACACGCGGGCGGCCGGGGGAAGCAATATCGGCCCATCGGCCGACCAGCTGACCGTCGAGTATCGGGTGTCCGCAGGCAACCCGGATGTCGCCGACCCCGCTACGAGGACCGTGATCCTCACGATCGGTGACATGGCAGGCAACCACAATGGTGGCGATATCCACTTTGGCGTGGACGGTTACCTCTACGTGTCACAGGGTGACGGCGGTCCCCAGAACAATCCGCATGGATTTGCGGAGTGCCTGTGGCGCAAGCCGGCCGACAACATCCGGGGGAACTGCTCTCCGGCTGCGCCGCCCACGGTCAACTACGCGCTGCTCGGCAAGATCCTGCGCATCGACGTCGACGGCACCACCGCGAACGCCAGCGCCGAGATGTGCGGCGTCGCCACCGGCGCTGCCGCCAACTACCGCGTTCCGCCCGACAATCCGCACACCGGTACCAGCAATACGTGCGACGAGATTTACCATGTCGGCCTGCGCAATCCCTTCCGCTTCAGCTTCGATCGCGCCACCAATGACATGTGGATCGCGGACGTCGGTCAAAACGTCTGGGAAGAGCTCGACCTGATCGCGTCGGGCAGTGGACCGCAGAACCTCGGCTGGAGCACCTGCGAGGGTCGCCAGACGTTTCCCGGAGGTGCTGCGGACACGTGCAGCTTCGGTTTGTTGCCGGTGCTGAATTACGCGCACGCGTCAGGCCGCTGCTCGGTGACCGGTGGTTACCGCTACCGGGGCCCGATTGCGCCTTTCCGCGGTACTTATGTGTATGCCGATTACTGCTCGCGGGAGATCTTTTTCGGGCGTCCCGATTCCAGTTCGGCGACCGGCTGGGGCCAGACGCGCTGGGAGAGTGCTCCGGGTACCCCCGTGCTTGCAGCCGGCAACCCGATTGGTTTCGGAGTAGACGCAGCGGGCAACCTGTACCTCACCGTGCAGTCCGGGGCGGTCTACCGCTTCACCAGCGCAAGCTTCGCCGACGTGATTTTCGACAACGGCTTCGAATAGGAAGCCGCAGCGACTTCGTAGAGCCGAGCTGCGCTCGGCTCATGGATGTGCGGGGCGCCCCTGGGGTTGCTACCAGCGCAGTTGCGCGATTCGGCCGTCGCTGCCGACGGCGAGCACCAACGCGCCGTTCGCAGAACCGTCCACGGCCGCGAATGAAGCTTCCGAGAAAGTCGAAGTGTGATCGCCGCGACGATCGGTGAGTGCGCTGCCGTCCTTGCCGACACTGACCCACTGCACGCGCCCGTCGCGCCGCAACGCCGTGCGATCGACCGCGCCCAGCTGCGCCAGTTGGGTTGCTACCGTTGCATCATCCACGCCGCGCGCCGCGAAACCCGCGTTGCCGCCCTTGAGCAGCAGCCCGACACTCGACGGCGCGATGGCGGCGAGATGCGGCAGCTCGATGTGCCGCCAGTCCGTTCCGGAGTCGCCGCTCGCGATCATCCGGGCGCTCGAAGCTTCGCCTGCCGCGAATGCGATGCGTCCGTTGCCGGTCGCCGCCAGGCAATTCTGCCCGTCGCCGATGACGCGTTCGGAACCGCGCGCCTCGGGCAGCGATGCCTTCGCGACGCGCTTCCAGGTGCGCCCGCCATCGCGGGTGGCGCGGAGCTGGAACCGGCCGTCGGAGGATTCCCCGAGCGCCACGCCTTGCGCTTCATTCCAGAAGCCCATGCACGCCAGTGCCGGTCGCGATTCGCGCCCCTGGTACTGGAGTTGCCAGGTTTTCCCGGCGTCCTCGGTGCGATAGATGCGGGAACCGGTCCCCGCACCGGTGGCGAGTACCGTGGCGCTGCGCGAAGAAAAGGCTTCGATGTCGCGGAATGAAATGCCATCGGCATCGTCTATACCGACTGCGCGCCACTTGCGGCCGCCGTCGGTGGTGCGAAGCACTACGCCATCGTCGCCCGTTGCCCACGCGACGCGCGCGTCCACGACGCTGACGTCACGAAGCTGCGCGGCAGTCGGCACGGTTTGCTCATGCCAGCGCGGTCGATCCGCCGCCACCACGCCCGCCGCAATTCCCAACAGGCCCACCGCAATCAATGTCCGCTTCATGGTCGTTCCCAACGTTGTCGTGGGACCATCTTGCACGACAAGCACAAACTTGTGAACGTGTCATGTCAATTGTCATATGACAGTTGGCAACCATTCAGTTTCAGTTGGGCGGTGCTTCCCTGAGCGCGATGGCCTGGATGCCATCGGCGCCGAGCTGGCGCTTGGCGCCGTCGAGGGCCTGTGCATTGTCGAATGGCCCGACGCGGACCCGGAACCAGGTGGCCCCGTTGATGTTGACTGGCGTCACGCCGGCGCGCATGCCGGTCATGGCGAGCTTGGCTTTCATGGTTTCGGCGTCGCCGGAATCGCGGAACGATCCCGCCTGCAGGAAATAGCGCCCGGTAGGGGCCGCAGGCTCGGCGGGATCGGACGGCGCGGGCACCGGCGCCGCCGCCTGCTCGGTAAGTTCCGCATCCGGGATGACCTGGTCGAGCTCCGGCAGCACCGTATAGAAGTCGTACTTGGGCTTCGGTGGTTCGGCGGGTTCCGCGGCCACGCCAGGATCGCCGTCGGGGGGCGCGATGGCGGAGGGATTGGGTGAAGGCCCGGAATCGCCGGCGAAGAAGGGCAGGCGACCGCGAACATCCAGCAGGACCGCGACGACCACGCCCAACAGGATGCTGCCGGCGATCTGCAGCCACGCAGGCCGGAAGCCCTCATCCCTGCCGTGATACGCGGCTTGCCGCGGAGGTCGCTTGCTGGCCATCTACATCGTCTCCGGAGCGCTGGCGCCAAGCATGGCGAGTCCACCGGCGAGCGGTCCCCGCACGGCCTCGCACAGGTAGAGGCGCGCATGGCGCAGTTCGTCTTCCGCACCCAGAATAGGGACGGCGTTGTAAAAACTGTGAAACGAAGCCGCGAGTTCGCGCAACGCTGCGAACACGATCTGCGGCGACCGGCCCTGCGCCGCAGCGCTCAGCGCCTCGGGCCAGTGCAGGAGCCAATCGAGCAATTCGCGCTCCTGCGGCTCCAACAGCCTCGCGGCGGCGGCTTCGCCTCGCGTTGCATCGTAGTCCAGCCCCTTTTCGCGCAGCTGCCTGAACAAGGCGCAGATCCGTGCGTGCGCGTACTGCACGTAGTAGACGGGATTGTCGTTGGATTGCGAACGCGCGAGATCGAGATCGAAATCCAGGTGCTGCTCGTGGCTGCGCAGCACGTAGAAGCAGCGGGCCGCGTCGCGGCCGACGTCTTCGCGCAACTGCCGCAACGTGACGAACGAGCCGGCGCGCGTGGACATCTGCACGCGTTGGCCGTTCTCGAACAGGATGGCGAATTGCACAAGCAGGACTTCGACGCGCGCAGGATCGAGCCCGAGACCCAGTGCTGCGGCCTTGAGCCTGGCCACGTAGCCATGGTGATCGGCGCCGAGCACGTAGATGGCGCGACCGTAGCCCCGTTCGAGCTTGTCGAGCAGGTAGGCGATGTCGGAGGCGAAGTAGGTCGTCGCGCCGTTCTCGCGGACGACCACCCGGTCCTTGTCGTCGCCGAACGTGGTCGCGCGGAACCAGAGCGCGCCGCCGTCCTCGAACATGTGTCCCGCTTCGCGCAACCGCGCGACGGCGCGATCGATGGCGCCCGAAGTGGCCAACGATTTTTCGGAGAACCAGCGGTCCATTTGAACGCCGAAGCCTTCCAGGTCGTCGCGGATGTCTGCGATGCACTCGGAAAGGCCGGCGTCGTGGAGCCGTGCGTACGCCTCGTCCCCGAGCAGAACCCGCGCGCGCGCGATCAGCGCATCGACATGCGCCTCCTTGTCGCCGCCCTGCGCCTCGTCCGCGGGCACCCCCTCGAACAGCGCGGACGCTGCGACACGCAGGCCCTCGCCGTGCGCCGTGCGCAATCGCGCCGCGATGTCATTGACGTAGTCCCCGCGGTATCCATTGTCGGGAAAGCGCACCGCCTCGCCAGACTGCTCGAGGTACCGGAGCCATACGCTGACGGCGAGGATGTCCATCTGCCGGCCGGCATCGTTGACGTAGTACTCGCGCTCGACGCGGTGCCCGGCAGCCTCGAGGAGGTTCGCCAGGCTCGCTCCGTAGGCCGCGCCACGTCCATGCCCGACATGCAGCGGCCCGTTCGGGTTTGCCGAGACGAATTCGACGAGCAGGGGCTCCTGCGAGTTCGCCGGCGCAAAACCGTAGCGCCCGCCGAGGGCATGCGCCTCGCAGAGCGCTGCCACCCTCACTGACGGATCCAGCCGGAAGTTGATGAAGCCAGGCCCGGCGATCTCCACGGCTGTCACGTGGGCCGAAGGCTTGATGTTTGCCACCAGCGCCTGCGCGATGGCGCGCGGATTGCGGCCGACCGCCTTGCCCAGCAGGAGCGCCGCGTTGCTCGCGAAGTCGCCGTGCATCGGGTTCCTGGCACGTTCGATGACGAAGCCGGGAACGGCGTCGATCGCGAGCTCGCCGGACTCGCGCAGGGCGGCGATCGAGTCGAGCAGGAGTTCCTCGAGGTGTGCTTTCACGGGCGGTCGTTTGGCGGCATGACCGCATAGTTTAGGCCGGAAGGGCGCGGGGCCGGCATGCGCTGGCTGAAACACCCTTTCGTCGGACGCGGGGCCGCGCAGGAACGGTTCCTGCCGGCAGGTCACAAAACTGCAACTGCGCGGACATAGAGTCGCGTCCACGAAATTCCGGCCCGGCGCCCTCTGCGCCGCCGCGACGCATCACCAAAGCCTGGATCCAAACGATGAAGCCATCCACACGCCGCCTCGCCCCGCTGGCGCTCGCGATGCTCGCTGCGTTCAACGTCCATGCCAAACCCGCTGCGGTGTGGGTCTACGTGTACGAGCAAGCCAAGCCGCAGGCAGCCATTGCACTGGAAGTGGACGACAAGGCGGCGGGAACGACCGCGGCCAATGGCGCGGTGGGCACCAGCGCCGAACCCGGCACGCGCACTTTCACGCTCAAGCGCGGCAACGACGAGTTGCTCGAGTTCGATCTCGAGCTGGCCGACGGCGAAGAAGTGCAGGTCTCCGCGGCGCTGACGCCAGGCCGCGCGCCGATTTACACGGTTCGCAGCAATCTCAAGGGCGAAAAGACGATCGATCTGGCCCCGCCCGCTGCAGCGCCGTCCGCGGTGGCCCCTGCGGGCGTGACGCCGGACGGTGCCCAGGTCCTGTCCGAAGTTGCCGTCGTCGACGACACGCCGGAGTCAGAGACCACGCTGCAGGGTGTCACGGTCACGGGCCAGACGCAGCGTCTGGACGACCAGGCCGCCTACCAGGACGAGCGCCGCGCCAGTGCGCAGGTGTCCGAAACGCTTTCCACGGAACAGATTTCGCGCGCCGGCGACTCGGACTCGGGCGCTGCGCTCAAGCGCGTGACAGGCCTGTCGCTCGTCGACGGAAAATACGTTTACGTGCGCGGGCTAGGCGAGCGCTACTCCAGCGTGCTGCTCAATGGCGCGCAGATCCCCAGCCCCGACCCCACGCGGCGCGTCGTCCCGCTCGATCTTTTCCCGACCGAGATGCTGGAAGGCGTGGTCGTGCAGAAGAGCTATTCGCCTGATATGCCCGGTGAATTCGGCGGCGGCACCATCCAGCTGCGCACCCGCGCAGTACCCGACAAGCCATTCGCCAAAGTTTCGTTGGGCCTCGGCTGGGTCGATGGCACGACGTTCGATGACGGCTTGCGCCATGACGGCGGCAATCGCGACTGGACCGGATATGACGATGGCGCCCGCGAGCTTCCGGCGTCGATCGCGGCGGCGATCGCCGGTGGTGGCCAGATCACCCCGCAGACGCCCTTCAATCCGGACGGATTCACCCCGGCGGAAATCGAGACATTCGGTGAGGATCTCGCGGCAGGAGGCTTCGATACCCGCACCGATCCGCTGCCGCCCAATGGCACGTTTGCCGCCGCCGTGGGCAACGGCTGGGACATCTTCAACGACATGCGTTTCGGCGTGCTCGCCGCGCTTCGCTATGACCACAAGTGGGACAACACGCTGGACGAGCAGCGCCGCGTGTTCGCGGTGCAGGACGAGTCCACGCTCGTTCCCAGCCGCGAGTTCGAACGCGACAAGACCGAGCGGGTCATCGAACTCGGCGCGTTCGTCAACCTCGGGCTCGAGATCAATTCGAACCACAAGCTCGGACTCGCAAATCTCCTGGTACGCCAGACCGAGGATGAAACCCGCATCGATGAAGGATATTTCGACGGCGACATCGACCAGCAGACGCGTGTCACCCGCCTCGAGTGGGAAGAAAACGAGCTGCGCACCCACCAGTTGTCGGGCCAGCACTCGTTTCCGACGCTGGCGGGCCTCAAGCTCGACTGGCAATACACCCTTTCCAAGGCCGGGCGCGAAGCGCCGTTCACCCGCGACTACCGATTCGACCTCGACCAGAACAGCGGCGACTTCCAATTTTCGACCGGCTCGAGCAGCAACCAGATTTCATTCTCGACGCTCGACGACGATGCCGACGAATACCAGTTGCGCGGCGAGCTGCCGCTGGTGTTCGGCGACAACTACGTGACACTCAGTGCCGGCGGCAGCGTGCTCGACCGCGACCGCGAATCCGAGATCCGGCGCTTCCAGTATCTCGCTGGCGGTCCGATCGCAAGCGATCCCAACGTGCGCTCGCGCGACGGACTCGACGCGATTCTCACGCCGGCCACGATTGGCTCCGACGGCTTCTTCCTGCGCGAGGTCACGCGCGGCACCGACAACTACGTCGCCGACCAGAAGCTCGACGCAGCATTCCTGGCGGCTGACGTGTCGCTCGGGGAGAAGTGGCGGTTCGCGGTCGGCGCCCGTCGCGAAGACAACGAGCAGAACGTGACCACGTTCTCGCTCAACCCTGCGGATGCCCCGCTGGTGTCGACCATTGCGGAAACCGACTGGCTGCCTTCGCTCGCGGTGACCTGGCTGCGGACCGACGACTCGCAGTGGCGGTTCGCGTACGCCGAAACGCTGTCCCGCCCGGACTTCCGGGAGCTGTCCGCTTCGCCCTTCACCGAGCCGCTGCTGGATGTGGAGGCCATCGGCAACCCCGACCTCGTGCAGACCGAGATCCAGAACGTGGATCTCCGCTACGAGTACTACTTTTCGCCCACCGAGATTTTCGCGGCCTCGCTTTTCTACAAGAAGTTCAAGACGCCGATCGAGCGCATCACCATTCCGGGAACCCTGGACGTGGTTTCGTTCGCCAACGCGGATGGCGCCACCAACTACGGCGCAGAAATCGAAGTATTCAAGTACTTCGATTTCATGGCGGACACGTGGCTTGGCCGCAGGTTCGGCGAGGAGTTCTCGTGGGAGAGCTTCTTCATCGGCGCGAACTATGCCTGGATCGATTCAGAGATCGAACTCGGCGAGAGCCAGTCGATCCAGACGAACGAGGTCAGGCCATTGCAGGGCCAGTCGCGGTACCTCGTGAACCTGCAGCTCGGCTACCAGAGCCCGGCAGGCGATCGGGAAGCCACGCTCCTCTTCAACCGGTTCGGCCGCCGGATATCGCAGGTCGGAACGTCCGGGGCTCCGGACATCTACGAGGAAAGCGTGAACCAGCTCGACTTCGTGTACTCGCACAACTTTGCGCCGGACTGGGCGTGGAAGCTCCGCCTGCGCAACCTGCTCGACCCGAACGTCGAGTACTCGCAGGGCGGCCTGGTCACGCGCGAGTTCAAGCGCGGTCGCGAAGTCCTCGTCACCCTCGAATGGCGGCCCTCGTTCGATTAGGCGCTGCCCGTGAATTCGGTCACAGCTGACATTGTTGAGGCGCGTGCGGTTCCGCAGCGGTGGTTGAGCGCCGGGATGACGCAGGAGGACGGGCTCTACGCGCTCGGCGCGCTGGCGCACCCGGTGCGCCTCGAGATCTTCCAATGGCTGGTGCACCACGAACCTGCTTTCGTCTCCTTGCGCGACATCGGACAGTTCTTCGGCCTGCGGCCGGCGTCGTTGTCTTCCTACCTTGCCGCACTCACTCGTGCCGGGCTCATCTATGCCGTCGGCGTGGATGACGACCGGCGTTATCGGGCCTGCATCGCCAGCATCGCAGGCCTGGCAGGATTCCTCACAGCCGGTTGTTGCAAAGGCGAAACGGACTTGTGCAACTCCGCGAACGACGCACCGGCTCCGGGTTGCGATAACGAAGTCGTCTAGCGGTCCGCGCGCGGCGGTTGCAACAAATCTGTAGCCGGGCGCAACCGGAATTGTCATGTGCCGGAATTACGGTGGCGTCATCGCGCTGGGTATGCCGCGTGGTCCCCCACTTCCGTCCGGAGTTACAACATGCTGCAGACTCGCAGACTCGCCCTCGCCATTGCCCTGACATTCGCAGGCGGTGCCGCCCACGCGGTTTCGCTCAACAATTCCTTCGACGGCACCTGGATCAACAACAACGAGAACGGCCGTGGCCTGCTCGTCGACGTGGTCCCGACCCCGACCGGCGCAGTGTTCTTCAGCGCGTTCTTCACCTACGACAACGCCGGCAACCCGCAGTGGTTGACCATCCAGGAAGATTTCGTGGAAGGCCAGAGCGTGGCCCCCGCGGTCAAGGTGCGTCGCTTCAACGGTGGCAACTTCGGCCTGCCGTTCGTGCCGCCCAACCCGGCGATGGGTACCGAAGTCGGCACCATGCGCATGACCATCAACTCCTGCAACAGCATCCGCATGGAGTTCACGCCGAACGCGGCGGCCAATGGTTTGCCGGCGACCACGTTCAATTTCACGCAGTTCATCCCGAGCGCGAGTTGCGGCAACCCCGCGCCGTTCACCTCCTGCCCGGCGGGAACCGCCGCGGTGGCGGGCCAGAACGCGACCTGCGTGCTCTCGGGCAACATCCTCACCGACGTCCGCCTGCCGAGCAACGCGACCTATTTGATCGACGGCAAGGTCCAGGTCGGTCTGCCGCTCAACGCACCGGCCCCGGCGTTCGGCACGCTGACCATCGATCCGGGCACGGTCATCCGCGGCCGCGGCGGCTCTTCTGACTACATGGTGGTCAATCCGGGCTCGAAGATCTTCGCGAATGGCACTGCCAGCGCGCCGATCATCTTCGACGGTCCGACCAACACGCCCGGCTCGTGGGCAGGTCTGTTCCTTGCCGGACGCGCGCCGGTCAACCGCGCGGCCACCCCGGGTGGCAGCATCGCGTTCGAAGCCGATGCCAACATCATCTTCGGCGGCAACGATCCGAACGACTCGTCGGGCGTGCTCCGCTACGTGCAGATCCGCAATGCGGGCCAGACCATCGCGCCCAACGCCGAGCTCAATAGCCTGACCATGGGCGGTGTCGGCGCGGGCACCGTGGTTGAACACGTGCAGGCCCACAACGGCACGGACGATGCCTTCGAGATGTTCGGCGGCACGGTCAACGCCAAGTATCTGGTGGCAACCGGGGCCGACGATGACAACCTCGACTTCGACTTCGGCTATCGCGGCAAGATCCAGTACGTGTACGTGCGGCAGGATGCAGCCGGCCTCGACACGGCCGACGGCCGAGGCGTCGAGTCCGACAACACCACGTCCAGCGGCAACTTCGATTCGCTGCCGCGCACCCAGCCACTCGTCGCCAACATGACGGTGCTCGGTGCCGGCGGCATCGAAGGCATGCGCCTGCGCCGCGGTTCGTCGGGTCGCTACTTCCATAGCGTCATCGGCGGCAATTTCGGCAGTTCGTGCCTGCGCTTCCAGGATGCTGCGACCTATAACGCGGTGCAGCCGACCCCGACGACGATCACCGGCAGCCATGTTGCGTGCGCCACCAACTTCCGCGACGACAGCACGGTGGCCAATCCGCCGATCACGGTCGCCGCGTGGTACGCAGCGGGTGCCAACAACACCTCGGGTTCCGACGTGAACGCGGTGCTCGACGGCCGCTTCCCGCGCGCCGGCCAGCTCGCCGTGCCCGCACTCAGCAACGGCGACAGCTTCTTTGAAGCCACCACGTTCAAGGGCGCCTTCGGTTCTTCGACGCAGGACTGGGCGGCAGGCTGGACGGTGCCAGGCTCGCTCTGAACCCGGATGTCACGATCGCGTTGCGGTCGTGACTATTCGTCACGCCTCGCGGCGGAACTTGCGCCGCGAAGTCGAGTCAGAGAATTACGCAGCACGCTGCCGCAATCAGCTGCTGCGGGTTTTGCACAACGTGTAGTGTGAGTCTCCAACGATGTGGATCTCAAGGCCGGCGCCTCTCCAGCGTCGGCCTTTTTTTGTGTTCGCTTCAGAGCTGCGCGACGAATTCGCGCTGCGCTTCGATCACCTCACGGCCGGTGTAGCTGCCAGCCTCACGCGCGCCGAACCTTTCCTGCAGTTGCCCCGCGAGTTGGCGGACCCGCGGTGCGTTGTCGCGCTTGCCGAGTGCGAAAACCTGGGTGCCGAGGTCGGAACAGAACCGGTGCAGCTCGAAAAAATACTTGACCTGGCCCGTCGTCAGGAACCCGAGTACCGGCGGGCCGGACGCACCCTCGTCGAGCGAACGACCCGAGCGCATTTCGCGCTCGCTGGCGAGCCGCTCGGCGCTGTCGGTCAGATGATGGAAATCCTCGCCGACATTGGCGGTGTCGAGATCGGATGCGAACTGCGCGAGATACAGGGCGTGCGCGAGACCCGGACGTTCATGCCATCCCGGCTCGCGACGCTCGAGCAATCCGGAAAGCTTCGGCGCCAGCGCGCCGCCCGCGCGGGTGGCTTCGGCGCTGTTGAAGGCAGAGGATTCGCTGGGCCGCGGAGTGGGGTCGAAGGTGCTGCCGGCGATCATGATCTCGATGGCTGTGAAGAGGCCGGCATCGCGTTTCCGATCGAAGCCGGTGGCGTCGAGAATGCGGTGGGTCTCGGCAATGCTTGCCAGCTCGTTGGCGCCGATTCCGTCGAAGTACTGCTGGTCTTCGCGCTGACGCAGGTCGTGGCAGGTCGCGAACAGCGAGAGCACCAGCCAGTCCCGGCCCGGAAGTGCCTGCACGCCGAGCGCGTCGATCACCTGGCCGAGCCGGCGATCCAGGATCTCGAGCGCATGGTCTTCGTTGTGATACGCGTGATAGTCCGTGCCGAGCGTGCCATGGCGAACCGCGAGGCGCGCGCAACCCAGCACGACGGCCTGTTCGGTGCGCTCAAGGTGCGCTGCGGCTTCGACACCGTAGGCGTCGTGATACAGCGCGCGCCTCGAACGGATCACGTCCAGCACATCGGGCCGCCCCTGTTCGAGGAGGCTGCGCGCCGACTGTGCGTCCGGTACGCGCTGCTCGGTCGCATCTGGCGGGTAGCGCGCGGACGTGTCGCTTATGAGAATCATCGAATCCTCGCGCGCCGCGAGCCGACGCGCGGCCAGTATAGGCGAGCGGGTTCCGCTCGCCAGTCCCCCCGCCGAAAGCGGGCGGGAAGTCCGCTGTTGCCGGAGTACGCCACGCGCCCGACCCGGGCACCGCAACCGCCGCTACAGCATGCCGAGCTGCGCCAGCGAGGTGGGCGTGCCGTCTCCCACGATGAAGTGATCCAGCAGTCGGACGTCGACCAGCCCGAGTGCCTGCGAAAGCTGCCGGGTGAGATGCCGGTCGGCGGCGCTCGGCTCCGCGACGCCCGAAGGATGGTTGTGGGCCACGATGACGGCAGCCGCGCCATGCGCGAGCGCGCGCCGCACGACTTCGCGTGGATGGACGCTCGCGCCGTCCAGCGTGCCGAAAAACATTTCTTCGAAGGCGATGACCCGGTGCCGGGTGTCGAGGAACATCACCGCGAACACTTCGCGCGGAAGATGCGACAGCTTGGCCTTCAGATAATCGGCGGCGTCGCCAGGGCTCGCCAGGCCTTCCGCACGGTTGAGGGTCTCGAGCAGCGCACGCCTCGCGAGTTCCGCTGCCGCCGCAAGCTGGCAGTACTTCGCGTGACCGAGCCCGCGCACCTTGAGGGCACGCTCCGGTGTGGCGGCGAGCAACGCGCCGACCGATCCGAACTCCACGAGCAGCTCGCGCGCCATCGCCACTGCGTCCGCCCCGCGCGTGCCGGTGCGCAGCAGGACAGCGAGCAGTTCCGCGTCGGCGAGCGCGGCGCTGCCGTGGGCCAGCAGTCGTTCCCGGGGTCGCTCGCGCGCAGGCCAGTCTTGGATGGCGAGGTTCATGGCTTGAACTTTGCGAGCTCAGGGAGACACCCGCATGGGCCGGGGTTCGGCCGAATCGGTGCGACCCGAATGTCATAATCGGTAGGAAATGTCCGACCCCCAAGCCCAGCCGCAAAGTGCCCCCCCACGCAAAGCGTCCCGCGTCCTGCTCGGGGTCGGTGCTGGCATTGCCGCGTATAAAAGCGCGGAGCTCGTGCGCCGGCTGCGCGACGCGGATTGTGAGGTACGCGTGGTGATGACGGCCCGCGCTGGTGAATTCGTCGGCGCCACCACGTTCCAGGCGCTGAGCGGCAATCCGGTTCGCGCCTCGCTGTGGGACGCCGAGGCCGAGGCCGCGATGGGACACATCGAGCTGGCGAGATGGGCCGATGTCGTCGTCGTGGCGCCTGCCACCGCCGATCTGATCGCACGCTTTACTCACGGTCTCGCGGACGACCTGCTGACGACGCTAGTCCTCGTCGCGACGACCCCGCTCGTGCTCGCGCCCGCCATGAACCAGGCGATGTGGGCCAACGCCGCCACGCAGGCCAACGTCGCGTCGCTCACCGGCCGAGGCGTGCGCTGGGTCGGCCCCGCGCACGGGCCGCAGGCATGCGGCGATATCGGCGCGGGACGCATGGCGGAACCCGGGGAGATTCTCGACGCGGTACTCGGCGCCATCAGAGGCCAGGCGACGCTTGCTGCAGGCATCGCGCCGCGCGCACTGGACGGACGGCGCGTGGTCGTCACGGCGGGGCCGACGCTCGAAGACATCGACCCGGTTCGCTTCATCGGCAATCGCAGTTCCGGGCGCATGGGATTTGCGCTGGCAGCGGCCGCGCAAGCTGCGGGGGCGCAGGTCGTGCTGATTGCCGGCCCGGTTTCGTTGCCGACACCCGGGGGTGTCGAACGGATTGACGTGCGCAGTGCTGCCGACATGCTGGCCGCGGTGCGCAGCGCCGTCGAGGGCGCGGACATCTTCGTCGCCAATGCCGCGGTCGCGGATTACCGACCGCACGAGATCGCAATGGACAAGCTCAAGAAGGAACCGGAGGCGCGAACGCTGGAACTGGTGAGGACTGCCGACATCGTGTCCGAAGTGGCCAACCGGGCGTCGCCACCATTTGTGGTCGGGTTCGCTGCGGAAACCAGCAACCTGCGTGGGAACGCGCAGGACAAGCTCGAACGCAAACGGCTGGACCTCATCGTTGCCAATCCGGTAGGGAGCGCAGGATCGGGCTTCGACGTCGACCGCAATGAGGCGCTCGCGCTCTGGCGGGGTGGCGAGCGTGCGTTTCCCGCCACGACGAAAGCGGCGCTGGCCTCGGCGCTGGTTGGACTCATCGCCGAACGGCTCCAGGCCAAGCGGGGGTCCACATGATCGACATCGCGCTGCGCATCCTGGATTCGCGCATCGGTTCGTTATGGCCGCTGCCCGAGCCCGCCACGGCCAGCTCCGCCGGCGTCGACCTGCGCGCCTGCCTCGATGCCGACACGTTGCTCGAGCCCGGGGCCGCCATGCTGGTGCCGAGCGGAGTCGCGATCCACATCGGCGATCCGGGTTACGTGGGCCTGATCCTGCCGCGCTCCGGACTTGGCCATCGGCACGGTATCGTGCTGGGCAACGGCACCGGCGTTATCGATGCGGACTACCAGGGGCCGCTCATGGTGTCGATGTGGAACCGCAGCAACCAGCCGTTTACGATCACCGTGGGCGACAGGATCGCGCAGTTGCTGATCGTGCCAATGTTGCAGCCCAGGTTCCGCGTGGTCGATGAGTTCGCCGCGTCGACGCGCGGATCAGGTGGATTCGGTCATTCAGGATCGCAATGAACAAGGTCAGTTCTGGAACGTCCACTCAACCCCGGGGTGGCCACGCGCGAAGCCTGCGCCTCGTCACGACCGCGCTCGGTGCGCTGTTCGCATTGCTGGCGGTCGCGAGTCTCCTGCAGTTCGTGCAGAACATGCGCGCCAACGCGGCGAACGAACGGGCGGACCAGGCCGCCACGCAGGCTGCAGTGGAGCTTGGACGCGCAGTGGCGGCCAACCGCAACAAACTCGACAGGCTCGGGCTGGCCGTGGCTTCAGAGCCGTTGGCCACGCCCGAGGAACGCAGGGCCGCCGCCGGGCAACTGACGGCGATCGCGGGCGAGGACACGGTGATCGAGCTTTATGCGCCGGAGGTTCCGGAACTGCAGGGGATCGATTTCGCTCGCTTCGGCTTCACCCGCGCAGCAGTGCTGTCGGAGGCCCGTGACCTCGAGGGCGCGGCCGCGCCGCAGCTGCGGCGTGGCTCCAATGGCTGGCGCCTGGTCCAGGCGCGGCCCTTGAAACTCGGCTCGCGAACGGTGGCGATCCTGTATGCGGATCAGCCACTGTCGACTGTCACGCAACCGGTGGAGTCCCAGGCCGAGCGCACCTCGTCGCCCCTGGAGCTGCGCCAGCAGCGTGGCACCGGCAGCGCGTTCACCGTGGCGTCCTTCGGTCCACGCGGCGGTGGTTCGGAACCGGGCAAGAGCGTTCCCATCCCCGATTCACAGCTCGCGGTTGGCGCCTTGCATCCCACGCCCTTCCAGGTCGGAGAGGTCATTCCGTTTCTGTCGGGCCGATCCACCGCAACATTGGCGGTGCTGGCGGCGGTGCTGGCCCTGTTGAGTGGCGCGGCGTTCTGGTTCCGGACGCGCGGCTTCGGGGGTGTAGGCGATGGCGACGACGAAGGGCTCGAAGTGATGCCCGTCGACATCCATTCGGTGCCGGCGACTCAGAGCCCCGCCGACAGAAAGCCGCTGGAAGACGTCACGGCAAAAGCAGCCTTCGCCGATGTCGCCCGCCGGCCGTCAGGCGCCCATGCGGATTCGGCACCGCCAGTTGCACCCGGACCTGCCCCGGCACCCGTGGCTTCGCCGTCCCTGGACCGCGGCGCCGTGGATGTCGACCGTTCCATCTTTCGCGCATACGACATCCGCGGCGTCATGGGCAAAACTCTTTCGCCCGACATTGCGCGCGCAATCGGCGGCGCCATCGGTTCGGAGGCACGTGAGAAAGGGCTGCGCGAAATCGTGGTGGCCCGCGACGGACGACTCTCCGGTCCGGTGCTGCTCGAAGGATTGATTGATGGCCTGCGCGGTACGGGCTGCGACGTCATCGACATCGGCCTCGTCCCGACGCCGGTTCTGTATTTCGCGACGTATCACCTCAACGTGGGTTCGGGCGTGATGCTGACGGGAAGCCACAATCCGCCCGACCACAACGGGTTCAAGATCGTACTGGGGGGCGAGACGCTGTCCGGCGAGGCGATCCAGGCGCTGTATGCGCGCATCGCGGAGTCGCGCATCGCGACGGGATCGGGCGGGCTGCAGGAACTCGACGTGCGACGCGATTACATCGATCGCATCGCAGGCGACATCCAGCTCGAACGGAAACTGCGCGTGGTGGTGGACGCCGGCAATGGCGCCGCCGGCGAAGTGGGACCCGCTGTGCTCGAAGCCATCGGCTGCGACGTCGTGTCTCTCAATTGCGAGATCGACGGACATTTCCCGAGCCATCATCCCGACCCGAGCGACCCGGCGAACCTGCAGGACCTCCTCGTCAGCGTCAAGCAATTCAACGCGGATATCGGTTTCGCCTACGACGGCGACGGCGACCGGCTTGGCGTCGTGACCGCGCAGGGCGACATCATCAATCCGGATCGCCTGCTCATGCTCTTCGCGCGCGACGTCCTGTCGCGCGTGCCGGGCGCGACCGTGATCTACGACGTCAAGTGCACCGGCAAGCTGCAGGAAGTCATCCTCGGGCACGGCGGCAGTCCCATCATGTGGAAAACCGGCCACTCGCTCATCAAGGCCAAGATGCGCGAGGAAGACGCCGAGCTCGCGGGAGAAATGAGCGGGCACTTCTTCTTCCGCGAGCGCTGGTACGGCTTCGACGATGGCATCTATGCCAGCGCGCGCCTCGCGGAAATACTGGCGGGCAGCGCCAGGCCGGCCGCCGAACTCTTCAAGGAACTTCCGGATGCGGTGAGCACGCCGGAAATCAAGGTCCCGATGGCCGAGGGCCGCTCGCACGCCTTCGTCGAACAGTTCGCGCGTCGCGCGCGTTTCGAAGGGGCCCGGCTGACGACGCTCGACGGCATCCGCGCGGACTGGGCCGATGGCTGGGGCCTGGTGCGCGCGTCCAATACGACCTCGGTGCTGGTGATGCGGTTCGAGGCCGAGAATGCCGACGCCTTGACGCGGATCCAGGACGATTTCCGCGTACAACTCCTTGCAGTGGAGCCTACGCTCGTCCTGTCGTTCTAAGGCTTAGATGGCACTCGGAGGCGGGCGTGCTGAATTACGCGCCTGACGTAACCGGGACTATTCGGACTGCTCTGCCCGGCGGGCCGCGAGGGCGTCGGTGAGTTCACGAAAGCGCTTCACGCGCCGGTCGCGTTCCAGCTCCAGTTCGCCGCGCCGGGCCCGGCGATTCTTGAGATGGGCGCGTTGCTGTTCCATCTGCGTGCGCACCAGCGCGATATTCGAGGCGACGCGTGGCGGGACCGGCTTGTTGGCGCGTTCGGCGTCGGCTGCGGCGCTCAGCAGTTCGCCCAGCGACTTGTACTGGCTTTGCAGCGCGGTGCCGGCCGCCTTGATTTCACTGTCGATGCCCGTGAGCTGCTCGACGTAATAACTGTGCAGCTCCTGCTCCGTGGCAAACGTGGAGGTCAGCGCGCGATCCGCGAGGTCAGCCGCGGCCTTGTCGGCAGCCTTCTGCGCTGCGATTCCGGCGGCGACCTTGTCGGCCGCCAGTTCCTCGGGGGTTTTCTGGCGCGCGATCCGCTTGATCGGAACGCCCCTGGAATTGAGCTGGGTGCCGCCGCCAGCACAGCGCTTCGCATCGTAGGCGTGCGAGTAGTAGATATCGCCCCCCGCGTTGGTGCACTTGTAGATCCTGCTGGCGCTCTCGGCGGGGCCGGCCAGGGCCAGTCCCAGCGTCATCGATACCGCCATCCACCCGCTTCGCGACATTCCAGCAACCTCTTCGGCGTTCAGGAACCGGCGTCCACGGGCGGTGTGCCGAAGCGGTCGCGGTAGGACCGCAACGCAGGCCCGTGCTTTTGAAGAGCACGATTGGTGCCAACGAGTTCAATGAGGTCGCTGAACCGGGCAATGGCGGTCACCTGCACATTGAAATCGCGCGCCAGCTCCTGAACGGCGGACAGCGACTCGCTTCCGCGCTCTTCGCGATCCAGCGCCACCACGATGCCTGCCACTTCGGCGTTACAGCCGGCAATGAGATGCAGGCATTCGCGGACCGCGGTGCCGGCGGTGATGACGTCGTCGACGATCAGGACGCGACCCGCGAGAGGCGCACCGATCAGAAGGCCGCCTTCGCCATGCAGTTTCGCCTCCTTGCGGTTGAAGGCGATCGGCACATTTCGACCCGTTCCTGAAGCCAGCGCGATGCCTAGCGCGGTAGCCAGTGGGATGCCCTTGTACGCGGGGCCGAACAGCATGTCGAACGACACGCCGGCGTGCGCGACCGCGGCGGCGTAGCAGCGCCCGAGGGTGGCCAGGTCCTGGCCGCCCGTGATTGCCCCGGCGTTGAAGAAATACGGGCTTGTGCGGCCCGACTTGAGCGTGAACTCGCCCAGCCGCAACGCATCGCGTGCGACGGCGAGTTCCAGGAATTCGCGCTGGAAGGGCAGCATGGTTCGCATCATAGCCATGGCGAAGGACCGGCAGCTTCCGTACCCTGCGCATTCGTCGACGCTCCGGACCCGCCCGCGGCATGCGCATTGCAAGTTTCAACGCCAACGGCCTGCGCGCCGCGACGACCAAGGGGTTCTTCGCCTGGTTCAGACGCCAGAAGATCGATGTGCTCTGCGTGCAGGAAACCAAGGCGCAGGAGCACCAGCTGCGGGTTCCCGATTTCCTGCCGCGCGGGTACACGGCGCACTTCCGCGATGCGGTGACGCGCAAGGGTTACAGCGGCATTGCCGTTTACTCCAAGCAGGAACCCGATGAGATCCGCACGCGCCTCGGCTGGGATGCGTTCGACGACGAGGGACGCTATCTCGAGGCGCGGTTCGGGAACCTGAGCGTGGTGTCGCTGTATCTCCCGTCCGGTTCGTCCGGCGAACTGCGCCAGGGATTCAAGTTCCAGGTCATGGACTGGCTCGCGCCGATCCTTTCCGGGTGGCTGGCAAGCGGGCGCGACTACGTCCTTTGCGGCGACTGGAACATCGTGCGCACGCGGCTCGACATCCGCAACTGGGCGTCGAACCAGAGGAATTCGGGATGCCTGCCCGTCGAACGCGCATGGTTGAACGGGCTGATCGACGACCGCGGCGCGGACCCGCATCGGTGGGTGGACAGTTACCGCGCGCTCAAGCCCGAGGGAACCGACTACACGTGGTGGAGCCAGCGAGGAGCGGCACGGGCCAATGACGTGGGCTGGCGGATCGACTACCAGCTGGTCTCACCCTCGCTGCATCACAGACTGCGGAGCTGCAGCGTCTACGCTTCCCGCTCATTCTCCGATCACGCGCCCTACCTCGTGGAGTACGCATGAATTCGCCCGCCGTCGACGCGGTGCCCGACGCGATCGCGCCACCTCGGCCGGCTGATCGCGCGCGCAGCGCGTGGCGCCTGGTCTGCGTGATGGTGCTTGGATTTGCGTCGGGGTTGCCGCTGGCGCTGACCGGTGGCGCGATGCAGGCCTGGCTCACGATCGAGGGAATCGACCTGGCAACGATCGGTTTCCTCTCGCTGGTAGCGGTGCCTTACACCTTCAAGTTCCTGTGGGCGCCGCTCCTGGACCGCTTCGAACTCCCGTGGTTCGGGCGGCGTCGCGGGTGGATTGTGCTGACCCAGGCGACGCTTGCCCTGGTGCTGCTTGCACTTGCGCAGTTTTCGCCGGCGCAGCAGACCACGGCATTTGCCGCGCTCGCACTGCTGGTGGCTTTCGTGTCCGCGTCGCAGGACGTCGTGGTCGATGCCTACCGCAGCGACCTGCTGGCCCCGAGTGAGCGGGGACTCGGTGCATCGCTCACGGTGCTCGGCTATCGCACGGCGATGATCATCTCCGGCGGAGTGACCCTGATCTGGGCGCAGCAGTGGCAGAGCTGGTCGCGCGTGTACCTCGTGATGGCGACCCTGATGGGTGCGGCCGCCGTGTTCTCGTTGCTGGCGCTGCCGCGAGTCGCGGACGTGCGGCCGGTGCGCGATGCGTCGGGACCGCGCGAACTGCTGGGCTTTGTGGCGATGTTGGGGGGCGTCGTCATCGGCTACTACGCCGCGCGCTGGCTCCTGATCGCGTTGGGCCTGGATGCCGGCAGCGAAGACCGCTGGATCAGGCTCGCCTTCGTGGTCGGCGAGATCGTGGGAGCGATGACGTTCGGGCTGCTGCTGGCGCGCCGCGTCGGCTTTGCCACGCTCAACCGGTCTCTGGAGAGCTACTTCGGGATGCCACACGCGTGGGCTTTCCTGCTCATGATCGTGCTGTACAAGATCGGCGACGCGTTCGCGCTGAGCCTCACTACGCCGTTCCTCATCCGCGGGCTCGGGTTCGAGCAGCTCGAGGTGGGGTTGGCCAACAAATCGATCGGCCTTCTCATGACCATCGTGGGCGCGCTGCTCGGCGGCCTCATCATGTTGCGCGTGCGACTGGCTCCTGCGCTGCTCTCGTTCGGCGTGCTGCAGCTGGTGTCGAATTACGGCTACTACCTGCTCGCGACGCTCGGCAAGGGCGCATGGGGCGCGGTGACCGTGCCCGCGTTCAATCTGGGCATCGTTGCGCTGCCTGCGCCGACGCAGATGGACGCGCTGCTGCTGGCTGCGATCGGCATCGACAATCTCAGCGGCGGCATGGGAACCGCCGCCCTGCTCGCATTGCTCATGAGCCTGTGCAATGTCAGGTTCAGCGCCACCCAGTTTGCACTGCTGTCGGCCTTCGCATCGCTCGGTCGCGTTTTCATCGGGCCGTTCTCCGGGGTGTTCGCGGAACAGGTCGGTTGGCCCGCGTTTTTCCTGGCGTCCCTGGCGGTGGCCGTGCCTGGAGTGATCATGGTCTGGTGGCTGCGCCGCGACATCGATGCCATCGAACGGCTGTCACGCAACCCGGCACCTCCGTGACGGCTTCCGCTTCCAGTTGGGGGCGCCGCTGCTAGCATCGCCACGGGCGACGAGGGATTCCCGCAGTGCTGGATTTCATGCTCCGTGGCATCAGCGATACCACGGCCGCGCACATCAAGGCGCTGGCGCGCGATCGCAACTGGTCGCTCAATGACGTGCTCCTCGAACTGATCGAGCGGGGGCTGCACGCGAACGACGGGCGCGCCGACGAAGTGGTGGCACCCGTGCACCAGGACATCGCGGTGCTCGGCGGGACCTGGGACGCCGAGGAGTCGGCGGCGTTCCGCGCCGCCATGCAGGCGTTCGAGGATCTCCCCAGCGACTGACAGGTACATCCGAAGAGGTCGGCACCACCGGCCCGCGCTGCAGGTGGTGCGTCGCGGTTCTGGTTACGCCGCGAAAATTCCGCCGAGGACGCGCGGGCCGCGGGCGCCCGTGACGGCCGGCAGATTGCCGGCGGCGCCCATCAGCGTCGCGCGCGCCAGCCACGCAAAGCCCACCGCTTCGACGAAGTCGGGATCGAGACCGGACGCAGCGGTCGTGGTCACTTCGATCGGCGCGGCCAGCTCGCTCAACCGTTGCATCAGCGCGCGGTTGTGGACGCCGCCACCGCACGCGATGAGCCGCGCAGCGGCGGGCAACTCGGAGCGCAATGCAGCCACGATGCTCGACGCCGACAGTTCGAGCAGCGTCGCCTGCACGTTGCGCGGGTCGAGGCTGCTTGCGCCAATCCGGTTCCGCAGCCAGCCGGGATGGAAGTGGTCGCGGCCGGTGCTCTTGGGAGCCGGCTTCGCAAAGTAGGGATCTGCGGCCAGTCGCTCGAGAAGGCTGGCGTCCACATGGCCTCCCGCAGCCCACTCACCGCCCTCGTCGCGCGCGCCACCGACATGCTCCGCGATCCACGCGTCAAGCAGGCAGTTGGCGGGCCCGGTGTCGAATCCGCGCACCGCGCCGCTGCGTGGCAGCAGCGTCAGGTTGGCAATTCCGCCGAGGTTGAGGACGGCCACGTCCACACCTGCTTCGGCAAACAGGGCTGCGTGTAACGCGGGCAGCAACGGCGCGCCCTGCCCACCCGCGGCCACGTCGCGCCGGCGGAAATCGGCCACGGTGCGGATGCCGGTGTTTTCCGCGATGACATTGGGATCGCCGATTTGCAGCGTGAAAGGGTGCGCGCCGTTCGGGCGGTGGCGAAGCGTCTGCCCGTGGGAGCCGATAGCTACGATGTCGGTCGCTATGAAGCCGCTTGCTTCGAGCGTCCGCAAAGCCGCCGTCGCAAACTCCACGCCAACGCGTTGGTCGAGTTGGCCAAGGCAATCAAGCGTAATCGCGCCATCGGCCTGTGAGACCGAGAGCAGTTCCGCGCGAAGGGCGTCGGGATAGGGATGCGTGTCACCGCGTACGAGCCGCGGCCGCTCGCCGTCGAACTCCACCAGCGCCGCATCGATGCCATCGGCGCTGGTCCCGGAGATGAGGCCGAGATAAAGCCCGCGGGCGCTCAAGGAATCAGCGCGCGTCGATCGGGGCGGTCGCGCTCAGCGTTGCGCGAGGCGAGTGCCCGACGCGGCGTGTCCCGCCAGGTCGAGCTGCGCGACCAGCGGACGTGTGCTCGCCATGAACCGGGCCAGCGCGGACCCGGCGAGTGGCTCCGGCTCCGGCAGCGTGACCGTCAGGGGGTCGCGATGGCTCCCGCCGTGGCGGAACTCGTAGTGCAGGTGCGGGCCCGTGGCCAGTCCGGTCTTGCCGACGTAACCGATGATGTCGCCCTGCTTGACGCGTTGGCCATTCTGCAATGAAGGCGCGAAGCGCGACAGATGGCCGTACAGCGTGGTCACCATCGAATCGTGCTTGAGGATCACCACGTTGCCGTAGCCTGACTGCACACCCCGCAACTGCACCACCGCATTGCCCGCGGCCCGCACCGGCGTACCCATCGGCGCCGCATAGTCGACCCCGCGATGCGCGCGCATGCGCCCCAGGATCGGATGTCGGCGGTTCGACGTGAAGCGCGAGCTGATGCGCGTGAACTCGAGTGGCGTGCGCAAGAAAGACTTCTTGAGTGGCCGTCCGTCCGCGTCGTAGAACTCGGCAACGCCGTCCGGACCGGTGTAGCGCACCGCGAAGTACTGCTTGCCATTGTTGGTGAAGCGCGCGGCGAGCACGTCACCGTCGCGGATCTTGCCGCCTTCGCAATAAACCTCTTCGTACACCACTTCGAACTGGTCGCCGCGCTGGATGTCCTGCGCGAAGTCGATGTCGTAGCCGAGCGCCGTCGCCATCTTGAGCACGACGGAATCCGAAACCCCGGCCCGATCGGCAGCACCGAACAGGGAGCCCTCGATGCGGCCCGCCGCGACCTGCACGCGCCGCTCGATGTCGCGCTTGATGCGCTCTTCGCGCACCTCGTCGCCCTCGACATGCAGCACCACGCGCGTGGCTTCGTCCGCGTCGAACTGCAGCGCGGCAAGTTCGCCCGGGGCGCGCAGCAGGAATTTGAATTCCTGGCCCGGATGGATGCGCGTCAGGTCGTCGTCGTCGCCAGTCGCATCGAGCAGGCGGTTGAGCAGCGGCGCGGGCAATCCCTGTTCCTGAAAGATTCCGCCGATCGTCTGCCCGGGGCTGACTGCGACTGTTTTCCAGTCGAGTTCGGAAATCGCCGTTGCAGCCGGCAGTGAGACTCCTTGCCTACTACCGGTGCGGACCGGCGCGGAAAGTTTCGGCAGGGGCAGCGGCTCCGATACCATCTCGGGCTTGGGCGGCAAACTCTCTGGTCCTGCGACAGCGGCCCAGCCGGGCAGCACGACGAATCCGAGCAGCAACAGAGTCAACGAAACGGCGCCGATGACCGCGCGTTCCGCGCGAAGCGCCTCAACGATCGACTCGCGCATGCCGCGCGGTTGCAAAGGTGACGAGTGTGAATCGACGCTGGATGTGCGCGCGGCTTGAAAGCGCGACACGCTCGAAGTCTGGGGAACGCTGGAGTGTGAAAGATCTGTCACGGCGGACCCGGTTAGCTGCAGGCGCCGTAACATAACCACCCTCAGCATCCTGCGTCAAACCCTTGTTGCTATTCATTTTTTTGCCCATGCGATTAACACGAATTTAACGCGATGAAGACTGTGAACTTTGTCTCAACTTCAGTGGCGAGAGACCTCTTCGGCTTGCGGCAGAGCGCGCTTTGAACGCCGTTTCAGCGGCGCCGGCACTGGACTTGCTTGCGCGCGGCGCCGACGAAATCCTCAAGCGCGAGGAACTCGAGTCGAGACTCGGGAGCGGGCGACCGCTGCGGATCAAGGCGGGTTTCGATCCGACCGCGCCCGACCTGCACATCGGGCACACCGTGCTTCTCAACAAGATGCGCCAGTTCCAGCAGCTGGGGCACCAGGTCATTTTCCTGATCGGCGATTTCACCGGAATGATCGGGGACCCGTCGGGCAAGAACGTCACGCGCAAGCCGCTGACCCGGGAGGATGTCGAGGCCAACGCGCGCACCTACGCCGACCAGGTGTTCAAGGTGCTCGATCGCGAACAGACCGAGCTTCGCTTCAACAGCGAATGGTTCGGCGCCATGTCGGCCGCCGACCTGATCAAGCTGGCGGGACAGTACACGGTGGCGCGAATGCTCGAGCGCGACGACTTCGCCAAGCGCTACGCCGGGCAGCAGTCGATCGCGATCCACGAGTTCCTGTATCCGCTGGTGCAGGGTTACGACTCGGTGGCGCTGCGCGCCGATGTCGAGCTCGGCGGCACCGACCAGAAATTCAACCTGCTGATGGGCCGCGGCTTGCAGGAACACTTCGGCCAGGCCCCGCAGGTCGTGCTCACGATGCCGCTGCTCGAAGGCCTCGACGGCGTCAACAAGATGTCGAAGTCGCTCGGCAACTACATCGGCATTTCGGAGTCCGCCATCGACATCGTCGGCAAGACGATGAAGATTGGCGACGACCTGATGTGGCGCTGGATCGAACTGCTGAGCTTCGACATCGACATCGCCGAAGCCGCCAGGCTGCGGCGGGGCGTAGCCGCGGACGGGCTCAACCCGCGCGACATCAAGCTGCGCCTCGCACGTGAACTGGCAACGCGTTTCCACGACGCGGCGACGGCGGAGAACGCGGTGGCCGGCTGGCATGCGGTCGTTCGCGGCGAGGCGGACACGAGTGCGGTACCGCTGCGCCGCATCGAGGTGGGCCCGGAAAAACTGCGCCTGCCTGCACTGCTCGTCGCGGCTGGGCTTGCAGCGAGCAATTCGGATGCGACGCGCAAACTGCGCGAGCGTGCGGTGCGGATCGACGGCATCGTGGTGGACGATGGCGCACTGGAGTTCGCTGCGGGATTCACGGGGCTGCTGCAGATCGGCAAACGCAACTTCGCGCGCGTGGCGCTCGGCTGAGCAACCGAGTCGTCACGCGTTCAGGCGAAGCCACCCACTACGCCGCCTGCGGCGATTCAGCCACCGGAATCGTCTGTCCCGCCGGCAGCGGTGTGGGCAGGCGGCTGTTCCTTTTTCGAAGAGACCTGCTGCACCAGTGCGCCGATCAGTCCGATGGTTGACGTGATGGACGCGGCGATCGCATGGTTGCCAACGGCGGTGGTGGGTCCGCCGCGCCCCATCAGGAAGCCGGTCGCCAATCCGACGACACCGATGCGCACCGGCGTGGCTGCCGCATGCGCCGCTGCCGCCAGCCGCTTGGCGTCGGCGACTGCCAGCGCTCGACGGTTGACGAGGTTGGCTTCACGAAGCGCCACGTCGCGCTTCAAGTCATCGAGGTGCATGGTCTGCGCGCTCTCTTTCGAAGCCTTTTGCCTTCTTGAACATCAGCACGATCTGGCGCCATGTCGTGTCCATGCTCGCCAGCATCAGGCGATCGTACGCAAGCCAGCCGAACACGCCCGCGATGAGAATGCTCAATGCGCAGGGCACCGCCAGTGAAACGCCCCAACCGAAGCCGGCGCTCGACAGGGCCAGAACCCCGAGCGCCATGATCAGCAGCCAGGCGGTGCCCGACAGCACCGCCGCAAACACCGAATAAAGAAAGAACCTCGTGATCGCCGCGCGCGCCAGGCGCCAGTCGGCGTCTGCCAGCGCCGACAAGTCCGCCAGTGCCTGTTTCGAGGTGCGCGTGACGCCGATCGCGCCATGCGCGATTTCGCGCACGTCGTCGAGCAGGTCGCGTTCGTTCTGGGGTTTGGGCGGTGGAAGGTCGGCCATCCGTTGTCAACAGGCCCTAGTCGGCACGTCGCCGTCGCAACAGTCTCGCGACCACATAGCCGGTCGCCACGGCAATGCCGAGCGACGTGACGGGTCGCTCACGCACGAAGTCTTCGGTCGTGCGCAGCATCTGCCGGCCCTGTGCGATCAGGTCGTCGACGCGCTCCTCGGCGCTGAGCTTGGCGGTGAGCACCGCCTGTCGGCTCGCGTCACTCGCCTCGGTCAACGAATCGCGCACCTGCTCGCCGCCGTCGGCCAATTCATCCCGCGCCACGGCGACCGCGCCGCCTGCCGCAGCGCGCAGCGCATTGCCGGCGGCACTCGCCGCTTCCACCAGCTTCTCGCGTGCCTCGACGAGGCTGTCCGTGAATCCGGGCGAATCAAAACCTCGTGCGTCGAGTTCCGAACTACGACTTGCGGGCGGGTAAGACATGGAGACTTCCTGGTGCGCGGGTCGATGCGACGATGGAACGCGCCGCGATGCAAGTCAAGCCACGGCGCGGGCGAACCTCGCCCATGACGCAGGGCCCATTCAGTCGATGAGGATTGCGGTGACGAAAATTCCGAGCATTGCGAAGCACAGCGCGAGCTTCGCTGCGGTGCCGACGATGAAACCGATCGCGGCACCGACGCCAGCGCGCGTAGCCTGGGGCATGTTCCGTGTTGCCAGCCACTCGCCCACGACTGCGCCCACGAAAGGCCCAAGCAGAAGGCCTACGATGCCGGCGAACGCTCCGATCAGCGTGCCCACGCCCGCCCCCGCGAAGGCCAGCCAGCTCGCTCCGGTACGCTTGGCCCCCACCGCGGAAGCGATGATTTCGAGTCCCACCGCGAGCGCGGTCAGCACGCCCAGCAGCACGATGGTCCACACCGAAACCTTGTCGAAACCGCCGGCCCACGCGGCGAGCAGCATGCCCGCGAAGACGAGGGGGACGCCGGGCAGGGCCGGCAGGATCGTGCCCGCCAGCCCGACCAGGATCAGCAGACCGGCCAGC
>JBBSLL010000006.1:0-114449 GCA_038255255.1 Lysobacterales bacterium
CACGGCAGCACGCCCATGCCCACGAGGTTGGAACGATGGATGCGCTCGAAGCTTTCTGCGATCACTGCCTTGACGCCGAGCAGCAGCGTGCCCTTGGCAGCCCAGTCGCGCGATGACCCGGTTCCGTACTCCTTGCCCGCGAACACCACGAGCGGAGTCTTCGAGGCCTTGTACTTGATGGAGGCATCGTAGATCGAAAGTTTTTCGGGCTCAGCCGATCCATTGAAATGGAGGGTGCTGCCGCCTTCCTCACCGCCGAGCATGAGGTTCTTGATGCGGATGTTCGCAAACGTGCCGCGCACCATCACGTCGTCGTTGCCGCGGCGCGAGCCATAGCTGTTGAAGTCCGCGCGCTCGACGCCGCGCTCCTGGAGGAAGCGTCCCGCGGGAGACGTCGCCTTGATGTCGCCCGCTGGCGAAATGTGATCGGTCGTGATCGAGTCTCCGAACAGCCCGAGCACCCGCGCACCATGGATGTCGTCGATGCTTCCGACTTCCATCGTCATGCCCTCGAAATACGGGGGGTTCTTGATGTACGTCGAATCGCTACCCCATGCATACGACGCGCCGTCTGGCGAAGGGATCGCAGCCCAGCGCGAGTCGCCCTTGAAGACGTCCGCATAGTTCTGTGCAAAGAGCTCCGGACCCACCGTTGCGGCAATGACGTCGCCGATCTCCTTGTTGGTGGGCCAGATGTCGCGGAGGTACACGTCGGCGCCGTCGCTGCCGACACCTAGCGGCTGCGTCACCAGGTCTATGTCGACGGTCCCGGCCAGCGCGTATGCAACCACCAGCGGTGGCGACGCGAGGTAGTTCATCTTGACCTCGGGATGCACGCGCCCCTCGAAGTTGCGGTTGCCGGAAAGCACCGAGGCCACAACGAGTTCGTTTTCCGCGATGCCCTTCGACACGGCGTCGGGCAGCGGCCCCGAGTTGCCGATGCAGGTCGTGCAGCCATAGCCCACCACGAAGAATCCAAGCTGCTCGAGATCGGCGAGGACGCCGGCCTTGCGCAAGTAATCCGTTACCACCAGCGAACCCGGCCCGATGGAGGTCTTGACCCACGGCCGCGATCGCAGGCCGCGGGCAACCGCGTTGCGCGCAAGCAGGCCCGCGCCCAGCATCACCGCGGGGTTCGAAGTGTTGGTGCACGACGTGATCGCCGCGATCACGACGGACCCGTCGCGGAGTTCGCAGTCGGCGTCGCGGATGCGGATCTTCGAGATCGGCTTGGCGGCCAGGTGTTCGGCCTGTGGCTGGTCGCCGCCCTCGGCCTCGAAGCGCACAACCTCGGATTTGATGGGGGATCGATTCGCAGTGAGCCCCTCGAGGCTGGTGTGGAAATTGGCCTGCATCTTCCCGAGCAGCACACGGTCCTGGGGACGCTTCGGCCCCGCGAGCGACGGTTGCACCGTGCTGAGATCCAGGTCCAGCGTCGCGCTGTACATCGCGTCAGGCATGCCGGCGTCGCGCCAGATTCCCTGGGCTCGGGCGTAAGCCTCGACCAGCGCGATGAGTTCCTCGTCGCGGCCAGAAAGCCGCAGGTAGGCGATGGACTCGGAATCGATCGGAAAGATACCGCACGTCGCCCCGTACTCCGGCGCCATGTTGGAAATGGTGGCGCGATCCGCGAGGGGCAGGTGGTCGAGTCCGTCGCCGAAAAACTCGACGAACTTTCCGACCACCCCGAGCGCGCGCAGCATCTGCGTCACGGTCAGCACGAGGTCCGTGGCGGTCGCACCTTCGGGCATGCGGCCTGACAGGCGAAACCCGACGACCTGCGGAATGAGCATCGAGGAAGGCTGGCCCAGCATGGCCGCCTCGGCCTCGATGCCGCCCACGCCCCAGCCCAGCACGCCGATGCCGTTGATCATCGTGGTGTGCGAATCGGTACCGAACACGGTATCGGGATACGCGAACGTCTCGCCGTCGCGCTCGGAAGTCATGACGACGCGTGCGAGGTTCTCCAGGTTCACCTGGTGCACGATGCCGGTGTTGGGCGGTACCACCTTGAAGTTCTTGAAAGCCTTCTGGCCCCAGCGGAGGAAGCTGTAGCGTTCCTGGTTGCGTTCGAATTCGATCTGGCCATTCAACTCGAGCGCATCTGCGCGGCCATAGACGTCGACCTGCACCGAGTGGTCGATGACGAGTTCCGACGGGATCAGCGGATTGATCTGGCTTGCTTCGCCGCCGAGTTTCACCACCGCATCGCGCATTGCCGCAAGGTCAACCACGCAGGGCACGCCCGTGAAGTCCTGCAGCACCACGCGCGCTGGCATGAAGGCGATCTCGGTGTCCGGTTCGGCAAGTGCGTCCCATTGGGCGACGGCTTCGATGTGATCGCGCGTGACCGAGACTCCGTCCTCGTGGCGGAGGAGATTCTCGAGGAGGATCTTCATCGAGTAGGGCAGCCGCGCCACGTCGAATCGCGCGCCGAGCTTGGCCAGGCTCGCAAAGGTGTAGCGCCTGCCATTGACTTCGAAGCTGTCGCGGACCTGGAAAGAATCGAGCATTGCGGCGTTCCCCTGTTCGACGTGGTTGTCGACGCGCATTATCGCCCAAGCCGGCGACTCGAGCGCTGCTGTCTTGCTGGCCGGGAGAGGGATCAGGATTGATCAATGAGGCGACTGCATTCCGCGCGCAGCGCGCGCCATCCGAAGACGAGGCCAACCCGGCTGCCGCCCATCTGCCGCCACAACACGACCCCGCGCAAGGCTGCGAGCAGGTGCGCGCGCACTGCAGTGACGACAGCGGGTCGCGCGAGCAGCTCCGGATCGCCGGGGATCATCACGCGGGGAGTGAGCTGGCTGATGGTCAGCGCGTACACCTCCCCGAGCCGCGGCACCGCCCCGACGGATGTTCCACCATTGGACCCGACCTGCGCCGCCGCGCCCCGGATGCCTTCGGCAACCTGGATCGCCATATCGGGCCTGCCTGTAAAATTGCGTTCCACCTGCATCAGCACGAAGAGCGTGCGGACCAGGATAGGGTCGCGTTCGCGCGCGGACATGAAATCCCGTAGCGCGACCAGCGCGGGACGCAGGGCCGCCGGTCCCCCGTAGATGTCGGTTGCAGATTCTGCGTCGATCTTGAGCGTCGCCCCGATGACGAGCTCGGAAGCCGCCGGTTCCGCCCTGCCTGAGCGCGCGATCGCGAGCGCCTGCTGCGCGGCCAGAACCGCACCTGCCATTCCGACGATTTGTCCACTGCGATTCATCCGGGCGCTTCCAGCGGGGCGTTCGTGGCCTTGACGGGTCCGCCGCCCAGGCACTCTTCAGCGCGATAAAACACGGCGGACTGTCCTGGCGCCACGGCGCGTTGGGGTTGGGTGAATTCGACTGTCCATCGCGAACCGTCGCAATCGATCAGCCGGCATGCCTGGTCCCCGTGACGGTAGCGGAGCTTGGCCGTAAGCGGAATGCCGCCCCCAGGCGGCGAGCCGGCGATCCAGTGGACCGGATCGACCACCACGCGGCTCGAGTACAGCAGGGGCGAGTCGCCCTGGTCCACGATTACGGCGTTGCGGGACATGTCCTTGCCAACCACGAACCAGGGCGCGGAGGCGCTTCCGCGGCGGCCACCGATGCCTAGCCCCTCCCGCTGGCCGAGCGTGTACAGCGCCGCTCCGGCGTGCTCACCCACGATGCTGCCGTCCGGGGCTTCGATCGGGCCGGCGTGCAGGGTCAGGTGCTGCGCGAGGAAGCTGCGGAAATTGCCGGGCTCGATGAAACAGATTCCGGTCGAGTCGGGCTTGCGTGCGGTGGGCAGTCCGCGCTGCTCCGCCAGTGCCCGCACCTCGCGCTTGCGCAGTCCGCCCAGCGGAAAAACAGTCGCGGCGAGCTGCGCCTGGCCGAGCGCGTGAAGGAAATAGCTCTGGTCCTTCTCCGGGTCGACGGCACGCAGCAACTGCCAGCCATCTCCTCGCTGCGCGGTGCGCGCGTAGTGGCCCGTGGCGATCCGGTCGGCCCCCAGCGACTGCGCCTGCTCGATGAAGCGCGTGAACTTGATCTCGCGGTTGCACGCGATGTCCGGGTTGGGCGTTCGGCCCGCGGCGTACTCGGCAAGGAAGTCGGTGAACACGCGGTCCCAGTATTCGCGCGCGAAATTGCAGGCATGGAACGGGATGCCGAGCAGCCCGCAAATGGCGGCGGCGTCGCGCCGATCCTCATCGGCGCGACACGCGCCGGTTGTCGCATCGTCCCAGTTCTGCATGAAGAGTCCTGCCACGGGCTCGACGCCGTCCGCAAGCAACGCTGCAGCAACCGACGAATCGACCCCGCCGGACACTCCCACCATGATCACGGCGCGCTCCCGGGATGACCTGATGCGGAACCGGCCATGCCACGAGTCGAGCGCGGAGCGCGAAGCATGCGGGACGGCATGGGAGCAGGAACCCGCTTGACGCTCAGATCGAGCCGGCGAGGGGATAGCAATGCAGGGTGTCGAGCGGCAAGGGCGTGCGGCATCGTGCGTCCGCGATATTGCGCAGGACCATGGGGCTCCGCGGTTTGTGCGCAATGCCATCGATCTCGGAGGGTTCGAGCCACAGCGCTCGCAGGATGCCTGCGTCGAGTGGCAGGTCCGGGTCGTGGGACTCGGCAATCGCAGTAAAGGCAAATCGCACGTATTGCTCCCGGCTGTGCGGACTCGCCCACTGGTACACGCCGACGAGCCCCGTGGGCCGAACATGCCAGCCTGTTTCCTCGAGCGTCTCGCGCACCGCCGCGTCGATGAGCGACTCGCCGGGTTCGAGATGGCCCGCGGGCTGGTTCAACAGGCGCTCGTTGTGGATCTCTTCTTCGACCAGCAGGTATTTTCCGGATTGCTCGATGACGCATGCGACAGTTACGCGGGGGCGCCACACCTGTTGCCCGCGAAGCGCCTGGCTCGCGCCGTCGGTCGTATCGCCCAGAACTGCAGGCACGCGCCTCAAAACGCGGCCGCGTCGATAGTTGCCAGGGCCGACAGCGATGCAGTCGCCGCAAGTGCTGCGATCAGCCCCGCGCAGAGCAGCGTCGGCAGTGCAGCAAACGTTTTAGCCATGGCATTGTCCTTGCGGGGATTGTCCCCAACTCTTTCCGCGGTCGCGGAGATCGACCACGGCCGCAGACATCGGGTCTGTGTACTTTGGCGGGGGCGTCGGCCGCCGTCCAGCGCGATCCGGAACGGCAGCGTAACCGCGTGACTCAGGCCTATACTTTCCCTCGTCCCCAGGAACAATTGCCCGCGCATCATGTCCACCGAAAGGAAAGCGCCCGAACGAGAGTCGGGAACCGTAATCGAAGCGGTGGAGCCGGTCATGGCGAAGCCGCCCATGTACCAGGTGGTGCTGCTCAACGACGACTACACTCCCATGGAATTCGTGGTCGACGTGTTGCAGCAGTTTTTCAAGATGACGAGCGGGCAGGCGACGCAGGTGATGTTGCACGTACACACGAAGGGCAAGGGCATGTGCGGTTTGTTCACGCGCGAGGTGGCAGAAACGAAGGTCACCCAGGTCAACGAATATGCGCGCAGCAACCAGCACCCGCTCTTGTGCGTCATGGAGAAGTACTGATTGAGTTCTGGACGAGTCCATCCTGGACTCCCCAGACGGTTTCGGTGATTTGTTTGGTACGGCAAGAGCGGTAAGGCAGAAGTCGGGCAATTGGAGTCGGCATGTTCAGCAAAGATCTCGAACACACCATCGGACAGTGCTACCGCGAGGCCCGTGACGCGCGTCACGAGTTCATGACGGTCGAGCACCTGCTGCTGGCGTTGCTCGACAATCCCTCGGCGGTCGAGGCCCTGCGCGTCAGTGGCGCGCAGCTGCCCAAGCTTGCCGACGAATTGCGCGCGGTGATCCGCGAATCCGTGCCGGTGCTGCCCGTGCGCGACGACCGCGATACCCAGCCGACGCTCGGTTTCCAGCGCGTGCTGCAGCGCGCCGTCTATCACGTGCAGAGTTCCGGCCGAAAGGAAGTGACGGGCGCGAACGTGCTGGTCGCGATCTTCGGCGAAAAGGATTCGCACGCCGTCTTTTTCCTGGGCCAGCAGGATGTCGGACGGCTCGACATCGTCAATTTCATATCGCATGGTGTCGGCAAGCTCGGCCACGAAGGTGCGAGCGAAACACCCTCGTCGCAGGGGACCAACCCCGACGCCGCGGAAGAGGGCAAGACCAATCCGCTCGCCGAGTTCGCGTCCAACCTCAACGAACTGGCGAAGCAGGGCAGGATCGACCCCCTGATCGGGCGCGCCGACGAAGTCGAGCGGACCATCCAGGTGCTCTGCCGGCGCCGCAAGAACAATCCGCTCTATGTCGGCGAGGCGGGCGTTGGCAAGACCGCGCTGGCAGAGGGCCTCGCCAAGCGCATCGTCGACAACGAGGTGCCCGAAGTGTTGCGCGGCGCCACGATTTACGCGCTCGACCTCGGCGCGCTGATCGCGGGTACCAAGTACCGCGGTGATTTCGAGAAGCGCCTCAAGGGCGTGCTCACCGAGCTCAAGAAGCATCCGCAGGCGATTCTCTTCATCGACGAGATCCATACCATCATCGGGGCGGGCTCCGCGTCGGGCGGAACGATGGACGCGTCGAACCTCATCAAGCCGGTGCTCTCGTCGGGCGAGTTGCGCTGCATCGGATCCACGACGTTCCAGGAGTATCGCCAGGTTTTCGAGAAGGACAGCGCGCTGGTCAGGCGTTTCCAGAAGATCGACATTGTCGAGCCTTCGATCGCCGAAGCGCTCGAGATC
Source organism: Lysobacterales bacterium (assembly GCA_038255255.1). Taxonomy (GTDB): domain Bacteria; phylum Pseudomonadota; class Gammaproteobacteria; order Xanthomonadales; family Ahniellaceae; genus JBBQNY01. Next base: position 6,736 of record JBBSLL010000006.1, read on the forward strand.
CTCAAGGGTCTCAAGAGCCGATTCGAGGAGCACCACTCGGTCGAGTACACCTCGGACGCGCTCAAGGCCGCGGTCGACCTCTCGGTCCGACACATCGCCAACCGCCTGTTGCCCGACAAAGCCATCGACGTGATAGACGAGGCCGGCGCGCGCCAGAGGCTGTTGCCGCCGGAAACTCGCAAGACCAGTGTCGACGTGCCCGAAATCGAATACATCGTGTCGAAGATGGCGCGCATCCCCGAGAAGCAGGTCAACTCCTCCGACCGCGACGTGCTGCGCAACCTCGAACGCAACCTCAAGATGGTGGTGTTCGGCCAGGAACAGGCGATCGAGGCGCTCACCGCCTCGATCAAGATGGCGCGATCCGGGCTCGCCAATCCGGAAAAGCCCATAGGGTGTTTCCTGTTCGCGGGCCCCACCGGCGTCGGCAAGACCGAGGTCACCCGCCAGCTCGCGATGCAGCTCGGCATCGAGCTCGTGCGCCTGGACATGAGCGAATACATGGAAGCACATTCCGTGTCGCGCCTGATCGGTGCGCCGCCGGGCTATGTCGGGTTCGACCAGGGCGGGTTGCTCACCGAGGCCGTCACCAAGCATCCGCACTGCGTATTGCTGCTGGACGAGATCGAGAAGGCGCATCCCGATGTGTTCAACGTGCTGCTGCAGGTGATGGACCGTGGCACGCTGACCGACAGCAACGGGCGCGAGGCCAACTTCCGCAACGCCATCATCGTGATGACGACAAATGCCGGTGCCGCGCTGGCTTCGCGGCGCACCATCGGGTTCGTGGAGCAGAGCCACGCGGGCGATGCACTGGAAGTCATCCGGCGCAGCTTCACGCCCGAGTTCCGCAATCGGCTCGACGCTGTCATCCAGTTCCGTGCGCTGGACATGGACCACATCCTTCGCGTGGTCGACAAGTTCCTGATCGAGCTCGAGACGCAGTTGCAGGAAAAGCATGTGTCGCTGTCGGCTTCGCCGGAAGCCCGGCAGTGGCTGGCCAAGCACGGCTTCGACCCGCAGATGGGCGCGCGCCCGATGGCGCGCGTCATCCAGGAGCGCATCAAGCGAGAGCTCGCCGACGAACTGCTGTTCGGCAAGCTCGTGGGCGGCGGTCGCGTCGACGTCGATGTGATCGACGGCGAACTCAAGATCACCGCGACCGAGGAATCGACAGCGCTCGTCACGGTGCTCGCCGAGTAGGCTCGCTCCTCGTTGCGCCCGGGTGGTGCGCACAGGAGGGCGTCACTGGCGTGCATGCGTGCGGTGAACGGTGCCGATCATCGCCGCCATTGCCACGCTGGTCGCGGCAATCGCAAGCCGCTGGCGGTAATACCCGATCGCCGGTAGCATTTTGCGATTACCCAGCCGGAGCCTGAGCATGCGTTTGTCGATCCGCTTAATCGCCGCATCTGGATTGGCTTGCGCCATGGGGCTCGCCTTCGGCGCCACGCGCGGGGTAGGGCCACAGTCCCCGCTCGACCTGGCGCCCGCTGCGGATGCGCGAGTCGCCTTGCGCGCTGGCGACGGCACCGCCACCAGTCAGGGTGGCACCCTGCGACTGCGCTTCAACACTCCGCTGCTGCAGGAATTCGGCCTCGGTCGCGTGGAGGGTGCGCAACGGTCGAGTGATTTGCTCCGCGCCGGTTTCGTGCTCGAGCTCTCGCCGCGGAGCACGTTCGACCTCCACGGAACAGAAGACTCCGTGCACGCTGTCGTGGGCGGATCAGGCTCGCTCGGCAGTGGTCTCCGGCTCACCGGGGGCAGGGCAGCGATCGATTTCGAGGGCATGCGCTACGCAGTGCGCGGAGACGCCGTGTCCCCGCGGATCGACTTCATCGGCCGCGACGGTCGGGTGCTGTTCTACGCCGATTCCCTGATGTTCGAGTGGATCAACGGCGGCGCCACGTTCCATATCCGCAGCGCGGACCTCAGTATTTCGGCCCACTTGGCAGAGCTCCTCGGGCAGCCACTCGCCGCCGACGCGCGCATAGCGGAACTGCACCTCGAAGCTCCGCTGCGCACGCGCGCGCTGGGGGCGGTGCCCAAGGGCGCGGGCACCCCCAATTTCCACGGAGAGGCGGTACCGGGCGTACCCGGCGAGACCTACCAGGTCGACGTGTTCATGCAGTCGTATTCGATGTCCTACCAGGGCTGCAACAACTGTGCGGGGCCGGATGGACAGATCAAGTTCGTGCCGAGCTCCACCCTGGTCAACAACCTCAACAACGGCACGTTCGTGCAGACGGTCAATGATCCGATGGGCACCAGCGCCGCCCGCTACACGGGCGATGTGCCGTGGTACGAGAAATTCACGACGAGCCCTTGGGCGTTTCCGTACCCGGGCAACGATCAGCATCCCTACCTGATCTGGAACCTCTACCGGACGGGTGCAGACGGCTCGCTCGTGCAGATCGGCCGGTCGAGCGTCAAGCACGCATTCCTGACAGTCAATTCCGGCAACTGCGCGCCTGGCCTCGGTGGCAACCACGTCCTCAGGCGTGGCTGCGCGGACACCTACGGCGTCGGCAACAACGACGCGCCCCAGGATCTCGGGCCGCGCAGCGAAATCATTCCCGCGACGGGCCGGTTCGGGCGGTGCGGCTCGATCTTCGACACCAACTGCGATGGCGTCGAAAACTCCGTCAGCAGCGGGCAGTTCGATCGCCGCATGCTGGTGCGCGAGTCGGCTGTGGATCCCGTGCTCAATCCGGGCGCGACTTTCCTCACCGAGTCCTGGTACATCGTGCAGGACGATATCAACGTCTACAACACCATGGCGACGCGCCCTTTCACGACCGCGCCGAGTGGCACCAACTGGACCGCGGTCAACGGCAGTCCATTCCGGCTGGGCCCGGCCATCGACCGCTGGGCCGAGTCGAGCCCCGCGGAAACGCAGGTTCACCGCTCCGAACTGACCGAGACAGGCGAAGGACAGGCGAAGCTGGTCGCGAAAGCCATCCGCCTCGCCGGTGGGCAGGCGCGATATCACTACGCCCTGATGAATGTCGATTTCTCGCGTCCAGTGACTGAGGGCCAGCCACCGAATCTTCGGGTGTTGCGCAACCTCGGCTTCCGCTCGTTCGAAGTGCCCGTGTTCGGGGCAATCAGCGATATCCGCTTCTACGACGGCGATGATTCAGCCGCGAATGACTGGACGTTCGAGCGCATCGGTGACCGGTTGGTGTGGACAGCCCCGGCTGGCAACGAACTCAACTGGGGCACGCTGTTCTCCTTCAGCTTCGAAGCGACGTCGTTCCCGAGTCCGGCAGTGGCCACGCTCGGCGTGGCGGAGGCGGGTTTGCCGTCGGCCCACGTGATTCCGACCGTGATGTCGAACAGCGACGCGTTGCTGTCGGACAGCTTCGAATAGGATGTTTCGATCGTTTCGTGCGGCGACCGCAACGATTGCGGCACTTGTCATGGCTGGACTGGTCGGCTTCGCGGCCAGCGCGGCGCAACCCGTTCCGCGTGCAAAGGGCGCCCCGCTCGACTTCACGCCTCACGGCACCCAGCCCGGGCTGACCTTCGGCCTCGAGGGCAACGAAGAGAGCTGTTCCGGATGCCACGGGAACGGCAGCAGCGCCGCAGACGATCGACTGCTGCCTTTCTCGTCCTTCGCCGGCACCATGATGGCGAATGCCGCGCGCGACCCGCTCTTCTGGGCGGCGCTCGACGTCGCCAATTCCGATGTGCCCGGTATCGGCGACTTCTGCCTGCGGTGCCACGCGCCTGACGCGTGGCTGCGCGGCAAGGTCGTCAAGGACGCGAATGGCGGAACACTGCCCGGCTTCAACGGCTGTGGACTATCGGGCGATCACCAGTCCGCCGATCTCGACAGCAACGACTTCAGCGGTATCGGCTGCCACATGTGCCATCGCACCATGCCGACATCACCGGGCGGTCAGCCGACGCGGCGTATCGAGAACGCGAACATCTGGACCGACGACAGCGAGAGTTGCCCGAATGGCCCGGGCATCGGCCCGTGCCGCCGCGGCCCGTACAACTACCCGGCGCCGGGTGTCGGCGCCCCCCCGCATCCGTGGCAGTACGCCCCCGAGTTCCAGGGCAGCGAGCTTTGCGGAAGTTGCCACAACGTGACGAGCCCGCTGCTCGGAGAAACGGACGCCACCGCGCTCAAGAAGCTCATCCTCAACGACGGCACGGTCACGCCAATCCCCTTTCCGGTCGAGCGCACTTTTTCCGAATGGAAGCAGTCGGATTTCGGCGCACGCATTTTCTCGGACGGCTTCGCACGCGACGAACCCGGCGCCACTGCCTTGCGCCGTTTCGGCGAGACCTGCCAGAGCTGCCACATGCGCAGCTCCGAAGACCCCGCCGCACGTGCCTGCGTCGCCAACAGCCCCGGATCGCGAACCGGCAATCTCCCGGTGCACGAGATGGCCGGCGCGAATACCTGGGTGCCGGCCCTCATCCGCGATCTCTACGGCGCCGTGCTCGGCCGCACCGAGGCCTACAACCGCACCATCGCGCTGGCGAACGAGATGCTCACCGAGCGCAGCGCCACATTGGCCATCGCACTCGACCCAATTGGTACAGGCGCGCAGACACTCGTGGCGCGCGTGCGCGTGACCAATCTTGCGGGGCACAAATTGCCGACGGGGTATGCAGAGGGCCGCCGCATGTGGCTCAACGTGCAGGCGCGCGATGCCAACAACACGCTCATTTTCGAGAGCGGTGCCTACGATCCGGACACCGGCGTGCTCTCACGCGATGCCCAGGCGCGCGTGTACGAGGTCAAGCACGGGGAGTGGAACTCAGCCGCGGGCGAATGCGAGACCACTGATGCCCAGGGCCGCGAGCAGTTCCATTTCGTGCTCAACGATTGCATCCGCAAGGACAACCGCATTCCGCCGCTCGGGTTCCGGGGGGGGAGCGATCTTGAAACACGTCCGATCGGGCACGTGTATCCCGAGACTTTTCCGGGCTCCGGAAAGCTCGTGAACTACGACGATGCGGTGTACTCGATCCCGGTCTCGGCTGGCGTCGCACGACCGATCCGAGTGACATCGACGCTTCGTCACCAGATCGCGAGCAAGGAGTACATCGAGTTCCTGCGCGACGAGTCGGCGCGGGTCAACGTGCCGAGCGAGAGCGCGATGTGCGCGGCGCCACCCTTCAACCGCGCCCCGCTGGCCACGGGCCCGCGCACGCAGCGTCGCGCCGACTTCATGTACGACCTCTGGCGGAACAATGGCCGGTCGCCACCCGTCGACATGCGGACAGCCAGCGCCTCCACGGCAGGTTTGTAGAGCCGAGCTGCGCTCGGCTGAAGCTTCCATTGTCGCAAAGTGCAGCCGGGCGCAGCCCGGCTCTACAACGGCACGTATTGGCGCGAAGAGCAGCCGAGCACAGCTCGGCTCTACAGTGATCGCGCCGGCGGCGCGATCACTTCATGCGGTAGGTGATGCGGCCCTTCGTGAGGTCATAGGGAGTCATCTCGACCTTGACCTTGTCGCCGGTGAGGATGCGGATGTAGTTCTTGCGCATGCGTCCGGAGATGTGTGCGGTAACCACGTGACCGTTTTCGAGTTTTACCCGGAAAACCGTATTGGGCAGCGTCTCGAGGACGGTGCCTTCCATTTCAATTTGATCGTCTTTGGACATAAACCAGTGTGCGCGCCCATAGGAGAGGGCAAGGGGCGCGCATTCTGGCACAAAGCGGTGCACGGTTAGTAAACGCGCGTGCGGGCCTGTGACATTGCGATGCCTGCGCTCGGTAGGGCTGGGGCATAATCCCGACTTCGAGATCCGTGGGCTGATTCCGACACGATGTCTGCCAACGATTCCCCGCCGAGCAAAGCGAAGCGGACGAGCCAGGGCACCGCGACGCCGAAGCTTGAAGTCGACGCCGGGCGCACGCGTCGGGCTTCGGCTGAATCCGAAGCCGTGGACCCGGCGGCCGCCGGGGCCCCCCGCCCGCCGTCCTTGGACAAATCCGAGAGAAAGGACACCCACGCAACGGTAGCGACCGATGGGCTCGCCCCGCTCATTGTCGGGATCGGCGCGTCGGCAGGGGGGCTCGAAGCGTTCAAGAGTTTCTTCACCCACATGCCGTCCGACAGCGCGATGGCGTTCGTGCTGGTGCAACATCTGGCGCCGCACCATCACAGCCTTCTGGCAGAACTGGTTGGACGCAGCACCGAGATGCCGGTTGTCGAGGCGACCGATGGTGAACCGGTCCTACCGGGCCACGTCTACGTCATCCCGCCGGACGCCACGCTGACCATCGCGAGCGGTGCGCTGCGGGTCACCAAACCGGCACCGCCGCGCCTGCATCGCTGGCCGATCGACACGTTCTTCACCTCGCTGGCCGAAGACCAGGGCGACCGCGCGGTCAGCATCGTGCTTTCGGGCACCGGCAGCGACGGGGCGCGGGGATTGCGCGCCATCAAGGAACACGGCGGACTGACCCTCGCGCAATCGGAGTTCGACCATGTCGCCATGAGCGGCATGCCGGCGAGCGCGGCGGCCACGGGACTGGTCGACGACGTCATGCCGGTCGAGGAGATGCCGGCGCGCCTCGAGGCTCACCAGCAACTCCTGAAGACGATGCACCAAAGCAAGGGCCCGAATGGCCTCCTTGACGAGGTGCCCGATCATCTGCAGGACATCACTCGACTGTTGCACCGGAGTAGCGGCCACGATTTCAGCCAATACAAGGAGAGAACCGTGGTACGCCGCATCCAGCGACGGATGCAGGTCTTGCAAAAACAGGGGGTGCCGGATTATGTCGAGCATCTCCGCCAGGACCCCGCCGAACTCGAGCGCCTTTTTCGCGAAATGCTCATCAGCGTCACCGAGTTCTTTCGCGACCCTGCGGCCTTCGAGATCCTGCGGGAACGCGTGATCCCGACACTGCTGGACGACAAGGGCGCGGCCGACTCACTGCGGGTCTGGGTCCCGGGTTGCGCCACGGGAGAAGAGGCCTACTCGATCGCGATCACTTTGAAGGAAGCCATGGCGACACGCCAAGGTCTTCCCAAGGTGCAGATATTCGCGACCGACATTGATGACCGCGCGATCGCCTCGGCGCGCGCGGGCCGCTTCCGCGGCCCCCTGTCCGGCATCTCGGCCGATCGGCTCGAGCGCTGGTTCCATCCCGATGGCGACGATTTCATCGTCGCCAAGTCGATCCGCGAAATGTGCATTTTCTCGCCGCACAGCGCGATCAAGGATCCGCCATTCATGCGGATCGATCTTATTTCCTGCCGCAATCTGCTGATCTACATGAATGGCGACCTGCAGGAACGCGTCGTGAAGGTTTTCCACTATGCCTTGCAGCGCGGCGGCTACCTGTTGCTCGGCCCTTCGGAAGGGCTCTCGCGCAACGCAAAGCTATTTACGGTGATCGACAAAAAGCACCGTCTGTACCTGCGTCGCGAAGACAGCGGCCTGCGCCTGCCTTCACTCCCGCCACGCCCCGGCCCGGAGGGCGGCTACGCGCCCCCGAAGCGCGGCGGAAGTAACGGACGCATCGGCACCGACGATCTGATCGAACGCAGCGCGCGCCGCGCGCTCGAGGCTCATTCGCCTGCCTATGTCGTGATCGACGCGGCGCACGAAGTGCTGCGGTTCTGCGGCGACACGGGCCGTTACCTGCAGCCTTCCTCAGGTGCGGCAACCCTCAATCTCTTCTCGCTGTTGCACAAGGGCCTGCGCGGCGTGACGCGGCGCGCCGTGCAACAGGCATTCGCGGAGCAGCGTGCGGTGGTCCAGGACGGACTGTCGCTGGTGATCGAAGGCAAGCGCCGCGCCCTGCAACTGATCGTCGAACCCCTGCCGGAGACCGACGGCGCCACCCAGCTCTGCGCCGTGGCGTTTCGCGAGCGCGAGTCGACTGCACCCTCGACCGCGGACGACGCAGAGTTGCCATCTGTCGACGCTACGCCAGTCAACTTGCTGGAGCAGGAGCTCGAAGGCACGCGCCTGCAGCTGCAGGTCGCCATCGACCAGCACGAGACGATCAACGAGGAACTCAAGTCCGCCAACGAGGAATACCAGTCGGTCAATGAGGAGCTGCAATCTTCGAACGAGGAACTCGAGACCTCTAAGGAAGAGATGCAGTCGATCAACGAAGAATTGCAGATCGTCAACGTGGAGCTGGGCAACAAGAACGCGGCGTTGCTGCATGCCAACAACGATCTGCGCAATCTCATGGAGAGCACCCAGATCGCCACGCTGTTCCTTGACGAGCAACTGCGGGTCACCGGATTCACCCCCATGATCAGCGCGCTTTTCCACTTGCGCGAAGGCGACATGGGTCGGCCCATCACCGAGATTTCGTCACGCATTCCCTACCTGGAGTTGGCAGAGGATGCGAGAAAAGTCTCGCGCGATCTGGTCATGGTCGAACGGGCTTTGCATGGAGTCGAGGGTGGGCAAACCTTCCTGCTGCGCATGCGGCCGTATCGCACCATCGAGAACGTGATCGCCGGCGTGGTCCTGACGTTCACTGACATCACGGACCGTAGCCGCTTCGAACTCGAGCGCGGCTTGCTGGCGGCGATCGTCGATTCATCCAATGACATGATCATCGGCCACTCACTGGACGGCGCCATCACCAGCTGGAACGACGGTGCGCGGCAAATTCTGGGTTATCGGGCGGGCAACGTCATCGGCAAGTCGATGGCATTGCTGCTGCCGGCAGATTCACCGCATCTGTCGTCGCTGCTGGGGGCTTGCGCGCGGGCGGAACCGACAGAGATGGAAATGGGCTGGCTGCACCAGAACGGATCCGTGGTGGAAGTGTCGGTGACGTGCTCGCCAGTCCGCAACAGTCTCGGCGAACTCGTTGCGGGTTCGTTGATCGCACGCGGCATCGGCGAGCGACTGGCCGCGGATCATCTTCTGCAGGCAAGCGAGCGTCGATTGGCCCAGCTCGTGGATCAGACCACCGCGGGCGTCGCCCAGGTCGAGCCCAACGGCCACTTCGTGCTCGTCAATCCTGCATTCTGCGAGATCGTCGGACGCAGCGCCGACGTGCTCTACACGATGCGAATGCAGGACGTCACCCACGCCGAAGATCTGGGCGCGAGCGAGTACGCGATTGATTCGCTGCTTGCGGGCGGTCCACCTTGCCAGGTCGAGAAGCGTTATGTGCGCCCGGACGACTCCGTGGTGTGGGTCATCAACAGCGTTTCGCGCGTGGTGGGTCGCGATGGGCAGCAGCCCCACATACTGGCCGTCGTGCAGGACATCAGCGAACGCCGGCGCGCTGCCGAACACATGGCAATGATGCTGGGCGAGCTCAACCACCGGGTCAAAAACACGCTGGCCAGCGTGCAGTCGATTGCAATGCTCACGTTGTCGAACACCCCGACGCCAGAGGCTTTCAGGACGACTTTCCTGGCGCGCCTCCAGGCGCTGTCGATGACGCACAATCTGCTGGCGCGCGACGAATGGAATGGCGCAGAGCTGCGGGAGCTGGTGCTGATCGAGCTGGCCCCTTACCAGCGCGACGATCACGTGCGGGTGACCTTGACCTGCGATTTGCTGCATTTGAAGCCCAAGACCGCGCTTGCGCTGAGCATGGCGATTCACGAACTCACCACCAACGCGGCCAAGTACGGGGCGTTGTCGGTTCCCGGTGGACACGTGACGGTCCACTGCGAACCGCGCAGAGTCGGCGGGGCGAAACGACTGCGCATCGAATGGCGCGAACAAGGCGGTCCAGCCGTCTCGCCGCCCACTCGGCGTGGATTTGGCTCGAGGCTCATCACGGATGGACTCGCTTACGAACTCGACGGGACGGTTTCACTCGACTTCGACCCCGCCGGCGTTATTTGTACCATCGAGATGCCAATCGAGGAATCTGTAAAATGAGTGTCGCAACAGCACCAAACGTGCCGTCCATCCTGGTGGTGGAGGACGAGATGTTCGTCGCAATGCTGGTTGAGGACATTCTTTCGAATTCCGGTTATCGCGTCACCAAAGCTGCACGCGTGGACAAGGCCCTCGAGATGGTCGACCACGGCGACCCATTCGACGCTGCGCTTCTCGACATCAACTTGAACGGCGTCGAAGTGTTCCCGGTTGCAGCGAAGTTGCGCGAGATGGGTGTTCCGTTTGTGTTCGCTTCCGGTTACGGGCGTGAGGGTTTGCCTCCCGACTTCTCCGATTCGCCGGTGCTGCAGAAGCCCTACCTGCCCGACGCGTTGCGGGATGCCGTGGCCGCCTTGCTCGGAAGAACAAACGGCGTCACTCACGCCGCTTGAGGCGTTGGCCCGTGGAGCGCTGCTCGCCGCGGCGGGTATGCGGCGAAGGCCTCCGGGCGTAGGCGCTACCTGCTCCACGCTTGAACCGGGGCGGAACTCGTGTCCATAGGCCATTCGATGACCGTGCGGTGGCAGGCGAGCAATTCGAGATAGCGACTGCGGGAAATGGCTTCGGCTCCGAGCGTGTCGAGATGGGCCGACGGTATCTGAGCGTCGATCCAGGCTCCTCCGGAATTCGACCAGAATCGGGCGAGTGCGAGCAACGCAATTTTGGAAGCGTTCGCTTCGGCGCTGAACATGGACTCTGCGCAGAAGACGCCGCCACTCGAAACTCCGTAGAGCCCGCCGACAAGCCGGTCGCCGTCGAGCACCGCAACGCTGTGCGCGTCGCCGCTGCGATGCAGTTCGCCATATGCGTTGCGCATCGCCGGGGTGATCCAGGTGCCTTCGTCGTCGCCGCGCGGCGCGGCGCATCCGGCCACGACTTCATCGAATCGGATGTCGAACGAGACCGTCCACTCGCAGCTGCGCATCCAGCGCGCGAGGCGGCGCGACACATGCATGCGCGCAGGATCAAAGCCGGCACGCGGATCAGGCGACCACCAGAGGATGGGCTGGCCTTCGCTGTACCAGGGAAATATGCCCTGCGCGTAGGCATTCCTGAGCCGCGCAACCTCGAGCCCGCCGCCCCAGGCGAGCAACCCATTGGGTTCCGCGAGGGCCGTGTCCGGGTGCGGAAACAGCGCGTATTCCGCGTGTCCGAGTCGTGCGATCTTCACGCGGGCCGCTCGGCGAACGGCGAGTGCGAGCGCAGCTCGGCGTAATAGCGAGCGGTGTGCCCGCGTTCGGACTGCATCGCGTGGGCGACCGCTGCATGCAGGCGGCGGTCTCGCAGCCAGTGACGGGATTCGGTGACGACCGGCAGGAAACCCCGCGCGAGCTTGTGCTCACCCTGCGCACCCGGCTCGAACAACGTGCGTCCCGTCGCGAGGCAGTGTTCGATGCCCTGGTAGTAGCAGGTCTCGAAATGCAGTCCCGGAACGCTGGCTTCACTGCCCCAGTAGCGGCCATACAACGACGTTCGCGACTGCAGACAGATCGCCATCGCAGTCGCGCCTGCAGGGGAGCGGGCACGCACGATCATGAGTGCCTGCGGCATCGCATCGCGGACTCGCGTGAAGAAGTCGCGGGTCAGCGCGGCGTGGTTGTATTTGTCGGCGAAGGTCTGCAGGTAGAGGGCATGCGCAATGTCCAGCACCGCATCGCTGATCGCGTCGCCTTCCAGTCTCTCGAAACGCCAGCTTTCATTGGCGAGCCGCTGGCGTTCCTGCCGGATGCTTTTGCGTCGCTTCGAGGTCAGCGAATCACTGAAGTCCTTCCAGTCGCGCCAGCCCCCCTCGTTGCGCCAGTGGAACTGGACGTCGTGGCGCGCGATGAAACCGCTTTCGTCCAGCGCGGAGAGATCTACGGCTTGCGCGAAGTTGACATGGATGCCTGATACGTCGAAGGCCGCGGCCGCCTGCGACAGGGCGTTTGCGAGATCGATGCGATCGGTCGCACTGCGGGCCAGCAGGCGCGGACCCGTCACGGGCGAGTAGGGCACTGCCAGCAGAAGCTTGGGGTAGTAGTCGATACCGGCGTGCGCGGCAGCGTGCGCCCATGCCTGGTCGAACACGAACTCGCCATGGGAGTTGTGCTTGCGATAGGCCGGCGCCGCCGCGACGAGCTCTCCGTCGCGCCACATCGTGAGATGCTGCGGCGCCCAGCCAGCGTCCGCGCGCAAGGAGTCGGAGGCTTCGAGCGCCTGCAGGAAAGCTTGGCGCACGAAAGGGTGGTCGTCGTCGAGCAGCGAGTCCCATGCTTCCGCCGGTACTTCGTCGATCCGCGCATGGGTGCGAAGTACCAGCCCCGAGCTCATGTCCCCATCGCCCCTCACCCTCGGTCCCTCTCCCACAGGGAGAGGGATGCATAGCTTCACCCAGCGAGTCCCAACGCATCGAGGTACTTCTCGGCATCGAGCGCCGCCATGCAACCGAACCCGGCGGAGGTGATGGCCTGGCGATAGACCTGGTCTGCGACATCGCCCGCGGCGAACACGCCCGGCACGGAAGTCTGTGTCGCGTTGCCTTCGAGGCCGGTCCGGATCGAGATGTAGCCGTTGCGCATGTCGAGCTGGCCTTCGAACAGCTGCGTGTTGGGCGTGTGGCCAATGGCGATGAAGACGCCGCTGACTGCGATGTCCTGCGTCGACGCGTCCTGCGTGGACTTAACGCGCAGGCCGGTCACGCCGGTCTCGTCGCCGAGCACCTCCTCGACCTGGTGGTGCCAGAGCAGCCGCACCTTGCCGGCGCGCTCCTTCTCGAACAACTTGTCCTGCAGGATCTTCTCGGCCTTGAACTTGTCGCGCCGGTGCACCACGGTGACTTTGCTCGCGATGTTGGTGAGATAAAGCGCTTCCTCGACCGCGGTATTGCCGCCGCCGACCACTGCGACTTCCTGTCCCTTGAAGAAGAAACCGTCACAGGTCGCGCAGGCGGAGACGCCCTTGCCACGCAGCCTGGTTTCGGACTCGATGCCGAGGTATTTGGCGGTTGCGCCGGTGGTGATGATGAGTGCATCGCAGGTGTAAGTCGTGCTGTCGCCGCGCAGCTTGAAGGGACGTTCGCGCACGTCGGCTTCGATGATGTGGTCGAAGATGATCTCGGTGTCGAAACGCTCCGCGTGCTTCTGCATGCGTTCCATGAGGGCAGGTCCCTGCAGTCCCTCGACGTCGCCCGGCCAGTTGTCGACGTCGGTCGTCGTCATGAGCTGGCCCCCTTGCTCCATGCCCGTGATCATCACCGGCTTGAGGTTCGCACGCGCTGCGTAGACTGCCGCGGAGTAGCCTGCGGGACCCGAGCCGAGGATCAGCACGCGGCAGTGTCTGGAAGTGCTCATGTATACTCGCCATTGATTGAGCGACGTCATTTTCCTGCGCGAAGTACCGCACAGCGACGCCGCATCGAGCGGCGAGGATGGGGCTCCTGACTGCTCGAATCAAGCCTTCCCTTGCGCCACAATTCCTGCCATGACGGGGCCGTGCAATCGCGCACCGTGGAACCGCTCTGCGGTCCCGCACGTCCTCCCTGTTGTCAGTCGCCAACCCTGCAATCCGGAGTGAGCCATGCGCATCGGCGTCCCGCGTGAAACGAAAACCCTCGAAGGGCGCGTCGCGCTCGTCCCCGCTGCGGCAGGCGACCTCGTTCGTCGCGGCCACGAGGTGTGGATCGAGCAGGGGGCCGGCAACAAGAGCGGATTCAAGGACGCGGACTACGCGAAGCTCGGCATCAGGATCGCACCGGACGCAGCGGCGCTCTATGAGAAGGGCGAACTGATCGTCAAGGTCAAGGAACCGATCGAGGGAGACCTTGCGTTGCTGCGGCGCGATCACCTGCTGTTCTGCTACCTGCACCTCGCGCCGCTGCCGGAGCTGACCAGGCGACTGCTGGACATCGGCCTGACCGGCGTCGCGTTCGAAACCGTCGAACTGGACAACGGCGACCTGCCGCTGCTCGCGCCGATGTCCATCATCGCCGGCAAGATCGCGGTCCAGGTCGGTACGCACCTGCTGCACCAGCCCATGGGCGGCAAGGGCAAATTGCTTGGCGGGCTGCCGTCCACCGAGCGCGGCAAGGTGGTGGTATTCGGCGCGGGCGCGGCGGGCGGCAACTCCGCTGCGCTCGCGGCGGCGGGCGGATCGCACGTCGTGGTGTTCGAAAAGCGCCAGGACCGCATGGAAGAGATGATGCGCCTCGGCAACAACGTCACGTCGCTGTACCCGTACGAGGAAGTCGTGGCCCGCGAAGTCGCCAATGCCGACCTGGTGGTGGGCGCGGTGCTCGTGACCGGCGCGGTCGCGCCGCACGTGCTGACGCGCGACATGATCCGCGGCATGGAAGATGGCAGCGTGGTCGTGGATATCTCGATCGACCAGGGCGGCTGCTTCGAGACTTCCCGACCTACCACCTGGAAGGAACCGACCTATGTTGAAGAGGGCGTCATCCATTTCGCGGTGACCAACATGCCCGGGGCCGTGCCGCAGACGTCATCCCAGGCCATCTGCGCCGCCATCCTGCCCTGGGTGAACAAGCTCGCGTCGGGAAAATGGCGCGACAACCAGGCTCTGATGCGCGGCATCAACATCGAGAACGGAAAGCTCGTGCATCCTGCCCTGGCCAGCATGAAACTCTGAAGCGGAAGCCTGGTGTGCTTTCCTCGTCGGAGACCACTTGCGGGCTTTATAATCAATCGTCTACGGCGCGTATTTAAGGTAGATTGATATCGTGAGATCGCCCGCCAAAACTGCTGCGCCAGCGGAATCGCGATGGCGCGATGATCGCCGCATGCGGGAAGTGGCGGTGTTGATGTTGCTGCCGCTGGTTGCTTATCTCGCCGCCACGTTGGTGACGTATCACCCGGGCGATCCCGGGTGGTCGCACGCCGACTACGCCGGGCCCACGCGCAACATCGGCGGCAGTGCAGGTGCCTGGATCGCGGACTTTGCTTTCTACCTGTTCGGGGGGTCCGCCTACCTGCTGCCATTCGTGCTGGCACTTGCCGCGTGGCGCGTGGTCCGGCCACCGCGGATGGGCCCCTTCAGCGGGGCCGCCGAGTCTTCGCTGCGCCTGATTGGCGGCGTGTTGCTGATGCTGGGCGCCTGCGCGATCGCACATCAGCACTTCTACTCGACGCGAAGCGAATTGCCTGCCAACGCGGGGGGTGTCGTTGGCCAACTGGTTGGAAATGGCCTGGTGGAATTGCTGGGGCCGCTCGGCGCCACATTGTTCGGACTGGCTGCGACCCTGGCGGGGGCAACCCTGTTCAGCGGCATTTCGTGGCTCGCAGTGCTCGAGTGGATTGGCGGAGCCGCGCTCGGCCTGTGGAACACCGTCGCCACGTTCTGGCGCACGCGCGGGGAACGTTCGGAAGCGTCGGCCGCCGCGGAGCAGCGCGAGTCGGCCCGCA
This sequence comes from Lysobacterales bacterium, assembly GCA_038255255.1. GTDB lineage: Bacteria > Pseudomonadota > Gammaproteobacteria > Xanthomonadales > Ahniellaceae > JBBQNY01. The sequence goes on from JBBSLL010000006.1 coordinate 21,978, forward strand.
AGCTCGAACGCGCGCGTCGCGCAGCCCGCGTACCCGTGCGCATTGAAAGCGCGCCCGTCGCACTCGAAAAGAGCGAGCGCGCGACGCGCGAGTTGCAGATCCCTTTGTTCACCGGTCTTCCCGACGGCGAGTTGCCTCCGCTCGCCCTGCTGGACACACCCAAGCCCCAGCCGAAGGGCTACTCACCCGAAACACTGGAAGCGCTGTCGCGCCAGGTGGAGGTGAAGCTCAAGGATTTCCGTATCGATGCCCGCGTCGTCGATGTATTTCCAGGGCCGGTCATCACGCGCTTCGAGATGGAACCCGCTGCCGGCGTGCGCGGCGGCCAGATCGCCAATCTCGACAAGGACATCGCGCGCGGCCTGTCCGTGGTGAGCGTCCGTGTCGTCGACGTGATTCCAGGCAAGTCCGTGATCGGGCTTGAGATACCCAACGCGCAGCGCGAAACCGTCTACCTCTCGGAAATGCTCCGGTCCAGGGAGTACGACGCGTCGAAATCGCCGCTGACCCTCGCGCTCGGCAAGGACATCGGTGGCCAGCCCACCGTGGTCGATCTCGGCAAGATGCCGCATCTGCTGGTCGCCGGCACCACCGGCGCGGGCAAGTCGGTGGCGCTCAACGCCATGGTGCTGAGCCTGCTCTACAAGGCCACGGCCAGCGAAGTCCGCATGCTGATGATCGATCCGAAGATGCTGGAATTGTCGGTCTACCAGGGTATTCCGCACCTGCTGGCCCCGGTCGTCACCGACATGAAGGAGGCAGCGAACGCCTTGCGTTGGTGCGTGGCCGAGATGGAGCGCCGCTATCGCCTGCTGTCCGCCGTGGGCGTACGCAATCTCGCGGGCTTCAACCGCAAGGTGCGCGACGCCGCGGACGCGGGCCAGCCCCTGCGCGACCCGTTGTTCATCGCGAACCCGGACGAGCCCCAGCGCCACGCCGATGCGCTGGAGCCCTTGCCGTACCTCGTGGTGATCATCGACGAATTCGCCGACATGATGATGATCGTCGGCAAGAAGGTGGAGGAGTTGATCGCACGACTCGCGCAGAAGGCACGCGCCGCAGGGATCCATCTCATCCTCGCGACGCAGCGGCCGAGCGTCGATGTCATCACCGGGCTCATCAAGGCCAACATCCCCACGCGCATCGCGTTCCAGGTCTCTTCGAAGATCGACTCGCGGACCATCCTCGACCAGTCCGGAGCAGAAACGCTGCTGGGACACGGCGACATGTTGTACCTGCCACCCGGAACCGCGATGCCCGAACGCGTGCACGGCGCTTTCGTCAGCGACGACGAGGTGCATCGCGTGGTCGCGCACCTGAAAAGCCATGCGGGCGCTGCAAGTTATCTCCCCGGCGTGCTCGACGAGGTGCAGACGCTGCACAACGGCAATGTCGTCGGCGCCACTGGCCTGCCGGAAGCGGTCGAAGCCGAAGGGGGCGAGTCGGATGCCCTGTACGACCAGGCGGTCCGCATCGTTACCGAGTCTCGGCGGGCGTCCATTTCGGGCGTGCAGCGGCGGCTCAAGATCGGCTACAACCGCGCGGCGCGGCTGATCGAGGAGATGGAAGCCGCGGGCATCGTGAGCCCGCCCGAACACAACGGCAACCGAACGGTGATCGCGCCGCCGCCGCCGCGGGACTGACCTGCTTTGGCGCGCAGCGCCGGATGAGGGGCGGCTTGTGAATTCGCAACGGGATTGGACAACGGAGGAAGTTCCCATCGCTTGACGCGCGCGTGCGCGCGGATTCAGTCGTGTGACCCGAAACTAGTACTGTCGTCGCACCGACCGACGGTTCCCCCACCATCCGGAGCAACACATGCGACTCTTAGTCCTCAGTTTCTTTGCGCTTGTAGGAACTGCACAGGCGGGTCCCGCGCGCGACCAACTCGAGGCCTTCACCAAAGGGCTCGACAGTTTGAGCGGCACCTTCGTGCAGGAAACGCTCGATGCGAAGAGCCGGGTGGACGAGACCACCCGCGGCACGCTCGCGCTGCGCGCCCCGCGGCAGTTCCGCTGGGAGTACTCGGCTCCGTTCCCGCAGACCATCGTTGCCGACGGCGACAACGTCTGGATCCATGATGTCGACCTCGAGCAGGTCACGGTGCGGCAGCAGGCCAGCGAGGAGGCGCGCTCGCCGCTGACGGTGCTCATCGATTTTTCGCAACTCGACCGCGATTACATCGTGGCCGAAGGCAAATCGGCCGACGGCACCCCGACGCTCCAGCTCAAGCCCCGCAATGCGGGCGAGGGAAGCTCGATCGATACGTGCACGATCTCCTTCGACAGCAATGGGCCTTCCCGGATGGAAGTGCGCGATGGCCTGGGCCAGCGGACCCGCTGGAGTTTCTCGAACTGGAAGCGCAATCCCACGCTCGAGGATCGATTGTTCGCCTTCACGCCACCGCCCGGAGCGGATGTGATCGGTGAAGCGGTGCCGCGCCCGGACACGCGTCCGCTCAAGAACTGATCCATGGCAAGGCGTCCCGCCAGCGCGACAGTCGCAAGTGGCGGCGCGGCCGAGGACGCCGCAACGCATGCCCTGAGGCCGCTGGCGGAGCGGATGCGGCCTGCGAGGCTGGAAGACATGGTTGGCCAGCGTCGCCTGCTCGCGCCCGGGAGCGCGCTGCGACGTTCGATTGAATCCGGGCGGCCGCATTCGATGATCCTCTGGGGCCCTCCGGGTTGTGGCAAGACCACCCTCGCGCTGTTGTTGGCGGAGTACGCCGATGCGCATTTCATCGCGATCTCGGCAGTGCTGTCCGGATTGCCCGAGGTTCGCCGGGTCCTTGCCGAAGCCGAAGCGCGCTTCGTTGAGGGAGGCCGGACGGTCCTTTTCATCGACGAGGTGCATCGCTTCAACAAGGCGCAGCAGGATGCGTTCCTGCCTGCCGTCGAGCGGGGCTTCGTGGTGCTGGTGGGCGCCACCACCGAAAACCCATCCTTCGAACTTAACTCGGCGCTGCTGTCGCGGTGCCGGGTCCACGTCATGGAGGCCGTCGGCGTCGACGATATCGTGACGGCTTTGCGCAGGGCTCTGGAGAATGCCGAAAACGGGCTCGGGTCGCTCGCACTCACGATCGATGATCCGGCGTTGCACACCATCGCCGAGGCAGCCGACGGCGACGTGCGCCGTGGACTCACCCTGCTCGAGATCGCGGCGGATCTCGCGCGCGATGGCCGGATCGACGAGGCGACGCTGATGCAGGTCCTGGCCGACCGCACGCGCCGCTTCGACAAGGGCGGCGAGGCTTTCTACGACCAGATATCGGCGCTGCACAAATCGGTGCGCAGCTCGAACCCCGATGCCGCCCTCTATTGGTTCGCGCGCATGCTCGATGGCGGTTGCGACCCGATCTATCTCGCGCGGCGACTGACGCGCATGGCGGTGGAAGATGTCGGACTGGCCGATCCGCGTGCACTCGCCATGGCCATCGATGCGTGGGAAGCCTACGACCGCCTGGGTTCGCCTGAAGGCGAACTCGCACTGGCGCAGGTGGTGATTTACCTCGCGAGCACTGCGCGCTCGAACGCAGCCTACGTGGCGTTTGGCGAGGCGAAGGCGGACGTCGCGCGTGGCGGATCGCTGGACGTGCCACTGCATCTGCGCAACGCACCCACGAAGCTCATGAAGAACCTCGGCTACGGTCGGGAATACCGGTACGACCACGACGAGGCCGGCGGCGTGGCGCTCGGCCAGACCGCGTTCCCCGAGGCGATCGGTGAGCAGGTCTACTTCCGGCCGGTCGATCGGGGCATGGAAATCCGCTTGCGCGAAAAGCTCGACGCGTTGCGCGCCGCGCGCACGCCCAGGGCGACTTGATCGCGTCTGATCGTATTAGGATTGCGCTTCCATTAGATCGGGGGGATCGAAATGCGAGTACTGATTGCGGGAATTCTTGCCGGGATCGCTTTCTTCATGTGGGGCTTCGTCGCGCATATGGTGTTGCCGCTCGGCGAGATGGGCACCCGAGCACCCCAGAACGAGGACGCGGCGCTCGCCGCGATGACCACGGCACTTGGCAGTGAACCGGGCATCTTCTACCTGCCGTACCTCGACAACGCGGGCATGAAGGACGAAGCAAAGAGCGCCGCTTTTGCAACCAAGTCCGCTGCCAACCCGTATGCCTACGTGATCTGGCAGCCCACGCCCACCGGCAAGAGTCCGCTCGACATGAGCCGGCAACTGACCATGCAGGCGGCGACGGACGTTGCGCTCGGAATCCTGCTCGCCTGGGTCCTGAGCCTGGTGGCCGGAGGACTTGGCCAGCGCGTCGGTGTCGCCGCCGCGAGCGGAGTGCTGGCTTCGCTCGCATCGCACGTGCCGTACTGGAACTGGTACCGGTATCCGAGCGACTGGTTGACAGGCCAGGCCATCGAAGTCGTGGTCGGGTTCGTGCTCGCGGGAGCCGTGGCTGCCTGGTGGCTGGGCCGCAGGCGCGGCTGATCTTCCCGTTGCGCGTGGTCCTGCCTCGCGCGGATTGAGGCGGCTTACCGTGGCGGGTGCGCGAACGGCGCGCACCCGCGATAATTGCCGGCCTTTGGTGACTGTCGACCGCGCATGCTCGATCCACAACTCCTGCGAAACCATGCAACTGAAGTAGCGGAGACTTTGCGCAAGCAGCGCGGCTACGCCTTGGATGTCGCTGTACTCGAACTGTTCGAAGAGAATCGGAAAAAGTGGGCGACCCGCGCTCAGGAACTGCAGAACCTGCGCAACACTCGGTCCAAGTCGATCGGGCAGGTCAAGGCCACCGGAGGAGACGTCTCCGCACTGATGAGCGAAGTTGCGGGGATTGGCGACGAATTGTCCCTCGCGACGCAGAGCCTGGAAGTCGCGCAAAAGGGAATCGAGGACATTGCGCTCGGCATTCCCAACCTGCCTGACGAATCCGTCCCAGTCGGGCCCGACGAAACCGCAAACGTTGAAGTTCATCGTCGTGGCACGCCGCGCGCATTCGACTTCGCGATCAAGGACCACGTGGAGCTGGGTGCGCGCAACGGCTGGCTCGACGGCGATGCGGGTGCGAAATTGTCCGGTGCGCGCTTCACCGTGTTGCGTGGCGGCCTCGCGCGCCTGCACCGCGCACTCGCACAGTTCATGCTCGACCTGCACATCCAGGAGCACGACTGCGTCGAGTGCAACGTTCCGCTCATCGTCAATCCGGAATCGATGCGCGGGACGGGGCAACTGCCCAAGTTCGAGGAAGACTTGTTCGCCACGGCGGTCGGCGAGTCCAACCGTTACCTCATCCCGACGGCCGAGGTACCGCTCACCAACCTGGTGCGCGACGAAATCGTCGAGGACGCCGCGCTGCCGATGCGGCTCGTCGCCCACTCGCCGTGTTTTCGCGCCGAGGCCGGCAGTCACGGCCGTGATACGCGCGGCATGATCCGCCAGCACCAGTTCGAGAAAGTCGAACTCGTGACGATCGCGCGGCCCGCGGACAGCGACGCGGAGCACGAACGCATGACCCGCGCCGCCGAAGTGGTGCTCGAACGACTCGAGCTGCCGTATCGACGCGTGCTGCTCTGCACCGGCGACATGGGCTTCGCCGCGCGCAAGACCTACGACCTGGAGGTGTGGCTGCCTTCGCAGGATACGTACCGCGAGATCAGCTCCTGCTCGAACTGCGGCGACTTCCAGGCGCGGCGCATGCAGGCTCGCTGGCGCAACCCCGCAACCGGCAAGCCGGAACCGCTGCACACGCTCAACGGTTCTGGCGTCGCCGTCGGCCGCGCGCTCATCGCGGTCATGGAGAACTACCAGAGCGCTGACGGCTCGATCACTGTTCCCAATGCGCTCCGCACTTACATGGGCGGCGCCGACCGCATCGAGTGATCCATATGCTCTTTCCTTCTCCCCGCCCGCGGGGAGAAGGTGGCGCGAAGCGCCGGATGAGGGGCAGCTTCACGATAAACTCGTCAGGCAAGACCTTTGTGGAGAGGTGGCCGAGTGGTTTAAGGCAGCGGTCTTGAAAACCGCCGTGGGCTTATCCCCACCGTGGGTTCGAATCCCACTCTCTCCGCCACCCATAGGGTTTCAGCAACCGCGCAACAAGCGATGCTCCAAGCCGAGCCCGGCTCACCCGAGAAACCAGTGCTTCAAAATGCCGCACGTTTACGCGGTTGGCTGGCCTGCGCTGCGCTGTCCGTCATTCCTGCACCACGGGATCTGGCGGCGGCCGCGCAGGCAGCGCGCCCGACGCTATACCGGCGAGAAGAGCGTCGAATCTGGCGTTCAGATAGTCGTGATCTTCCGGCTTGGTGGCTTCGATTAGAAACTGACGTATGCGCTGTCCGGCATCGACCGCGCTCAGGCCGCCGCCGATGAGTTCCGGCAGATTCTTGTCGAAGAAGTCGAGTGCGCCTTCAAGCTTCCCGCGCGTCATCGGCATGAGTCATCCCCCCGGTCGACTGCCGACTCAGAGCTTAGCGGGAGACGGCTAGCAGGCCAAAAGCAGCCGATCTCGCGCCTCGCTTGCGTGCGGAATCGCTCACGCGAGACGAAGGTCAACCGCTTGTCCCGTAAGCTATTTTTCCAATAATGGTAGCCACTTCCCTGGGCATCGAAGCCCGTGAGAGGTGGACCGACAGGCTCGCCCGATGACCTTCGAATTGGTTCTGGGTTGCGACGGAATCTGATACAAACCGGGGTTGTCTTAAAAGGGGAAATTCCGATGTGGGACTGGTTATCTCAGCGGGATTTCATGCCCCACGGGCATTGTTACCTTTGGCGCGCGGACATTCTTTGGATGCACGTCATCTCTGACGCCGTGATTGCCCTGGCTTACTTCTCCATCCCGCTGACCCTCATGTATTTCTTGCGTCGACGCGCCGACGTGCCGTTCCGAGGAATGATCGCGATGTTCGCGGCGTTTATCGTGCTCTGCGGAACAACCCACATCGTCGGCATCGTCACCATCTGGAATCCGGTGTACGTGGCCGATGGCGCGCTGAAGGCCGTGACGGCTGCGGCCTCGTTGGCGACGGCCGCCATGATGGTTCCCTTCATTCCGGTTGCGTTGAGCATGCGCTCCCCGTCAGAGCTGGAAGCGCTAAACGCTCGCCTCGCGGAAGAGCTTGAACTGCGTAACCGGAGTGAGCGCGGCCTGCAGGAATCCCTGGCGGCGCTCGCAGTGGCCAATCGATCACTCGAAGAGGCAGAAAGCAAGCTGGCCGCGGCGAATGCCGACCTCGAACGGAGGGTGCAGTTGCGCACCGCACAGCTCCAAGCCTCGAACAGCGATCTCGAAGGATTCAGCTACTCGGTTTCCCACGACCTGCGGGCGCCGTTGAGGGCGATCGACAACTTCGCAGCGTTCTTACACGCGGGCCACGCCGCGCAATTGGACGAAGAAGGCAAACGCCTGCTCTCAAAGATTCGTGCGGGGAGCGCCCGGATGAGTGAGCTGATCGAAGGCATCCTAGCCTTCTCGCGCGCCGGCAAACAGGAACTCTCTGTGGCGCCGATCGACATGAACGCTCTGGCGCGATCCGCGTTCGAGGAAGCGGCCGAGCGCACTGGCGGCCACGCCGTTCTTGAGCTCGATAATCTGGCGCCGGCCAGCGGCGACCCGATGATGCTTCGCCTGGTATTCAACAACCTGCTGGCCAACGCGCTCAAGTTCAGCGCCGGTCGAGAGAGCCCGGTTGTGCGCGTAAGTTGCAGTGTCGTGGACGGCGGGGTGGTTTACTCGGTCAACGACAATGGTGTGGGCTTCGATCCAACCTACGGCCACAAACTGTTTGGCGTGTTTCAGCGCCTTCACCCACTCAGGAAATTCGAGGGCACCGGCGTCGGTCTAGCGATTGTCAAGCGCATTGTCGAGAAGCACGGAGGCCGCGTCTGGGCGGAAGGCGCCCCTGACCAGGGAGCGACGATCTCCTTCCTGCTGCCGCGCTACCTTGCGACCCCATCGAACACCGAGGCAGGCCATGACTGAAAAAACGCCAGATATTCTGCTCGTCGAAGACGACCCGAATGACGCCGAGATTGCAATCCGAGCTTTGCAGAGTCGCAATCTGGGCAATAGCCTTTTGTGGGTTGAGGATGGTGCGGAGGCACTCGACTTCTTGTTTGGCCGTGGCCAGTACGCAGGGCGCGAGACTCATCAGCAGCCTCGGATCGTGATGCTGGACATGAAACTGCCCAAGGTGGACGGAATTGAAGTTTTGCAGGCCTTGCGCGCAGATTCCCGTACTCGCCACGTGCCGGTAGTGATGCTCACGTCGAGCACTCAGGATGAGGACATCGTCAGGAGCTACGAGCTCGGCGCAAATAGTTTCGTCTCCAAGCCCGTAGGGTTCGAGCAGTTCTCCGCGGTGATCGCCGACTTGGGCATGTACTGGGTTTTCATCAACCGGCCGTCCGGTTGAGTTGTTTCAGCGCGCCTGAGGTCCAGGTTCGCGCGAAGAGTTTGGGCGCGGCCGGCACGCACACAAACAGGAACCAGCCAGATTCCGCTGTCCAACGCCCGCGCGAAGTAGCGGGCGCGAGACGCGCTTGAGACAGCCAGCGAATTTCTCGCCGCAATTCGTTGGCGGGAGTAATGCGTTCTAGGAGCGCGCGAGCGCCGCTCAGCTCATGTGTTCAACCACGCGATCCAGGCATTCAGGGTCACCCACTTGATGCCCCCAGCGAACTCATGCCCTCAGGCAGGCGGCACCACGAACCGCAGCCTCGTATCCACGATGGACATGCGGCCGTCGCCGCTGATGCGCAGCAGTGCCGGGAACTGCTGCAGCTGGGCGCCTGGAGCGATGCTCATGTTGGGGGCCGGAATCAATCGGAAGCAGACCGCTGCGCCCGGACTCGCTGCTGCGAACGTATCGGGGAAACCGTCGCCATTGGTGTCGGACACGGTCGCTCCGTTGGGGCACCCGTTACTGCCGTCGTTGACTACTTCGATGCGCTGCACGAACACCGCGGTGTCGACTGCGTCGGCAGGGTCGTCGATGAGCACGGCAGTCACGTCCATCGGCACGCCGCGTCGAACCGCCTGCATCGCACTCGCAAAAGCGGTCGGCGCGTTGCTGTCGGAGCCATTGAAGACAAGCGGTGCGTTGCCGCTGGTTGTATCAGTCGAACCGGTGTCGGTCGCGAACGTCTGAAATTCAGTGATGACCTGCGCGGCAGATCCAGAGCCGTAAATGCCGATGAAGCGTGCGCCGCGCGCCGCAAACTGCGGTTTCACGATCGAGGGCCAGGCCGGGCAATTGGTATTGGCGCTCGGCGCTTCATCAGAGAACACCACCACGAACGGTGCAGCGTCCGCGCGGAAGCAGGGGTAACCGAAGGTCGGCGCGCCCGAGACCGCTGCGGGAGAGCCGGCGCAGGTCGCGCGGGCTGGGTAACCGTTGACATTGCACTGATTTGCTCCATCGCTGCCAAGGCCTGTGAGAGTGCTGAACATCGCGAGCAAAGTGATCTCGCTGCAACAGCCCGCCGGCTCGGTGATCGGCAGGAAGCCGAAATTCGGAGCCGGTTGCAGGTCAACGTGATTCCGGAACGCGTCCGCGCCACTCAATGAGTAGGCAAAGGTTCCCGCTCCCCACCACGCGTCGCGGAAGCACATCCCCGGCGTGCCATTTCCGATCGGCGGACACGTCAGGGCTCTGGTCGCGGTGCTCAAGTTGGCGCGCAGGGCTGCAAGCTCTGCCGACATCGAGCCTGATCGATCCAGCAGCACGTAGGCGTCGATGCGCGTCCACTCCGCCACACCAGCCACCCGAACTGACGTTGTGAGGGGTGGCTGGTTGAACGGCACAACGACGCAGCCCGGGCGATCATTCGCGATGCCGTAACAGGCGGGTTCGAAACCGTCTTCAAATGTCGCAAGCTGCGCGGCGAGCGGAGTCACCCAGCAGGTAAGGCAGATGAGGAGCCGTCGGAGGACTCTGGGGAGGCGGAGGTGGCGCATGGCGACTCCTTTATGCAGTCGGTCCTGCCGTCATCCACCGGCGGGAACGCTACGAGTGGTGCGGGCACGTTACCCGCTGCCGCGCTGCTGCGCCACGACGGTTGCAGTCAGGTTCGTCGCCGGCGATGAGACAGTCGTGCCTACGATGCGCGCATGGACTTCGAATGCGCAGTGAGCTGGAACCAGCAGCATCCCGTCGGGACGTGCGTGACGATACGTCGCGTTGATGGCACATCTTTCCTTGCCAAAACCTCGGGGCGTGCGCAGCAATGGGGGTCGTTCGCGATCGTGGCGCTCGAGGGCCATCTCGGCATGTGGACTACTCGCGCGTTGATTCCGGCGATGTTTGACGAGCACGCGCCTCCGCCCGAGCCAACGTCGCTGCTCGCCGAGGCTGCGGCTGGAGCCTGACTGCCGGCGGCGGAAGGCGGTATCGCCTTGCCGCAGGATAAGAGGCTTCACCCGAAGGCAAGGCGATACTGCCTTTCGACGACATCGAACAGCCTAGTTGCCGGACTGGAGCGCAGGCCGGGGCGCTGCAACTAGAATCCCGACACACCATCAACGGGGAGTCGACATGGATCCGAAGGCATTGGGAGAACAGCGCGTGTATCCGGGCGCCGCCGCGGGGGAGCAGGGTGGCCTCACCAAGCGCGAGTTGTTCGCCATGGCTGCGCTGCAGGGACTTGCCGGCGCGCCGACGCACAAATTCGAGACCCGCACGGTAGGTACCCGCGCCGTCCTCGCTGCGGATGAGTTGCTGGCGGCGCTGGTCCTGGAGCCGGAAGTCTACGACGCGCAGTTTCTTCAGGAATAGGCCCGCACTGCCGCGTCCGCATCCGGGTCGAGCCCTGGGGCTGGGGCCGATGTCGACGCGCCGCGTCCCTGCTTGCAGCCAGCCAGTATCATCCGCGCCCCGGCTACACCGCGGATTTCCATGACTGCACGTATCCTCGACGGCAAGGCGATTGCGCAGAACGTGCTCGACGCCGTGCGCGACGAAGTCGCTGCGCGTGGCCTGCGGGGAGCGCCGGTGCCGGGTCTTGCCGTGATCCTCGTTGGAGAAGATGCCGCTTCGCGTGTCTACGTACGCAACAAGCGCCGCGCCTGTGCGTTCGTCGGTTTCAAGGCGTTCGATCACGATCTGCCGGCGAGCACGACGCAGGCCGAGTTGCTTCACCTCATCGAGCGATGCAACGACGATGCCCGCATACACGGCATCCTCGTCCAGTCTCCGCTGCCCGTGCCCCTCGACGTAGCCGAACTAGTGGCGCGGATCGATCCTGCGAAGGATGTGGACGGATTCCACGCGGAAAACGTGGGACGCCTCGCGCTGCGGCAGCCAGGACTGCGGCCCTGCACGCCCAAGGCCGTCATGACGCTGCTGGCCAATATCGATCGTCCCGTGCGCGGCATGGATGCCGTGGTGATCGGCGCATCCAACCATGTGGGCCGGCCGATGGCCCTCGAACTCCTGCTGGCTGGCGCAACGGTCACCAGTTGCCATCGTTTCACGCGCGAATTGCCGCAAAAGGTAGCTGCAGCCGATCTGCTCGTCGTTGCAGCCGGGCAGCCCGGACTGGTTCGTGGCGAATGGATAAAGCCCGGCTCCGTGGTGATCGACGTCGGGATCAACCGGCGGGACGACGGGTCGCTCGTGGGCGACGTCGATTTCGAGGTGGCGGCGACGCGCGCGGGGTGGATCACCCCGGTTCCTGGCGGAGTCGGACCCATGACCGTCGCGATGCTGATGCTCAACACGCTCGAAGCCGCGGAGCTCGCGGAAAAGGCCAGCAAGGGGCCGTCCGCGGCCCGGCCAGGACAGGCGTTCGCATAGCCGGGCATGCGGGAGCCGCCGTTCACCACGAACGGATTCTCCAGCCGCACCGCTATACTGGCGCGCTTTCCCGGGTCTTCGAAAGCATGCGGATCAATACCGAAGCGCTTACCTTCGATGACGTCTCGCTGGTGCCGGCGCACTCCAGGGTGCTGCCGAAGGACGTGAATCTCGCCACGCGCCTCACGCAGCGCATCGCGTTGAACGTGCCGATCGTTTCCGCGGCGATGGATACCGTGACCGAAGCGCGACTCGCCGTGGCGATGGCGCAGTACGGTGGCGTGGGCATCGTGCACCGCAACCTGACGGTGGAACGCCAGGCGGCGCAGGTCCGCATGGTCAAGATCTTCGAAGCCGGCGTCATCCGCGATCCCTTCACGGTGGGCCCCGACACGTCCATCCGTGAAGTCCTCGAACTGACGCGGGCGCGAAACATATCGGGCGTGCCCGTCGTCGACGGCGATCGCCTCGTCGGCATTGTCACCAGTCGCGACCTGCGCTTCGAGACCAAACTCGATGACCCGGTTCGCAACGTGATGACCCGCGAAGAGCGGCTGGTCACGGTCGGCGAGGACGCCAGCGACGAGGAAGTGATCGGCCTCCTGCATCGTCACCGTATCGAAAAAGTTCTCGTGGTCGACGATTCCTTCCGGCTGCGCGGCCTCATTACCGTCAAGGACATCCAGAAGTCGCGCGAGAATCCCTTCGCCGCCAAGGACCAGCGCGAGCGGCTGACCGTAGGCGCCGCGGTGGGTATGGGCGGCGACACCGAGGCACGCGTGGAAGCGCTGGTCGAGGCCGGCGTCGATGTCATCGTTGTCGACACGGCGCATGGCCACGCGCAGGGCGTGATCGATCGAGTGGCCTGGGTGAAGAAGCGCTTTCCGCAGGTCGATGTGATCGGCGGCAACATCGTCACCGGCGATGCCGCCCTTGCGCTGCTCGATGCGGGCGCCGATGCGGTGAAGGTCGGCGTGGGCCCCGGCTCCATCTGCACCACACGGATCGTCGCCGGTGTCGGTGTGCCGCAGCTCACGGCGATCTCGATGGTCGCGGAAGCGCTTCAGGAACGCATTCCCCTGGTTGCCGATGGCGGCATCCGTTTCTCCGGTGACGTGGCCAAGGCCATCGCAGCCGGCGCCAGCACGGTCATGATCGGCGGCCTTTTTGCCGGCACTGAGGAGGCGCCGGGAGAAGTCGAACTTTTCCAGGGCCGCAGCTACAAGAGCTACCGGGGCATGGGATCGCTGGGCGCGATGCAGGACGGCAGCAAGGACCGCTACTTCCAGGATGCCAGCGACGCGGACAAGCTCGTCCCCGAGGGCATCGAGGGCCGCGTTCCGTATCGCGGGCCGTTGCGCAATGTGGTCCACCAGCTTGCGGGCGGGCTGCGCGCTTCCATGGGTTACGTCGGTTGCGCGACCATCGAAGAAATGCGGTCGCGCCCCGTGTTCGTGCGCGTCAGCAATGCCGGGATCCGCGAAAGCCACGTGCACGATGTGCAGATCACCAAGGAACCGCCCAATTACCGCACGTCGTGATAGGGCGACTCGCGTAGCAGCGACGTCAGTCGCGAACGCGACCCCTCACGCAAGTCTCTTCGCGACTGACGTCGCTTCGACAACAGCATCGAGCGTTCGCCCCAGATGACCGACCTCCACGACGACAAGATCCTCATCCTGGATTTCGGCGCGCAGTACACGCAGCTCATCGCGCGGCGCATTCGCCAGATCGGGGTGTATTGCGAAATCTGGGCCTGGGATCACGATCCCGCGGAAATTGCCGCGTTCGCGCCGAGAGGCATCATCCTGTCCGGCGGACCCGAGTCGACGTTGGCGGCCGGATCGCCGCGCGCCCCGCGGCAGGCACTGGACGCCGGCGTGCCGCTGCTCGGCATCTGTTACGGAATGCAGACGCTGGCCGCGCAGCTGGGCGGCAAGGTCGAGGCGGGGCACAGCGGCGAATTCGGGTATGCCGAGGTCGAGTTGACGGCGCCCAATGCGCTGCTCGATCGAATGACCGACCGCACGCAGGGCGAGCGCAAGCTCGACGTGTGGATGAGCCACGCGGATCGGGTCACCGAACTGCCGCCGGGATTCGTCGTCGCCGCGTGCACGGAAGACCTTCCGATCGCCGCCATGGCCGACGATTCAACGCGCCGTTACGGCGTGCAGTTCCACCCCGAGGTCACCCACACGACATCGGGCGAGGCGCTGCTGCGGCGATTCGTTCTCGACATCTGCGGGTGCAAGGCGCTCTGGACAGCCGCGCACATCGCCGATGACCAGATCGCCCGTGTGCGCGAGAAGGTAGGCCGGGACACCGTGCTGCTCGGGCTTTCCGGCGGCGTAGACTCGTCCGTCGTCGCCGCTTTGCTGCACAAGGCCATTGGCGAACAGCTGACCTGCGTGTTCGTCGACACGGGTCTTTTGCGCTGGCAGGAAGGTGACCAGGTGATGGCGACATTCGCCGAACACCTCGGCGTGCGCGTCGCCCGCATCGATGCACGCGATCGCTATTTCGACGCGCTGGCGGGAGTCGCCGATCCGGAAGCCAAGCGCAAGATCATCGGTCGCCTGTTCGTGGAGATCTTCGAGGAGGAGGCCCGGCGACTCACCGACGCGCGCTGGCTCGCGCAAGGAACGATCTATCCGGACGTGATCGAATCCGCCGGCAGCCGCACCGGCAAGGCCCATGTCATCAAGAGCCACCACAACGTCGCTGGGCTTCCCGACACCATGCAGCTCGGACTCATCGAGCCGTTGCGCGAACTGTTCAAGGACGAAGTGCGCAGGCTCGGCGTCGAACTCGGGTTGCCGCGCGACATGGTCCATCGGCATCCGTTTCCCGGCCCGGGGCTCGGCGTGCGCATCCTGGGCGAGGTCAAGCCGGAATACGCGGAGTTGCTGGCGCGCGCCGACGCAATCTTCATCGAGGAGCTGCGGCGGCATGACCTGTACGATCGGGTCAGCCAGGCGTTCGCGGTCTTCCTGCCGGTGCGTTCGGTGGGGGTGGTGGGCGACGCGCGCGCCTATGAATGGGTCATCGCCTTGCGTGCCGTGGAGACCGTCGATTTCATGACCGCCCAGTGGGCACATCTCCCGTACGATTTCCTGGACCTGGTATCGCGACGCATCATCAACGAACTGCGCAGCGTGTCCCGGGTGGTCTACGACATCAGCGGCAAGCCGCCCGCCACCATCGAATGGGAATAGCCGCCGTGGTGCGAGCGGAACCGGTTGCGGGGGCTGCCACGGTGCGAACGGACGAAGAGTGGATGCGCGTAGCGCTCGAACTTGCGGATCGCGCCGTGCGCGACGACGACGAGATTCCGGTGGGTGCGGTGGTGGTGGGCGCCGACGGCTTGCTGCTCGGCGAGGGCTGGAATCGCAACATCCGTGAGCATGATCCGAGTGCGCATGCGGAGATCGTGGCGCTGCGCGCCGCGGGACGTGCGTCACGCAATCATCGACTGGTCGGCTGCACGATGTACGTGACGCTCGAACCGTGCGCGATGTGCGCGATGGCTGCGGTGCACGCCCGCGTTGCCCGTCTGGTGTTTGGCGCGGCCGACCCGAAAACCGGGGCGTGCGGCAGCGTCTTCCCGTTCCTGGAAGATCCGCGTCACAACCATCGCGTCGCGCTGTCGGGTGGCGTCCTGGCCGACGAGGCAGGGGCCCGTCTCCAGGCGTTCTTCCGCAACCGGCGGGCTGCCGCGCGTGCTCTATGATCCGGACACCCGCCACTACCTCGTAATCCCATGAACATCGTCGATCCGGCCGCGCAGCGCATGATCTGGATCGATCTCGAGATGACAGGCCTCGATCCGGACCATGACCGGATACTCGAGATCGCGACGCTGGTCACCGACGCGGACCTGACCGTGCTGGCGGAAGGTCCCGAACTGGCGATTTCCCAGCCGCCGGCGCGCCTCGAGGCGATGGACGAGTGGAATCGCCGCCATCACCGGGCGAGCGGCCTCTGGAATCGGTCGATGGAGCAGGGCGTAAGCGAGGCTGAAGCCGAACAGCGGACCGTCGAGTTCCTTCGCGAATGGGTCGCGCCGGGATGCTCGCCGATCTGCGGCAACTCGATTGCGCACGACCGTCGATTCCTGCGCCGATACATGCCGGTTCTGGAGCAGTACTTCCACTACCGCCATGTCGATGTCAGCACGATCAAGGAACTCGCGCGCCGCTGGGCGCCGCAGGTGAGCGCAGGCTTGCAGAAACAGGGGGCGCACACCGCGCTTGCGGACGTGCGCGAGTCGCTCGACGAATTGCGCTACTACCGTCGATTCATGGGTGCGCTTGGGGGTGGTCGCAATCCGGTCGAGGCCTGACTCACGTCCCGATTGCTGGTGCCTGAATTGCAGTCATGCGCCTGCGGTGACGGGACACCGCGCTCCAGTACGCTGTGATGTAGGCAGATCAGGCGAGAATCCATGGCACGCGCGCAAAAGAGTCCGGGGTCCCGGAAGGTCCGCTACGCGGTGGTCGGCCTGGGCTACATCAGCCAGTCATCCATGCTGCCGGCCTTTGCGCAGGCGACGCGCAATTCGGAGCTGATTGCGCTGGTGTCCGACGACGCGGTGAAGGCCCGCAAACTCGGCAAGCGCTACGGTGCGGACCGCATCGCCAGTTACGAACAATACGATGCACTGCTGCGCTCGGGAGAGATCGACGCGGTCTATATCGGGCTGCCGAACTCGATGCATCGCGATTTCGTCAGGCGCGCAGCGAAGCGGGGAGTCCATGTGCTCTGCGAGAAGCCGCTGGGCGGGAACGCGCGGGAAGCCCGCGCGATGGTCGACGCGTGCGCCCGCGCGGGCGTGAGGCTGATGACGGCGTACCGGCTCCATTTCGAGCCGGCCAACCTCGCTGCCGTTGAGCTGGCTTCGGGTGGCAAGCTCGGCATGTTGCGGTACTTCACCGCGCAGTTTTCGATGCAGGTGAAATCCGGAAACATCCGGCTGGATGAAGAACTCGATGGCGGACCCATGCGCGACATCGGCATCTACTGCATCAATGCGGCGCGCAACCTCTTCCGCGCCGAGCCTATTGAAGTCGTGGCGCGGCTTGCGACCCACGATGATCCGCGCTTTACCGAAGTTGAAGAGATGGCCAGCGTAGTCATGCGCTTTCCGCTCGACCGCTTCGCGAGCTTCACCTGCAGCTTCGGCGCCGCGGATGCGTCGAGCTTCCAGCTTTACGGCACGCAGGGATCGATGCGGCTGGACCAGGCGTTCGAGATGAAGGGCCCGAAGGAGATGCGGGTCGAGTTCATGCAGGGTGGTGGCAAACCGACCCGGAAACAGGTTCGCAAATTTGCCGCCGTGGACCAGTTCGCACCGCTGCTGACGCATTTCTCGGATTGCGTGCTCGAGTCGCGCGATCCGGCACCGTCGGGTGAGGAAGGGCTTGCGGATCTGCTGGTCATAGACGCGGTGTATGCGGCCGCGAAGTCAGGCAAGCCGGTCCGCCTCAAGCAACAGGCCGTACACGGCGATCGACCCGACTCCGACCAGGCAGTCAGCAAACCCCAGCCGCGCAAGCGCGCCCTGTTTCGCGCGCGGGCACCCGCACGCTGATCCGGAGTTAATTTCGTGCGCCGGCCACGCGCAGTACAAGGCACAAGGGTGGTGCCGGGAATGCTCGCGGCCCGGATCGCTCCGGCAGCTGGACGTTCCGTAGATGCGGGGTTCTACAGGACGTCCGGGTCGCGTGCGGGGGGCGCGCCGACAACGGGGTCCGAGGCTGGCAGGAACGCATGCCGCGTTGCCATCCGCAATCCGCTGGACCGCAAGGTGGCGTGCGCCCGCTGCAGCAGTTGGCCGCGAACGCGCAGGTAGTCAGCAGTCGAAACCCATGCCGTCAGGGTGAGGACTGCGCCCATCTCGTCGAAGCGCGCGACGAAGCAGTCAACGGGTGGATCGTCCAGCACGCCTTCTACCGAGCGCGCCGCAGAGATCAACAGCGCGGTCGCTTCATCGATCGGTTCTTCCATGTCCAGGGTGACAGCGATGTCGACGCGCCGTTGCTCGCGTCCCGTGAAGTTGAAGATGGGCGCCCGGGTGATTTCGCTGTTGGGAATGAGGATGTCCTCGTTCTGCGGGGTGCGCAGGTGAGTGGTGAAAATCCGCACCTGCTCCACGGTGCCGTCGATGCCGGCGATCCTCACCTGATGGCCTGCGCGGAATGGGCGAAGTCCCATGAGCATGACGCCTGACGCGATGTTCGACAGGGAGTCCTTGAGCGCAAGGCCGATCGCCAGCCCGGCGGCGCCGAGCACGGTCAGGAGTGAGGCGGGTGGCACGCCAAGCTGGGTCAACGCGGCCACGATCACCACCAGCGCGAGCATCGCGTACAGCACGTTGCGCAGGAAGCTGCGCAGGATCGGATCGGCACGGTCGAAGCGGGAGAGCGACCGTTCGAGCAGGTTCGAAAGTTTTCGGGCGAGCCAGAGGCCAATGACGAGGATGGCGAGCGCACTCGCGAAGCGCACCGACCACTGCGTCAGCAGCGTGGCCCAGTCGAGGCTGGCGAAGTACCCATCGAAGTCGCCGACGCGCGTGACCACGGTTGGCCGGGCGAGCGCCGGGTCGGCGGCGAACGGGGAGTCAACCAGCGGCATTGCGCGCGAGCCTCAGCCAGGTGTCGACCACGGTATCCGGGTTGAGCGAAACAGACTCGATGCCCTGTTCGGTGAGCCAGTCTGCAAGGTCCGGGTGATCACTCGGACCCTGGCCGCAGATGCCGATGTATTTTCCACGAGCCTTGGCTGCCCGTATCGCCATCGAAAGAAGTTTCTTGACCGCCGGATCGCGTTCGTCGAACAGGTGCGCAATGACGCCGGAATCGCGGTCCAGCCCGAGGGTGAGCTGGGTCAGATCGTTTGAACCGATCGAGAAGCCGTCGAACAGGTCCAGGAACTCGTCGGCCAGCAGCGCATTGGACGGCAGTTCGCACATCATGATCAGCTTGAGGCCATGTTCGCCGCTCACCAATCCGTTGGCGGCGAGCGCGTCGATCACGCGGCGGCCCTCGTCCAGCGTGCGTACGAACGGGATCATGACCCAGCAGTTGGTGAGGCCCATCTCTTCCCGCACGCGCTTGACCGCGCGGCACTCGAGCGCAAACGCCGGCGCGAACCCCGGATCGACATAGCGCGACGCACCGCGGAATCCGAGCATCGGATTCTCCTCGTGCGGCTCGTACGCGGCGCCGCCGACGAGATTTGCGTATTCGTTGGATTTGAAGTCGCTCAGACGCACGATCACGGGGTGGGGGGCGAACGCGGCGGTGAGGGTGCTGATGCCTTCCGCCAGCCGGTCAACGTAAAAGCTCACGGGATCGGCATAGCCGGCCATCAGCGGCTCGATCTGCGCCTTGATTTCAGCGGGCTGCGCGTCGTACTCGAGGAGCGCCCGGGGATGCACGCCGATCTGGCGCGCGATGATGAACTCGAGGCGCGCAAGCCCGATGCCGTGGTGCGGCAGCTGCGCGAAGTCGAATGCGCGCTCGGGGTTGCCGACGTTCATCATGACCTTGAGCGGGGCAGGCGGCATCTGGTCGAGATCCGCCGTATGCACGTCGAACGGCAGCACGCCGGCGTAGACGAAGCCGGTGTCGCCCTCCGCACAGGACACCGTGACTTCGGCACCCTCGGGGACGCGCTGCATGCCGTCGCCGGTGCCAACCACGGCAGGCACGCCGAGTTCGCGCGCGATGATCGCCGCGTGACACGTGCGACCGCCGCGGTTGGTCACGATCGCCGACGCGCGTTTCATGATCGGTTCCCAGTCGGGATCGGTCATGTCTGCCACCAGAACTTCGCCCGCCTGGAACGAACTCATCTGCGCGAGGCCCTTGATGACCCGTGCACGACCGCTGCCGATCTTCTGCCCGATCGCGCGACCCTCCACCAGCACGGGGACCTGCGCCTTTTCGCGCAGCTGGAATCTTTCGATGCGGTTGGTCCGCACGCGCGACTTCACCGTCTCCGGTCGGGCCTGCACGATGTAGAGCTTGCCGCTGATGCCATCACGGGCCCACTCGATGTCCATCGGTCGGTCGTAGTGCTTCTCGATCGTGAGTGCCTGACGCGCGAGCTCGTGCACGTCGTCGTCGCTGAGCGAAAAGCGGGCGCGAAGGTCCGCCGGAGTTTCCTCGTTGCGCACACGTTCTCCCGGCGAATCCGAGTACACCATGCGGATCTGCTTGGTGCCGAGCGAACGGCGCAGGATCGCAGGCAAACCGCGAGACAGCGTTGGCTTGTACACGTAGAACTCGTCCGGGTTGACGGCGCCCTGCACGACGGTCTCGCCGAGTCCGTAACTCGACGTGATGAACACCACGTCGCGGAAACCCGACTCCGTGTCGAGCGTGAACAGCACGCCGGACGCGCCCACGTCGGAGCGCACCATGAGTTGCACGCCGGCCGACAGGAACACGTCTTCGTGCTTGAAGCCATGATGCACGCGATACGCGATGGCGCGGTCGTTGTACAACGAGGCAAAAACTTCCTTGACCCGCGCGACAACCGCGTCTGCGCCGGTGACGTTGAGAAAGGTTTCCTGTTGCCCGGCAAAGCTCGCGTCCGGCAGATCCTCCGCAGTCGCGGACGAACGCACCGCCACGGAACAGTCAACAACGCCGGCCTCCGCGCAGAGCCGGGCATAGGCCGCGCGGATGCCGGCATCGAGCGGGGGAGGGAGCAGCGCGCGCATCACCCACCCACGAATCTCGTCGCCGGCTTTGCCAAGCGCGAGGACGTCCTCGACATCGAGCGTGCCGAGCCGGTCGAAAATGCGCTGGCGCAAGCCGTCGGCTTCGATGAACTCGCGGAATGCGTCCGAGGTCGTGGCGAATCCCCCCGGCACGGAAACCCCGAGGCCCGAAAGGTGGCCGATCATTTCGCCGAGCGAAGCATTCTTGCCGCCCACTGCGGGGAGGTCGGACAAGCGCAGCTTGTCCAGCCAGAGAATGAGGTCGGCCATGCAAAACTCCGGGGAAAGGCGGCTCAGGCCGCAGGCTGCTGCACGAGGATCGCGCAGGTCTGGCATTTTCAGCGATCCGGCCGCGCGCCTCAACCTCCATGGCGGCAGTCATAGGTCGCGCCTCGGGCGCGACATCAACTCGCGATCGTCAGGAAGCTGGCGGGTCGAGACCCGCCCTACACTTGCGCCATGGACAAGCGCGTCATTTTTTATCTCTCCGACGGCACCGGGATCACCGCCGAAACGATCGGCCATACCCTGCTGACGCAATTCGCGCACGTGGCTTTCACGACCGAGCGCATGCCTTTCGTCGATTCGCGCGACAAGGCCCGCGCGGCGGCCGCGCGCATCAAGGCGGCTGGGGAGGCTGCCGGCGTGAGGCCGATAGTGGTCAACACCATCGTCAATCCTGACCTTATCGCAGTCGTGGCGGCTGAAAGCGGCGCGCTGATGCTCGACGTGTTCCAGCAGTTCCTCGCCCCACTCGAGGAGGAACTCGGCACCACCCGTCAGTCGGCCGTGGGCCGGGCGCATGGCATGTCGGACGGCACCGAGTACGAGGCGCGCATCCACGCGACCAACTACGCCCTGGCGCACGACGACGGAGTCGATGTGCACTACGACGATGCGGACCTTGTCATGGTCGGCGTATCGCGCTCCGGCAAGACCCCGACCTGCCTGTTCCTGGCCTTGCATTTCGGCATCAAGGCGGCCAACTATCCGCTCACCCAGGACGACCTCGAGTCCGGCGAGCTTCCGCACCGGCTGCGTGCGCACCGCAGGAAACTCTTTGCATTGACCATCGATCCGGTACGCCTGCAACAGATCCGGCAGGTGCGTCGACCCGACTCACGCTACTCGGAACTCGCCCAGTGCCGGTGGGAAGTCGGTCAGGCCGAAAAGCTGTTCCGCGCCGAACGGGTTCCGGTGCTCAGCACGACCCATGCGTCGATCGAGGAAATCGCCAGCAAGGTCATGCAGACACTCGGCATCAACCGCCAGCTGTTCTAGCGCTGCCCGGCACCGTTTCGCGGTTCTGTTCTGAGGCGCGATCGACCGCCCAGTTGAGGGAGCGGAACTCGAACCCCGACTCGATGCGCGGCTTCACCACCCGGAAAAACGGCGACACGTCGAAGTCGCGTGGTGCGTACAGGCTGTGATGGCGGATGTGCATGATCTCCTCGCGCGCTTCCCCTGCGCCCGGTGTATCGGGGTCGAGCTGCTCGACCTCCGGCAGGATGGGATACCGGATCGATCCGAAGGCCTGGGCGATCAGCGTCGAGCAGATCGCGCGCGTGGGTTCCCCGCTACCCAGAGCGAGCGCGCGTCGCCGCATCGATCCGGGGACTGGCGGACGACTGACCAGGAACCGGGCGAGGTCGAACACGTTTTTGAGGTCGTAGTGGTTGCCCACGCGCTGCAGCATGAAATCGATCAACTGCGTCACATCGTGAGCCGCAAGTCCCACGGGTCGGCAGATCCGCGTGTGCAGACCGGAAAATTCCCTGAGCGGAATCAGCCGCACGCCTTCGATGATGTCTGCGTCGACGAGAACGCGGGCGTCCTCGCCGCGCTTGAAAGAGTCGACCCGGTCGCCGATGAAAAGCGAGGTATGCGACCACGTGGATTGCGTCAGGTACTTGATCGCACTGGAAAAGCGGCTCGTCCCCTCCACGAGCAGTACGTCGCCCGGCTGCAGTGCGGCACTGAGCAGATCGGGGGGGCTGGTGGCAAGGCTCGAAAGGCCGGGCCTGGGCTTCGCCAGATGCCGGGCCAGCGCTCCCCCCACGAACCGAAGCGGCGACATATCGCGTCCGTACCATCCCCGTTGCCCCCAGTGTAGAACCCTGCGGCCTTTATCCGCGCCCGCGCCCGCTGCGGCGCCCGGCCAGGCGGAGCGTCCGGAAACCGCACCGCGACTGTTCAGAGGTCCGTAAAGCTCGCCGTCGCATACTCCGCCGGCACCGGCTGCAACCCACGGAGAACTCCATGCCTCGCCCGATCTGGAACGGCTCGTTGTCGTTTGGCCTGCTCAACATCCCCATCCAGCTCATGTCGGGGGAGCGGCGAACGGACATCTCGTTCCGCATGCTCGACGCACGCAACAACGCGCCGATCCGGTACGAGCGGGTCAACGCCGAGACCGGAGAAGAAGTGCCCTGGAAGGACATCGTCAAAGCTTTCGAGTACGACAAGGGCAGCTACGTGGTCATCGAGGAATCGGATATCGCGCAGGCCGCCAGCGAGAACCGGGAAATGATCGAGCTAGACGCCTTCGTCGACCGCGATTCCATCGCGCCCAACTACCTCGAGAAACCCTATGTCCTGGTACCCGGAAAGAAGGCGGAGAAGGGCTACGTGCTGTTGCGCGAGGTGCTGAAGAAATCGAAGCGCGTGGGCATTGGCCGCGTGGTGATCCGGACACGCGAGTACCTGGGCATGGTGACGCCGCAGGAGGATGCACTGCTGCTTATCCTGCTGCGCTTCCCGCAGGAACTGGTCGATCCATCCGATTACGCGATTCCCGAGGGTTCCGCATCCAAGTGGAAAATCACGCCGCGCGAACTCGAGATGGCCAACTCATTGGTGGCCTCGATGTCGGCCGACTGGAAACCGGCCGAGTACAAGGACGAGTTCCGCGAGCGGTTGTCTGCGGTCATCCGGAAGCGCATCAAGACCAAGGGTGCGGTCAAAAAGCTGCCGGAGGCCGTCGAGGATCGCCATCCCGAAGGCGCGGCGACCAACGTGGTCGACTTCATGGCCCTGCTCAAGCAGAGCCTGGACAAGCGTGGCAAGCCCGATGCGCCGGCAAAGTCGCCCAAGCCGGCGGCAGCGAAGTCGCCCGCGAAGAAAGCCGCCACGCGCAAGCGCGCCTGACCGGTGGCGCTCGAGGAATACGCGCGCAAGCGCAGGTTCGCGGCGACGCCGGAACCGCGTGGCGCCGCGGGCAAGCGTGCTGGGACCAAGCCCCTGTCATTCGTGGTGCAACTGCATCACGCCAGCGTTCGCCACTACGACTTCCGTCTCGAAGTCGATGGCGTGTTGCGTAGCTGGGCCGTACCCCGCGGCCCGTCGCTCCGGCCTGGCGTGAAGCGACTCGCGGTGGAAGTCGAGGATCATCCGCTCGATTACGCAAGTTTCGAAGGAGATATTCCGAAAGGAAACTACGGTGCGGGCCACGTTGCGATTTTTGATCAGGGCACGTGGCATCCGGAAGGCGATCCTGCCGACGGCGTCAAGCGCGGAAAGTTGGAGTTCGAGCTGAAAGGCGAGCGACTGCGCGGCAGCTGGAAGCTCATTCGCACGGCCAAGGCTGCGAGCAAGCCCCAGTGGCTCCTGCTCAAGCGCAGCGACGAGTTCGCCGGGGATGTCGAGGCCGACGACATGCTGTCGGACATCCCCGCTCCTCCTGCAAGGACGGTGAGCAGGCGGCCGGCGCCATCGAAGGCGCCTGGCTCGAAGAAGTCGCCGGCCGCCTCTTCGAAAGCCCAATCCAGTCCAGCGCCGTCGATGAAGTCGCTTTTGTCGAACGCCGCGAAGGCGAGCGGAGCCAAACGCGCACGCGCCGCGCCGGCATGGATCGAACCCATGCTGGCCACGAGCGCGGCCAAGGCGCCAGATGGGGATGACTGGTTGCACGAGTGGAAGTGGGACGGTTATCGGCTCGCCGCTTCAGTCTCGAAGGGAAAAGTTGCGATTACTTCACGGAACAGACTGCCTTGGCAGGAGCGGCTTCCGCGCCTCGTCGAGGCGTTGCGCTCACTCGGCGTCGACGCCGCCGTCGACGGTGAGCTGGTGTCTTTGAACGCCGCAGGACAGAGCGACTTCAACGCGCTCCAGCGTGCCTTGAAGAGCGGCGACACTAGTGCGCTCAGTCTTGTCCTCTTTGATCTCGTGCGGGTGGGTGACGTCGACCTCCGCGATGCTCCACTTGTCGAGCGCAAGGCGCTATTGCAACAACTGGTCGCAAAACGCGGGCCGTGCCTCGGATACAGCGATCACATCATCGGGCACGGCGAAAAAGTGTTCGAAGCGGCAAAGAAGCAGAAGCTGGAGGGAATCATAAGTAAACGGGTTTTGTCGGCTTACGTGTCGGGACGGGGCAACTCATGGCTCAAGGTCAAGGCCGTGGAGACCCGCGAATTCGCCATCGTCGGATATACGCAACCCAAGGGCAGCCGCAGTGGTCTCGGCGCATTGTTGCTTGCCGAGCCTGAAAAAAAGGGCTGGCGCTACGTGGGTCGGGTGGGCTCGGGCCTGACGGACAAGCACCTCTCGAGCCTGCCGAAGCGGCTGCGCGCGGCGAAGAAACCCGCCGTGGCATTGCCTGACCATGTGGCGCTGAAGGAACGCAATGTCCACTGGGTTGAACCCGATACCGTGGTCGAAGTGATCTTTCGCGGATGGGGAAAGGAAGGGCTCCTTCGCCAGGCTTCCTTTGCGCGCCTGCGCGAGGATCGCGATGCAGACTCGAACCTCGTGCAACCGGAAAATGCCGGCGATGCGCGACACGCTGGCAGGACTGGGAAAGCGCGGAAAACTGCGCGGCCGCCCGCCACGGATGCGATCCCGCCGCCCAGTAGCCCTGACCGACTCGTCTATCCCGACGAGGGAATCACCAAGCAGCAGGTCTTCGATTTCTATCTCTCCGTCGCCGACCGGTTGCTCGGCGAACTCCGGGACCGGCCCCTTTCCATCGTGCGCTGTCCGGACGGCATCAAGGGCCAGCACTTTTTCCAGAAGCACGCCGGACCGGGTTTCGGCGCAGCCGTGAAGCGACTGCCGCTGCGCGAAAACGACGGCGATCGTGCGGAGTACTTCTACATCGACGACGTCGCCGGGCTGATGAACCTGGTGCAGATGAACGCGATCGAGTTCCATCCCTGGGGTTCCCGCGCGGAAACGATCGAGCAGCCCGACCGCATCGTTTTCGATCTCGATCCCGATGTTGGCATCGAGTGGAAGGCGATCAAGGCGGCTGCCGTCGAGGTACGCGACCGGCTGCGTGCCGCGGGCCTCGAGTCATGGCCCCGGTTGACCGGAGGAAAAGGCGTACACGTGGTCGTGCCGCTCGAGCCCGCGGCGAAGTGGCCTGAAGCGCGCGACTTCTGCGAGGCATTTGCACGCGCGATGTCCGCCGAACAGCCTGATCGCTACGTGGCGACCGCAAGCAAGGCCAAGCGCGAGAACCGGATCTTTATCGACTGGCTCCGCAATGGGCGCGGAGCCACGAGCGTGGCCAGCTGGTCGCTGCGTGCACGAACTGGCGCACCGGTGGCGGTACCGCTCACATGGGAAGAACTGGCGCGTGTACGCCAACCCGCTCGCTACACGTTGCGCGATGCGGGGAAGCGCGCGTCGCCGGC
The DNA here is from genome assembly GCA_038255255.1 of Lysobacterales bacterium. GTDB lineage: Bacteria > Pseudomonadota > Gammaproteobacteria > Xanthomonadales > Ahniellaceae > JBBQNY01. The sequence continues at coordinate 48,101 of JBBSLL010000006.1, forward strand.
GCTCGTCGAGGGACTCGAGCAGAAACTGCAACGCCTGCCGCGCATAAAGTGAACTCCGCAAGACGCCACTGCGAAATCGACAACAGCGGCGGCAACTTCGCGAACCGAGACTGCGTCCGCCAACCGCGCCAGCCGGTCCAACAGCGATGCACTTGGAGCGGCGTCCGTCGAAGCTTCAGCAAAGGCGGTCCACTGCATCCCACGTTTTGAACTCACTGTTACATTAGTCTCGATGTCCACAAAAGCCATCACTGTTGACTGCGGTTTAGAGTGGCAAGCGCTGCAGCGTCACGTGCTGAGCGATTCGCAGCGGCACCTGCGCGATCGCTTCCGGGACGATGCGGATCGCGCCGTTCGGATGAACGTCGAGGCGGCGGGCTGGTATCTGGATTACTCGAAACAACGCGCGGATCCGCAGACCGTCGTCCTTCTCGTGGCACTCGCAGGGGCGTGCGAGCTCAACAAGCGCATCGATGCCCTGTTCCAGGGAGCGCGTGTCAATACGACGGAAGACCGGCCGGCGCTTCACTCCGCGCTGCGCGCGAGGGCAGGGGAGTGCGTCGAGGTCGAAGGCCATGACGTCGTACCCGAGGTCCATGCCGTCCTCGAGCGGATGAGTGTGTTCGCGACATCCATCCGCGAAGGGTCATGGCTCGGGCACACCGGCAGGCCGATACGGAACGTCGTGAGCATCGGCATCGGTGGTTCCGACCTCGGCCCGGTGATGGCGTCCGAGGCCCTGCGGGCATACAGCCAGCGCGATCTCGTCATCCGACATGTCTCCAATGTCGACGGTGCGGATCTTCGCGAGGCGCTTCGCGACCTTGAGGCGGCGGAAACGCTTTTCATTGTCTGCTCGAAAACCTTTACCACGCAGGAGACGCTGGCCAACGCACGCGCTGCGCGCACCTGGTGCCTGGAAGCATTGCGCGACGAGGATGCGATCGCGCGACACTTCGTCGCGGTGTCGACCAACGCCAGCGCCGTGGGCGAATTCGGCATCGACACGCGCAACATGTTCGGCTTCTGGGACTGGGTGGGCGGCCGCTACTCGCTCGGCTCCGCGATCGGCCTCTCGACCATGATCGCGATCGGACCGGCGCATTTCGCGCAGATGCTCGCCGGGTTCCACGCGATGGACACGCATTTTCGCAGCGCGCCGTTCGAGCGTAACCTGCCGGTCCTGATGGGCCTGTTGTCGATCTGGAACAACAATTTCCTCGGTGCCGAGACGCTCGCCGTACTTCCCTATTCGCACTACCTGAAGCGCTTTCCTGCCTACCTGCAGCAGCTGGCCATGGAGAGCAACGGTAAATCGGTAACCCGCGGGGGAGGGCAGGTCGGGGTACAGACGGCTCCCATCTATTGGGGTGAGCCCGGGACCAACGGCCAGCACTCGTTCTACCAGCTCCTGCACCAGGGGACCCGGCTGGTGCCCTGTGACTTCATCGGATTCTGCCAGCCGCTCGAGTCGGCCGCGGACCAGCACGACCTCCTGATGGCCAATATGTTTGCCCAGAGCGAGGCGCTGGCTTTCGGCAAATCGGTCGGCGAACTCGAGCAGGATGGCGTCGACCCCGCGCTCATCCCTCACCGCAGGTTCGATGGGAACCGCCCGAGCAACACCTTGCTTTCGGACCGGCTCACCCCCCACAGCCTCGGTGCGCTGGTCTCGATGTACGAGCACAGCGTGTTCGTCCAGGCGTGCGTCTGGGACATCAATCCGTTCGATCAATGGGGCGTTGAACTGGGCAAGGCGCTCGCGCTGCGCGTATTCGACGCGATCGCGGCGACCGCGGGACCACCTACTGCGCTGGACGCGTCTACGGGCTCGCTGGTGGTCCGTTACCTGCAGCGGCGCGACGCCGTACGAGCGACTACAAAGCTCATCAAACCAGTCCGTTAGCGTACGTTCCTAGAATGTAGATGAAGTCGACGCGGTTGCCGGGCGTTTCGACTCCTCCATCCCCTTATGTTACATAATATGTATTGGAGTGGCACCCGCCGCTACCTTCCATCGTTCGCCCCCAGTGGCGACACCCTCGAGGATTCGAAGCCTACGCCGACACGCGCAGCCGCGCGTGAAGCGCAGGCCTCACCGCGCCCGACCGGCTGACCGCCATGCACTGGCGGGCCCACGTCGGCATGGCCACCGACCCCAAATACATCGGCATCGCCGAGCGCGCCGGCCACGGCTGCAAGCCTGGGCACGTGCTCGCCGTGTGGATCTGCGTGCTCGAGCACGGCCGCCAGGCCACCGAGTCAGGTTCGCTTGAGACCCTCGACGCCGACGCCTGCGCAAACTCGCTCGGATTTCCACTGGAATTAATCGAGTCGATTATCGCGAGCATGGCAAAAGGCCGTCGCCCGTTAATCGTCAATGGGCGCATTGCAAACTGGAAAGACCGTCAAACCCTGAGTATGAGCGCCGGCGCAATTCGGCAACGCAAATACCGAATGAGTCAATCCGAAGAGCCTGCGCCTAGCGTCACGCGTGACGCTCGCGTGCGCGTCACGCGTGACGCTCGCGTTGTTACACCGCGTAACGCGTTGTCACCAGTTCATTCAGCATGTGACAGTCACCGGGGGGGAGATAAAGAGGGGGGGGCTTTTGGTAGCTCTACCCTTAGTACACATCCCACCCTCTCTACGCGCGAGCGTGTGAGCGCGAGGCATGAGGGGGTGGGGGTATTCGATTGGATCAAAAAGCGATTGCACTCATGAGCATCGAGTCGATCGCCAGTATTCTCGAAAGGCTTGCCACCCCTCAGCAATTAACCGATGAGGATAAGGCAGCAGCCGAGCGCGCCATTGCATTAGACCGCGAACGCGAACGGCAGCAACACCGCACCGAGCAGCTCGAGTACCGGCTGCGGCGGGCCCGCATGCCGGAGGTGCACGCCACGGCCAGGCTCTCCGACTGGCCGACCTCGACCACCCAGCAGGCGCGGGTGTTGCGCATCGCCACCAAGTTCGCCGAGCGCTTCCCGTACATCCGTGCCGGTGGCCTCAGCCTTTCGCTCTGCGGTGGGGTAGGCACCGGCAAGTCACGCCTGGCGTGTTCGGTGCTGCGCCATGTCATCGAGCACGGCGCCGGCGGGCGCTACACCACGGCCGCCGGCATCTTCCGCGAGGTGAAAGAGGTTTGGCGCAACAACTCCGACGCCTCGGAAACCCAGGTGCTGCACGCCTACACCTCGCCGGATCTGCTGGTGGTCGACGAGATCGGCGTGGGCCACAACTCGCCGACCGATGCCAGCCTGCTCACCGAGATCATCGGCGCCAGGTACGACGCCGAACGCCCGACCATCGTGGCCACCAACCTCAGCCCGATCGAGCTCGAGCGACACCTCGGGCCTCGAGTCGCCGATCGCCTGGCCGAGCGCGGTGCGGTGCTGGTTTTTGACTGGCCGAGCTTCCGCCGCAAACCAAGGGAGGCCGCGCCGTGAGCCCTCTCGCAGCCCGTTTCGCTATCAATTCGCCGCGTAAACAGTGTTTTCATTCTTCACTCTTCCGCAGTTCACACTACCGCCGAGAGTCAAGCGCAGCGCGGGCTGCCGCAAACCCGCTTTGCTCTCTCGGCGCCAGTCTCATTGCTGGTGAGACATTCCAAACGCCGGACTGCCGGATTAAACTCGCGCAAGCTATTGATTGCATTGGGGTTTCATGGGCGACACCGTTCGGGGCCGCTCAGGGGCAGGCCACCCCCCTGCCAAAGCTCACCGCCCAGCCCCCGACCCCCCGAGCAGGTAGTGCCTCGAAAAAATGGAGGGGGTACGGGGGAGGGCTCGCAATTTGCCTGGCGCTCGCCGGCTGCTCACCCCCGCCGCCGCTCCCCATGGGCGGCGGGCTGGTTTTGCTTGCCATCGGCATGGCCGTGGCCACATGGCTGCTCGCGGTGGCGCTCGTTTGGCTCGTCGACCGGCTCGTGGCCAGGCTTCCCGCCGCCGGCTCGAATCCCCCGGCACCGCCCGGGCCGAAGCCGGCACCCCCGCCGAATCCGCCGCCGGCGAGCGGGGCGGGGCTGTGATGGGCGCGGTGGTGCAGAGTGGTGCACCTGAGGCGCATGGCGCGGCCGCGGCTCACGTCGACGCAGGCGAGCCGGAGGGCACGGCATGGGGCCCAATCGCCGAGGGGGTGCTCGAGCGCGGTGGGTTCAACCAGGGCGACCTGGCGCAGCGGCGGGCGCTGTTGGCCAGGGGCGGCAAGCTGGCCGCGGCCATGCGGGCGCTCGAGGCGCGCGACTGGCGCCCGCTCGACGATGCGGATCTGCTGGTGCTCGCCTGGCGGTGGGTGCTGTGGTTGGCGATCACGCGGGGCATGGCCGAGCACACGACGGTGGCGCGCTACGCCGAGATCCTGCGCCGGTTCGCGGCGCACTGCCGCGCCGAGGGGTGGGACTGGCGCGAGGTGACCATCGCGAACCTCGACGAGTGGCAGCGTGCGCTGTACCTCGAGCGTCGCAACAGCCCGAGCGCGCGGCAGCTCGCGATCATGGCGCTGCGGAGTTTCTACGGCTTCCGCGCCTCGCGCGGATGGGGCCGCGATTGCACGATCGGCTCGCGTGGGCCGCGGCAGGTTTCGCACAAGGCGGTGAAGTATTCGAAGGCGCAGCTGCGCGTGCTGCTCACGGCCGCGCAGCATGCGCGCTCGCCGATCGCCGGCGTGCGCGACTACACGATTTTGCTGCTGCTGCTCTCGACGGGCTTGCGCCGCGCGGAGTGCGCCGACCTGCGATTGGCGCAGATCGATCTCGACGAGCGCGTCGGCCTGGTGCGCATTTACGGCAAGGGCGCGAAAGAACGCGAGGTGAGCATCGAGGGGCCGGTGGTGACGGCGCTGCTCGGGTGGCTCGAGGCGCGCTCGCACGTGCCTGACGTGACGCATGATCGGCTGTTCGTGGCGCTCGCCGGCAAGGTGGGCGCGCCGATTTCAGAGCAGGCGATCGAGCGCGTGACATCGCGCGCTGCGCGCCAGGCGAAGCTCGGCGACTGGGGCGTGCATCGCTTCCGCGTGACGTTCGCCACCGCGCTGTACGACGCCGGCACCGACATCGAGCGCATACGCATCCTGCTCGGGCATGAGGACATCAACACCACGCGCCGCTACCTCGAGGTGAGCGACAAGATGCGCCGCCATCGCGTGAGCGCGGCCTACCAGCACGAGGTGCTCGGCACGAAGCCGGCGGGCTATCCGCTGTGGGCTAAGGCTAACGAAAAGCAACGCAACCGAGGGGATGCGACGCGATGAACCGGAAAAATCAGTGGTTTGTGCTCACACCGACGAACAGGGAGTGTTACACCTCACAGGCGGATGCCGAGGCGCGTGCCGCAAGCCTCGCAATTGAACACATGGGAAAAACCGTGCTCGTGCTCGATGTGGTCTGCGCGTTCAAGGCAGTGCCGCGCGTTGACGTCGAGCGGTTCGACGCCACGCGCACGGATGACCCATCGCAGATTCCCCAGGCCCCAAAAGGGGGCTGGTGATGAGCGAGGCGAATTTTTCGAAGCATGGGGATGCGCCGACGGCGTTCGAGCGGCAGCTGGTCGACGCGATCGACCCGAAGCTCGAGCGCGATGTGTGGGCGCTCATCGCGCGGCTCATCGGCGCCGAGAACGTCGCGGTGGTGCTCGATTACGCAGCCGCCCGCGCCGTCAACATTCCGCGCCGCGAGGCGTTTTTCCGGCGGCTTTGGAAGCCGCAGCGCGATGCCGCGATCCTGAGCCTGGTGCGCGCTGGCAACAACGACGCGATCGTCGCCGAGTTGTGCGGCTGCAGCGAGGATGCGGTGTTCCGCGTGCGCCATGCTCATCGCCGCGCCATCGCTGGGGTGAAGCAGTGAGCGCCGGGACGAAAATTGAGTGGACGGACGCGACGTTCAACCCATGGTGGGGCTGCACCAAGATTTCTCCTGGGTGCGATCACTGCTACGCGGAGCGCGACGCGCATCGGTTCGGCACGGAGTGGGGCCCCGACGCGCAGCGGCGAACCTTCGGTGACAAGCATTGGAACGAGCCCAGGCGCTGGAACGCGCGGCGTGCGCGACAGCTCGAGGAAGTCGCCGCCATCGGCGAGACCGAGCCAGGCGCTGTTCCGCCGTTTCGCGTTTTCTGCGCATCGATGGCGGACGTGTTCGACAACGCCGCGCCAGGCGGTCAGCGCGACCGGCTGTGGAACCTGATTCGCGAGACGCCGCACCTGACGTGGCAGATCCTGACGAAGCGCATCGGCAACGCGCGCGGGATGTTGCCCGCCGACTGGGGCAGCGGATGGCCGAACGTGTGGCTAGGCGCGACGATCGTCAACCAGACGGAGGCCGATCGCGACATCCCAAAGCTGATCCACACGCCGGCGCGCATCCGCTTCCTCTCCTGCGAGCCGCTGCTTGGGCCGGTCTACCTGAATCCGTCCGCGTTCCTATCGTGTCCGAACGCGGAGAACGCAATGATGGACCCGACAACTGGCGCCTATGAGTGCTGCTCGAAGTGCGATTTCACCGGCGTCGGCGACGAAATGGGGGTCGATTGGGTCATCGCCGGCGGCGAGTCGGGGCCCAACGCGCGGCCGATGCACCCGGATTGGCCGCGGCTGCTGCGCGACGATTGCGCGGTATCCGGCGTGCCGTTCCTGTTCAAGCAGTGGGGCGAGTGGGCGCCGCGCGAGCTTTGCGGCGCGCCGATGATGTTGAGGGTAGGCAAGAGATTTGCCGGCCGACTGCTCGACGGCGTGCAGCACGACGCCTATCCGGTGACGCCGTGAGGGCCCGCACGGCGGTGATGACGGCGCGAATGCGCGCGGAGTTTGAGGATCGGCCGACGTATCTGGCCGAGGTGCCGCATGGGCCGTGTGGCACGCGGGTGCGCCGCACGAGCACCGGCCAGTGCGTGGAGTGCATCCGAAAACACAGCCGCGCGCATTACGTGCGCAAGCTAGCGGCGAAGCGCCAGGCCAGCGCGTGACACTTAACGCCATCCCCATGCGGCAATTCGAGGCCAACCTTTTCGTGCTCGAGCACCATCGGCACAACCGTCCGGTTGTGGGCTCGATCCTGCAGATGGGCGTGAGCGATGGCCAGCAATGCGTGGGCGTGGGCATCGCGGGGCGGCCGGTAAGCCGCTCGCTGGATGATGGCGAAACGCTCGAGGTGCTGCGCGTGTGCGTGCTCGAGGGTGCGCCGAAAGGCGCCTGCAGTTTTCTCTACGCGAGTTTGTGGCGCGCCGCTCGCGCGCTGGGCTACCGCAAGATGGTCACGTATACGCTCGCCAAGGAAAGCGGTGCAAGCCTGCGTGGTGCGGGCTGGCACACCGTGGCCGAGGTGCGGGCGCGCGCGGCGTTCGGATGGCAGACACGCCCGGGCAGAAACTGGTATCCCGCGATTGGCCAGGCGAAGCTGCGATGGGAAGCCACCGCGCCGCGCAGTGCCATCGCGGCGTCGGCTGGTGGTAAGAGCGACCCGTGAAAACGCCGCCCGGCACGAAGCGACGCAAGCGCCCCGCGCCGGTGGCCACGGGCGCGCGTGCGGCCGCCGCCAAAGCCACGCGGCCCTACACGCTCAGCGCCGCGGCGCTGGCGCAGCGCCGGCGCGCGGCGCCGAACGGCAACGCGGCCAGCCTCACCACCAGCACCGGGCCGGTGACCGAGGCCGGCAAGGCGGCGAGCAGCCGCAACAACTGGCGCCACGGGCAGTATTCCGCGGTGCATCGCCAGCATCGCGCGAGCGCGCACGCATCCGTCGCGGCGCTCGGCAAGCCGTGCCGCACCACGTGCCCGGTGCACCCCGACAACCCCGACCGCAGCGAGGCGCCGTGCGGCCTGGTGCTGCAAGGTCTCACGCAAGCCGGCGGCAATTGCCTGGACAAAACTCGGTTTGTGGAGGCCTTCGACGCGATCATGGATGCGATCGCCGGCGACGACGACAACGCGATGAAATCGCTCATGGCCAGCGAGCTCGCCGGCAATTTCGAGCTGGTGAACGCGCTGAAAAAATCGATCGCGCAGGACGGCATCCTGGTGCGGCTGCCGGCCTTCGATCGCGAGGGCAAACTGGTCTACGACCACGACGGCAACATCGCCTACCGCGACATCCGCGCGCACCCCGCGCTGCCGCACCTGGCCAAGTTCCTCGAGGTGCTGGGCGTGAGCCTGCCCGAAGCGCTGGCCACGCCGAAATCGCGCGCCGCGAAGGGCACCGCCGACGACCTCACCGCCGGGCTGCAGTCGCTGCTCGGCGGCATTCACCAGCGCGCCGCGAGTGCCGAGGCGCGCACGGTGCCGCCGCGTGCGCTGCCGCAGCCGGGTGACGCGTGAGGCGCCTACCCGACGCCGACCACGCCATGCTGCGCCGCATGCGCGAGCGCGGCGTGTATGCGCCCGAGGAATTCGACGAGTGGCTCTGTGGCCGCGGCTGGGGCTGGCAAAAGCTCGAGGCTGGCGACTACGGGCTGAGCCTCGAGCACGCGCTGATCCTCTTCACTTGCGAAGATCCGGTGCGCTGGTGCGAAACGTACATGGTCGAGCCGCGCACCGGCGAGCCGTGGCGCTTTTTCGATTACCAGAAGCCGAGCCTGCGCGCGTGGCGCCAGGACGTGGTGCACAAGGATGGCGCCGAGGTGGGCAAGACGCGCGAAATCGTGTGCATGATCCTGTGGGGGCAGGGCACGGCGATGGGCTTCACCGTGCCGCGGCCGGGCATGCTCGTCGGCGCGCCGCAGCAGACCCACCTCGACGAAATCATCATGGCCGTCGAGGAACAAGTGGGCGCGCATGGTGGCGAGACCGCGAAAGGCACTCCCATCTCGCACATGTGGAAAAAACCCAAGCGCACGCCGCACACGCTGCATCGCTTCGCCACGCCGCCGCTGCGCGGCGAGGCCGTGGGCACGGGCGTGGTGTATTACCGCCCAGCGGGGCACGATGGCGAGGCGTTCCGCGGCGTGCACGTCAACGCGATGCAGCTCATGGACGAAGCCGCGAAGCTAACCAGCGCGGTGCAGTGGTCCGAATTCTGGCGCGCCGGAACGCCGGGCTGCCGCAAGCGCGTGTACAGCGTGCCGAACGGCAACCGCGCCACCGAGTTCTACGCGATGGGCCAGCAGGCGCAGATCGACCTGCCACTCGCGCGCGACGGCTGGCGGCTGTTTCACTGGCCGAAAACGATCATGCCGCCACCCTACTGGGACGAAGCACGTGAGCGCGACCTGGTGAAGCTCTACCGCGGCAAGCAAACGCCCGGCTACGTGCGCAACGTGCTCGGCGAGGATGGCGATGCGGAGTCGCCGGTGTTCCCGTGGGTGACGCTGCTGCCCAACGTGGTGGACGTGCCCGAATACCGCATCATCAAGCTCACCGCGGACCACGAGCGCGGCGACCTCGCCATCGAGGTGATGCGCTGCGAGCTCACCGTGCACGAGGGCCGCAAGACCGGCACCGACGTGTGGGTGGGCGACACCGCGGTCACCCTCGAGGGGTTCATCGCGCAACGCGACGCGCAGCGCCGCCGCAACTGGCAGGCCCTGCTGCGCGAACACCTGGCCGGCGAAACGCGCGGCGTGTTTTTCGGCGGCGGCGACCTGGGCGAAACCACCGACCCCACCGAGATCATCCTCAGCGAGCTGCGCGGCAAGGTGCTGCGCGACAACCTGCGCCTATGCGTGCGCGGGCTGCCGTATCACGCCCAGCGCGAAATGATCTACTGCCTCGCCGAGCTGTACGGCTGGCTGCCGCACTGGGGCGTCGACCTCGGGGCCGCGGGCAGTGCGGTGGTGAAAGACCTGCAGAGCGGCGACCAATACGCCGACGCGCATTTCGACGAAAACATGACCGGCTACCAGTTCGCCGGCAACGTCGATTTCATCGGCGAGGATGGCACGCCGCTCGAGCAGGAAAACAGCAAGGGCGACGAAGTGACCATGCGCGGCCCGGCCAAACACTGGGCCACGGTGTGCATCACCGACCGCCTGCAGCGCAACGAATACGCGCTCGCCTACGACACCGAAACGCTGAACATGATGACCAGCCACACCTCGCGCACGGTGGGCAACTGGCCGATCTACGCCAAGACCCACGACCACGCCATCGATGCGCGCCGCGTGCAGATGCTGCGCATGCTCGACGACAGCGAAGGCGTGGCGCCCGATGTTTTCCTATCCGCTGCAATTCCGAGGAAAGCCGCATGAGCGACAAACTATCTCCCCTGGCGCTGCTGGTGGCTGAAAACTTCACACCGGAGCAACTTAAAACTGAATTAAACCGCCGATCGCTACGGGAAGCTAATCTGGTGGAGGTGCGCCCGATCGCCGACCCCGACAAGCCTGATGCGCACCAGGTGTGGATTGTTAACGGGCTTCAGAGCTTCATGGTTGGCCACGCGCTCGACACCAAGGAACAATCCGTCTGGTACGCGGACAGATTGCTGCAAGCAATTGCCCAAGTAGCCACCCGAGTGCTGCACGCATGAGCGCATTGGAACGATCGAAACTGTGGCTGGCGCACAAGCTCGCCGGCAGCGCCCTGGGCGGCCGCGTGGTGGGCGCCGAGCGCACGCGCAACCCGATCGGCGCGTGGACGGGCGAGCTGGCCTTCAAGCCGCGCCGCGTGAACCCCTACCTCTACGAAGCGCTGCGCGAAGCGCTGCCGATCATCGACGGCGCCATCGAAAAGCTGGTGACGCTCGACGGCCTGGTCACCGTGGAGGGCGGCAGCGACAAGCTCACCCAGGAGATCGCCGACTGGATGGCCACGGTGCCCGTGAACGATCTGCAGGCGGGATTGCAAAGCGCCTACGCCGGCCAGGGCAACGAGCTCTACGAGCAGGGCTTCGGCATCATCGAGCGCACCGTGAAAGGGCGCGACATCGTGAACCTGCGCGTGGCCGATTCGAAGGGCGTGCGCTTCCTGCGCGACCAGAGCGGCACGCTGCGCATCTACTACTCGCCACCGGGCGAGATGCCCGACGCGCGCCGCGACGGCACGGCGCAGCTCGAGCGCATCCTGCGCGGCTCGACGGCCTTCGCCATCGGCAACACCATCGAGGCGCTCGCCGCCGATGGTTACGTGGAATTGGACCCGGCCGCCCTGCTGTGCGCCGTGAACATGCCCGAGGCGGATAACCCCTACGGCACTAGCAAGCTGCGCAGCATCGAGGTGGTGAGCGAGATAATCCTGCGCATCGAGAATGCCACCGGCCGCGTGTGGGAGCGCTTCGGCGACCCGACGTTCAACATCCTCTATCAGACCAAAAACAAGGCCGTCGCAAACGATCCGGCCCAGCTCACGCTGCGCGCCACCGAAATCGCCTCGCGCCTCGCGACCGCGCTCAGCGCGAAGGCCAACGGCAACAGCGCCGATTTCGTCAACGCCATCGGCATCGACGACAAGCTCAGCGTGGAGATCCTCGGCGCCGTCAGCGCCGTGCTCGAGATCGAGGCGCCGACGCGCCACCTGCTCGAGCAGGTGGTGGCGAAATTCGGCATCCCGAGCTGGATGCTGGGCCAGCATTGGAGCACCGCCGAGCGCCTGGCCGAAACGCAGGGCGAGCTGGCGCTCATGGAATCGCGCACGCGGTGGAGCACCCGCAAGCCCTCGCTCGATGCGCTCATCGAAACCATGCTGCGGCTGCGCGGGCGCACCTGGAAGCCGGGCGACTGGCAACTGGTGCAGACGCTGCCGAACCTTGCCGACGAGCTGAAAAAGGCGCAGGCCGAATTCATGCGCGGGCAGACGCAGATGATGCTCGCCGGACAAACGCCAGGCGAGGCGCCGGCAAGCCCGGCCGAGCCCGGCAGCGATGCGCGCGGCGGCGGCGGCAAGGGCCTCACCGCGGCGCAGATCACCGCCGCGCTCGAGGAAGCCGACCACCTCGACGAAGTGCCGGCGCTGCTCTCAGGTTTCACGCGTGCACCGGCGCCCGTGCTGCTGCCCGCGCCGGTGGATTCGCCCGCGCTCTCCAAAGCGGCTGACGCCCTCGAGACCCTCGCCACGCAAAAAACTCACCGCGGCTTTCGCATCGTGCGCGATGCAGATGGCAGCACCACCGCCACACCAATCACCGAGGAAGCATAACCATGGGCGTGCAATACAGCGTCGCAGTGCGCAACGCGCAGCTCGACGCATTCGAAACCACTGTGGGCGCAAGCCCGAAGCTGCAGATGCGCACCGGCGCACCCCCGGCCAACTGTGCCGCCGCCGCAACCGGCACGCTGCTGTGCGAGATTGCGCTGCCGTCTGACTGGATGGCCGCCGCGAGCGCAGGCAGCAAAGCCAAGCTCGGCACCTGGGCGGGCACGGGCGCCGCTGCTGGCACCGCCGCGCACTTTCGGCTGCTCGACAACGCCGGCACCACGTGCCACCAGCAGGGCACCATCACCGAAACGGGGCTCGGCGGCGACATGACGGTCGACAACGACAACATCGAGGTGGCGCAGGCGGTGAGTGTTTCATCTTTCACCGTATCGCGCGGCAACGGGTAATGGCCCTCGCCAATTCCAGCATTGCGATCACTCCGGGTGCTGGCGAGATAACCGCCACCGAGACGGTCAGCTCCAAGAAGCACCAGATAATCATTCAAGCCGACGCTTCCGGGCATCTGCACGGCACGCTCCCGTCCTACATATACGCGACGCCCGCAGCGGCGGTTGGCGCAGACAAGCTCTACTGCGACCTGTTCAACGCTGCGGGCAGCGGCAAGATCATCGACATTCGCGGAATCTGGCTGATTCCAAAGACCGACGTTGCGGTCACTGGCGCGGTGGCGATTCGCGTTGACCTGTACCGCACCAGCGCAGTCGGTACGGGCGGCACGGCTGCGTCCTACAAGTCAGCCACGCGCGATGTTGGGGGCGGCAACATTTGCCCGATGGACACAAACAACGCTGCACTGCCCGCGCAGATCACCGCGCGCTGGTTGCCGACTGGCGGCGCGACGATTTCAGAGTGGTGCATTCCCAACTATTCGCCCGGCGAGGAAGCGGCCACGTCGATGGCGTATATCACGCAATTTCAAAACATCCTGCCGCAACTGACGGTGGGCCAGAAGTTCGCGCTGCGCGAGGGCCAGGGGCTGCTGCTCAAGCAGGGCTCTGTGTTGTCGGCGGGCAGCATGGGTTTCCTGATTGCGTTCACGGTGGAATAGGCCGTGAGCCTGCTGCTGCTGTTTCGCGAGGCTGCTGCTGCCGAAACCATCGGCACGCTGGGCGTGACCGATGCCGCCGACACCACGGCGGCCGCCGCAGCGCTCGCGATTGCGGCCGCTGGCAGCACGACCGACGCGGCAGACACCACCGCAGGCGCCGGCGTGGTGGCCGTGGCGGCGAGCCTCGATGCGACCGATGCAGCTGACACGCTCACCGCCGCGGTCGCGCTCGCGATTGCGGCCGCCGGCAGCACGACCGATGCGGCCGACACCACCACCGCCACCGCCGCGGCCGCTATCGCAGGGAGCCTGGCGCACGCCGACGCCGACGATGCGCTGGCCGGCGCCGGCGCGCTCGAGGTGGTCGCGAGTGCCACGCCAGGCGATGCCGACGACACCACCACCGCGAGCGGGGCCGTGGCCGTGGCGGCGGGCGCCGCGCTCACCGACGCCGCCGATTCACTCGCCGGCACCGGGCAGGGCGAGATCGCCGCGGCGCTCACCGCCACCGATACCGCCGACACGCTCGGCGCCACCGGCAACGTGGGCGGCCTCCCCGAGCGCATCGTCACGCTCGCCGTGCTCGATGCGCCCGACACGCTCGATGCCTCGGGCACGGTGGAGCAGCCCGCCAGCGTGCCGGCCCCCGGCTCGATGGGGGGTGGCTATGGCCTGCGCACCATTGGCCTGCGTGCGACGCCGCCGCGCCCTGGGCGCGTTGCGAGCGCGCACCTCTTCGACGAGTCCGACACCCTGCACGCGGTGGCAACCGTCGAGCCGCTGCCCGTGCCAGCGGTCGCGTCGATCACCGCGCAAAGCCCCGCGCTAGACGCCGACGACACGCTCGCGAGCGCGTTGCTGGTGCGCGCCGCCGCTGCACGCGCGGAGGCGGACATCACCGATGCAGACGACACGACCACCGCAGCCGCCACCATCGCGTGGCCGCCGATCACCGACGAAGAGATTCTCATTTTCCTCAGAATGGCCGCATAGGGGCACACACATGAGCGAGCACGAATTCAGCGCGGTGGTATCGGTGCCGCGCGTCGCGGTAAGCGGTGCGACGGCAGCAAAGCCGCACCTGCACGAGCACGGCCGCGAGTTTCACCGCGCGGTATTCCTGGCGGCGTTGCCTTCGGCGCTCACGCGCCCACGCGGCAATGCGTTCAGCACCGCCGAACAGATGCAGGCCGCGGCCATCGACGAGGCCATGGCCTTCGCCGACGCAGCGGTGAAGGCCTGCCAGGCGCGCGGCACGCTGTGAGCACGCCGGCGCAGGCCCTCGTGCAGCAGGTGGCGCGGCTCACCGCGAAGGGCGCGCCGTTTCCGATGGTGCGCGATGCGCTGGTGGCTGCGATCAAGGCCGCCGGCAGCGGCGAGGGCTGGGCCGAAGATGACGCCGCGCTGCCGCGCATCGAGGCGCGCGCGATCCGCGAGCTGCTGCGCGAGTGGCGCGTGCTGCGCGGGCTGGTGTTCGATGTGCTGGGGCTCGACAAAACCGTCAAGGCCGCAGTGGGCGCGCCCTTCAAGTTCGACCCCGCGCTGCTCGCCGAGCTGCTGCTGCTCGGCGAGCGCTACGCACGCGGCGCAGGTGCCAGCGACGGGCCGCTGGTGCGTGCCGCCTGGGCCGCATTCCTGCGCGGCATTGCGAACGCGGCGAGCGATCGCGACGTCGAGCAGCTCATCGAGCAGGCCCTCGCGCTGCAGCGCCAGGCCATCGAAGCGCGCGGCCTCGAGCTGGTGCGCAGCGCGGTGGGCCGCGCCTTTCGCACGCGCATCGTGAGCGAGCTGCTCAGCGGCCAATACGACGGCATGAACCCGCTGCTGGTAGCTCGCCGCCTGCGCGCGCGCTTCGATGCCGGCGACTACGACTGGGAGCGCCTGGCGCGCAGTGAAACCGCGATGGCGCAGAGCGACGGCAAGCTCGAGCAGTACCGCGCCGCGGGCGTCACCGTGGTCGACTACGTGACGGCCAACGATTCGAAAGTGAGCAAGATATGCCGCCGCCTCGAGGCCGAGGGGCCCTACGCGATCGATCGGGTCCCTGTTCCGGTGCGCGACTCACACCCCAACTGCCGGTGCACGATCCTGGCGCGCGAATAGACCCCCAGCGAGTGCATCGCTGCCCACCGCCCACGCATGGGGGGCGGTGGGGAGATTGAGCCCAGGGCCGGCTGGGTATGCACACCGGCCGCCTTTGGATAATAGACAGATGCACCGCGCGCTGCAGTTCCATCGCGGTGCAGGGCTGCTCTACAACGCACCCACCTGAACGCCTGCCGACCCGTCGGCCCGCAAGTGGAGCGCGAACCAATGAGCCGCAAGAAATCCGACGTTGACCTGCTCGCCACGCGCGCGCTGCCCATCGCGCAGATCGATCTCGAGCAGCTCGACGATGCACAACTCGCCGAGATCAAGGCGCAGGAAGAGGCCGACGATTCACCGCGCGCGGGCTTGCTGCGCAACATCGAGCGCGAGCTCGAAAGCCGCGCCGAAGCCGCGGGCACCACCGACGCGAAGAGCGAGCCGGCGCGCACCATGGCCGACGACGAAGCCGCCGAAGATCCGCTCGCCTACCAGGCGCCCGACTACGCCGGCCAACTCACCATTCCGCAGGCCGAGTGGCGCCGCGCCAACCTCAAGCCGGTGGGCAACGGCAAGATGGTGAGCAAGTAACACCATGGCAGACGGCAGCCAGCCGCAAGGCATGCAGAGCAAATCGATCCACGCCCGCGTGAAAAACGCGGGCGCGCCGAGCGAGGCGCAGCTGGCTGCCATCAACGCGTACACGCTCGCCGCGCTCACCGCTGCCGACGTGTACGTGCGCACCTTCGCGGTGGCGCACAACGCCATCGACCGCGACAACGAATGTTTCAGCAGCGCCGTGCTCGCCGACTTCGCGCGCACGCTGCCGGGCAAGGGCGCCTACATCACGCACCCCGGCGGCTGGAATGGCGACGGCATGCCCGCCGAGGGCCGCTGGTTCGAGGCCACCGTCGAGACCATGAGCCTGGACGAAGCGCGCACGCTGCTGCGCGAGCCTGGCCTGCTTTTCCCGCCCACCGCGACGCAGGCCGAGATACTCATGGCCAGCAGCTATTTCGTGCGCGAGGCCGGGCTCGATTTCGTGTTCCGCAAGATCGACGCCGGCATCGTCGGCGATGTTTCCATCGGCTTCACCGGCCGCGGCGGCACCAAGCCGCTCGAGGATGCCGCTGGCCGCGAGCTCGAGGCGCGCGAGTGGCAAACGCCGCAGGAAGCGCTCGAGGCCTCGCTCGTGTGGATCGGCGCGCAGCAAGGCGCGCGCGCCATCAAGCAACACAACCCCAACGCAAACCCGGAGCCCGCAATGCCAACCGAAAAGACACCCCAGGAAAAGACCCTCGACGACCTGCGCGAAAAAGCCGCGGCCGCCGAAGGCAAGGCGGGCAAGTTCGACGCGGTGGCCACGGCCATCGGCGCCACGCTCGCCGACGACCCGGCCAAGGCCAAGCTGCTCATCGACGCCGGCGACGCATACCGCAAAAGCCTCATCAGCCAGATCGTGGTCGCCGATCGCGAGGCCAAGCGCCTGGGCGACGACGAGGCCACGGTGGCCGCCGCCACCAAGGATTACGACCTCATGAGCACCGCCGGCCTCGAGCGCATGGCCAAGGCAGCCGAGGCAACCGTGCCCAAGGGCGGCCAGCTGGGCGCAAGCGACCCGAGCGCGCCCAAGCCCAGCGCCGGCGACGCGAACAAGGCCCCAGGCGGTTTCGTCGGCGCCCAGGCGAAAGCCTGAGCGCAGCACGCCACCCATCACACCGATCTGAACCGAGGAAGCTCGCATGAAAACTGAATTCCGCAACGGTAGCCATGCCATTCGCGAGCTGCCCTCGCAGGTGCTGGCGGTGGCAACCGTCAGCAAGGTGCCGCAGCTCATCAATGGCCATGTGTACGTACCCATGAGCACGACCACCGCCGGCGAACCCGTCGCGCTCGCGTATGAGGGCGAGGCCGATTTCGACAAGGTGGCCGCGCAGGCCTGGGCGATCGGCGTGCCGCTCTACTGGGACGACACCGCCAAAAACGTCACCAGCACCGCGGGCGGCAACACGCTCATCGGCAACGCCGGCCAGGCGCAGCTCGCCGCCGACGTGCGCGGCTACGTCATTTTCAACAGTTTCAAGCTGCTCTAAGGGCTCGCGCCCTTAGCGCTGCACGGCACAAAACCCCAACGGCTACACGGAGCGACGCATGTTTCCCACCGGCATCAATTTCAACGCCATCCGCCGCGCGGGCGACATCGCAGCGCAGAAATCCGCGCTGGTGCTCGCGATCGGCGCCGAGTGCGCCGCGCAAGCGGTGGCGCTCGATCTGCTCGGCCCGCAGGCCGGGCGCGCTTTTGCACCGGAAAAACACCTGCTCGGCATGCAGCCGCTGCTGATTCCGAGCGACGAGCGCATCAAGGCCTATCTGCAGGGCGAGCGCCCGGGCGAGCTGCTCGGCCAGAAATGGATGGTGCCGAGCGACAGCCTGGGGCTCAATGCCGCGGCCACGCTCGTGCAGGGCATCTATCGCGACGGGCTGCCCGCGGCCGACCTCGGCTACACGCGCCTGTTCCGCTACATCGACATGCGCAACAGCCCCAACGACCGCTTCAAGCTGGTGACTGGCAGCATGGCCTACACCTGGGACCAGGTGGCCGAGGGCGGCGAGATCAAGCTGCACCGCCTCGACACCGAGACCGAAGCCAGCGTTAAGTACATCGAGTACGGCGACGGGTTCAGCGTGCTCGACAACTGGGTGCGGTTCAACCAGTGGTACATCGCCGAGGAACGCATCGGCGAGTTTTTCGCCAGCTGGTACCACAAGAAAGCCGCGCGGCACTACGGCCTCATCACCGCGCTCGGCGCGGGCATCAACCAGGCCTTCGGCGTCGATAACGCTTCGACGTTCAACGCGGCGGCCTCGGCGCTCATCACCGGGCTCGACACGGCCGGGTTCAAGATGCCGGAAAACCCGCAGCTCAAGATCCTGGTGCACCCCACCAAGGTGGGCCTGGTGCTGGCGATGCTGCAGGCGACGCAGGGCAGCGTGATGGTGGCCTATGGCACGCAGAAACAGCCGATCGCGTTCAACGTCGACGAGGTGATCTCGAGCACGCACGTCGACACGGCCACCAACGGCTACTACCTCATTTTCCCCGACCACAAGCTGGTGCGCGCCGACTGGCGCGATTTCAGCACCGAGCTCGAGCGCGACGCCGCCAAGCGCGGCAACGACGTGTACGGCTCGGGCCAGTACAACGCGGCGGTGGGTCTCTCCGCCCAGGTGAAGCGGGTGCTGTTCGCGTAACGGGTGCGGGTGCTGCAGGGCTTGGCCGGGCCCACTCGTGGAGCCCGGCCTATTTTTTCAGGGGTGGTG
The DNA here is from genome assembly GCA_038255255.1 of Lysobacterales bacterium. Taxonomy (GTDB): domain Bacteria; phylum Pseudomonadota; class Gammaproteobacteria; order Xanthomonadales; family Ahniellaceae; genus JBBQNY01. Next base: position 66,636 of record JBBSLL010000006.1, read on the forward strand.
AGCGATGCCGAAGGTAACCGCTGCTGACATCATCGCCCGCGGATTCCGCGGCGAGCAGTTCGGCCTTACGCCGGGCGATGCAGTGGCGTTCGCCGCGTACCTCGACCCGCTGCTCGAGGATGCCGGCACGTGGGCCTCGCACCAGTACGGCGCCGCCTACGCCAGCGCGCTCCACCTCGATGCGCTGCGCCTGAAAAACGCCGAAGCCGAGTGGGTGACCGCCGAGCTGTGGCGCCGCCGCATCGCATTCGTCGACGGCAACGCCGCGTTTGCGCTCGAGAACGACGAGCGCGCCACGGTGTACGCAAAGCTCGCCAGCGAAGCCGCCGCCAGTGCCGAGACCTGGCTGCTGCTCGCCTCCACCGCCACCGGCACGCTCGGCTCGAGTATCGGCGGCGTGGTGGTGGAATCGGGCCGGCATGTGAGCACCACCTCGCGCACCCAGGTGCTCGCATGAGAATCACCACCAACGCCGCGCGCGTGCACCGCGAATATCGCAAGCGCATCGCCGCTTGGGAGGCGGGGCTGCGCGCGGGCCTGCGCAACATCGCGATCGCGGTGGAGCGTGGCGCCACGGCGCGCCTGTCGGGGCCTGGCACCGCAGCGTCGGGCACCTACCCGGTACCGGTGCGCACGGGCTACCTGCGCCGCGCCATGGGCATCGAAGTGGCCACGCGCTCGAGCGCCACATTCAACAGCGCGCAATACGCCGGCCCGATCCACAACGGCCTGCGCCCCTATGGCAACCCGCACGCGCGGATGGTGCCGGGGCGGGCGTTCCTCGACGACGCAGTGGCCGCCATCGAGCCTGCCGACATCATGCAAACCGCCCTGGCGAAAGTCTGGTGAGCGGCGACTCCTTCGAAACGCTGCACAACGCGATCGCCACGGCGCTCACGGGCGACAGCATTCTCACCAACGCGATGGTGGCGAGCCTCGCCAGCGGTGGCGTGGGCATGGTGCGCGCCGCCAGCGTGATCCGTGGCAACCGCCCGCTGGTGGAAATCGCGCAGGTGCACCAGTCGCGGCTGCCGGTGTGGGTGATCGAGCCCGGGGAAGCGCGCGAGGCCGACATCACCCAGGAAGGCGGCGGCGAGCCGCAGACCATCGGCTCGCACTCGCAGGGCTACGAAATCGAAATGCTGGTGGCGCTGGTGTGGGTGCAGCAAGACACCGAAGCCGCGCACACCCAGCGCCTGCGCCTGCTCGATCTGTTTCCCAAGTGGGCGCTGCGCCACGCCTCGATGGCCGGCGCCAGCGGCATTTTCTGCCGCGAGCTGCTGCCCGACCAGGGCGCAACGCACCCCAACCAGACATTCCGCGCGGGGCTCCGCGCGGACATGAACATTCACAAAGGATAGAACCCATGACCAAGCCATTCGCAGTCACATTGCACGGCGCCACGAACCCGGGGCTGCAGCGCGTGGGCGACTACGTGCCCGACACCTCCTACCCGATCGCGAGCGCGAGCGAGGCGGTGCGCCTGGTCGACGCCAAGGGCTTCGCCTTCGACGACGAAGCCGACGAAAAGCGCGCGCGCAACCTCGCCCGGCGCGAGGCCGAATTCCGCGCCATGGATCTCGCCGCGCTGCGCGCCGGCAAGGTGGGCGAGATCGTCGAGACACTGCCACGCCTTTCGCCCGAGCAGATCACCGAGCTGCACGCGCTCGAAACCGCCGAGGAATCGCCGCGCGCCACGCTCATTCGCGCGCTCGACGACAACATCGCCACGCACGAAGCCGAGGCCGCCGCAGGCGGTGAGGGCGCCGCCAACACCACCACCAACGCCGGAGGCGCAACGCCATGACCGTGGGCCGCGAAGTTACCGTTGCCGTCATCGAAGAATCGACTTTCGGCGTAGTGCCTGGCGCGCCGAGTGGCGAGCGGCTCTATTTCGTCAGCGAGGACGTCAAGCCCAACACCGACCGGGTGACCGACCCGACGCTGAGCGGGCGGCGCGGCCAACCGAAATCGGTGGCCGATCGCCGCACCACCGGCGGCTCGATGGTGCAAACGCTGAGCGCGCCAGACCTGGCCAAGATGTTCAAGGGCCTCATCGGCGCGCCGACCACGCACCGGCCGGTCAAGACCACCAGCTCGATCCCGGGCGTCACGCCGCTGCGCGCCAACAGCGCCGCCGCGGCTGGCACGGGCACACTCACCTACACCACCGCCGGCACCACGCTGGCGTGGACGGGCCCGGGCGGCACCATCGGCGTGGCGGTAAACGTGGGCGCGGGCGGTGTATTCACCCTGACCTCGGGCACCACGCCCGACACCATCACGGTGCGCGTTGTCGCGGGCAAGCTGGTGGCGGCGAACGCGTCCGACGCAACCATCACCGTGGGCGCCGGCACGTCGCTGCTGTTCGCGATCGGCGCCGCGCTTTCGGCGGGTTTCATCTTCGAGCGCGACCGCAGCGCCGGCATCGCCGGCGCCAACCGCTACCTGCGCCGCCACGGCTGCACCTTCGCCAAGGCCGCGCTGCAGATGGGTGCCACGGGCATCCCGCAGATCAACTGGGAGATCCCGGCTGGCTCTTCATCGCAGGCAGCGGCAGCGCTCGACGCCACGCTCGACGATTTCGGCCACAACGCGTTTTCGAACGCGAACGACCTCGACATCTACCTCGACGGCGTGGCCGCCACCATCATCACCGCGGCGGCGTGGAATTGGGACAACGACGTCGACACCGACCGCGTGGTGATCGGCGGCGGCGGCAACCGGCTCGACCTGCCGTTCGGCTCGGCGATGCTCAGCGGCAAGCTCAGCGCGCTGTTCGCGCAGGGCGCGGTCGACGTGCTGAACCAGGCCACCGCGGAAACCGAAGTGTGGCTGCGCCACGTTTACCAGCGCGGCACCGGCGACGGCACCGCGGGCAACGAGGCCATCATCTTCGATGTGCCGCGGGTGCTGTTCCGCGAAACCGCCGAAGCGGTGAGCGGCCCGAAGGGGCAGACCGTGGATCTCGACTGGTGGACGCACTACCCGGACACGGGCAGCGCCGACCTCGAGGCCACCGTCGAGATCCGCTCGGCGCGCACGTCGGTTTAACCAACCCGCACCAAGCCGGCGGCAACGCCGGCATCACACCAAGCCAGCACCACACAAGCGCAGGGAGAGTCACGTGGGAGAGTCAACCGCAACATATGCCTACGCCGCCGGCGGCAACGTCTGGTGGCCCGCCGAGTTGGTGGTGGCGGGCAATGATCCCGCCAACCCCAGCGAGCCCCAGCGCGTGCCGTTCAAGGCCTTTGTGACGCCGCGCCGCCGCAAAGAGCGCCGCGAGCAGGCCGCCGGGCAGATGAGCAAGCTCTCGCAGAGCCTGGCGGCCTCGATCGCGCGCGGCGAATCGCCCGAAGAGCTCGCCGCGAAATCGCAGCAGCTGGTCGACGATGCCATGCGCGACGAGTCCGAGCTGCTCGAGCGCGTGCACGGGTGGAGCGGCATCACCATCGTGATGCCGGATGGCCGCAAGTTCGACAAGTTCGACCGCGAGGCCCTGGCCTACGCCATCGGCGATGACGCCATGTACACGGCTTTCGCCACGGCCGTCGAGGCCGCGAGCGCGACCGCACTGCCAAAAAACTAATCGCGTGGGCACGATGGCAGGCTGGTGCCGGGCCCACGCTGAAAGACGGCAGCCAGCTGTGGGAGGGCGCGACCGACGCGCGCTATTGCATGCGCGCGTGCGCCGGCGTGCGCTGCGAGGCGTGCCCGGCGCCGCAACTGCTGCCCGAGGCCACCGGCGGCGTGCTGGCGTATCTCATGGTGGCCACGCAATGGCGCATCGGCATGGGCGGGCGCACCGGCCTCGACTACACGGCCGCGCTGGCCGTGATTGATCGCAACCGCGCCAAGTTCAAGCGGCTCGGCGGCGCGCGCCAGGCGTTCGCCGACGTGCAGACCATCGAGCACGCGTTCCTCGACGCCGACAGCGAACGCCGCGAGCAGGAAAAAGCCGCGCAGATAGGGGCCGACGAATGACCACGCGCCGCGACCGCCTCGAGGTGCAGTTCACGGCCGAGGGCGACGGCCAGGTGCGCAGCGCGCTCACCGGCACGGCGGCCGACATCGCGAAGGTCGACAAGGCCGCCGGCGGGGCTGCCAGTGGCGGCATGGCCGCGCTGCGCGTCGCGGGTGCGGGCCTCGCCGGTGTGTTCGCCGGCATCGGCTTTGCCGAGGTGCTCACGAGCATCGTGAAAACCACGGCCGAGATGCAGCGTTTCAACGCGATGCTGGTCACCGTGACCGGCTCGAGCGAAGGCGCCGACAAGGCCATGGCCTGGCTGCGCGACTTCGCCAAGCAGACGCCGTTTCAGCTCTCCGAGGTGGTGACCGCGTTCACCAAGCTGCAGGCGCGCGGCATCGAGCCCACCAGCGCGTCGCTCACCGGCCTCGGCAACACCGCTGCGGCGATGGGCAAATCGCTCGACCAGGCGGTGGAGGCGCTGGCCGACGCCGTGACCGGGGAGTTCGAGCGCCTCAAGGAATTCGGCATCAAGGCCAGCGCCCAGGGCGAGCAGGTGGCATTCACGTTCAAGGGCGTGACCACCCAGGTGGGCAACAACGCCGACGAGATCACCGGGTATCTCGACAAGATCGGCAACCATGATTTCGCGGGCGGCATGGCGCGCCAGTCAGCCACGCTCGAGGGCCAGTGGAGCAACCTCAAGGATGCCGCCGACGAGCTGGCCAACACCGTGGGCAGCACCCTTGCGCCGGCGTTCACCGCACTGCTCGGCGTGATGAACGACACCGCCAAGGGCGCGGCGAACATGTGGAAATTCATGTTTGCGGGCGACGACGCGGAAAACACATTCCAGCAGATCAAGACACTGGAAAAGGACATCGGCCGGTTCGAAACCAAGCTCGCCGGCATGAAAGGGCAGAAATCCGGGGGCCTCATCGGCCTCATTCTCGGCGCCACCCCCGAGCAGACCGCGCAGCACCGCGCCGAGATCACGGAATTCGAAGCGGCAATCCAGCGCATGCGCGATGCGCGCGATCGCCTCGCCAACGGCCCCGCCGAGTTAGAGGCGCAAAACGCCATGCTCGCCAGGCGCCGCCAGGCCATTGCGGACAACACCGTCGCCACCAAAGAGTGGACCGACGCCGAGCTGGATATGCTCGCCGCGGTGCGCGAGCAGGTGGATCTGCACGGCAAGCAGCGCAGCGCGGTGCTCGAAAACGAGCGCGCCAAGAAACTCGCGCTGGCCACCACCGAAGAGAGTAGGGCAGAGATCGGGCGCGAATACGACGCGCTCATCGCGCTGGTGAAGGCCGACGAGCGCGCCGCCGCCGCCAAGAAATCGGGCACCGCCGCCACCGCCGCATCGACCAAGGCCAAGCGCGAAGCCGCCCAGGCGGCCGCGGCCTACGCCAAGGTGATTGAGCTCGAGGCCGACATCATCGAGCAGGGCCGCAAGGCCATGGAAGCGCAACGCCTCGAAGCCGACCAATACATCGACAGCCTCATCGACCTCGAGGCCTCGATCAACCCCGTGACCCGCGCTTGGCGCGACTTCACCAAGGCCATGCTCGAGCTCAGCATCGCGCGCGAGCGCGACGGCTTGAGCGACGAAGATTTCGACCGATGGACCCGCCTCTTTGAAGGCCTGCGCGACACCGCAATCGACGGCGATGCGCTGAACAAACTGCGCGATGCCGGCAACGTGCAGGTGGACGCCTACACCGAGGTATGGATGCAAGGCGTGGAGTCGCTCGCCGACACCCTCACCGATCAACTGGTGAACGGTTTCGAGGATGCCGGCGAGGCGCTGAAAGCCGTCGCCAAGCAGATCATCGGCGACCTCATCCGCACCTTCCTGCAGCAGCAGTTCGTGATCCCGCTGCAGGCGCGGCTCATCGGCGGCGCGCAGGGCCAGGGCTTTGGCGCGTCGCAAATCTCGCAGCTGCTCGGCCTGGGTGGCCAGGGCGGCACCGGCTTGGGCGGCGCGGGTGCGGCTGGCGGTGCGGGTGGGCTGGGCGGCATCGGCGCCGCCGGCTCGCTGCTCTCGCGGCTCGGGCCGCTCGCCGCCTTCGCGCTGCCGGTGATCGGTGCCCGCGTCGGCGGCGTCGGTGGCGGCGCCCTGGGTGGTGCGCTGGGCGGCTTCGCCTTTGCCAGCACCGCGATGGGCGCGGGCCTGCTCGGCGGCACGGCGCTGGCTGGCGCCACCGCCGCGGCCACCGGCGCTGCCCTCGGCAGCGTGGTGCCGATCCTCGGCACCATCATCGGCGCGGTGCTCGGCGCGGCGCTCGGCCGGCTGTTCGGCAGCTCGCCGCGCCCGCAGATTTCAGTGGGGGCCGCAGGTGGGCGCTTCGAAGCCAGCGGCAGCTCGCAGTTCGGCACCTTCGGCGCCACCACGCGCGACATCGATCTGCCCGCGCGCGAAGTGATCGAGGCCATCACCGACATCGACAATGCCATCGCCGGCCTGCTCGACCCGGAAGAGATCGCCCGCGTGCGCGAGGCTATGCGCGGCTTCACGGCCGCGAGCTCGGGCAGTGGCCTTTCCGTCGAGGCCATCCTCAGCGCCCGCGTGAACGCCATCATCCAGGCCACCGAGCCGCAGTGGTCCGCCTACCTCGGCCGCATCACCGACCTCGAGGACCGCATCAAGGCCTTCGAGGGCCTGCGCAACTTGCAAAACCAGCTCGACGCGATGGACGCCGCCGGCGAGCAGCTTGCCGCCAACGCGCTCGAAAAGCTGCGCACCGCGCTGCAGGGCCTCGACAAATCCGTCACCGACACCGCGGCGGCGCTCGAGGCTGCCATCGCATCCAACGATCCGGCGGCGATCGCCACCGCCGCCGAAGCGGCCAAGCAGGCGGTGATCCGCCGTTTCGAGGCCGAGATCCGCATTGTGGAAGAGCTCGAGGCCAAGCTCATCAGCCTCGAGCAATCGCAGCGCGCATTCGACCTGGCCATGGCGCAGCGCATCGCCGGCGTCAGCGGTGGGGCGCAAGGTGGCGTGCTGGCCGTGCTCGAGCGCAATCTGGCGAGCACGCGCTCCGCAGTGGGCAGCGCGCGCACGCCGGAGCAGTCGCTCGCGTATCTCAATGAATTCATCAGCACCGTCGACGCCTGGCTGCAATCCACGCGCGCCGAGGTGCAGCGCTGGCTGGCCGAGCGGCTCGCCGCACTCGATGCCGAGCGCAACGGCATCCTGGGGCTGGCGCAGGAACGCGCCAACTCCGCGGCCGCCCTGGCGGCCTCGCAGCAGCAGGCGCAGGCCGCGGCCGCGGCGGCCGTGCAGGAAGCGCTGCAGGCGCAGCTCGAGCTCGCGCAGCAGTGGGTGAGCGTGCTCGATCGCGCCCGCCAGTTGCAAGAGCAGATGACCTTCGGCAGCGGCAACCCGCTCGGCGCCCAGGCGCGCTATGCGCTGCTCGGCACCGAGATCAACGCCGTGCAGGGCCAGCTCGCCGGCGCCACCGGCAGCCAGCAGGCGCAGCTCGCGCAGCGCCTGCTCGAGCTGCTGCAGCAGCAGGGCGGCATGGCGCAGGAATTGTTTCAGCGCCCCGGCGAGAATTACCTCGAGGCCTACAACGAGATCATGCGCCGCATTGCCGGCGTGCGGGCCATCGCCGAGCCCGAGGCAGACCGCGCGGAGCAGTTGCAGGAACAAATCGCGGCGGCCGGTGAAAACACCTACGGCGCGGTGGTGGCGCAGACCGATCTGCTCGCCTACCTCAGCCAGGAAGAGCGCGACCGCCTCGAGGCCATCGCCGAGGAAGAGGAAGCCGCGCGCGCCGAGGCCGAAGAGCGCCTCGCCGCGGCCGATGCGCAGGCGCGTGAATACTACGAATGGGCGCAGGCCGAGGGCCGCGACATCCAGAACGAGCAGCGCGACCTGCTGCAGTCGCAACTCGACCTCATCACCGGCGGCACGCCGGTCGACCAGTTCATCGCCGCGCGCGCCGCGGCGAGCGAGGGGCTGCTGCGCGAGATCCGCGATGACATCCGCAACTTCCTCGCGGGCGTGACAGGCGGCGGCACCGCACCCGGCACCACGCCGGTGAATCCAGGCGCCGGCGGCACGAGTCCAGGCAACCCGCCGGGCGTTCCGCCCGTAGACCCTGGCGCCAACAGCATCAACATCACCATCAACGCACCAGACCCGGGCGCCGTGGGCGCGATGGTGGTCGATGCCATCCGCCGCCATGCGCCGCAGGTGGCCACGATCGTGGGGCGTGAGCGGGCCACGGCATGACCGACATCCGCGCGGTGCGTTACGACTGCCTCGCGCGGTTCACGCTGAGCGCGGTTAATTATGCGATCGCCACGCGCGATGTGCGGCGCGCCGGTGTGTGGCACGAGGGCGTGCTGGCCGACGACGTGCCGGTCGAGCGGCTGTTTAGCGACGGCATCGTGCGGGGTGGCAATGCGCAGCTGCGCATTGGCCTGGTGCCCGGCCTGGCGGTGGACTACGCCGCGCTCGACTCGAGCGCGCTGCCGGGCACCGACGTGACCGTCGAGTGCGTGTGCACCATCACCGATGCCGCTGGCGTCGACACCGAGCAGGTGCGCACCCAGGTTTACACCTGCGAAGGCGTCGCGCGCAGCGTGGGCATGATCGTGCTGCGCCTGGTGGACATGGACGATAAGCGCCTCGCGCAGCTCATTCCCGAGCGCACCTTCACCGCCGACGACTGGCCCGAGCTGCTCACCGAAGAGGCGGGCCGCGCGATCCCCGACCCGACGGGCACCGCACTCAAGCTGCGCGCCGTGCTGCTGCACTACGACTATCCGACGCTTCCAGACTTTCCGAGCGGAGCAACCGGGCAATGGTATTTCGGGCTGTGCGAGGCCTCGCTGGCCACGCACGCCATCATCGCGCTCGACAACGTATTCCAGCAGATCACCGTCGCCGGCGACCAGCGCGCAATCCTGAGCGTGGGCTGCGTGGTGTTCGCCGACTGGGCCAGCAACATCCCCGGCCGCTACACCATCACGGCGGTGGCGCTTGCGGGCAGCGACACGCTCATCACTGTGGCCGAGCCGCTCGCCAGCGCCGTGGTGGCCGGCAGCCTGCTCATTCCGCCCACCGTGCTCACGGTGTACCGCAACGGCGTAATCGTGCCGCCTGCTGAATACACCGTCGAGATGATGGAACCCAGCGCCGCCGCGTTCGCCGACGAAACCGCCGACGACAACCTCGACGGCACGGGCGCCAGCCAACGCATCGGCAGCGGCGCCGGCAGCGGATCTGCCACCCAGGTGGGCGGCGCGTATCGCCTGCAGGGCGACGGCGGTATCACTAACTACGGGCTCGTCGGCGAGAACACCATCGTCGGCGCAGCAAGTGTGACCCGCGGCGCGCACTACGGCGTCGACGTGGTGGCCAGCGGCACCGGCCGCGTGCTCATGTACAAGATCGACAGCGGCGCGGTGGTGCGAGCCGTCGCACGTCAGCGTGTGCTCCTGCGCAACGCCGAGAATTTCGCACACCATCAGCACCGCGCGAATTTCATCACCGCCGCCACCAACATCGCCACCGATCTGTCGATCTCCGAATTCCATGCGGTGACCACCGGCCCGCGCCTGCTGCTGCTGAGATTCACGCGCGAGCAGGTGGATTTCGGCGGCCAGCGCTACACCCTCGAGGCCGACGTGCGCGGCGTGCGCAGCCGCAACGTGAGCGATGAGATCAAGCGCGTCATCGAGGCCACGGGCGCCACCGCCGACGCCGCTACCTTCACCGCAGCGCAGACCTACGCCACCACCCACCGCATGCTGGTGGACGTGCCGCACGGCCGCGACGGCTCGGGCCGGCGTGCACGCGCGGTGCTCGAGGATCTGCTGTTCATCGCGCGCGGTTCGCTGCACCGCGATGGCGCGGGCGCGTATGCCATCGTGCAGGACAAGCCCGTGGCCGCGAGCACCACGCTCGACGAATCGCTCGGCGATTATCTCGAGATCAGAACCGTGGCACGCCACCAGCCCCCCACGTCGCTCGGCATCCGCTACAAGCCCCAGGGCGACGACCCGGGCAAGATGCAGCACACGCTCACGCGCACCGTGACCGGCGGCAGCAGCGGCGACGAGACGCCGCGTGACGTGCCCTACCTGCGCGACCACGAGGCCGCCGATCGCCTGGTGTGCTATCTCGCGCTCCGCGCCCAACATAACCGCGAGCTCGATGCCCAGGTGCCGCTGCTCGCCGTCGCTATCGGCAACGTGCTGAACCTGGGCCATGGCGGCGTGGGCCTTGCCTCGAGCGACTGGCAGATACGCGAGGCACGCCAGCGCCCGGCGGTGCATGACATCAAGGCCCTCGAGCACGTGGCGGCGGTCTACACGTACACCGCCGGCACGCTGCCGCGCGACGCGCAAAACGAATATGCACCGGACTATTCGTTCACCGCCCCGGCCGCGCCCACCGCGCTCGCCATCACCGCGGCGGCGGTTTCCACCGCCACCGATGGCAGCGCGGTGGCCCGCATTACCGCCACGCTCACGGTGCCGGCCGTCAACTGGGCCGAGATATGGATGGCGGCGGTGCACAACGTCACCGGCGAGATCGAGCTCGAGCGCGCTGCCGTGCTCGGCACCGCCGCCAGCGCCGTGATCGGCGGGCTGCGGCCTGGCGAGGTTTACCAGCTGCTCGCGTATGCGGTGAACGCCAACGGCGTGCAGGGCGCGGTGCAAAACACCTTCGACGCCACCGCGATCGGCGGTGGCGCGACTGACACCACATTCATCGCGGCCGGCGTCACCACGCTGCCGGCCAACGTCGCGAGCTGCACGCTGCAGCGCTCGACTGGCGTGGTGAACCAGGTGAGCTGGCCGGCGGTGAGCACCGTCAACCTGCGCGAATACGTGGTCGAGCGCAACGAGGCCGGTGGCGGCTTTGTGGAGTGCTGGCGCGGCGTGGCCACCAACTTTCACGACCGCGCCGTCACCTACGGTTTCAGCTACCAGTACCGCGTCAAGGCCCGCGACGTGTGGGGCAACATGAGCGCCGCCTGGGCCACCTCGAGCAGCATCATCGCCAACAGCACCATCAGTGGTGGCGTGGGCAATGACATAAACGACAACACGGTGGCCACCAATAACCGCACGTCGGTGAGCACACTCTCTCAGGCCTACGCCGCGCAGCCGACGGCCACCGCGAATGGCTACAACTTCACGCACAGCCTGGGCAAAGTGCCGCTGCTCACAGTCGACACGGGCGGCGGCGGCGATGTGCTCGCGACGCTGAGCAACGTCGATTCGACCACCGCGCGCGTGGTGGTCGTAGGTGTGGTGAACGCGGCGGTGGCGCGGACCAAGCTGGAAAACGTGATAGGCGCGAACCATGACCACGAGCTGCTGGGCAATTCCACGTCTGGGACCGTATATCTGAGGGTTTGGTAATGAGCGTGCACCGCATCGCGATATTCGACCGCGTAGGCAACGCGCTCTACGGAGCCGACCTGCACCATGGCGCCGACCAGGCCGCCGCGTGGGTGGCCGAGACCCTCGCCAAACTTGCCGCGCAAGGCACCGAGGCCACCGCGCTCGAGATCGACGTCGACGAAGGCGGCGACCACGCCCGCACCCGCGCCATCGAGTGCCACACGCTGGCGCTGGAAACGCGCCGCGGCGCCCACCCCGAAATCGTGGGCGTGTTCCACCGCGACAACAAAACCCGCGAGGGCCGCGCGCTGCGCATCCTGGGCACTTGCGTGCCAGGCGGACAGCCCGTGCTGCGCGAGCTGCGCGGCCAAGCCATCGAGGCGCGCGCCGCGCGCTGGGGCACCATCATGGGAGGCCGCAAACGATGACCGCCAAGCTGCTGCACACCGCGCGCGCCTTCACGGCTACGGCCACCAGCGCCGCGGCGGGCTATCCCGCCAGCAATGTTGCCAACCCGCGCATCGCCAGGCCCTGGCTGGCCACCGGCGCGGGCGTGCAAAGCGTGGAGCTCGACCTCGGCGCGAGCGTGCCCGTGGCCGCCATCGGCCTCACCGCCAGCAACGCCCCCAGCGTCGACATCTACGCCGGCAACGCGCCGGCTCCCGCGGCACTCATCGAGACGCTGCTCATGCCGCTCGACGAAGATGCGCGCCGCCGCGGCTCGCTGATCGGCGGGTTCGGCACGGTGCGCTATATCCGCCTCGAATTCGCGGCCAACATTGCCGGCGTGGGCGTGGCGCCGAACCTCGGTGCGGCGTATGTGTTCGCCGCCTCGATGGATCTGCCGGCGCAGCCGCTGTATGGCATGCGCGTGAGCACCGAATACCCGCAAACCGACGTCGACCTGCCCAACGGCGCCGCCTTCGCGGTGGATCGCGGGCCGTCGCGGCAGGTGGTGGCGATGTCTTTCGGGCTGCTGGCCGGGCAGTTTGCCAAGAGCCTCGCGCGCCACGCCCGCGCCGGCGCGTGCTGGCTCGACCTCGACGTGAGCAACGAGCGGTGGCTGCAATGGCCGGTGCGCCATCTCGATCCCCAGGTGGTGCGCAGCTACGACCGCGTATCGCGCCAAACCGTGGCGGTGAACCTGCGCGAGATCGCGTGACACGCCGCTGAAATGTTCCACGTGTAGCCGAATAATAGACAGATGCACCGCGCGCTGCAGTTCCATCGCGGTGCGCCCGCGGCGTATATCACGCGCAGACTCAGCGCGAGGATCACCACCATGCGGGCATTCGCTGCACTACTCATCGCGGCGTGCCTGGCGCTCGCCGGCTGCGCCACCACCGGCGGCGCCGACGCCGACTACACCAATTACTTGCGCGCCTCGCAGGCCTCGGCAGCCAATGCCGACCTGGCTGCGCAATCCTGGGGCACCATGGCGGCGGCGTGCACCGACTCGCGCTGCGTCGAGCACGTCGCTGCCGTGCGTGCACTGGCCGAAGCCGGCGGTGGTGGGCGCCGCAACAACGGCCTCGCGCCACCGCCCGCAAAGGCCAGCAACGCCGAACAGTTCGCGCGCGTGGTGGGCGCGCTCGCACCGATCGCCGGCGTGGCCGCCAACGCCTGGGTGAGCGTGCGCCAGAGCGACAACAGCGTGCGCGCCAGTGAGCAGCAGTGGGGCGCCATCAGCAACATCGTGGGCACCAGCGTGGGCGCCAACCGCGACGTGGCCATCGCCGGCCTAGGCACCGCGGGCACGCTCGCCACCGCCGGGCCGCGCATCGAAGTGGGCGGCGACTACGTGAGCGGCACGCAAACCCACGCCGGGCGCGACATGCTCGGCGACGGTGCGCAGGTTGGTGACCGCGCCGGCGACGACCTGGCCAGCGGCGGCAGCCGCATCGACAATCGCGTCGACAACAGCGACAACTCCGACCACAGCGGTGGCAACGGCGGCACCTGCCCGGGCGCACCCGGCGCACCTGGCGCCGCGGGCGGTGGCGGGGGTGGATCGCTGGGCGGCAACGGTGGCAACGGTGGCAACGGCGGCGACTGTTCCGGCGGCGGTGGTGGCTGAGCGTGCGGTTTTGGCTGATAGCACTGGCGCTGTGCATGTTGGTGGCGTGCGCCGCGGTGAAGCCCCACGTTGACCAGGGCTACTGGTGGATGCTGCGCCTCGGCGGCTTCCTCACCGGCGTGGGCATCACCTGGGGTTTCATCGCCAAGGTGCGCAAGGCCCGCGCCGAGGCGGTAGAACGCCACCGGCTAAAGAACGAAGAGCACAACGACAAGCTGCGCGCAGCCAACGAGCAAAAGGCCACGCTGAAGCGCATCGAGGCTGCCGTGCTCAATACCGCCCCCGGCTCGATCCCGCACACGCTCGAGTCGCAAAACAAGATGCTCGAGGCGCTCTTCGAGCAGCGCAACCCCGAATCGATCGCGGCGCTGGTCAAGCGCCAGGACGTCACCGACGAGCACAACTGGCGCACCAGCGGGCGCTTCAAGCTGCTGTTCGACGACCACGCCCATGCGCGCGCATTCCTCAATGCCGACGGCTCGCTGAGCTGGGCCAACAAGGCCTTTCGCGACATCTTCGGGCAGTGCGACGAGCTTACGAATGACGGCTGGCAGCTCTGCATTCCCGAGCGGCGCCGCGCGCACGTCAAGCACGCCTTCGAAACTCACATCGCCCGTGGCACCGAGTGGCACACCACGTTGCGCGTCTGCACCAGCGACAGCAGCGAGGCGACCATCACATGGGAAATGCTGCCCGAGCACTCGCCCGACGGTAGCCGCGTCATCAGCTGGGTGGTGCGCATCATGACATCGGAGACCCCCGCCCAATGACTGCCACAACTGCGACAAAAACTGCGCGGCGCAGCATGATCGCCTCGCTGCTCATCCGCCTGCGCCTGGTGGGCTGGATGCTCGCCGTGCTGGTGGTGATGGCGGTGGCGTTCTACGCCATCCCGCGCATCGACCCGAGCGCCGGCATCGACGGCTGGGGCGCGCTGTGGGCCATGCTGCAGATCCTCGCCGCCATGATCCTGGCCACGCTCGGCACCATCATCGTGCAGCACGCGCTGTTCAAGCCCATCGGCGATGCCGTCGAGGCGAAGATCATGGCCGCACTCACCAGCGCGGGCGACTGGAAACAAGCCGTGCCACCGCTGTGCGCGCTGGTGCTCGATGCGCTGCGCGTGTTCGTGATCTGGCTGCCGGCCTTCCGCGCCATGGTGGGCGCATGAGCGCCGTGATGCTGCGCCTGCTCGCGATGTTGCTGGCGGCCGGGCTGGCCGGCTGCGAATTCGACGAAGCCGACGACGTGCCCGATGACGCCGCCGCCGAAACCGTCAGCGTGGTGCAGGAAGCGGCCGAGCCGATTGGCGCGGCCGTCGCTGCGGTGGCGCATGACATCGAAGATGCGGTGGGCGAGGTGGCCGAGCTGCTGCCCACGCCGCCGCCTGCGCCGCCCGCCGCCGCGCTGCCCATCGCGCCCGAAGCCATCGACCTGCTGGTGCAGCACGAGATCGGCAGCGAGGCGCTTTATACGCGCCGCTACCAGGGCATCGCCTGCCCGGGCGGGCATTCCGGGCCCACCATCGGCATCGGCTGGGATCTCGGCACGCAAACGCGCGCCACCATCCTCGAGGAATGGGCCGAGCACCCCGAGGTGCAGCGCCTGGCCGAAGCCGCGGGCCACACCGGCCCCGCGCGCTGCAAGGCCATGCAGCGCAAGCTCGGCGACATCCGCGTGAGTTATGCGCAGGCGCGGCGCGTGTTCGAGCGCTACAGCCTGGTGAAGTATTACCGCATCGCGCACCGATCCTTCGGCGCCGAATTCGAGCACGCGCACCCCAAGGTGAAAGGCGCGCTCACCGACACCGTATACATGCGCGGCGGCTCGATGAACGGCTCGCGCCGCACCGAGCTGCGCCACATCCGCGACCATTGCCTGGCGCCCGACAACGCCTGCACCGCCGACCAGGTGCAGCGCCAGATCCGGCTGTGGGTGGGCACCGACATCGAGCGCAACATGCGCCGGCGCACCACCGAAAACGCCATGCTTATACGGAGCGCCTCGGCATGATGCCGCCCACCATGGTGCTCGGCTGGCTCTGCATCGCGGCGGGCGTGCTGCTCGGCCTCGGCATCGCCATCGACAGTTACCGCAGCAGCCCGCGCGCGCAGGCCCGCCGCCTGCTGCGCGATGCGCAGGCGCGCGCCGAGGCCATGCGCCAATCGATGGAAACGCACGCATGAGCGAACGCCGGCCCAAGATCAAGGTGCGCCAGGTGCACGCGGACAGCCCGCGGCAGGGGTGGTACTGGACCGTGGTGGACACCAACGGCGAAGCCATCGGCGGCAGCCACGGCGAGATCTACACGCGCCGCGCCGATGCCGTGCGCGGACTGCACAATTTCATCGCCAGCGTGGCCATCGCGGATATCGAAATCGACGAGCCGCGCGAGGGCACCGAAGCATGAAAATCCCGGCCATTCCGCTGCTCTACAAGGTGCTCGGCGGCCTCGCGCTGCTGGTGGTGCTGGTGCTCGGCTTCAACACCTGGCGCACCAACCTCATCGCCGACGCCTACAAGGCCGGCAAGACCGCGGCCGAAAAGGTGTGCACCGACACCAAAAACGCCGAGATCGCCAAGGGCGTCGCGGCCTTCGCTGAAAAGCAAAAGCGCGTCGACCTCGCCGCCGTCGCCGAGGAAGCCACCGCCGGCACCGCCGACGCACTTGCAGCGATCGACGCGCGCCTCGCAAAACTACCTGGTCAAATTGGAGCACAGCGCCGTGCGAATCCTCTGCCTGTTACTTGCCGCGCTGACACTGGGCGCATGCGCAACGTCGCCGAAGCCCGTGGCGGCGCCCCTTGATCTCGGCCCGATCAATGTGCACTGCGCGCAGGAATGCTTCGCCAAGTATCGGCGCGCCAGCGCATGGCAGTGGACCGATGGCGACTTCGACACCCTGCAGCAGCAGGATGGCGAGATCTCGGGCGAGCTCAATAAATGCGTGGTGAGCCTCGACGCCTGCACGCGCTGCCTGCTGCGCGCCCGCGCCACCGGCCTGGTGACGTGGTGAGCGGCGCGCGCCTCGCCATCGTGGCGCTGCTGCTCGCGCTCGCGGGCTGCGCCACGCCGGGCGGCGACTACGGCCCCACCGGCGAAACCGTGCACGGCCTGCCCGTGATGGAACGCCAGCGCATCGAGTGGACAGACACCCAAAAGGCCGCCTTCGGGCTCGGCGTGGCGATGACACTGGCGGATGTTTATTCAACCGTCGACGGGCTCGACCGCGGCTGCCGCGAAGCAAACCCCATTTACGGCGAGCACCCGAGCCTCTTTAAGCTGCTCGCGATCAAAAGCGCGCTCACGGCGTTTCAATTCCTATACGCCGACTGGCAAATACAAAAGGGCCGCGACCCGTCCACCGGCATGTTCATCAGCGCCGGCATCACCGGCATCGTGGTGGGCTGGAATCTAACCAGGGACTGCGACTAATGCCACACCCGGCGAGCTGGTCGCTGCGCGAAGTTCAGGCGCTCTATTTCGCCGCAGACGGCAGCGGCACCGTGCCGGTGGGCGATGTGGAATTCCGGCTTTCGAGCGCGGTGGTGGTCGCCAGCGCCATGGGCCTGCCCACCACCATCACGGTGCCGCTCGAGTCCGATGGCGGCTTCACCGTCGAGCTGCCCACCACCGACGACCCCGACGTTTCGCCAGGCGGCCTCACCTGGGAAGTGCACGAGCACATCCCCGGCGGCCGCGCCAAGTATTCGATCACCGTGCCCGCTGGCGTGGGCGCGCTGCAGCTGGCAAACCTCGCGCCGGTGATCCCGGCGAGCGTGGTGCACCTCTACGTGCGCACCGTGAACGGCGTGGCAGCCGACCCCGAGACTGGCGAGGTGACGCTGCCGCTAAGCGCCACGCTGCCAACTGGCGGCACGGCCGGCCAGGCCTTGCGCAAGATCAGCGCCGCCAACGGTGACGCGGGCTGGTCGCCGCATTGGGTCGTTGACCCGACGACTGGTTTAATGACGCAGACTCGCGTATATGCACCGCAGGCTTCCTACGCCGAACGCTTGGCCTACAGCGCGCCAGTGTTGCAAGTGACCGAGAGTGGTGTCTACGGCGGATACGCAGGCACCTTTTCAAAGTTCCGGCTTTCTGGCCACGGGAACGTCAGCGCAACGCACGACCTTGATTGGGGATCAACTGCGCCGCCGACGACGCTTAGCTCGCAATCTGGCTACGCCGCTTTCCAGTTCGGCGCTTACCTGACGCAGGTGAGCGCGTTGCAAAGTTTCCAGTCGGGTTCTGGCTTAACGCAGGGGCCGGGTTCGGCGCTGTTTCAAAACGGCGCCGACAGCACACAAACAGGAAACCGAAATTTCCAGTCTGGGAATCAGCACAGCCAAGGCGGCAACGGCCATTTCCAGTCCGGGCGGCAAAACACGCAGTCCGGTACCTACGGCTTTCAATCGGGCAGGTCGTTAAACAACGGCGGGTTCGACTACGTTGCAATGTTCGGGCAGACAAAGACCGCCACGGTTGCGCGCCGCGCGTACTTTGCAATGGACAACGGGCTATGGATAAAGCCCTTCTCCACCGATCCTGCAACGCCAGAGATGGGCGTGCTTGGCTACCGCTCCGACCTTGATCGACTGCGCGTACACGATGGCGTCGAGTTCCAATCTCTCGCGCAGGAGTCATCGACGCTTCGCGTTGATCCGGTCACGAAGCGAATCTACGGTGGTGGCACTGGCCCTATCGGCTCGAAGGTGTTGGAAATCGCGTCGGTGCATCAGGGGCTTGAGCAGAATACCAAGCTGGAATTAACAAATTGGAGCAGTCTCAGGCTGGTGTTCGCTAACACTTTCGCAGGCGAGGCTAGTGGTGCTGTGCAGTCGGGCACAAGCAACTTTATGCAAGTGTATGGATCAGTAGGCGCGCCAAGCACGCAGAGCGGCTACTACAACATGATGCGCGGGTACAAGCACACCCAGTCCGGCTACTACAACGAAACCCACGGCTATTTCAACACTCAGTCGGGTAGCTACAACACCCAAAGCGGTCGCCAGCTAACACAATCGGGAAGTTCGCAGCACGGCGTGCAATTCGGCCGTCTACTAGACAACGGCGGATTCAGCCACGCGCACATGTTCGGCGACACGAAGACCGCGACGGTTGCAAGCCGGGCATACTTCGCGCTCGACAACGGCATTTGGCTAAAGCCCGTCGCGGGCGACGCGACAACCCCAGAGAACGGTGTCATTTGCTACAACTCGACCACGCACAAGTTTCGCGGCTACGCGAACGGCGCGTGGGTGGATCTGCACTGATGCAACACCTGCACGCCAACAGCAGTCTGCCGCGCAGTGGCAGCGAATTGCTGCAGGCCTTGCTCGGCCAGCACCCCGACGTGTACGCATCCGCCACCAGCCCGGTGCTCGAATACTGGTATGGCGCCATGGGCAACTTCACCCTGGCCGAAGTGCAAAGCCAGCAGCCCGATGCGATGCGCACCGCCTTCGCGAAGTTTTGCGCACGCGGCGCCGAGGGGTATTACAGCGCGCTCACTGACAAGCCCACCGTGGTCGACAAAAGCCGCGGGTGGCTCGAGCACGCCGAGGCGCTATGGCGCGCGTTCCCCGATGCGAAAATCGTGTGCATGACGCGCGACCCCGAGCAAATCGTCGCCAGCCTCGAGCGCATCTATCAGGAAAACCTCATGCACCCCGAAGTGCGCCACCTGCCGCCAACCGCAGGCGCGCGGCGGGCGCACTGGCTGCACCCCGAAAGCAAGCCGCTCGGCCTGGCGCTGCGCCGCATCGAAGCGCGCCAGCAACGCGGCGCCGACAGCCGCATCGCTTATGTTTCATACGATGCGCTGGTCGACGCGCCCGTGGCCACCATGGCGCAGATCTTCGCTTACCTCGGCCTCGAGCCTTTCAACATCGACCCCAACAACGTGCAGAAATCGGCCGCCGAGGATGACAGCTGGTATGGCATTTTCGGTGACCACAAGCTGCACCCGCGCGTACACCGCCGCAACTAGGAAACCGCCATGCCCACCAACACCGTGAACCTCGCCGCGCTGCTCGATGCCCTCTATGACGGCCCGCACGCGCCCGAAAAGCGCGACGCACTCATCGCCGCCGCGCTCGAGCGCATCGACGACACGCAAACCCAGGCCAAATTCGGCGTCAACAAAGCGGCGCTCAATGCCAATCAAAAAGCATTTTTCGCGCTGCAGATTTTCCGCCAGCAGCTGCGCCAGCTACTCTCCGCGCAAACCACCGAGCCGCTGCGCCAGCAGCACCGGCAGGCCATGCGCGCCGCCGAGGAAGCCGCCGGCGCGGGGCTCTAGCCGGAGCACCTCATCGCGTGTCGCGGTCGCATGCGTAGCTCCCCAGCCTGCGCGTGCGTTGCCTATCGTCGACCACGTACACCGACATACCGTGTGCAGCGCCATTGTCGCGCAGCACCCCGCAGAGATACATGGCGAAGCCGTTGCGCAGCGTGCCATCGTCAGCGACGCGCACCTCGAGGCTCGAGGGCAGCCAGTTTGTGCTGAGCACCGAAGGCTCGGCGAGCACGGCGGCCATCGCCGCTCCGAGCTGCGCGTTCGAAGCGGGCGCGCTCGCTCGCCTTGCTGATGTGTTGAATCCGCCGCTGCAGTACGTCATCACCAGCAGGAACGTGAGCGCGAAGCCGGCGAGCGCGAAGGTGGTCCTAAGGCATCCCGCAGGCTGGTTTAGCCGCGACACCGGCGGCGCCTGCGCGCTCGCGATCGGCTGCCCACACTTCGGGCATGCCGAAGCGCTGCTGCTCACCGGCGACTCGCACTGCGGGCATTCAATGAGCATGGCGCTTCCTGGCGGAAATCAAAAAATCACTGGCGGTGGCGTGAAGCCGCGGATGTTCTCGATGCCGCCCGCCGCGGGCTGCGGGTCTGGCCGATCCGCCGACAGCAGCGTGACCAGGGCCACCTTTTTGCGGCGCGATAGCGTGGTGATGATCGCCATGAGTCGCTCATCGAGCGGGTCGACCTTGGCGGCCAATTTCCCCAACGCATAGACGGGGTGGCGGGCCTCGCTAATGCCTCGGCCCGGCGGCGCCTCGGCGCCACCGACCAAGTGATCGAGCGATGAGTCGAGCAGGCGCCTGAGCGGCTCGAGCAGCTGAAATTCGGGCGCATTTAACCCGCTTTCCCACCGCGACACCGTGGCACGGGTTACCCCCAGCTCCTGGGCGATGCCCTCCTGGGTGAGCCCGCGCGCCAGGCGCCGAGCGCGCAGGCGTGGTCCGAAGCCGGAGATGGCGGGCTGTTCAGGCATGTTGCCAATGTTGCGCCCTGCGAAACCCGATGATGTTACGTAGGGCTTGCTTTCGGCGTTTCGCTGTGCGTACACTAGCGACGTACACATACGGAACCCCCCACCGTGATTCATCCGATACGAAAGGCTCGACAAGCCCAGCGCATGACCCAGCAACAGCTGGCTGACAAGGTGGGCGTGCAGCGGGCCTCCGTGTGCCGCTGGGAAAGCGGCACCGACCAGCCGCGGCCAGTGCACGGCCGACTGGTTGCCGAAGCCTTGAAGATTTCGATGGAGCGGGTATACGCGCAGCCAAGGGCTGCCGCATGACCACGCGCGCCATCAGCTACGACCGCGTGAGCACGGTGGGGCAGGGCGCCACCGACCTGCGCACACACGCCTTGCGCGCCTTTGCTGCCGAGCACGGGCTCGATCTCATCGAGGAATGCGTCGACAAGGCCGTGAGCGGCGGCGTGCCGCTGGCCGAGCGGCCGGGCGGGGCGCTCGCGCTTTCCGCGGCGCGCAGCGCCAAGGCCACCGTGCTCATCGCGCCCACGCTCGATCGCCTCTTCCGCGACACGCTCGACGGTTTGCGATGCATGCGCGAGGAATTCCCCGCGCTCGGGCTGCGAGTGATCCTCACCGACGAGTCGCTCGACCTCTCGACCGCCGAGGGGCAATTCTTTGCCATTCAGCGCCTCGCGTTCGCCGAATATGAGCGCCACAAGGCCGGCGAGCGCACGCTGCGCAACACCCGCGCGCTGCAAAAAGCCGGCCGCGCCTACGGGCACACGCCCTACGGCTGCATTCGGCACGGTGATGCGCTCTACCGCGAGCCGAACACGTGGGCGCAACGCGAGCGCATCGTGTCGCAGTGCGCGACCCACTCGCTGCGCGATGTGAGCGCCGACGTTCGCCGCGCGCAGATCCCGGCGCCCAACGGCGGTGAGGTGTGGAGCACCAGCACCATTCGGGAAATCGTCAAGACCCACAACCGCCTCGCGCTGCTGCCGCTCGCGCCAGGCGCGAGTGCAGCCAACGGTGCCACGCACTCGACGCCGACGCGTGAAGCGGTGGCCTCATTCGAGGCCGGCCACGCATGAGCCGGGTGCTGCTGGACATCTTCCCGACGGCCTCGCGCGAGGTGCTCGACGAGTTTCCTATCGGGCGCTCGCTCGTGATGCAGGACACCGCCTGCCAGGTGACGGTTGCCGGGCACTACAAGGGCCGCGTGCTGCTCGCCTTCGAAGATGAGATCACCCCGCACTTGTCTTTCACCAGCCTCGACGCCGGCGCGCTGCGCCGCCTCGCCACCGATCCGACCACCTCGAGCAACTCCGCATGAGCGACACCAAACCCACCCAGTTGCACGCCGTGCCCACGCTGCACGAGCGCCCGGCGCACCTGCCACCGCAGCCGGTGCACCCGCTGGTGCGCAAGCGCGTGGCGGTGGCCGCGCTGGCCATCACCGAACAATGCCTGGCCATCAAGGAAGTGCGCGGCCGGCTCTACGCCTGCAGCACAGTCGGCGAAGTGCGCGACCTGCTCACCAGCATGCTGCTGGAGCGCGAGACGCGGCTGCAGGCGGTGGCCAATGGATAGCCTGGCCGAGCGCTGCGCCGTGCTGCTGCAGATGCGCCTCAACGTGCGTGCCTTGCGCGCGGAGCGCGAGCGCATCGCGCAGCGACATGGCGACAACGGCACGCAACTGCGCGAGATCGACACCCGCATCGAAACCCTCGACGAAGCCATCGGCCAGCGCGCGCGTGAAGCCGAGCAGGCGGCCGGTGCGCGCGCCGGCCGCCGCAGCTTCCGCGACTTCACGGTGGTGAAGCATGGCTGACCTCACCACTCGCAGCGCCGCGCTCGCCCGCCACGTGCACCTGGCGCTGCGCCACAGCGGCGACGACTGGAACACCTACGCCGGCCGCGTGCTCGAGCTTTATGCCGCGCGCACCCCGCTGCACCTGCGCCACATCGAATTCGCGCAGCACGTGGCCGGTGGCAACGCATACGACACCATTCGCGCCAACAGCCAAACCGTGCGCCGCATGGTCGACGGCACAACGCGCATGCCCGTCGAGATCGAAGAGGCGCTGATCCTCGCGCTCCCCGAGCCGTTCCTGGGCGAAGCCCAGCGCGAGCTGGCCGAGCGCCTCGGCCTCATGGCCGCCACGCTGCCGCCGCCGTGCGAGGTGCCGGGGCAGGCGCCCGCCCTCGATGCGAGCGCGGTGGCCAGCCTCATGCGCGAAACCGCCGACGTGGTGCAGGCCATCGCCACCATCGTGGCCGACGGCGCCATCACCCGCGAGGATCTGCCCGCCATCGAGCAGGCGCTCGAGCAATCTGCGCAGCTCGATGCCGCGCTCATCACCCTGCGCGAGCAGCTCACCCGCGCGCATGCCGTGGCCGGTGCGCCTGGCGTGGTGCCGATCCGCCGCGAGGGCAGGGCATGAGGCCCCCGGCGCGCCGCCTGATAGGCCCTGCGTTCGCGGCGGTGCGGGGCAGTGCCGAAGCCACTCGGCTCATCGATGCGCTGTGCAGCACCGCCACGCGCTTCATCGCCGTGGGCTTTCCCATCCCCACCGCGCGAGGGCCCCGCCGCGCGCCCGTCGACGTGTCACGGATCACCAACAAGCGCGTGCGCGCCCTCATCGTTCGCGATGCGCTCCGCGCGTGCCTGGCCGTCAGCGAGCGCGAGCTCGACGGCATCGACAAATCCCTCGCGCGATCCCGCAACAGCACAGCAGAGGCCCACGCATGAAATCCCGCCGCAATCCTTTCCCGCTGCTGCTGCTCATCGCCGCCGCCGGCTGCGCACTGATCGCCGCCGTGGCGCTCGCATTCATCGGCAAGGCGCACGCGGCGCCCGTGAACCGCGTGGAATTCATCGACGCCAACGCGCACAAGGCGCAGCCGGCGGACGTGGAAAGCGCTCCGCTCGGGGCATACGACCACGGCCTGCCCGTCATCACCGCCAACGCGCGCACCTACCCCTACCGCTGCACCTTCGGCGGCAAGATCCTGCCGCGCCAGCGCATTGAGGCCGTGTGTTTCCTGCCGCGTGGGCGGGCCGGCGATCTGCTCGCGCCCATGCCCATCGTGCAGGTGGCCACCGGCAGCGTGGTGGTCGACTCCACGGTGGTCGCGATCGAGCGCAACCCGCTGCGCGTGCGCGTCACCCTCACCAACGTCAGCGCCGTGCTCGAGCCGCTGCGCGCCACCGTCGACGTTTACTAGAACCCGCCCGCGTGCTCCGCGCTGCCGCCATCACCACCGCCGCATGGTTCCCCCCAAATCCCCGGCGTGGCTCGACATCGATGGCGGCAGCGCCGAGCACGTGGCAACTGAGCGCGCAGCAACCCGCGCCCATGGCGAAAACGTACTCCCTCACGCCAGGGGCCTCGCCACTGCGCGAGGGCGCGGGTTACTGCGCGTTCCCACAAACGAGGAAGCCCCGACGCGCTAACGCCGGGGCTTCGGTATCAGTCAACTGCGAGGGCCAACCGATGCAACAGAAACTACAGCAACCCCACGTACACAGCAACTCACCCCGCGGCCGCGCCCTGCGCCGCTGGTTCGGCCGCCAGCCGCGCGCCGAGGCCGAAGCGCCCAGCATCACCGTGCACGAGCTGGTGCTGCTGACGCGCCGGTGGCCGGCCTACCCGCTCATCGCCGGGCAGGGGAGGGCAGCGCCTTGAACGAACACGCCGCCGTGCGCGGCCTCATCGCCTTCGCGATCGCGCTGCCCATCGCTGTCACGCTAACGCTTGCGGTGGGTCGCTGGCTGCACGCCATCCTCGTGAGTGCGATCCGCGAGGCGTTCCGCAACCTCGATGGAACGGTGCGCGACCTCACCATCAACGTGAGCGGCCCTGCGCTGCGCGTGAATGGCGCGCCCACCGACCAGCCGGCGGCAACCCCATGACCCGCCGCCGCCACAAACTCCCCGAAGGCACGCGCCGCGTGGTGCCCATGGACATCGACCTCGCCGCCGAGAATTACCTCGCGCGCTGCCGCGCCCGCGGCCTCGCGCTGAACACCCTTAAAAGCTACGGCACCGACCTCATGCAATTCGTCGGCTTCGCCTATGCCCAGGGCGCCGGCATCACCGGCCTCATGTGCGACCGCCTCGCCGAGCGCTGGCTCGACGCGCTCGACTCAGAAGGCGCCAGCCGCCGCACCCAGGCGCGCAAGCTCACCGTGCTGCGCATGTTCGCGCGCTACTGCATCGGCGAGGGCACGCTCGGCGCCGAGCTCGGCCCCGACGTGCGCGTGCGCTACCGCGCCAAGCGCGTCACCGCGCCCGAGCTGCGCGAGCTGGCGCGCATCTTCGAGATCATCAAGCCCACGGCCGGCTGGCGTGCACTGCGCGATCGCGCCCTGCTGCGCCTCTCGCTCGACTGCGCGCTTCGCATCTCCGAACCGATCGCGCTCGACCTCACGCTGCCCGGCGATAACCGCCCACCCGAATTCGGCATCGACCTGGGCACGCGCATCGCCCGCGTGCCCGGCAAGGGCACCGGCGCGCAGACCGTGCAATTCAGCGAGACCACCGGGCAGTGGCTGGCGCAGTGGGTGCACGAGCGCGCTGCCATCGCCAGGCCCGGCGAGCGCGCGCTCTTCATCAGCGAGCGCGGCACCCGCATGCACCGGCAAACCGTGCACACCATGCTGCGCCAGCGCGCCGCGCACGCCGGCCTCAGCGATGTGCACTTCCAGCTGCTGCGCCACCGCCGCATCGGCGGCGTGCTCGACAAGCTCGGCGACCGCGCCGCCAGCGCCTTCGCGCGCCACAGCCACGTCACCACCACCAACGAAGTCTACGGCCACCACGCCGCCACCCGCACCCAGCGCATGATCGCCGAGCACGCCAGCCTCGACGCCATGCTCGCGCAGGGGCCGACGCCATGAGCACGGTGCGCATGCATGTGAAGGTTAACGACTACGCCGACGTCGAGATCGATCTGCACGACCTCGACACCGATGACCTCATCACCGAATTGTTCGCGCGGGCAAATCGTGGCAGCGAGGCGGCCACCGTGGCGCTGCACAAGCTAGAGCAGCTCAGGGAGGAACCGACCGACGGCCCCACCGCCGAGGAAGCCTGGCTCGCACTGCGCAGCCGCGACACCCCGCAATCGCGCGACACCATCGAGCGATTCGTGTGCGCCGCCGCCGGGAGGATCTGCCCATGAGCGCCAAGCAAACCGCGCGCCTGCTCGAGCGGCTCGAGCGCGCACCCATCACCAGCCTCGAGGCGCTTAACGAGCTCGGCATCGCCCGTTGCGGCGCCCGCGTGTGGGATCTGCGCCGCCAGGGTTACAACGTGCACAGCGAAATCATCCCCGTGCAAAACCGCTACGGCGACACCTGCCACGTGGCGCGCTACTCGCTCGCGCCTGGCCAGCAAACGCTGGCGCTCCCCATGCCGCGCCAGGAGGCGCTCGCCGCATGAATACCCACGAATTCGGCAAGCAAATGTGCGATGCGCTCGGCCTCAACGCCCACAAGGTGAAGCGGATCACGCTGGAAATCTCGGCGAACGAAGAGCCAACGCTCACATGGGAGGAATTCGTGCCGGACGGCTCGATGGACAACATCGTCGCAGTCGTTAGGCGCGCGAAGTTCGGCAAGCCAGTCGACGTGGGGCAGGTGACTGAGCCCCGGCGCGCAAGCGCGACCAAGCCGAGCGACAAGGTATGAGCGCCCTGGCCTACAAGCGCAAGGGCGCAGCGCAGGGCCCCACCGCCAGGCAGCGCACCGCCAACCGCGACCAGCAGATCATCGCCATCATCGCGTGCGTGCTCGCGTTCGTGCTCGCACGCCTGCACGCCCCCGACTGGCTGCCCCTGCTGCTCGTCGGCCTCGGCCTCGGCACCGCCCTGCGCCTCGCCATCACCGCCGAGAGTGAGCACAGCGATGCTTGATCCGCCGCTCACCCGGAAAGCCGAAGTGCTCAAGGTGCTCGAGGCCGGCGGCTACGTTGTCGATAGCCGTTATTCCGGGTGCGTCACGCTCTACAGCGGCACGAATCTGCCGGTGAACGCGTGGCAGCAAGCCATCAAGGCCAACCTTGCGCGCTGCGAGGTGACGACCGACGAGCGCCGCGGCCGCACCGTGTGGAAACTCAAAGCATGACCGCCCGCACCGCCACCCGCGCACGCCGCACCTGCCCGCGCTGCGAGTGCAACACCAGCGCCACCTACTGCTGCGGCATCGACCTCACCGCGCGGCGCCGCTGGCGCCTCACGCCCCAGGTGATCCGCCGCGTGCACGTGTATGCGTTGAAAGTGAAGGGGCTGAGCGAGGAAGCCTACCGCCTGAATCTCGCAGCCCTCGGCCTCACCTCATCGACCGAGATCCGCACACGCGCCACCTACGTCGAGCTCATGCGCCGCTTCGCCCGCTACCCCGACGCACCCACGCACAAACCCACCGGAGCACACCATGCAACTCATCAGTGAGGCACTCGTTGCCGGCTCGCTTGAAGCTATTAAACACCAAGAGCTCGCAGAGCTGACGGCAGCAAAGCACTCAGGTTTTGCGCAACAGCCGAAGCTATACGACGCGCCGCCAGCGAACCGCAAGCAACGCCGCGCCAAGGCCGCGCGTGACCGTCGGCGCGCAAAGGCGTGAACCCTTCGCAGGAAGCCATCAATCTGAGCGTGGGGCTGCAGGATATTGCCAACCGCCTCGACGACGACATCGAGCGCACTGCCGGCAAGCGCATTGCATTTACCTTGCTCGTGTTCACCGATGGCCGCGCCAGTTACGTGAGCAGCGCGAGCCGCGAGGAAAGCGTGCGCGAGATCCGCCACCTGCTCGACCTATGGGGCCAGGGAATGCCCGACGTGCCTGCGCATGAGGTGCGCGGGTGAATTCACAGCAGCGACCACCGGAGCACAACATGCAGATCACCACTGAGCAAGCCGCCGCCGCATTCAACAAATGGATGGACGACTACACCAAAAATCCCGAGGCCTATGAGGCCGCGACCACCTCGGCGCTGCGGCACCTGAACGAAAAACTCGCCGGCACCGAGCCCACCTATGGCCAGGAAGCTGCGGCGATTTTCGAGGCCTACCTCACCGCATGACCTCACACCCCGCCACGCTTCGGCAGAAGCGCGATCGCA
This sequence comes from Lysobacterales bacterium, assembly GCA_038255255.1. Lineage (GTDB taxonomy): Bacteria > Pseudomonadota > Gammaproteobacteria > Xanthomonadales > Ahniellaceae > JBBQNY01. The sequence goes on from JBBSLL010000006.1 coordinate 94,445, forward strand.
CGGCGCAGGCCGGCGAGATCGACGGCCGCATAACGCGCCGTCGACTCGAGTCGCTCGTGCCCGAGCAATTGCCCGATCGCCGTGAGCGGCGCGCCACGCTCGAGCAGCGCGGTGGCGAAACTCGCGCGCAGCAGGTGAGGGTAGAGCCCCGACCAAGGCGTGCGCCGGTGCGTGGCGCGCACCAGGCGAAAGCCGCCGGGCAGGGCGCAAGCGCTGCGTACGTGCCGCTGCACCAGCTCCCACACCGCATAAGGCGTGAGCGCACCCCCGCGGCTCGACACCAACAGCTCGCCACGCCGGCGCCCGCACAAACCGCGGCGCCAGCGCGCCACCCATTCGCCGATCACTGCCTCGGTACTCGAGGCGAGCGGCACATACCGCGCGCGCCTGGTCTTTCCCGGCTGCACATAAAGCCACCCCTCGGGCAGCACATCATCAAGCCCGAGCCGGCACAGCTCACCCGACCGCAGCCCGGTTTCGTACAGCAGCCGCAGCACCAGGTGATCGCGCCACCCGCGCGACGTCGCCAGATCCGGCTGCGCCAGGATGCGCCCGAGCTGCTCATCGCTCAGCGTCCGCACCAGCCGAACCGGCGGCCGCCGCATGCGGGGCAGGTGGTGCCCGAGATCCGAGCCTGCCACCCCCAGCAGATACATCACCCCATAGAAGTGCCGCAGGGCGCAGACCTCGAGCACCATGGCAGCCGCCCCCAGCGTGCGGCGCCGTCGCGCCAGGAAGCCCTGCAGCACCACCGCATCGACGTGCCCGGCCTCGCCGCCGGCCGCCAGCCACCGCGCCGCTACCGCGCCGTAGGTGCGCGCCGTGGAGCTGGCCAGCCGACCCTGCCGCAGCCACGCCCCGTATCGCGCCAGCACCGCCGCCTTGTCGGCCGCCTGCCGCGATTCCGCCGTTATGACCCTTGCACACAAAGGGTCATTGCCAGCGTCGTCACGCGCTGCCACACCGTTCACGACGTCATGAACGCTACGGCGGCCCGCCATGCCGAACCCTCGACCGTTCGCCACGATGAGACCGCGCCGCCGGTTAGGCGTGGTTTCGCAATAAACAGCAACCCAAAAACCGCCCGTAACGCCTTGACCTAACAGGAAGTTTCCCCCATGCGCAGCCCAAAGTTACATAATATGTATTATGCGCACTTGCGCAGGTGGCTGAACCGCGTCGGTATCCGAGGTTTTCGGCGGTCGTGTTGGGCGCAACAAGGTGTGGGTCGCAGTTGCGGCAACATTCCCATATGCCCGTAGTCGGGTCTCCCTAGTGCCCAACCGACGCAGCCCCTGATGAGGGTTGGCCGGCAATGGCTCAATTTTCGGACTTTCGATAGCTAGGTGATTGATTGGATGGTCAATTGGGCTGGCTTCAGCGTGGTACGGTCCGGCGACCTGACGCTGTGGATCAACTCGCCTTTTGCGGCTTGGGAAGGATTACCCGACCTGAGTCGAACGTTTCCACGGGCCGCCCCATGTCGACGTCATACGCCCCCAGCAAGTTGAGGTGTTCGAAGCGGTACGGTGCCAGACCGGCCAGGTGCTTTTCGTCGATCTCTCGCCCCTCTTTCCTCAGCGCTTCCAGGACGCGACTCATGTGCTCGACGTTATGCAGAATCACCATGTTGGCCACCAACTTGTTATAGCGAATGACCTTGACCTGCTCGTGTCGGAGGTTGTCAGCGATCACGCCGCCGTTCCCGAACGCGAGCTTCTTGGCGAACTCATGGAAAGCCTCAGTCTTGTTGCAGGCCGCATGGATCTGCTGGCGCAGGCTGAGGCTGCCAATGTACCTGCAAAGAAACATCGTCCGATGGACACGGCCGAGTTCGCGCAGCGCGAAGTACAGCTTGTTCTTCCGACTATGGGTGCCGAGCCTGCGCAGCACGGTTGACGGTGTCATCTTGCCGAGCTTGATCGACACCGCCACGCGCAAAATGTCCCGATAATGCGTCTTGATCAGTTGCCAGTCGATCGGATCCTTTTCGACGATTTCCTTGATGTGGGGATACTTCGCTTTCGCATCTGCTCGAAACAATCGACAGTCATTTACGCTGCGAATGCGTGGCATCAGTTCAAAGCCCAGAACAGGGGCTAGACCGAAAATCGTATAGCTCTGAGAGTTCGTGTCGCCGTGCAATTCGGTGGGCTGGACCCTCGAGGCGTTCTCGAGGACGTCGAGTATGTAGTTACCCTCGTGCACGCCACAGGGTGTGAAGTGAGTGATGATCGCCATGTAGTTGCCAGAGACATGGCAGTAGACCAGGCCACCGTACCCGCCGTGGCGGATGTGGTAGGTCGAGATCAGATTTTCCTCGTAGAGCGCCCACTTGGTTCCATCGGCGGCCGCGGACTTGATCGAGCCCCAGTAAGTGGTCAACTCATATTCGATGTACTTGTTCATGGCCGCCTCGCTCGCGCGCTGCAGCGATTTCTCATTGACGTATTTGACGTTGAGCCAAGCGGGCTGTTTCCGCGAAAGACCGCGAACGGCGCGCTCGGTCTGCCTGGCCCCAATGAAGCACCCGTAGCACAGCAGCGTGGTCACGATCCGGTACTCGATGTCTTCAAGCCGGGTCGCCTGACCGCCGACGTGCCGAAAGAACCGCGACAGGTTCAATAGACGCGTGCAGTCGATAAGCACATCTGTGATGGCAACTTCTGGCATCCGCTCCCGGATGAGGTTGTCCAACTCCTGGATCCCCGGATCCTTTACAGGTGCGTCCGCTCTCGTCAGTTTCAGGCGGCCGTTGACGATCGAAGCATCCGGATTCCCGGGCAACTCCTTGTCGAGTAGCTGCATTGAATCGCTGAGTCGCCCTTGGAGCGCGGCGACGTACTCGTCCGGGTCACAGCTGATGCCAGCCTTCTCTCCGTACGTTGTTAGCTCCTCATCCAGGACATCGTTGTCGACCAACTCCTCGCGGTAGTCGTCGTAGCGATCGCCATCAGGGATATGGAGGTCCCCTGCTCGCACTTCCTCTTCCACCGTCGTTATTACCGCCAGTTCGAAGTAAGTGCGATGAATCTTCGGGGGCTCGCCCTTCTTCTTGACGATCACGAACGAGCGCCAGGTCGTAGACAACCAATCCAGATCCGTGGCGATGTCGAGTCCGAGGATCTGCGGGTCCATCGCGCCCCTTCCGCGCACGTTGCGATGCTTGAGCACCACGTCGATCATGCGCTCGGTGGTCAAGTCGTCGCTGGAGGACTTGAGTCCCATAAGCTCGAGACAATCCAGGAGCAGCGGCCGCGCACCCGCGTACGGATGGAGCACGAAGGGCTGATAGTTGGGACCCGAGAGCGACAGGAACTCCCGGCAACGAGTGCGCAGGACAGCGACCTCGTCCTTGAGCGACTTCGCTATCGCCTCAAGGCGAGCCTTGCTTGAGCCCGGCGTGTCGAATGCTTCAAGCATCGCATCGAGCTGGCGGACGAGCGCTTCCGTGCGTTCGCGTTGCTGAATCTGATAGTCCAGGCGGGCGCGCTCAGCCTTGTTCCTGACCTTGCTGACCATGCGGGTGAACAGATCCGCCGAATCGTCAAGCACCTTGGAGTACTGGTGCCGGATGAACACGACAGCGAGCGCGTACCGCTTGTCCGCCTTGAACTTCGCCATCTCGGTCGCGTCGGAGGCTCGCGCCTGGTCGCGAAAGTCCTCAAGCTTGCGTGGCGGCAGGTCCACCGGCGGCAGCTTGTCGACGAGCCCCTTGAGCCGCTCGATGTGGGCGAGATAGGAACGGATTTCCTTGTGCGTCGGTTTTCGCGGTTCTCGTTTGAGAATCTGCCACCCGCTGAATGTCGGGCCCGCTGGCGAAGTGAACAAGGCGTCGACCAAGGCACGCGTCTCGGGTGTGAGCGCCCCGCTGATGTTCGCGTAGTAGGTGTTGTAGACGCTTTCCCGCGCCCCCGCGACGATATCCTGGAGTGTCCGCAGCGCAGGCAGTTCGTAGCGTCTGCGGACCAGCTCTTCGACCAATACGCTCAGGATGTCGCCGACGTAGTGCTTGGTGGTCGCGGTTGCCTCCGCGAAGGATCGCAGCCAGGCCCGGCCTTGGGCGTCAAGTACCTGGACGTTCGTGAGCTCACGAATGCGGCGGAGGTGCGTCGCTTCGAGCTTCGAGTTGGCGTAGCTGGTGAGGTCGCTGGCGCGCAGCGCGCGGGACTTCACTGCCCGGCAGATTGTCGTTCGAATTGGCTTGGGGATCTTGGTGACCGTGAGGAAGTAACCGAGCGTCGCGAACGACTTTAGATGCAGCAGAAACAGCACGTGCGCCATCGGGTTGTTCGAGCTTTTTGCCACCTCTCTGGATAGCGCGACCTCTTCGACCGTCGGGACAAAGTACTCACGCAAATCTGCGCTGGTGGGCGTGGCGGACAGGCGCGGATAATTGGATTCGGTAGAGTCGCGGTGACGCGGTTCGTCGCGCTGTTCCTGCGCCGTGGGCTTGGTCACATACGAGACGCGCGCCATGGCCTAGTCCCAGCGACGACCGGTAACTTTGTCGGTGACATGCGCTTCGACGGAGCATTCGTGATCCATTGCGACACGATGAATGCACTGCAGAAGCGTCGCGATCTCCTCTTCGCGCTCCAGATCGTCGGCCGACATTTCGAGTCGGTAACGCGTTCCTTTCGCGTCCAGCCGCTGTGCGGCATACGCTGAGAGGTAGTTCTGCACGATCGCCGTCTGAGCCTGCTTGAGCCCGCGCACGCCTGGACGCGCACGCTCGAGCGTCATCCTGAGTTCGAGCCGGACGCGTTCGATTGGCGCGGCGTCCGGCGCCGCCAGAGCGAGCTGTGGCGGCGCCGGATCGGCACCGCTCAGCGCAAACCGGTGCGCAGCATCGATGTAGCGCATGGCGGACTGTGCGTCCCGCCAGCCCACGTAGGCCATCAAGGACTTGAGATCCCACCCGTTGCGCGTTGCCCAATTGGCAAAGCCCCGCCGCAGCGAGTGACTGGTGTACGTCTCGGCCGGAAGTCCCGTCTGGACCATCGCGCGCCGAAGGAGAGGAATGATGCTGTTGGGGTGGAGCGGCTTGGTCGCCAACTGACCGGACGCGCTCACCTTGCGGAACAAGGCACCGGTGGCGCCGGACAGGCTCGCCACGTCGATCCAGTGGCGTGTAGCGTCAACGGGACACCACCGGGTGAGCGCGGGCACCGTGAAGGTCGCGCCTTCGTCCGTCTTGGTGCGTTTGAGGAAGCAGCGCAGACCATTTGCTTCGAAGGTGAGCTGATCGACTTGCAGGCTCACGAGCTCATCGCTCCGAAAGCCGCGCCAGAAGCCGAGCAGGATCAGCGCACGGTCGCGGCGATGGCGCAGCAGCTCGGTGTGATCTCCCCGGTCCTTCGCCAGTTGCGATGCGTGATCCAGCCAATCGGCGATCCGACCCAGATCTTCCAGTTGAAGTGGCGTCGCGCGTCGTTCCGGTCGCGCATGAAGAACCCGAATGCCGCGCAGCGCCTGCTTCACTATGGGCTGGCGAGTGGGGTCGGCAAACCCGTGTGCGGTGTGCCAATTCGACAGCGCGGCCAGGCGCTGCCGGAGCGTGTTGGCGGCAAACTGCTCTGCATGGTCGGCGAGATACCTCGCAACCCTTTCCGCCGACGCGGGCAATAGTCCACCCCAGTCGACTTCAAAATGCCGAAGCGCGGACGCGTAGCCGCTCCGGGTCTTGGGGCGGGTGGCAGCGTCGAGGTACTGATCGAGCTTATGGGGCATCCATTGAACCTGCGGCCGGTCCCGAACTCCACGTCGGCGCGTTATCGGCCGATCCAACTGCACTGTCGCTGCGACCCCTTCATCGCTCCATTGCGCTGCACCGGCTGACCCACCTGTGCCCATGCCCGCACGAGACTTCACTACGGATCGTACAAGGCCTGAAGCGCTTTTCGCGCGCAGGCCCGTATCCCATACTGGTCTTTCCGGACAGGGCGACGACGCAGGTACGAGAGGCCGCACGGTGCATCGACCCAGAGGCCTGGCTCGCCTCGCCCTTGCCAGCGATTCAAAGGTCTAGCTCGGGCTGGGTGGCCCGAGAGTGGGTTCGTTCTGGAATTGCGCGAGAATCACCAATTCTAGAGAGTGCAAAAATGAGCGACGCCGAGCAACTTCCCGCAGAAATCCGGAACGCTGCGAACGACTACGTAGTCCTCGGCGTGCGCGCCATGGTCGGTGCGGTTCCGTTTGCCGGTTCCTTGCTCGCCGAGTTGGCGGGAGTCGTCATCCCCAACCAGCGGATTGAGCGCATTGCGAAGTTTGCAGCCCGCCTTGAGCTCCGCATCAATGGGCTGGAGCGCGAAGCCTTCTCGAATCGATTTTCCGACGAAGGCTTTACGGAGTTGCTCGAAGAGGCGCTGCGGCAGGCAGCGCGCTCAACGACCGACGATCGAAGGGAATACCTGGCATCACTGGTTGCACATAGCCTGACGTCGGAAGAGCAAGGCGAGAACGATCATCGACATTTGCTCCGCATCCTGGGAGAGATCAACGACACCGAAGTCATTTGGCTTCGATCGTACGTCGGGGCGTACACGGGTTCGACCGACACGTTTCGTGCCGTTCACGAAGCTACCTTACGACCCGCACGCGCAACCCTGTCGGGACCTCAGGAAGAAGCTGACCGGCAGACGCTGCAGGAGAGTTATCTCAACCACCTCGCGGCGCTTGGATTACTCAAGCGATCACTGAAACTCGATCGCAACAAGCAGCCTGAAATGGATTCGTCGTCGCGAAACTTCGCCTACACGTCTCCCGGCACGACGCCCCTGGGGCGCATGTTGCTTCGGGTGATCGGTCTTCTTCCCCCAGAGGCGTAGATTTAAGGGCCGAGTTGCGCGTGTTGGTTGGCAATAGCGAGCCGCCGAGTGGAGATCTTGAAAAGAACGGGTATCCGGATCCCAGAGTTAAATCGGCTTTCCCGTTAGAGCCAACGGAGTGAGTCAAAAACCGGATTCTGATGTGGGATTGAAGCCGTGGAGCTCTGGATTGGCCACGGCCAATCCCTGAGCAGGATCGCCGCGAGGAACACTCATGTCCAAGGCGAGAGTGCCGGGCGGGCGTTCGCCAGCGTCCACCAAGGAGCGTCACGCCGCATCTTCAGGGTCGACCTTCGGCATCACCGTCGCGTCAACCGGCTGGCCCCTAGAAGCCTCGGGAGACTTCTGTGAACTTGCAGCTTGAAGCTTCGCAAGCGCAGTCGCCCGCTTGGTCCAGTCCGAGAACGCATGACGAAGCGCCCTGTACGGGCGACCTGGCGCCAGCTTGTTGCTCAAGCGCCGCAATGCAGAATGGAAAGCAGGGTCGCTCGGAGGCAAGCTACGAAATGCGGTGGCCCAGAGCCATTTCGAGTCTACAGAGGTCTCATTGCGCTCAACCCGCAGTCGCTCCATGGTGACCAGAAAACCCAAAATCGCGATGGCGGCCTTCCTCGGGTCGGCGGTCTTGATGCCTTGGAGCAATGCCTCAATCATCGGTTTCCGTCGTGGTGTCGACATTCCTGCCGCTTCCACGAATACCCAGAAGGGCAACACGACGAAGGACCACCCTCGCTCGATGAGGCCGGCAAGCCACTCCACGCAGAGTTCGCGACGCACCACCCGCTGTTCACCAGCAAGGGCAATCAAGCGCTGCAACGGGGTGGTTCGGTCGGCTCCGAGTAGTCGAGCGGTTCCTCGCGTGCCGGCTTCCTCCGCCACCAGTGCCCATCCGTGCTGCCCGCACAGCGCGATCGAACTTAGCGTCCCGGCGTCGACAATGTCTTCCAGCGGCGCGCCGCGTGCGCCGAGTTCGTCGTCCGCGGCCTCGATCACTTCGCACGAGTTTGAAACGAAATCCCGGACGCGACGCCAGAAGTGCCACTGACTCTTCCGATCAGCTATCCCGTATTCACGAAACTGCAAATTGCCTTTCGGGCCGAGATACGCGAGCGCGCGCGCCCTCGCTGACTCGCGTTCCTGCAAGTACCACTGCTGGAGCGTGGCTTTCGTTTGTGGCGTAATTACAAACCGTGCTGGAAGCGCGCCGGCTAGTGCTTCGGCTTCGAGGGTAACGAGCAGCAGCAGCGTGACGGGATCTAGGACATGCCGATCAGCGGCAAAAAGCGCAGCTTCATCGGCCTGTACATCTTCGAACGTACCTTGCCCACTCACAGGCTTCCAGTCGCGACTTCGCTGCAGGAATTCGCGAGGCGAGACGCCGAACATTTCTGCCGCGGCGGTGGCGGGAAGGCCCAGCGATTGCGCGAACGCGAGCCGCCTCTGCGTATGTTCTCCCTTCTCCTCGAGCTTCCTGCGTAACGACTCGACCGCCTCATCTGGATTCGAATGAGATATTGACTCGAGTCCACCCTCATTCAGTCCAGCAACAATGCCGACCGCTGCTGCTTGCTCGAAAAGCAACTGCTGCGGTTGGCGTATCGCATGCACCGTGTAGGTTTGACCTGCAAACGGCCCTTGCTCGAAGGTCACGAGGTCACCGATCGATTTACCCCGAGCTGGGGCGAACCAGGGCTCATCGAACGCTACTCCGGCTGCACCGTGCAGGCCCGCACCAGTGCCCCCCAGCCAAAGAAATCGCTCGTCACCCGTGCGGATATCCTTCAGGCGGACCGCCGTATCGACCTTGATGGTGGGCGTTTGCTGGCGCTGACGAATGGCCAGGTGCACCATGGCGCCGCTGGTGCCGGCATCGATCATCGACTGGGTGGCGCCGGCGGCGATCACCTCGTCAACTCGAGTATCCCGAAGCCGAGTGAGCGCGGCGACCAAGCCGCGGAAGCTCGATGGGGTTCTGGGTGTCGGCAGTGCTTGCTTGGCAACGAGCCGGCGCGCCTGCCTGAGTCGGCACAGCGCGTGGGACAACTGCGCGAACTGTTCCAGCAGCCAGACCGACTTGACTGCCAGCCCTGCTTCCACAGCCGAAGCTTGCAGCTGCCAAGCTTCGTCGAGTTGACCGCGCGCGTGCAGCACGGCCGATCGGTTGGCCAACGCACCGATTTCATTGGGTTGCTTCTGAAGCCACGAGAGTGAGCACGCATCCGCCTCGACCAGGCGACGATTTGCCAGCAGCACGTCAATCAAGACATCCGCAACACCCGGATTGACGCGTCCGTCCAGCTGCGCGGCAGTACGGAGCGACGGCAGCAGCGCGGCGGCTTCAAGTCCGTGCCGCTGGTCGCGCAATAGAGCGGCGATGGTTGCCTTTTCCTCGCACTCCAGATGGAGGTCCGCCGCCTCGGCCACCTGACGTGCTATCGCAGAAGCACGCTCGTGCAAGTTGGGATCGCGCAGGTGCTCGATGAGGAATTGGGTCGCCATGGACGTCGCAGTACCCAGATCGGCGAGCACTGACTCAAGCACCGCTTCTGGGAGTTCGCCCGGATGATCGAGGCGAAGCAACCCGTAGCGCGCCCGGTCGCGCTGGGCGTCGAGCGCAAGTGGATTCGTGAGGACCGACTCAAACCACGTTCGCGCATCGTCGGGACACTCCGCACGCAGCTGGAGTAGCCCCACTAGTAGCCCGATTTCGGGATCTGCGGGTGCTTCGCGCTCAATCGCGCCCATTTCCACTGGAACGTCATGACGCAGGACGAGGCGTAGCCAGCGTTGCCACATCTCGATGTCCGCCGCGTCGACCTCAATGGCCTCCCGTGCGCGCAGCATGCACTCGTCCACATGGCCGAGAATGCTGTTCGCGATAGCAAGATTGCTAAGTAAGGCCTGCCGCGCGGGCACGCTTTCCATCGAGTTCGCCGACAGGCGCAGATACTCGAGTTCAGCACGCCCGCGCTCTGCGACCGCACGATCAAAGTCGTCACGTCCATTGCGCCAGTTGCCAGGCAACTGCTGAACAGCCAGCGCTATGCGGGCTGTGCCAATCGAGAGGGTGCGCATGCTGGAGTTGGGCGCGGCACCCGCCGCACTCCGCTCGAACCAATCGACCGCCTCGGCATATCGCTCGCGCTCCATCGCGACGTCGCCCAGGACTCGAGCAACATCCGGCAACGTTCGGAGCGAATCCGGAACCCGATCCAATAATTCTTCGTAGCTGAGGGAAGCATCGGCCGTTGCCGAAACCAGCACGTTGATGGCAGTAACGTATCCGCGTGAATTGGAATCGGCCGCAGCGGTTGCCTTTGCGAGCAGTTGCGAGGAACGTCGGTGGTCACCGAGTCGCGCGGCCGCGATTCCGGAAACAGCTAGGAGATCTGCAGCCGGATCGGGCGTCTGTTCCGCGACTGCGGTACTGCCGGCAAAATCTCCTGCGGCAAACAATGCCCTGGCGCGCAGTAGCGCGATCTCACTTTCGTCTCCGTCAAGCACACTGGAGCGGTCCAGAAGTGCCAGAGCACTGTGAGGTCGGCCCCCATCCAGAAGCCCATAGCCCTCCTTCGCCAGTGCAGATCGTGGAGCGGACGTCGGCGACGCCGCAGAAGCGCCGATCGGCGAGGATTCTCCGGTCCTATGCTCAAGGATCGCGCGGACGACTTTGGTCGGCACAGAGTCGAAGAACCGATGGCCGAAGCCGTGCTGCTCCAGATACTCTTTTAGATCCTCTTCGAACCAGATTTGAACGCTGTTCTGCCCGTGGAGCTTCGCCTGGTTGGCGGTAGCAATCAGCTTCCCGTCGCGGCGGAGGGTGGTAACGAAGATGAGCGCTTGCAGCGGTGGATCAATCTCGTGCGCGGCTTCCACTTCCTTCGCGAAATCCTTCGCGGTCAATTTCTTCGTGAGGTAACGCTTGCATTGCGCGGCAATCCAGCGGCCATCGCCCGCACGCAGGATGACGTCGATGCCGTGTTGAGCTTGACCTGAGCGGCCGAAGCGCTGCGCAGGCAACGGTGATTTGAACATCACCTCCAACAATTCGCGGCTGAGCGATTCGAGCTCGTCGGGCTCAGGTAAGAGCAGTCCCGCCCTATTGCCGAACACGAGAGACTGCCTGGCGTCGCGACGACATGCTCGGAGGCTGTCGCCTTCCCGACGGAGGTGCCGGCGAGGCGAGCGCATCAGTAGCCGGTCGAATGCGTCCGGTCCTTTGAAGATGCCCACATATCGTCCGCATCTGGGCGAACATGCAAGGAATTGCGGGACGTTTCGCCTCGACGGCGCTACGCATGGTGGACATCAGCCATCGCGATCTTCGAATGCGCGCTGTAGCGCCGTCCTGAACGAGGCTTGCGGGGTCAGTTTCACGGCCTGCCCGTGGGTGGTGTGCAACACGACCCGAAGACTCCAGACGTCGCGACGCGATCTCACGACAGCGCCTCCGGCTCGCTCACGCATCCAGGTTTGTGCGATTTCCAGCGGCAGATGCCACTGACAGCTTTCGCCGTCCTTCAGCACCTTGGGAATCGGCGTCGGGAACGCGTCGGGCATGATGACAACCTGATAGGTGCGCCGCCGAAAATGCCCCACACGGATGCTGATCTCATTGAACGTTGCAGTCCGAAAGCCGACGTTCGTGGCGTGCAGGCAAATGACCTCACGCGGACCTTGGGTCTCTCCGATGAGGGTGGAAATTCCCACCGATCCGCGGATGCGGAGTCGTTCCGATTTGCGGGCAAGCAGCAACGCGACGATGGCCGCCGCCAAGGAGCCGATCCCTGACATCCAGTCGGCAACCGAGCCCCAGGCCATCCCCGTCGTCGCCATGGTCCTGCAGCCGTCACGCCGCTTTCTGTACGCGCTGCTGCAGCTCGATGACGTCGAGCGTGAAATCGAGCGGCATCAGAATTGGCTGCGACGGCTGACGCTTGTCGTTGTACACGTCGACATCGGTCTTGAGCTGCACGCAGTCATTCACTACCTGGTTTCTGCGCTGGGCAAAGGACTTCACGAAGTGGGAATGCGGCGCGTTCGGGTCATCGATGTCGCCCCACAGCGACAGCGTGGTGTTGCCCTGCTTCTGGGTAGTGGCGTGCTTGGCGCGATAACGCCGCCCGAGCCGGTCGACGCGATATTCCTCGCGAAAGACCTGCGCTATATCGGCCGCGATGATATCGACCACCGTTCGCAGGTTCGGCTTGTGCAGGCCGTTGCGATAGGCCCATTCGGCCACCGCGTGGGTGTCGAGCAGCCCTTCATCACCCACTTCCTGGCGATAGCGCTCGACGTAGTCCTTGACTGAGTTGGAATAACCAGACATGGCGAATCCTCTTATGCGGTGTGGACAACGCCCCAACCGTCGGTCAGCGCACTCGCCGACACAAAGGAGCGGACTTTGACTTGGTGCTTGCGGAACAGGTCATAGCGGCCAAGGCGCCGCTGCAGCTGACCGACGACAATGCCGGGGTGCACATTGATGCGCTGTGCGAACAGCAACACGCGCTCTTCCGCGACGAAGGGACCCACGCGTGCCAAAAAACCCGCCATCTCCGCGTCGGACACGCAGAATTCCTCGGCTTCGCGGTTCGCCACCACTTCTTCCTCGTTGGCGGTCACGGTGGACGAATCGTCGAGGTCCTGGTCGAGAATGAATCCCTGTTCACGCCCATGCCCGCAGAGCACATGCTCGAGCTCGTGCCTAAGCACGAACCAGAAGTTATCGATCCGGTCCAGGCGCAGCGACAGCGCGACCACCGGCTGACTCGGGCTCAGCCAGAAGCACCCGCCATCGATCTTGGAACCGGGGATCGCTTCGACCACGACGAAACGGACGCCCGACTCGGTCAAGATGCGCGGCACCTGGCGTGTCTCCTCGGGCGCGGACAGCAGTGCCGACAGTCGCGGCAGTGCCTGCCGCAGCCGCTCGGCGGTGTAGCCGTGCACCACCGATGCAGCGGCTAACTGCCGGGCACGGTGCAGCCACGCCACCTGGCGGGGAGTCGGCGGTGCCTCCGCGTTCGCCTTCTTGGCGGCGTGGCAAAACACCGACTCTTCCGACAGCCCCTTGAGCCCGTAGAAGTCGAGGAACTGCTGCTCGAGGACCTCAATACTGTTCGAGGCCTCGATCCAGCCCCGGCGGATCATCTCGCGCACCGGAAACCGCTCGTAGAGGCGCGCGCGGCGTGCGACGAGGCCGTCAGGGGTGCGCACGCGGGAAAGTTGGTACTGACTCTCGAGGTTCATCCAGAGCTCGGCCCCCGTGCCGAGCGAATCGCCCAGCTGGACTGCGGTCTCGGGGGTGATGCCCTTCTTGCCGGCGATGATCTCGTTGATGAGCCGCACCGGGCGGCCCATGATCTCGGCCAGCTCGGTCTGCGACCAGCCGCGTGCTTCAAGCTCGTCCTTGAGGAATTCGCCCGGCGGGAACGTTTCGGCGACGGTGTTCATGCAGATGGCCTCGACGTGGGTCAGTGGTAATCCGTGATCGACACGATCACGACGGTCTTGCCGGACGCCTCGGTCCGGAGCTTGAGGATCAGGCGCCATTGATCGTTGAGCCGCATCGAGTTTTGTCCCACGCGATCCGCCTTGAGCTTTTCGAAGTGCAGAGACTTCATGGCGTAGAAGGTTCGTTCATCGGGTGCCGCACGGATGACCTGAATGCGCTTGCGGAAGGCCTTGACCACGCCCGGTTCAAATCCGGCGGTGAACCTGGCGTCGGTTTCCAGTCGTGAGAGCGAGGGATCTTCAAACTCGACATCCATGTCTGGGGCCGGGCTGCGTGTCTAGAATGGCGCTATTACACTATCTGTAATAGTGGGTGTCAACCATTTCACGCAGGGCGTTCATGCACGCCATGGTCGTTGCCTGATACTGACGACTTGCGGGTTTCGTACCGTTCGACAGGGTCGGAGCGCCGAGTTCCGACGCTAGGCGGGATAAACCTTTATTATCCCGTGTGCAATGGACGCTAGATCGCGTGCCGAAAGCTCGATTGTGTATTACGTAATTACATGGTATGTAATATGTTACGAAATACAACGAGACCGGACATGGCACGTGGAGGCTTGAGCAAGGGTGAGGTTCAGCGGGCTCGCGACGCGTTGCGCGCCCAAGGTACGCATCCATCGGTTGACGCCCTGCGAATCGCGCTCGGCAATACCGGTTCCAAGACCACCATCCATCGCTTCCTCAAGGAAATCGAAGAAGACGAAGCCGCGGCCCCTGGCGCGAAGGTAGCGGTCAGCGAAGCCCTCCAGGACCTGGTCACGCGCTTGGCCGCGCGCCTACATGAGGAAGCTGAAGTCCTCATCGCCGAGGCGAAGGTTCTGGCCGATGCGCGGGCGCAGGAAGCGAACGATGCACTGGAGCGGCAGCAGCAGGAATCGCTTGCTTTCAGCACACAACTTCAGAGAACAGAAGTCGCGCTACACGCGAAATCCTCCGAGCTCGCGACGAGCCGGCAGGCGTTGGCAGAGGCAACCCTCACTGTCGGCACGCTGGAAGAGCGCGTCTCGGGTCTGACCGCTCGGCTGGCGGAACACGAAGCCCACGCACAATCCCTCGAAGAGAAGCACCGCCACGCGCGCGAGGCGCTCGAACATTACCGCACGTCCGTCAAGGAGCAACGCGCCCAGGAACAACTCCGTCACGAGCATCAGGTGCAAGAGTTGCAGGTGGCGCTCCGTCAGGCCAACGATGGCCTGACCGCCAAGAACCACGACCTGCTGCAGCTCAATCGGGACAATGTGCGCCTGCTGGAAGCCAACGGCCGAGGCGAGAAGGAACTTGGTGATGCGCGGTCCAAGATCGAGCGCCAGCAACGCAAGTTGGACGAACAACTGGTCACCGCCGCAGAACTCAAGACCTTGCAGCAGCGGTGGTCACAGGACCTCCAGGTGATCGAGACTCTCCGTGCCGAACTGGCCGGTGCGCGTGAATACCTGGTTCGTGAATCAGCGAGTCGACATCAAGCCGAGACTGCGGCCGCGGCGGCAACATCCCGTGCCGAAACGGTTGAAGCGCTGCTCAATCGGCTGGAACTGCGCCAGAAGCAACCTCCAAAGTCCGCGCAGCTGGCGATTTCTAGCGTGTAGGCAGCGCGTCGCGAACGGCGCAGTATTCTGCATGTGATCTCGTACATGCAGAGTCGTCGCGCGGGTCTCTGGACGCTGGGGAAGCAGGACTTATCTCGCAACTCCGCCCTGAGCCGAAATGCGGGATAATTCCATGCATATCAACCACATAACAGTCCGTTTTGGGGGCGTGGAAGGTAATGACACCCCTCGAAAAGTTGAAGCGACGATCCATCGAGGACTTTCGAGAGGAACCGCAATTCTTTCAGGCGCTGCTCGACGCCACGGTGTTTGTCCACGCGCCGGTCTCGGACGACCACAGTCGTTTGCGTCTGCTGCAGTTCGTGCGACCCGACGGTTTAACGGTGTTGCCCTTCTTCAGCCGCCAAGAAGAGGCGGAGCGTGCGGCGCAACACGCTGCGCGCGTGATCACCCTGACAGGGCGTCAGCTCTTCGAGCTGACGCGCGGGGCGATATTGATGCTCGATCCCAACGAGACCAGTTGCACGCTGTATCCGGAAGAGATCGCGGCATTGCTCGATGACGGCACGGTCGCCAGGATTGAATTCACCAACCTGGCAGAAGGCGAGCAACTCGAACTTCAACCCGGGGTAGTGCCAACGGCCATTCTGGATATCGTTCGTGAAGAGTTGCGGCGTCTACCCGCGGCCGAGACCGCCTACTTGGCTCGAATCCGCAAGGCCCATGCCGATCTGCCGTTTTCAGTTCTGATCGTGGTGATGGTGGCGGCCCGAGAGTCCGAGCATGTTGTCCGGGCGCTCGCCACAAGGTTGCAGACCTGCGGAGCCGAGTTGGATGAGGCGATCGATCTGGCGACTTTCGATCCGGCGGAAGGAACGCCCTCCTGGCTGAGCCAGGCCTCGCTCGATCCCTTTTACGCGAGATGACCCAGTGCCGCTCGGGAACACCTTGGAGGAAACGTGTGTTTTGTCAGAGAGATGCCGGCGATCTTGCGTCAGATAGCAGCTTCGCTGTCACCAGGCCGGCTAGAAGCGACGGCGTAGTCCGACAGACCCCCTCCTTGCCGTTGGCGGAACTACGCGTCTGCAGCCGGGTCGATAGAGGCATCGAATGACCCGCGCAGTGGCAGTGGTGCTTGCGTCGGTCATCCACTCGCTCTAGAGGCGTAGTATCCAGATCATGCCGCTGCGTCGCCGCCATCGCCTGCGAATTGCCGTTACGGTGATCCTGTGCCTCCTGTTCCAACAGGTCGCCATGGCGGCGTACGCGTGCACGATGACCCGCATGCCTGCACCGGTCGCGATGTCCGAGGATTGCGCCGAGATGGGCATGGAGGTCGAGCAGGAATCGCTGGCGCTCTGTGCCAAGCACTGTGCCCCCGATCTTTCGACGGTGGCGGACCATGCAGCCCTGAGTGTGCCTTCGCTGGCCTTGCCGGCGGCGTTTGAACTCGTTCTCGCCGAGCCCGCGTCGCACCTAGCGATCAACGCAGGCGTTCCGATCGAGCGCTCCGATCCGCCGCCTCGATTGCGGTACTGCTCACTGCTGATCTGAGACCCCCAACGACGTCGCTTCCTGCGCACGGCGGCAATCGCCGTGTGCCTTCGACGCTGTCGTTTGGAGGTTTAATGTTTCTCTTGAATGGTTTTTCCGTGGCCGCGCGCGCGATCGCCCGCGCCGCTACAACGTGCGCGCTCTGCTTGCTGTTCGCTTCGGCCGCAGCGGCCGCCGAGTCTCAAGGACTGACGCTCGACGACGCAACGAGTCTGGCGGTCGAACGCGCGCCGATGCTCGATGCCCGCAATGCGGGCGTCTCCGCGGCGCAGGAGGAGGCAGCACGCGCGGGCGCCTTGCCCGATCCGATGCTCATGCTCGGTATCGACAATCTTCCCGTGACCGGCCGCGATGCTTTCGAGTTCGGACCGGATGACATGACGATGAAGCGCGTCGGACTCCGCCAGGAGATTCCGGCTCGCGCCAAACGCGAGGCGCGGCGCACCTTCGCAGCGCGCAAGGTCGACGAGGCGCAGGCGCTTTCGGCCGCTGCGCGACTCGACGTTGTCCGCGCGACTGCTCAGGCGTGGGTGGATGTGTGGGCGGCGCAGCGCGAGCTGGAGGCGCTTCGAGCCTTGCGCGAGCAAGCCGTGTCGGCGGCGGACCTGGCCAGGGCCCGCGTCAGTGGGGGCACCGACGCGGTCGGCGATGCGTTGGCGACGCAGGCCGCTGTTCTCGAGGTCGACAATCGAATCGAGGCGGCCCGGGCCACTCGCGAATCGACGCATGCGACTTTGGCTCGCTGGCTGGGCGACGACGCGGCGGACATCTCGATCGACGCGCCCGATTTTGGCTTGTTGCGCATCCCGGAGGCGCGCTTGCTGGCCTCGATTGATCGGCTCGGCCCGCTGCTACCTGCGACCGCACAGGTGCGCGCGGCCGAGGCAAGTATCGAATTGGCTCGCGCCGAGAAGAGATCCGACTGGAGCGTGGGCGCGTCATACGGCCAGCGCGAGCGTGGGCGCAGCGACATGTTCATGCTCGAGATCGGATTCGCGCTGCCGCTCTTCACGCGCGATCGCCAGGACCGCGGTGTAGCGGCACGCGAGGCCGATCATGAAGCGGCCGTTGCCACCCGCGAAGATTTGCGGCGCGAAGCCATCGCGCGCATCCGCAGCGAGCTGGCCCGCTGGCAAGGATTCAAGCGCCAAGTGGCGCTGCACGAGGATTCCATGCTGCCGCTGGCGCGCGATCGCAGTGCCGCCGCACTGGCTGCATACGCCGCAGGCGGCGCGGTGCAGTCGTGGCTCGATGCCCAACGCGCCGAACTCGAGGTGCATCTGTCGCACGCGGAGCACCTGGGCGGACTTGGGCGTGCGTGGGTGGCGCTGGCTTACTTGCTTCCCACGGAGACGGAGACACTGCCATGACGCGCAACCATCGCCTCGCGTTTGTCCTTGGGTCTCTGGCTTTGCTGGCTGGTGCTCTCGCACTCGGCTACTGGTGGGGGCAAAGGCGCTTGGCGCCGGCTGCGTCGAACGGCAACGATTCCGCGAGCGCTGAGCCCAAGGCCCTGTACTGGTACGACCCGATGGTCCCCGACCAGCACTTCGACAAGCCGGGCAAATCCCCCTTCATGGACATGCAGCTCGTCCCGAAATATGCGGAGCCGACTCAAAAGGCCGAGGAAGCCAACGTCCTCTACTGGTACGACCCGATGGTGCCCGACCAGCACTTCGACAAGCCGGGCAAGTCGCCCTTCATGGACATGCAGCTCGTCCCGAAGTATGCGGAGACAGGCGCATCGAGCGAAGGTGGGGTCACCATCCCCCCGGGCGTGCGCCAGAACCTCGGCATGCGCACAGCCGTGGTGTCGCGTGGCAGCCTTGCGAGCACGATCCGCGTGCCCGGCACGATCGGCTGGGATCTGCGGCAGGAACGCGTGGTGAGTGCGCGCGTCGATTCCATCGTCGAGCGGCTGTACGTCAAGGCACCGTACGAGACCGTGCGCGCCGGTCAACCGCTGGCGACCGTGCTTTCTTCCACGTGGAGCACGGCGCTGGCGGAAGCACGCGCGTTGGCCAATGCGACTTCGCCCGAGGCGCGAGCGTTGCGCTCAGCAGCGCAGCAGCGGCTGCGCGTACTGGGCTTGCCTGCTGGCGCCCCGTCAACACGTGGCGGCAGCATCACGCTGACTTCGCCAGTCAGCGGCGTGGTCAGCGAGATCGGCGTGCGTGAGGGCGAGTCCGCGCCAATGGGCACCTTGCTGTTCCGCGTCAACGGCACCCGCACCGTGTGGCTGGAGGCCGCGGTGCCGCAGTCCGGCGCCGGCGGGATCGCTGCGGACACGCCTGTCGAGGCATCCGTCGACGCGATCCCGGGCGAGGTGTTTAGCGGTCGGGTCGAAACGTTGTTGCCCCAGGTCGACACGGGCAACCGCACGCAGCAGGCGCGGATCGTGCTGGACAACACCAATGGCTTGCTCGCCCCCGGCATGTTTGCGCAGATCACCCTCAAGCCCGACGGCGGGGTGGATCTTGCACTGGTGCCGTCCGAAGCGCTGATTGGCAGCGGCGCGCAATCCCGCGTCATCGTGCTGGGCGACGACAACAAGTTTCGTCCCGTGGCGGTGCAGCCTGGCCGCAGCAGCGGCGGCATGACCGAGGTCCTGTCGGGGCTCGAGGGTGGCGAACGTGTCGTGGTGTCGGGGCAGTTCCTGATCGATTCGGAATCGAATCTTTCCGGTGCGCTGGAAAGGCTCGGGATGCAGGCGTCCGGCCCGGAAGGGGTGGCTAAGCCCGACGCGGATGGTGCAGCGGAAGTTGCGGCACCGGACGTGAAAAGCATGGAGTTGGCGGTCGCCCCACGCAGGCCGGAGAAGCGTGAGCGCAAGGCCATCTACTGGTACGACCCGATGGTGCCGGACCAGCATTTCGACAAGCCGGGCAAGTCGCCGTTCATGGACATGCAGCTGGTGCCGAAGTATGCCGATGAGGATGGCGAAGCGGAATCGCCACCATGATCGCCGCCATCATCCGAGCCTCGATCGCGAATCGGGTCTTCGTGCTCGTCGCCGCCATTGCGCTCGCCGCGATGGGCGTGTGGTCGGTCCTGCGCACGCCGCTCGACGCGTTGCCGGACCTGTCCGATACGCAGGTGATCATCCGCACGGAGTGGCCCGGACAGACGCCGCGCATCGTCGAGGACCAGGTCACGTATCCGCTGACCACGACGATGCTGTCAGTGCCGGGCGTCAAGGCGGTGCGCGGTTTCTCGTTCTTCGGCGACTCGTTCGTCTACGTGTTGTTCGACGACGACACCGACCTGTATTGGGCGCGCTCGCGCGTACTCGAATACCTGAGCCAGGTGCGCAGCCGGCTACCCGCGCAAGTCAATCCTTCATTGGGACCGGATGCCACGGGCCTTGGATGGATCTACGAATACGCGCTGATTGACCGCACGGGCAAGCATGACCTCGGGCAACTGCGATCGATCCAGGACTGGTTCCTGCGTTACGAGCTCAAGACCGTGCCCGACGTGGCCGAAGTCGCGAGCATTGGCGGCATGGTGCAGGCGTGGCAGGTTGTGCCCGAACCGCAGGCGCTCGCCGCGCGG
>JBBSLL010000007.1:0-109588 GCA_038255255.1 Lysobacterales bacterium
CAGCAGCGTGAACGCGAACGGCAGGATCCAGAACGACCAGTTGTTCATGCGCGGCAGCGCCATGTCGGGCGCGCCGATCTGCAGCGGGATCATCCAGTTGGCGAGACCGACGAATGCCGGCATGACCGCGCCGAAGATCATCACCAGGGCGTGCATCGTGGTCATCTGGTTGAAGAATTCCGGATGCACGAGCTGCAGACCGGGCTGGAACAGTTCGGCGCGGATGATCATCGCCATCCCGCCGCCGATGAAGAACATCAGGAGGGAGAACAGCAGGTACAGCGTGCCGATGTCCTTGTGGTTGGTCGACATGAACCAACGCTCGAAGAACCCCTGGTGGTGGTCGTCCTCGTGTACGTGCGGATCGGTCGCGGCGACGGTGCCGTGCGAATCGTAGGTGCTGACGTTGGCCATGATTCTCTCGCTGGGGCCTGTACTAGCGCGCGGCTTCAGGAACGACGACCGCGGCGCTCGCCGTCGCGGCGGCGCCCGGGCTCGGGACGGCGGCGCTCGCGGCCATGGCCGAAACGCTGCCGGGATTGGCGGGCTGGGCAGCCAGCCACTGGTTGAACTCTTCCTTGGGCACCGCGCGCACCACGATCGGCATGAAGCCGTGGTCCTTGCCGCAAAGCTCGGCGCACACACCGCGGTAGGTGCCCGGCGTCTTGATGTCGGTCCAGGCCTCGTTGATGAAACCCGGGATCGCATCCTGCTTCCATCCCAGCGCGGGGACCCACCAGGCGTGGATCACGTCGTCGGCAGTCACGACAAAGCGGATCTTGGTGTTGACCGGCAGCACCAGGGGCTTGTCGACGTCGAGCAGGTAAGTGTTGACCCCGTCCTTCGCCAGCGCGGCGGGATCAAGGCCCGAGCGCAGCTGTCGCGTGCTGTCGCTGTCGCGCGACAGGCTGGAGATGAAGTTCACTGGCGTGCCGACGTATTCGTAGCGCCACTTCCACTGGTAACCGGTGATTTTCACGGTCATCTCGGCGTTGCGCACATCCGCCATGGACAGCAACACCTTGGTCGATGGGATGGCCATCGCGATCAGGATGATCACCGGGATCGTGGTCCACACGATTTCGACCGGGGTCGAATGCACGAGGGAGGTATCGGGGACCGCGCCGCGCGATTTGCGGAACGCGAACATGCAGTAGGCCATCGCACCGAACACGATCACGCCGACTGCCACGCAGATCCAGAGGATGATCATGTGCAGGCCGTAAACGGACTGGCTGGTCTCGGTCACGCCGGGCGCCATGTTGAGCTGCCAGCGTTGCGGATCGGCGGCCGCGGTGGTGGCCAACAGCAGCAACGCCGGGACGAGGATCAGCCACGTCAGGGTGGGACGCAGGCCGCGCAGGCGCAGGCCGAGTTGGCGTAGATCTGGGGTGACTCGCTTCATCGCTTCGACCTTGTTTGCCAACCGTTACGACACTCTGGACGAGTCCAGCGGTTTTGCGGAGCCGAGGCTGCGCGGTGCGCCCTGCCACCCGCAGCCAGCGATGCGGTCGCCTAGAATCCTCCGGAAGCGCTCATGATAGTGGTCGCCGCGAGTGCCGGACAAGCGCGCTAACAGCACGCCCTCCGCGCTGGGTAAACTCTGGCGCGGACATGGAGTCTCGAGATGCCGCTGGACAAGTCGCAGAACATCACGGAACTCCTCGGCCGCTGGCGCAAAGGCGACAAGGCGGCCCGGTCCGAGCTTGTCCAGGAAGTCTATCCCGTGCTGCAGAAGATCGCGGCCAAGCAGATGCGCCTGCACGGGTCGTACGGGACCCTCCGTGCCACGGAGGTAGTCAACGAAGCCTATCTGCGCCTCGAGGACCAGGATCGGGTCGAATGGCAGAACCGCGCGCACTTCTTCGCGATCGCCGCCACGGTCATGCGCAGGGTCCTGGTGGAGCATCTCCGATCGCGCGGCCGCGCCAAGCGAGGCGGGGGCATACGCTTCATCCCGCCCGACCAGATGACCGACGAAGACCATGATCTGGTCGGCGATCCCATCGACTGGCTGGCGCTTGACCACGCGCTGGTCGAACTGGAAAGGCGCCTTCCCGCCGTGGCCCGTATCGTCGAAATGCGCCTTTTCGGCGGGCTCAGCGTCGAACAGATGGCGGATGCGTCGGGTTCCTCGCCCGCGACCATCGGTCGGCACTGGCGTTTTGCCAAGGCCTGGCTGGCCAAGCAACTCGACATCGAGGTGAACGATGTCGTCGAGTGAGCCCCGACCCGAGACGTCACCTGATTCGCTGGCTTCGCTGTATGGGCATTTCCAGCGGCTCGTGGATCTGCCTGTCGAGCAAGCCCGTCGCGAGCTGGAGTCTCTCGCGGTCTCGGATCCCGACGTTGCCGCCGAGCTCCAGCCGCTGCTGGCGCTCGATGCCCGCATTGGCGATGGCGAGCCCTTGCCGGCTACAGCCCACGCCGCGGAACTGCTGGAGCATCTCGGCGGACCCGCTGTGGAACCGGGCCGGCAACTGGGCATCTACCGGGTCGAGGCGGAGATCGGCGCCGGAGGCATGGGCCGTGTCTATCGCGCGGCTCGCAATGACGGGGCCTTCGAGCGCCTCGTGGCGATCAAGCTCATCCGGCGCGACCTTGTATCGACCCAGTCCATGCAGCGTTTCGCAGCCGAGCGGCGCATCCTGGCGACGCTCGACCATCCCGGGATCGTGCGCCTGCTCGACGCGGGCACGCTCGAGGATGGCGCGCCATTCGTCGTGATGGAACTGGTGCGCGGCGAGATCATCACGCAGCACTGCGACACGCTCGGTCTTGACCTCAGGGCGCGCATGCGGCTGTTCCGGCAGGTGCTCGACGCAGTGGGACACGCGCACCGCCGCCTCATCGTGCACCGCGATCTCAAGCCCGAGAACATCCTGGTCGACGAGACGGGGCAGGTACGCCTGCTCGATTTCGGAATAGCCAAGGCGCTCGACGCCGAGCCGGGCTTCTCCGCCACCGCCACCGGCGAGCGTTTCTTCACGCCGGCGTTCGCGGCGCCCGAGCAGTTGCGCGGCGAACCCATCACGATCGGCTGCGATATCTATGCGCTCGGCCTGGTGCTCTACGAATTGCTGTCGGGACTGCATCCGTTCGAGGGCGGCAAGCCCAGCAATGCGGAAATCGAGCGCCGGATCCTCCTGCAGCCTCCGCGTGAGCTATGCCGCAGCCTGGAAAATTCCGATTATGCCGGCGCACAGGCGCACGGCTTCTCCACACCGAACGCGTGGCGACGTGCATTGCGCGGCGATCTCGATGCGATCGTGCAACGTGCATTGCGCAAGGAAGTCGACGCGCGTTACGGCTCGGCGAGCGAGTTCGCCGCCGACATCGACGAATGGCTCGGCAACCGGCCGCTCGCGACACGGCGTTCGCAGCGCGCGTATCGCATGCGCAAGTTCGTCGCACGCAATCGCGCGGGCGTCGCCACCGCGCTGGTCGCGATGCTGTTGCTGATCGGTTTCACCGGCGTGGTGCTCCGCCAGAACAGCGCACTGGCGGCCGAGCGCGACCGCACGGCCATGGAGCGCGACCGCGCGCGGCAAAGCGTGCAGATCCTGCAGGACGCCTTCGAGGCCGCCGACCCGAGCCGCACCGGTGGCGCCGAAGTCTCTGCGCGCAGCGTGCTCGAGGCGGCGCGGGCGCGATTGCCGGCGACGGCGCAGGGCAATCCCCAACTTGCGCTCGAACTCGCACGCACCATCGCGTCCGTACAGATCGACCTGCGCCTCGCGCGCGACGCGTTGGAGACGGTCTCGCTGGCTGACCGCATCATCGCGCGCAGCCCCGCGCAGTCGACGGTGCGGGTCGAGCATGAACTGTTGCGGTTGCGGGCGCTGCTGGAAGCGGGCGACTACGAGAAAACGGAGAAAACCATTGCGCTCGCGAAAAGGCTGGCGCGCCCCGAGGACGCGGCGGCTTTGCACCTGGCGCTGGGTCGACTGCTGTCGCAGCGCGGACAGTATCGCCTCGGCATTACGGAGCTGAGGTTGGCGGTCGATGCGTATGCGCGCGAACCGGCCCTGCAGCGGGAGTGGACCAAGGCGAGCTGGCATCTTGCGAATGCACTGCGTCTTGCGGGCGATCACCACGAACAACTCGCCGTGCTGGAACCCTTGCTGGAGCGCCTGCAAAAGGAGCTCGGCCCAGACCATCCCCACACGCTCTCCACGCAGTTGCAGCGCGCCTCCGCACTGCGCGCGCTCGGTTTCGGCCATCAGGCACTGGATGAGGTTCGCCTGGCAACGCTCGCGACCGAGAGGATTTACGGCAGGCAGTCGACAGCGGCGTCAGGCGCGCGCCTCAGCCTCGGCAACCTGTTCACTGCGTCGGGCGACTATCAGGCGGCGGCACGGGAGTACCGGCTTGCGATCGCCGCATGGCCTGCGGCGGCTGGCCAGGATCACCCCAACCACTTCCGTGCCCACTTCAACCTTGCGCAGGTTCTCGGGGAAGACCCCCAGCACTTTGCGGAGGCCGAGCGGATCTATACCGAACTATTGCCAATCGGCAACCGCGTGTTGGGACCGCAGCACCGCACTCTCTATCTGCTGCGATACGGGCATGCCTACGTCCTCAACCGGCAGCGCCGTTTCGAAGAGGCACTGGCTGTGCTGCTCCCGGAAGGTGCCGAGGACCCTGAAGCAGGTTGGCGCGCAGGGGCGGAGAAACGGTTTCTCGAGGATCTTCGCGTGAGTGCCGAGGGTGCGCGCTGTGCACTTCAAACCACCGTGGGCGTACCCAAGGTTGGCTCCGCCAGATCGACGACGGCCGCGACCCGCGACCTTTGCGCACGTGCTACCCGCCTGCTGCAGTCCGCGCCGGCACCCGCTCCCGTTCGCGGATAGGCCTTCGACCGACGGCTTCGCTGATCGGTCGAAAGCCGACGGCGGGCACTTTTTTTTCACCGTGAGCGATCGGACCCCCAAAAGGCGCGTATAGGAATAGACGACTCGTGTTCGTCCGAAACAATTGGGCGGCGAGTCGCTCCTTCCACTGCCGAGGTCCAGGTCATGCGCATCGCCATTTTTTCCAGATTACTCCTTGCCTTCACATTCTCGCTCACCGTCTCCCTTGCGGCGAAGGCTGCTCCGGCTGTGTGCGACGCGGTCCCGGCGATGGAGTCGCCATCGGGCGACACGGGCCTCCAGGGATTCTTCCAGCGACTGATCGGCGATCCCGAAAAGCCTCAGGCCTTCTCCGGCGCGGTCATCGACGCTTCCGATCCGGAATGCTCCCTCGGCCTGGACACCCGCCCGGTCGCAGCGGAACCGAACCACCGCGCGCGTCGCGAGGCGTTGAACTGAAACAGGGTCTTCGCAACTGGTCCAGTTCCGGTGCGGGGTCACCGCGGGCTGGATGAAGTACCGCAGCGCCTGCCCGGGCGCAGCGGGTGAACGCGTGGCGAGGGGAGGCGCCACGCACCATGGACGGTAAAGAAGGATTCCGGTCGGCGGCAGGAGCGCCAAGCCGACGGATTCGAAAGATTGGACCGCCTCGCCCGGGCGGTCCGGTCGCAGCACTGTCGCGGGATCGGCAGTGAGCCACGGATAGGCACCCGGCGTCGTTCGCCCAGGAGGGAAGCGAACGACCCAACCATAAAAAAGAGCCCTAGACTGGCGGCCCGCGATTTTGTGTGGCGTTGCATGGCGCTCGCTCCATTTCCGCAAGAAAACTGCGCGCCGCCTGGCGCGACGCGTGCCGCGATGGACGCCGCCTATCTGCGGCCCGAGTCCGAGCATCTCGCCGAACTCATCCATGCGGCGCCGGGCGGGGAGGAGGCGCGAGCAATCGAAGCGCGGGCAACGCAACTGGTGGCCGGCGTGCGCCGCCGCGCGGAGGACGCGGGCGTCATCGAAGCCTTCATGCGTGAGTACGACCTCTCCAGCGAGGAAGGCGTCCTGCTGATGTGCGTGGCGGAGGCGCTGCTGCGCATTCCCGACACCGAAACGGCCGACCGGCTGATCCGCGACAAGCTCGGCGACGCCGACTGGCTCGCGCACAAGGGCCAGAGCGACTCGACCCTGGTCAATGCCTCGACGTGGGGCCTCATGCTGACCGGGCGACTCGTGCAGCTGAGCGACACGACGCAGCGCGAACCCGCCGGCGCGCTCAAGCGCCTGGTCGCGCGCGCAGGCGAGCCGATGATCCGCCTCGCCGTGCGTCAGGCGATGCGCATCATGGGACACCAGTTCGTCATGGGTCGCACCATCGGCGAGGCGCTGCAGCGCAGCCGCCGCGGCGACAATGAGTTGTTCCGCTACTCGTTCGACATGCTCGGCGAGGCGGCGCTGACGGCGCGCGACGCCGCCCGGTATCTCGAGTCGTACCGCCGCGCGATCGACGCGATCGGCGCGGCCGGTCCCTACACCGACGCGTTCGCGGCGCCTTCGATCTCGGTGAAGCTTTCGGCATTGCATCCGCGCTATGAGTTCACGCAACGCGCGCGGGTGCGTGCGGAACTGACCCCGCGCGTACTGGAACTTGCGCAGCGCGCCCGCGGACATGGCATTGGTTTCACCATCGATGCCGAGGAAGCGGACCGGCTCGACCTGTCTCTGGACGTCATCGGCGACGCGTTCGCGGATCGCTCGCTCGACGGCTGGAACGGCTACGGCCTGGCCGTGCAGGCGTACCAGAAGCGCGCGCCGGCATTGCTCGACTGGCTCGCCGCGCGGGCGCGCGAGGCCGGCAGGACGATGCCGGTGCGACTCGTCAAGGGCGCTTACTGGGACGCGGAGATCAAGCGGGCGCAGGTCGATGGCCTGCCGGGCTTCCCGGTGTTCACGCGCAAGCCGGCTACCGACGTGTCGTACCTGGCCTGCGCGCGGCGCATGTTCGCCGCCGGCGACGCGTTCTACCCGATGTTCGCCACGCACAACGCGCACACCATCGCGGCTATCCACGCGTTCGCGAAGGGCGCGCAATACGAATACCAGCGGCTGCACGGCATGGGCACCGATCTTTACGCCGAGGTCGTCCCGCCGCAGCACCTCGGCGTGCCTTGCCGCGTCTACGCTCCAGTGGGATCGCACGAAGACCTGCTGCCCTATCTCGTGCGGCGGCTGCTGGAGAACGGGGCCAACACGAGCTTCGTCAACAAGATCGCGGATCCCGATCTCCCGATCGCGGCGCTGATCGAGGACCCCTTCTCCGCAGTGCGCGCCGTTGAATGCGCACCGCATCCACGCATCCCCATGCCCCGCTCCCTCTACGGCTCCGCCAGGAACAATTCGATGGGCGTCAACCTTGCCAATCCATCCGATCTCGCGGCGCTGCAGCAGGCGATCGCCGCGACGCCGAAGTCCTACCAGGCGACGCCGCTGGTGCCGGGTGCTTCAGTCGATTCAGCGCCTCGACGCGTGAGCAACCCGGCGCGACCCGACGACGAGGTCGGCACGTGGCAGCCTTCGGATATGGCAACCGTCGAACGCGCCTTGGCCGTTGCAGTCCGCGCGCAACCCGCCTGGGACGCGATGCCTGCAACCTCGCGCGCAAAGATCTTCGAGCACGCGGCCGACCTGCTCGAGCAGCGCCTGCCCGAGTTCGTGGCACTGTGCACGCGCGAAGCCGGCAAGACGATCGCGGACGGCATCGCGGAGGTGCGCGAAGCCGTCGACTTCTGCCGCTATTACGCGCAGGAAGCGCGTGCCAACTTCGGCCCGCCGCACGTGCTGCCCGGGCCCACCGGCGAAAGCAACACCCTGCGCCTGCATGGCCGTGGCGTGATCGCCTGCATCAGCCCCTGGAATTTTCCGCTCGCAATTTTCATGGGCCAGGTCGCAGCCTCATTGCTGGCAGGCAACGCCGTGCTCGCAAAGCCGGCGGCGCAGACCACACTGATCGGCTTCGCGGCGGTCAGACTGCTGCATGAGGCCGGCGTGCCAGTCGATGTGCTGCATTTCGTGCCGGGTGACGGCGCGACAGTCGGCGCGGCGCTGACCGCGGACCCGCGTGTCGCCGGTGTCGTGTTCACCGGCTCGACCGAAACCGCGCGCGGCATCAATCGCTCGCTCGCCGCGCGCGACGCGCCGATCGCCGTGCTCATCGCCGAGACCGGCGGCCAGAACGCGCTCATTGCGGATTCTTCGGCGCTGCCCGAACAACTGGTCAAGGACATCATGGCCTCCGCGTTCGGCTCCGCCGGCCAGCGCTGCTCGGCCGCGCGCGTGCTGTTCGTGCAGAGCGACATCGCCGACAAGGTGATCGAGATGCTCGCAGGCGCGATGGATGAACTCGTCGTGGGCGATCCGGCGTTGCTCGAGACCGACGTCGGACCAGTGATCGACGCGGGATCCCATAAGATCCTCGAGGAGCACGCCGCGCGCATGCAGCGCGAGGCCAAACTCATCAAGACCGCAAAGCTCGCCGCCAGCGCGGGCAAGGGCAACTTCTTCGCTCCGCGTGCCTTCGAGCTGCGCAGCCTCGACCAGTTGCAGCGCGAAGTGTTCGGCCCGGTGCTGCACGTGATCCGCTGGAACGCGGAGGACCTCGATCGCGTGATCGAGGCCATCAACGCGACCGGCTACGGGCTGACGCTCGGCATCCATTCGCGCATCGAAGAGACCATCGAGCGCATCTCGTCGCGGGTCAAGGCGGGCAACTGCTACGTCAACCGCACCATGATCGGGGCGGTGGTCGGCGTGCAGCCGTTCGGTGGAGAAGGGCTGTCCGGTACCGGACCGAAGGCCGGCGGACCGCATTACCTGCCGCGCCTCGCAACCGAGCGCGTGCTCACCATCAACACCACCGCGGCCGGCGGCAACGCTTCGCTGCTCACCCTCGACGCGTAGCGCCCGCCGACGCGCGAAGCGCAAACCGGCAGCGCCGCCGCCACGCGGCGTTCACCTCTTTCGCGCTGTAGTCGCGTTTTAGGAATCGGATAAAGAGCATGGCCAGCCGGCTCGGCAATCTCCTGCTCGCGGCAATCGCTGCGATATTGCTCGCCGCTTGCGGCACGATGGGTTCGTCGGGTTCGGAGCGCCTCTTCGAGTCAACGGACTCCGTCTCCGACAGCGAGCTCGCCGGAACGTGGTACGTGATCGCGAATATTCCCTATGCGCTCGAGCGCAACAAGGTTGCCGCCCGCGTGGAGTACATCCGCCGTGACGACGGGCGTTACCGGGATCTCTACATCGCGCGCAAGGGCTCGTTCGGAGCGCCGGAGAAGACGCTGGAATCGCTGACCTGGTCGCTGGATCCGCCGAAGAACACCACCTGGCGAACGCGCTGGCTCTGGCCACTGACGTTCGACTGGGCCGTGCTCGACCATGACGCGGAAAGCGGCGTGCTGGTGTCGGGCGCACCGTCGCGCAAATACGCATGGGTGTTTGCGCGCACGCGCGACATTGATGACGCGACGTACAACGCCGCACTCGACGTACTGGAGCGCAATGGCTTCGAACGCTCGGCGGTGAAGCGCGTGCCGCAGCAGCCGTCCGACCTTGGTCGCCCGGGTTTCGCGGCGATTGAGGATTGAATTCCTTCCTCTTCAGCTGCCGGACTTCATGGAGGTCTTGACGACTTTCCAGGCGCCGCCTTCCTTGGCCATCTGCGCGGTGCCGGTGCTCTTGGTCCCGTCGTCGTCGCTGCCTTCAAGCGTCAGCTCTGCCGTGTTGCCGAAGTCCTGCCCACCCGTGATCTTGATGCTGGTGGGCGCGAACGCCTTCATCATCTCGAGCATCGCGGGGAAGTCGGGCTCCTTGCGCGCCGCTTCCATCTGCTTGCGGGTGTCTGCCGCCGCGGTTGCCATCAGCACGTCGATGTCGCCCTTGCGCATGGCGTCGAAGTTGGCCATGTAGACCTTGCCGATCTCGCCACCGCCAGCCGGCAACGGCTCGCCTTTCGGCGGCGGCGGAGCAGCCGCGACCGCGGCGGCCATTTCGCCCGCGGCGAGTCCGAAATGCAGTTCGCAGCCCAGGTCGCCTTCGTCCCCTTCGAGCTTGAAGGTGCCGCTCAGGCCATCCGGGCTCTTCTTCGTCAGCACCAAAGTTCCGATGGCCGTGCCCGACTGCGACAGGCTGGTGCCGTCGGAATTGAACTGCATCGACGAGACTTCGTCTTCGTCGTTGAGCGAAAGCTGCACGCGACCCGCGCCATCGACGGCCCACGCCTGGTCGCGGATGGCATCTTCCTTCTCCGCATCCTTGGCCCGGCCGATCGCCGCCTTGTCGAGTGCAATCGTGGTGAATGCCAGCACGCGTTCCTGCTTCGTGTCGTCGAATGCGTCGGGCGCGGTGAAGTAGACGCCGTCGACGAACGTGTATTGCTTGCCGTTGTATTGGCAGGTGCCACCCGTGTCGCCGGCCGCCCCGGGCGGAGCCAGGCAGAGCAGTGCTGCGGCAATACCGGCGGCAAGTACGGAAAAACTCGATTGCATGGTGCGGAACATGGCTTCCCCCTGTTTGGTACGCGGTCACGGAAAAATACGTAATACGTGCGCAAAACGTGCCACAGGTGGGCACTGAACTACGCAAGGGCCGCCCGGCGCAGTGACACGACCGGCGCCGTCCCGCCCGGACCTGCACTATCGTAGTCCCATGTATCTGGACTATTTCGGCCTGCGCGAGGCGCCATTCGCGATCACGCCGGACCCGCGCTTCGTGTTCCTCTCCGAGCGGCATCGGGAGGCGCTGGCGCACTTGCGCTACGGCATCGCACGGGGCGGTTCGGGCGGCTTCGTGCTGCTGACGGGCGACATCGGCACCGGCAAAACCACGCTCAGCCGGCTGCTGCTGGAGCAGTTGCCCGAGGGCACGCAGGCGGGACTGCTGCTCAACCCCAAGGTCAACGCAAACGAGCTGTTGCAAGGTCTGTGCGATGAACTCGGCGTGGTGGTCGCGGCTTCGGCGCGCGATTCGGGCAAGGCACTGATCGACGCGCTCAATGCGCATCTGCTCGCCGCCCACGCTCGCGGCGGCCAGGTCGTCGCGCTGATCGACGAGGCCCAGAATCTTTCGACGGAAGCGCTCGAGCAGGTTCGCCTGCTGACCAACCTGGAGACACCGACGGCCAAGCTGCTGCAGGTCATCCTGCTCGGGCAGCCCGAGCTGCGCGACGTGCTGGCGCGCGAAGACTTGACGCAACTCGCGCAGCGCATCACCGCGCGTTATCACCTGACGCCGCTCGATCCTCTCGAAACGGAAAGCTACCTTCGCCATCGCCTGGCCGTGGCCGGTTCGAAGCGGTCTCCGTTCAGCGCATCCGCGCTGCGCGCCCTGCATGCAAGGGCCGGCGGTGTCCCGCGCCGGATCAACATCATTGCCGACCGCGCGCTTACCGGCGCCTACGCACAGCAATTGCAGGAAGTCGGGGCGCCCCTGGTGCATCGCGCTGCGGACGAAGCACTCGGCGAAACGTCGAGCGGGCGACGACCCTGGTTCGCGATAGCGTTGGGTTCGGTGCTGGTCGCCGTCGCACTGGGCCTCGCCATCACCGCCACGCAGCCGCCCGGACGCAACGCTGCGCCGACCAGCGCGGAAACCGCCGGGCGCAGCATCACCGCCGAGCCGAAGGCCACTGGCGGCGCAGAACGACCGATAGCCGAGACCCCTCCGGCTCGCGACACTTCCGCGGTTGGAACAGAGCCCGCGTCGTTCTTCCCGTCCGACCTGCCTGTGACGCTGGGACCGGGAGCGAGCGGAGCCGGCGTCGAATGGCTGGAGCGCGCGCTGGTCGCAGTCGGGGTACAGGTCCCGCCGGCCCACGTGGCGGGCCGATACGACGCCGCGCTCGCTATTGCTGTCCGGGATGCGCAGCGGCGCTTCGGACTTCGCGAGGACGGAATCGCCGGTCGCGAGACGCAGTGGGTGCTGGCAGGCCGCGCTGCCGCCGCAGCGCAGGTGCCCGGCCCCGCCGGGCAGGAACTTGCGCTGCCGCCGCGTCCCCTAAACTCCCCGCCTTCGCCACCCCGTTGATGCCATGTCGCTGATTCTCGAAGCCCTCAAGCGATCCGAAGCCGAGCGCCGACTCGGCGAGGCGCCGGACCTCCTGTCGCCACCGCCGGAGTTCGTCTCCGCGCCGTCGCCGCGGCGTTCCCGGGTGCTGGTCGTGGGCGGCATTGCCGCGGCGCTGCTGATGGTTGCCGCGTTTGCGTCCTGGTGGCTCGCGGTGCGCAATAACGGAAATGCATCGCCACCCGCAGCGCAGGGACGCGAGGCCGCGGCAATGCAAACGGCCGAGATGCCTCCGCGCGATGTGCCCGCCGATCGCGGCAACAGCCCTGCTCTCCTGGGTATTCCGTCCAATCCCCCGCCGAACCCCGCGGTCTCGATACCATCGACGGTTTCTCCCAACCTGCCGCCCGATCCGACCGCGCCCCTGATGCCGCCAGACACCGTGACCGGTCGCTCACCCGTGGCAGTCGAGCCGCAGGCAGCACCGGAAGGCGAGAGACCCATCGGTCCGCCCACCATTCCGCCCGATGGGATCGATACATCGGTTGCGACCGCGGCGCCTGTTGACGATGGCGCCGCGCCTGCGGCCGCTGCAGTACCGGCACCACCGATGCCCACCGCCGTGCCGGTGCCGGCGCCTGAACCTGCAGCGACGGCTCCCGCGCCTGTTGTCGTGGAGGAATCGCCTGCGACCGACATGCCAGAGCGCAGCGACCTGCCGCTCGCGATCCGGCAGTCGCTGCCGCCCCTGGTGCTCAACATGCACCTGTATCGCGCGACTCCGAGCGAGCGCGTCGTGATCCTGGATGGCAAGCGCCTGCATGAGGGCGAAAGCGTCGGCGACATACAGTTGATCGAGATTCGCAGCGACGGCGTGGTACTGGTTGCGCAAGGCCAGCGCTTCCTGCTTTCGCGCCTGCCCCGCTAGACGGGGCGGCCGTGTTCGTCCGCATCGAGACGCGACCACGCAATCACCTGCCCTGGGCCACGCTCGGCATCGCCGTGCTGGTGGTGGGCGGTTTCCTGCTGCTCGAATCCCTGGACCCGTCCCAGCGCCGCAGCGTGCTCACCCGGTTCGGCATGACCCCCGGCATCCTTTACGCCCTCTGGGCTTCGCCCCATGCCGGTGTGTTCGCCAGCTCCATTACCGCCGCCCTCACGTCGCTGGTGATGCACGCGAACTGGCTGCACCTGCTCGGCAATCTCGTGTTCCTCCTGATCTTCGGTCCGCCCTCCGAGCGGCTGCTCGGTCCGGTGCGCCTGCTCGTCCTGTTCCTGGTGTGCGGCGCGATCGCGAACATCGCCGGGGCGCTCACGCTGGGCACGTCCGCCGCCCCCATCGTCGGCGCGAGCGGCGCGGTGTCTTCGATCGTCGGCGCCTATCTTGCGTTGTTCCCGCGTTCCCACCTGGGCCTTGTTTTGCCGCTCGGGCTGTTCCTCGAGTTCGTGCGCGTGCCGACCGCATGGCTCATCGGCGTTTGGGCGGTGATCCAGGTCCTGTTCGCGTGGATCGACCCCTCGTTCGGACGCGTGGCCTGGTCGATCCACATCGCCGGCTTCATCGCCGGCATGGTGTTCGCGCTCGCGTCGCGCACCGGCATCGCGCGCCGGCAGCGAAGCTGATTCGCGCGATAACATCGGTGCATGGCCAAGCCTTCGCGTCTCTTCAAGATCAGCTTCCTCAATCAGGGACGCGTGTACGAGCTCTACGCGCGGCGCGTATCGACCAGCGAAGTGCTCGGCTTCACCGAGATCGCCGAGCTGGTGTTCGAGACGACCGGCCTCGTGGTCGATCCGATCGAGGAACGGCTGCGCGACGAGTTCCGCGACACCCTGGTGCTGCATCTGCCCATGCACGCGGTGCTGCGCATCGAGGAGGTCGCACGGCGCGGCCCCCTCGCAATCAGGGACGCCGCGACCGGGGAGAAGATCATGCCCTTTCCGGTATCCAACCCGCGGGCGTGAACTTCCGGTCCGGTTGAGAATGGGGTGCGGCGCGGGCGTATGCTGCGCGCTCCCTCTCCAGGAGTCAGCCCAATGACCATGCAAGCCATGCTCAACGCCGCCGCGGTACTGCTGGTGGTCGGGGCGCTCGGTGGAATCACGATGGCCATCATCCGCTTCAGCGGCAACCGCAATCCGCCGGTCTGGCTGGCGATGGTACACGGCCTGATTGCCGCGTCCGGCCTCACGCTGCTCGCCTACGCAACCTTTGCGACCGAAGTGCCCACGCTTGCCAAAGCCTCGCTCGGGATTCTCCTGGTTGCGGCACTCGGCGGCGCGATCATCAACCTGCGCGACCACTGGAACCGCAATCTCATCTCGAAGAGCTGGACCATGGGCCACTTCGTGCTCGCGGCCGTCGGCCTCGCGCTGTTGCTGCGCGTGACCTGGTTCGCCTGACCGGCGCGATCGTTACGGCGCCTTGGCGAGCATCGTGCGCAATTCGCGGACCGCTGCGGCGAGCTCCGGATCCTCGTCGCCCGCGTCCGGCGAGGCGCGCGCCAGCGCACCACCCCCCTGCGCGCGCGTGCGCGCCGTCGCGAGGTCGACGTCGGGCAATACGCCTGCGGATTGCAGCGAACGGTCCTGCGGCGTGAAATAGCGCGCGGTCGTGAGCTTGATGGCGCCACCGCCATCGAGCGGCACCACGGTCTGTACCGATCCCTTGCCGAATGTGCGCGTGCCGACGACGCGCGCGCGGCCGTTGTCCTTGAGCGCCGCTGCGATGAGTTCCGCGGCCGATGCGGTCATGCCGTCGACCAGCACCACGACGGCGGCGCCCTGCGACAGATCGCCCTCGTGCGCATCGAACGTTGCGGCGAGCTCGGGCAGCCGGCTGCGCGTACGCACGATGCGACCCTTGTCGAGAAAGCTGTCGCTGATGGAGACCGCCGCCGGCAGGACGCCACCGATATTGCCGCGCAGGTCGAGCACCAGTCCGCGTAGCGGTTGCTTGCCCCGCAGCGCGGCAAGATGCTGCCGGAGTTCCAGCGCGCTGCGCTCGCGGATTTGCTGCCGCATGGCGACCAGCGCGATGCCCGGCTCGATCCACTCCGAAGCCACGCTCGGCAGGTTCACAGGCGCGCGTTTGATGGATAGCATCAAAGGATCGGCACGGCCCTCGCGGCGCACGCCCAGCACGATGGTGCTGTCCTGCGGACCGCGCAACTGGTCGGCGTCGTTGCGATTGGCGCCGACCGGCTTGCCGTCGATGGTTTCGATGACGTCGCCCGCGAGCACGCCGGCGCGCGAGGCGGGCGAATCTTCCAGCACGGCGAGCACCTGCAGCATGCCGGCGAACGTGACCATCTCTACGCCGATGCCGGCGTAGCGGCCGCGCATGTTCTCGTCGAACTCGGCCAGCGTTTTCGCGTCGTAGTATTCGCTGTGCGGATCCAGCGCGCGCAGCATGCCGACCGTCGCGGCATGCAGCAGTCGCTTGCCGTCCACTTCGTCGACGTAGCTTGCGCGGATGCCCGCGTAGACCCGCGCGAATTCGCGTAGCTCGTCGAGCGGAATGGCGTCGACCGATGCGGATTTCGCGTTGTCCTGGCCTGCCGGCACGCGGCTGCTCGCCTCAGGCGTCTGCGCCGGAAGCAGCGCGGTAGCCACGCACGAAATCAGGAAGACGCACGCACGCAGAACGGAAGGAAGTGAGGGATGCACGGCGCCCATGCTACCCGGCGGCGGGAGGCGATATCGCCTTGCCGCAGGATAAAGGGCTGCACCCGGAGGCAAGGCGGTATCGCCTCCCGCCGCCGGCCCATCAGCGCGCCCGCCGCGACAGCCACTGCGCCGGATTCTGCGGCTGTCCGTTGCGACGCAGCTCGAAGTAGACGCCGGTCTCCGAGCGACCTCCGCTGGCACCCGCAGTGGCCAGCGCCTCGCCGCGCGTGACCCAGTCACCCACGTCTTTGAGCAGCGCCTCGTTGTGCGCGTAAAGCGTGATGAACCCATCACCATGATCGACGATGAGGACCAGCCCGTAGCCCTTTAGCCAGTCCGCGTACGCCACGCGTCCGTGCGCGACCGCGCCGATCTCGCTGCCCGCAGGCGCAGCGATCAATACCCCGGCGCGCGCCTCGCCTGCACCGGTCGCCGTCCCGAATGCGCTCAGCACTTTGCCGGGCGCGGGCCACGGCAGCTTGCCCTTGAGCGTGGTGAGCGGTTGCGCATCGTCGAGCATCTTCGGGATGTCCGCGATCGCGTCGGCGAGGCGCTTGAGCAGCTCGACGAGCTGGCGCTCGTCGCTGCGCAGCGCAAGCAGGCGCGCTGCCCGCTGGCCCTGCGCGGAGGCAATGTTGTCCAGCACGCGCTGGCGCGCGCCGCGCGCGCGGGTGCGCGCCTGCACCGCGGCGCCCTGCTTGAGGGACGCAACGGTCCACCGCTCGCGGTTCGCCAGCATCGAGCGCCGCACGCCGGCGAGCGTGGCGAGATCGCGCGCCACGGCGCGCAGCCGGGCGCTGCGATCGCGTTCGATCACGCGGTGGTAGGCGAGCAGCCGCGCCATGCCGGCGCCTTGCTCGAAGCCGAGCACCAGCTTCAGGTCCTGGTGGCGTCCGAGCGCATGCGCCGAACGGAGCAGCGCGCCAATGACTTCGCGCTGCGCAGCAAGGCGCTGCTCGAGCGACGTGCGCTGTCGCGTGAGCGATTCAAGCTCGCGGTCGAGCATCGCGAGGCGCTGTGCGACCTCGTGGGCCTGCCGCGAAGCGGTCGCGAGATCAACGTCCGCCGCGTGCATCGCACGTTGCGCCTCGGCCTGCGCGCCGCGCCCCGTTTCCTGCGCCGCCGTCAGGGCCTGCTGGGCCGCACGCACTGTCTCGAGCGCCTGCCGCGCCTGGGCTTCGTCCTTTGCGCGCTGCGCGGGCGCTACCGCTGCGGTCGCCGGTGACGATTCCACGGGCGCGTCGATCGCCGGAACCTGAGCCGGCGACGCCAGCGCCCCCGCAAGAACGACCGCGACCGCCAGACCGATCACGCGCGCACGAGCAGGGATTCGCCGCGCATCTCCGCGGGCGCAGCAAGCCCCATGAGGTCGAGGAGGGTCGGCGCGAGATCGCTGAGCGCGCCACCGTCGCGCAGTCGACCATTCGCACCGCACAACACCAGCGGCACCGGGCCGACCGTGTGCTGGGTGTGCGGCTCGCCGTTTTCGTCCTGCATCAGTTCGAGGTTGCCGTGGTCGGCCGTGACCAGCATCGCGCCACCCACTTCGGCCAGTGCGCTGCGCACAGCGCCCAGCGCCACGTCGACGGCCTCCGCGGCCTTGATGGCCGCTTCGAAGATGCCCGTGTGCCCCACCATGTCGGGATTGGCGAGGTTGCAGACGATGAGGTCGAAGCTGCGCGCGCGAATCGCCGCGCACAGCCGCGCGGTGACTTCCGGGCAACTCATCTCGGGCTGCAGGTCGTAAGTCGCGACATGGGGGCTCGGCACCAGGATGCGCTCCTCGCCTTCGAAAGGCGCTTCCCTCCCGCCGTTGAAAAAGAACGTGACGTGTCCGTACTTCTCGGTCTCTGCGATGCGCAACTGGGTCAGGCCCTGCGCAGCGACGAACTCGCCCAGCGTGTTGGAGAGCGCGTCGGTCTCGAACGCGACGGCGCTCACCGGAAGGTCGTCGGCATAGTGAGTCAGGCTGACGAACGCGCCTAGGGCGGGTCTCGACCCGCCGCCATCACCAGGTCTCGACCCGCCGCAATCACCAGGACTCGACCCGCCGCGATCGGCAGCTCTCGACCCGCCGCGATCAAATCCCCCAAAGCTCTCGCATACGAAGGCGGCCGTCAGTTCACGCGCCCGATCCGCGCGGAAATTCATGAACACCACGGCGTCGCCGTCGCGTATCGGCTCGTGTCCATCGATCACCGTGGGCTGCACGAACTCGTCGGTTTCGCCGCGCGCATAGGCGTTGCCCAATGCGGTCGCGGCATCGGGTGCATGCAGCGGCGAATCGGCATCCGCGATGGCGCGCCACGCGCGCTCGACGCGATCCCAGCGCTTGTCGCGATCCATGGCGTAGTAGCGGCCCGACACCGTGGCGATGCGCGCACCGGGAATCGACGCGATGCGGGTCGCCAGTCGCTCGATGCTTGCAGGCGCGCTTTGCGGGGGCATGTCGCGGCCATCCAGCATCGCGTGCACCGCGATCGATGGCACGCCGGCACCCGCGGCCAGATCGAGCAGCGCGAGGATGTGATCCTCGTGGCTGTGCACGCCGCCCGGCGACACCAGGCCCATCACGTGCAGGGTGGCACCCGGTGCTTGCGCAACCTCGATCGCACCGCGCAATGCGGCATTGTCGAAAAAGCTGCGGTCACGGATCGCCTGGTCGATGCGCGTCAGTTCCTGATACACGACGCGCCCCGCCCCGATGTTCATGTGGCCGACTTCGGAATTGCCCATCTGGCCTTCCGGCAGGCCCACCCGCAGCCCGTGCGTGGCGATCAGCGTGTGCGGGCACTCGGCCAGCAGGCGGCGCCAGTTCGGGCATTCGGCGTGCGCGATGGCGTTCCAGTCGCGCTCGGCGCGCGCGCCCCAGCCATCCAGGATGAGCAGGAGCATGGGCCGCGGCGGGGCGGCTCGTGGGTTCGGTGGATCCATGGGCCCATGCTAGCGGATGGCCCTGGTACAGCCGGTTCAAACCTTCGCCGGAAAGCGCGCATCTCACCCCGTGCATTCAACAACCAGAGCGGGAATTCCATGAGTCGCATCGCATTTGCAGCATCACTGTTGTTCCTCGCCAGCAGCGCGTCCTTTGCGCGCGACTACGGCGACGTCGACAAGGTCAACGGCGGCATTTCCATTGAGGCGGGTTCCACGGCCGGCACGCTCGAAACGGTCAATGGCGGCATCAAGGTCGGCGACAACTCGAGCGCGCGGGCGCTGGAGACCGTCAACGGCGGCATCAAGGTCGGGGCCAATGCCCAGATCGGATCCATCGAAACGGTCAACGGCGGCATCGCCATCGGGCGCCGCAGCAAGGTGGCCGGCGACGTCGAGGCGGTCAACGGTGGCGTGCGTCTCGAGGCAGGCGCTGAAGTGGGCGGCCGCGTCGAGAACGTCAACGGCGGCGTGAAAGCGGTCGGGTCGCGCATCGGCGGCGGCATCAAGACCGTCAACGGCGACATCGTGCTGGACCAGGGCACGCAGGTCAGGGGCGGCGTGCACGTCGAGAAGCCGAGCGGTTGGGGCAACCTGATCCAGTTCGGCGATTCGAAGCCGCCGCGCGTGGTCGTGGGCCGCAACTCCATCGTCGAAGGCGAACTCAGGTTCGATCGCGAGGTTCGCCTGTACGTGCACCAGACCGCGCGCATCGGCCGGGTCACTGGTGCGACCGCCACGCGTTACAACACGGACGAAGCGCCGCGCTGACGTGCATTCCGGAGAGCCTTGCCGCATGACGGCTCGGCTCTCCGGAACTCTGCAAACCGCTGCGCGTATCCGGCGGGCGTAACCAGGAATGGCGTTGTGAACACAAGGCCCACGGTGCTGCGGGCACTAACGAAACACTAACGTGGGTAGTTGCGCGGACACCTATGATGCGGGGCTTTGTGTCCCGGAGAATCCCATGCGGCGCCTGATGATCGTTCCACTCCTGCTTGCCATGGCCGCCTGCAACCGCGAGCAGCCCGCGTCTGCGACGCGTGTCGCCACAACACCGAAACCCGCGCCCGCTTCGCTACACAAATTCTCTGCGGCGATCGATGCCACCGACTTCGCCGCGCACGTGCGCACGCTGTCTTCGGACGAATTCGAGGGCCGCGCGCCGGGGTCGATCGGCGAGCAAATGACCACAACGTATCTCAAGGACCAGTTCGAGCGCCTCGGTCTCGCCCCCGGCAACAACGGCAGCTATTTCCAGCGCGTGCAGATGGTCGAGACCACCGCCCAGCCTGATTCGACGATCAGCTTCGACGTGGGTGGGTCGAAGCAGAAGCTGGCGATCGGCACCGACGCGGTGCTGGGAACGCGCACCGCGCAAGGCAAGGTTTCGGTTTCGGCCAGCGAGCTTGTGTTCGTCGGCTACGGCGTCAACGCGCCGGAGGCCGGCTGGAACGACTACGAGGGCCTCGACGTCAAGGGCAAGACCGTGGTCATGCTGATCAACGATCCGGGTTTCCTGCGCGGTGATCCCGAATTGTT
This sequence comes from Lysobacterales bacterium, assembly GCA_038255255.1. Taxonomy (GTDB): domain Bacteria; phylum Pseudomonadota; class Gammaproteobacteria; order Xanthomonadales; family Ahniellaceae; genus JBBQNY01. The sequence goes on from JBBSLL010000007.1 coordinate 20,046, forward strand.
CAAGGGTCGGGCGATGACCTACTACGGCCGCTGGACCTACAAGTTCGAGGAAGCGGCGCGCCAGGGTGCGTCCGGTGCGCTCATCGTGCACGACACCGGGCCGGCCTCCTACGGTTGGGACGTCGTCAAGACTTCCGGGTCGGGCCCGCAGTTCGACCTGACGCCCACTGACGATCCCGAGCCGCGGCTGCAATTCCAGGGCTGGCTGTCCGACGCCGCGGCCACTGAGCTGTTCAAGGCGTCCGGCAAGGATCTCGCGGTACTAAAGCTGATGGCGGACACGCGCGGATTCGATGCGGTGCCGCTCGGAGCGACCGTGGACGTCGCGCTCAACAGCAGCATTGCATTCAAGGGCAGCGAGAACGTGGTCGCGGTCCTGCCGGGCGCAACGAAGGCCAGCGAAGCGGTGCTGTACATGGCTCACTGGGATCATCTCGGCAAGCATGCCGACCAGCCCGGCGACAACATCTACAACGGCGCCATCGACAACGCGACCGGCGTGGCCGGCGTGCTCGAGATCGCGGAGGCGTTCGTCGCGCAGCAACCGGCGCCGGCGCGCTCGGTGATCTTCCTCCTGCCGACGCTCGAGGAATCAGGCCTGCTCGGATCGCGCTACTTCGTCGCGCACCCGACCATGCCGCTCGCGGGTATCAAGGCGGTCATCAACATGGACTCGATGCAAGCAGGCGGGCGCACCGCCAACGTCGTGGTGGTAGGCCACGGGCAATCCAACCTCGAGGACGCGCTGGCCGAAGCCCTCACGCTGCAGCAGCGCGTGATCTCGCCGGAGGCCACGCCGGAGAAAGGGTCCTACTTCCGCTCCGATCATTTCAATTTCGCACGGCGCGGCGTGCCGGCGCTCTACGCCAACAGCGGCAACGACCTGCGCGAAGGCGGCCCGGGCGCGGGGGACGTGGCGGCGCAGGACTACACCGACAACCGGTATCACAAGCCTGGCGACGAATTCGACGCCAAGTGGACGTTCGAGGGAACGATGGAGGACCTGCAAGCGCTCTACGAGGTCGGCAGGCGCGTGGCTGCCGGCGAATTCGAGCCCGAGTGGCGCGCCGACAGCGAGTTCAAGGCCGGCGGCGACGCGCTGCGCGCGCAAGCGCCCGCCACCACCCCGTGAGGCGGCACCTGTAGGAGATCCAGGTCAGGTGTGGAATTGCAGGCGGGCGAGTTCGGCGTAGAGGCCCGCTTGCGCGATAAGTTCTGCGTGCGTGCCGATGGCAACGATGCGGCCGTGGTCGAGCACCACGATTCGATCCGCTTTCAATACCGTGGCGAGCCGATGCGCAATGACCAGCGTGGTGCGCCCCTCCATCGCGTGTTCCAGCGCGAGCTGGATGGCGCGCTCCGAGTGCGCGTCGAGTGCGCTGGTGGCCTCATCCAGCAGCAGGATCGGCGCATCCTTGAGCAACGCGCGCGCGATGGCGACGCGCTGACGCTGCCCACCCGACAGGCGCGCGCCGTGCTCACCCAGGAAGGACTGGTAACCCTGCGGCAATCGCGAAAGGAATTCGTGCGCCTCGGCCTGCCGCGCCGCGTGTTCCACCGCGGCATCGTCGGCCTCGAGCCGCCCGTAGCGGATGTTGTCGAGCGCGTCGGCGCCGAAGATCACCGGATCCTGCGGCACCAGCGCGAGCTGGGCACGCAACGCGACGGGATCCACCTCGCGCAGGTCGATGCCGTCGACGCGAATGGCGCCGGACTGCGGATCGAACATGCGCAGCAGCAAGCCGAGCACCGTGCTTTTGCCCGCGCCGCTCGGACCGACCAGTGCGATGGTCTCGCCCGGTTCGACGCGCAGCGAGAACTGCTCGATCGCCGCACTGTCCGGCCGCGACGGATAGCGGAATGTCACGTCGTCGAACTCGATGGCGCCAGACAATCGCGGAGGCAATGCGCGCGGCGCCGCGGGCGCCGCGATCGCCGGCTGCTCGTCGAGCAGCTGCTGCAGGCGTGCCATGCCGCCCGCAGCGCGCTGCACTTCGCTCCAGACTTCGGTGAGTGCGCCGACCGAGCCTGCGCCGATCATCGCGTACAACACGAACTGGCCAAGCACGCCCGGCGTCATGTCGCCCGCGATCACGTCGCGCGCGCCGCTCCAGAGCACGGCGGTGATCGCGCCGAACACCAGCACGATGACCACTGCGGTCAGCAAAGCCTGCAGTCGCACGCGTGCGCGCGCTGCGCCGAAGGCGCGGGTGACGGCATCGGCGAAGCGCGTGCTCTCGAACGACTCGCGCGCAAAGGACTTCACCGTCGCCATCGCATTGAGTGTTTCGCCCGCACGCGCCTGCGCGTCGGCGATGCGATCCTGGCTGACCTTCGAGCGGGTCTGCACCCGCCGCCCGAACAGCACGATCGGCAGGACGATGAGCGGGATGCCGATGGCCGCGAGCCCGGCAAGGCGCGGACTGGTCAGCGTCAGCGCCACGGCGCAACCGATCAGGATCACCACGCTGCGCAGCGCGACCGATGCCGAGGATGCGACGACGGTGCGCAGCAGTTCCGTATCCGCCGACAGGCGCGACAGCAGCTCGCCGCTGCGCGTGGTTTCGAAGAACGAAAGGTCGAGGCGCATGAGGTGCGAGTACACACGCGCGCGCAGGTCCGCCACCACGCGCTCGCCCAGCAGGCTCACGAAGTAGAAGCGCGCCGCAGTGGCGAGCGCGAGCACCACCGCAACCCCGAGCAGACCGATGAACCAGCGGTCGATTTCGTCTGCAGCCTCGCCGCTGAAGCCGCGGTCGATGACGTAGCGCACTGCGACCGGCAGCGCCAACGTGGCTGACGACGACATCACCAGGGCACCAAGCCATGCGGCGATCAGGCCCGGATAGGCACGCAGGTAGCCGGACAATGCGCGCAGCGAAGTGAGGGCAACACGCGGTGCTTTGTCGGGCTCAGTCATTGCGTTCTTCTATTTCTTCTCCTTCTCCCCGCGTGCGGGGAGAAGGTGCCGAAGGCGGATGAGGGGCGGCTTCAAACCATATCGCAACCCATTGCCCCTCACCCGCCCTGCGGGCACCCCACTCCGCGCCCCGGCCCAAGCGTTCCGCTTGTGCGTTCGTGGGGTGCGCAAGCCATGGCTTGCAAGCGCACCCACTCACCCCCGTTTCACGGGGAGAGGGAAGAATTCGCGCTCAGCGCGACACCAGCTGTGGCTGGGGGGCCGAAGTCGCGGTTTGCCAGTGCGACTCGAGCGACTGCGCGAAGGCGCGGGGCTGTTCAATCATCGCCATGTGGCCGCACCCGTCCATCACTTTCACCGTGGGGGCCGGGCGGATGCGCGCGAAGGTATCGATAGACGAAGCGTCGAGGATCTGGTCGTCGCTGCACCAGAGCACCGCCGTCGGCGACTCGATGCGATCGAGCTTCGCCTCGAGCTCGAAAGCGCGCGCGCCGCGACCGATCGAATCGAGGACGCGCGCGTTGAACGCGTGGCTCCTGCGGTTGCGCTCGAAGAGCACGTCGCGCAGCCGCGGCGGCAGGAACGGCGGCTTCGCGAAGAGTTCTCCCAGGAAAGCTTCGAACTCCGCCGGCGTGCGCGCGTTGAACGGAGTTTCGCCGCGCAGTACGCGCAGGGCGAACGCGTTGGGCTTGAACTGGACCCCGGAGCTGTCGATCAGCGCCAGCGATGCGACGCGCTCGGGATGCGTCGCCGCGAACACGCCCGCGATGTGGCCGCCCATCGAGTGCCCGACGAGATGCACCCGTGGGATCTTCTGCACCTGGAGAAATCGTTCGATGCGCGCGACCTGCGCATCGATACCGTAATCGGACTTGATGCGCCGCGAGGATTCGCCCCAACCCGGCAGGTCCGGCAGGATAATGCGGTGGTCCCCGCCGAGGCGCGCCGCCAGCGGAAGGAAGTTTTCCTTGCTGCCGGTGAAGCCGTGCAGCAGGAGCACTGGGGTCTCGGACACGGACGAAGCCGCATCGCGCTCGTAATAGACCCAGACGTGGTCGTCGACCAGCACGGCGTCGTACCGGACGTTCGCCTGCCATGCCTGGCGGGCGAATTCCGCGTCGAGCACCAGATCCGGGCGGAACGCGTAGAGCGCGGCCGTGCCCAGTACAACGAAACCGGCCAGCAGTCCCAACGAGCGCCAGGGACGACGCGGACGCGATACGGCAGTGCTTCGGGGTTTGTCCATGGCGCCACTCTGAGCGCCCGGGTTGGAGCGAACAATCCAGATGCGCGTGCCGATGCACGGAGCGGTCGGCCGAGCGCGGAAGCGGGTTGCCGAGGCCCGGCGGGACGACTTTGGTTATGCTGCGCGCCATACTCATGTCCGAGACCGCGAAGATGCGCACACGACCACTCCTCCGCGCGGCCCTGGCCAGTGCAGTCCTCGTCAGTTTCGGTGGCTGCGCGATGCAGTCGACGCGCGACAGCGCACAGAGCAGGCTCCTGGCGACCGGCGCCGATGTCGCCGCGACTCCGCAAGCGTGGTACGACCTCACGCCAGGGCAAACGCCCTCGGACGGAGACCTGCGCGCCGTGCAGGTGACGTATCCCACGGGCCGGTTTGAGCCGCAGTGGCTCGTCGAGTCGGCGCGCGTGGCGCGGGCCGTTCCGGCTGGCACGCCTCTCGGTTCGCAGGAGATGCGGGGTCACGCCAAATCCGTGCTCGGAGTCGGAGCGTTCACGCCGCTCGGCCCGCAGCCGCTGAATCCTGGCGTGAGCGCCGCGTCCGGTCGCGTCAACGCGGTCGTGGTCGATCCGGTGGACCCGACGGTCGCGTACTTCGGCTCCGATGGCGGCGGCGTCTGGAAGACCACCAATTGCTGCTCCGCAGACACGACATGGACGGTGAAGACCGACCTGCCCGAGATCGCCAACATCGCGATCGGCGACCTGCACATCGATCGCAACGACCGCAACACGATCTATGCGGGCACCGGCGACCTTCGCTACGGGTCATTCTCGTTCGGCGCTGCGGGCCTGCTCAAGAGCACCGACGCGGGTGAGACCTGGACCACGCTCGGCATGGACGTGTTCAACCCGTTTTACGGGCCAAGCGCTGGGCTGGGGTTTCCGCAGTACCAGGCGATCGGCAAAGTGGTCGTCGATCCGAACGACAGCGACAACATCATCGTCGGCACCAAGACGGGGCTCTTTCTGTCTTACGACGCCGGCCTCAACTGGACCGGGCCTTGCCTGACCAACGCGCACACTACGCAACGGCAGGACACCACCGGCCTGCTCGCGATCGATGCGGGCGCGACCACGACGCTGATCGCGGCTATCGGCACGCGCGGTGCGCCGACGCCGGTGCAGCCTGACCTCGATCGCAACGGCGCCAACGGCGTGTATCGCGCGCAACTGCCGACGAACGGTTGCCCGGTCGGCTGGGCACTGCTCAACGACAACTGGCCCGCAGGCACGGGCAACGGCGTCACCGCGGGCACCTCGAACGGCCGTATCGAAATTGCCGCAGCGCCCTCGGATCCGCAGGTGCTGTACGCGCAGATTTCCGACACGGTCCTCGCCAATGGCATCGTGGGCGTGTGGCGCTCCAGCGATCTCGGCACGACGTGGACGCGGGTCGGTACCGACGCCGCGTACGCTGGCCAGGAAGGTTCGCAGATGTGGTACAACGCCGGCCTCACCGTCGACCCGATCAACTCGAACGTGGTGATCGGCAGTGCGTTGAACCTGTTCCGATCACAGAACGGCGGCGCCAACTTCTCGCGCATCGGCGGCAGCAACATGCACGTCGATCACCACGCGCGCGCCTACGTCAACAATGATCCGAACACGCTGCTCATCGGCAGCGACGGCGGCATGTGGCTCAGCACCAACGCGACGGCGGCCTCGCCCACGTTCGTCACGCTCAACAATTCGATCAACACCATCGAGTTCTACTCGGGCGACATCACTGCCAACTTCGCGACGGCCACCAGCCGCGGTGCGAGCGGCGGTGCGCAGGACAACGGTTCCAACACCGTGCAGTGGCTGGGCGGCGTGGCTCCCGGTCCGTCGGCGTGGAACACGCGCCTCGGGGGCGACGGTATCTACTCGCGCATCGAGCCGGTGCTGGGCCAGCGCTGGTACCACTCGAGCCAGAACGGCAATCTGCGCGTGAGTCTCGCGGGGCCCGCGAGCGGCACCCAGGCCGCCGCCGCGCCAAGCGCGTGGGGTGGAGACGTACTGAGCTTCGTGATGCCGGTGGAACTCTATCGCTACGGCGTGCTCGACGCGCCGGACAGTGGCTGCACGAGCGCGCTCGGCTGCAGTCGCCTGCTGGGCGGCACCAACCGCGTGTGGGAAACCATCCTGGGCGCTGTGCCCGCCACGTCGTGGTACGCCAACAGTCCGAACCTCACCAAGGGCACGCTGGGCGTTCGATCCTTCATCAACCAGCTCGCGCACTCGGTCACCGATCCGCGCATCGTGATCGTCGGAACCAACGACGGCAACGTGCAGTACGGCTTTGGCCTGGGCGCCGGTGTCGCCAACACCGCATCGTGGGTCAACGTCACCGGCAGCAACGCCGTGCTGCCGAACCGGCCGATCATGGACGTGGCCACCGATCCCGTCGATCCGCGCGTCGGTTACGCCGCGGTCGGCGGCTTCGACCAGAACACGCCCGCGCAACCCGGGCATGTGTTCCAGGTCGCCTGCACCGGCAACTGTGCGTCGTTCGTCTGGACCGACAAGACCGGCAACCTGCCGAACATCCCCGCCAACTCGATCGTCGCCAATCCGCTCAACCGCGCGCAGGTATTCGCCGGCACCGACTGGGGCCTCTACTACACCAACAACATCGATGCGACGCCACCGCAGTGGTTCCGCCATGAAGGCATGCCACACGCGATGGTGTGGGACATGGCGATCGATCGCGGCTTCACCACGCTCGCCGTCTTCACCCGCTCGCGCGGCGCGTGGGTGTGGCCGCTGCCCGCCGCGCCCAACGTCGACGTCCTCTTCGAGAACGGCTTCGAGTAGGTCAGGTCGGCTTGCCGACCTGACGCCAGGCTGCGATGAATGTTTTTGTCAGGTCGCTTCGCGACCTGACCTACGACGGCGAAGTAACGCTTCGTCACATTCGAATCCCGAAGCGGATTTGTGTGAGTCGCCGCCGAGGGCTCGACTAGACTCGCGACACCCGGGTGGCAGTCGCGAGTCGGGAGCCCTGGGGGGCTCGCCGATGCGCGGTAGTGCGAATGCCATGCGGCCATCGCTGCTTTCCTTCGCACCACTCTCAAGGGGATTCCATGTCACTTCCAGTTCGCACGTCCGCGATCGCGGGCGCGTGTGTTGCCATGCTCTTCGCATCCGGTTGCGCCACCATCACGCGCGGCTCCACCCAGACATGGACTGTCGAAAGCACGCCGATTGGCGCCACGGCGTCGCTTTCCAACGGCGAGCGGTGTGAGACGCCCTGCACGCTCACGTTGAAGCGCAAGCATCCGATCGCGGTCCAGATCTGCAAGCCGGGCTTCGCGCCGGTCAACACGTCGGTGCAGAGTGCGATGTCGGGCCAGGGCGGCGCCGCGATGGCGGGCAACGTGCTCGTTGGCGGACTTATTGGCGCGGGCATCGATGCAGGCAGCGGTGCGGGCAAGGACCTCAAACCGAACCCCCTGCAAGTGGTCCTCGTTGCGGCAGATCCGGGCTGCACTGATCCGGCCTTTCCGTCCGTACCGAAGTCGGGCCAGACCCCCGATCAGTACTTCAAGGGCAACAAGTAGCCACGAAGCATCACGATTCAAACAAGCGAACGGGCGCCTGGGTGTGGCCGCTGCCCGCCGCGCCAAACGTCGACGTCCTATTCGAGAACGGCTTCGAGTAGGTCAGGTCGGCTTGCCGACCTGACGCCAGGCTGCGATGAATGTTTTTGTCAGGTCGCTTCGCGACCTGACCTACGACGGCGAAGATCGCATCGGTCCGATGTAGGTCAGGTCGGCTCGCCGACCTGACGCCGGCCCCTACGGCGTGACGCCGAGCTTGGTGGCGACGGTGGTGCGCGTCAGCGGGTGGTATCCCGGTGATGCGATCTGGAAGATGCGGATCGCTTCGGCCTTGCCTTCCGGCGTCTTCGCGAGATCCGAGTAAAGCGGGACCACCAGCTTGCGTCGGCCGATGCCGATGAGATGCGCCTCGAGGGGCGCCTTGATCGGTGCATAGTTCGCCGCGATGCCGCGCTTGAACCACGCGAACGCGATCTCCGCATTGCCGGTGGCAGTCAGGTCGTATGCCGCGTCGAGCGCCTCGAGCTGCGCCACGGTGCTCGGGTCGGGCAATCCATTGAGGAAATGCAGCCATTCCTGCGTCGACCATGCCTTGCCGTCGAGCGCGGTGGCCGCGCGCGTGCCCGCCACGAACTCCGCGCGCTGCGCGTCGACGGCTGCGAGCTTGGCCGAAGTCGACTTCACCGCGTTGGCGGGAATGCCCGGCTGGTGGAGCCAGCCATCGAGCTCGGCCTTGTCGAACTTGCCGGGATGCTTCGAGAGCAGCTCCGCATCGAGATACGCGATGAAGTCCTGCGTCGTGATGCTCTTGAACGCCTGCGAGTCGAACCAGCCGCGCAGGAACGGGTCGAACGCCTCGCGGCCGAAGCGCTGCTCGAGCGTCAGCAGCAGCCATGCGCCTTTCTGGTACGGCACGCCGGAAAACGTCTCGTCCGGATCGCGTCCGGCGACGTCGACCACCAGACGCTGGTCCGGCTCCGCGATGGTCTTGATCTCCTCAAGCAGGCCATCCTGCGACAGCACCTGTTCCATCAGCGCGAAGTCGGCGCCGTACACCTCTTCCAGGATGCGGTTCTCGACGTAGCTGGTGAAGCCCTCGTTCAACCAGAAGTCACGCCAGCTCGCGTTGGTCACGAGATTGCCGGACCACGAATGCGCCAGCTCGTGCGCGACCAGCGACATGAGGCTCTTGTCGCCGGCGATGATGGTGGGCGTCGCGAAAGTCAGGCGCGGATTCTCCATGCCGCCGTAGGGGAAGGACGGCGGCAGCACCAGCAGGTCGTAGCGGCCCCAGCGGTATTCGCCGTAGAGCTTTTCAGCCGCATCGATCATGGCCTCGGTGTCGGTGAATTCGTCCGCGGCGGCCGCGATGCGGCCCTTTTCCGCGTAGACGCCCGAACGCTTGCCCAGCGGACGGAAATCGAGTTCGCCGACCGCAATGGCGAGCAGGTACGACGGGATCGGCTGCGGCATGCTGAAGGTGTATCCACCCTCACCCGTCGCGGCGGCATCGTTGTCGGCGCTCATCACCACGCGCAGGCCCTCGGGTGCGCGCACCTTCGCCGAGTAGGTGAAGCGCACTGCCGGCGTATCCTGGATCGGAATCCACGAGCGGGCGTGGATCGCCTGCGACTGGGAGAACATGAAAGGCTGCGTCTTTCCCAGCGTCTGCGACGGCTCGAGCCACTGCAGGCCGGTAGCCTCCGGGCGCGAGTTGTAGGCGATTCGAACGCGCGTTTCGCGCTCGGGCAGCTGGATCGTCAGCTTCGATCCGAACTTGGCGTCGCGCGCGGCGATTTCGAACGGCGCCGCTTCCCATCCGGCCGCGGTCTGCCGTTCAACGCGCGAGATGTCGAGGTCGCGTGTATCGAGCACGAGCGTGGTGGCGGTGTCGTCCAGCCATTCGAATGCGAGCTGTGCGTTGCCGGCAATCTGCTTGCGCTCGAACGAGACGTCGAGATCCAGGGCGACGTCGGTGACGCGCACGTCGTCGTAGTTGGCATAGCTCTGCGGATCCGGGGTCACGGCGGCTACCGGGTTGGAGGCAGGGGTCTGCGCGGGCGCGGGAGCGACGTCCGCCGGTTTGGAACATGCCGCGAGCAACACGACGCACACACACAGGGCCTGGCGCAAAACACGCATGAGACTTTCCTCCAATCGACGCTGCGCAGTCTAACGGAGCCCACAAACAAGGTTCAGGTGGGCATTTCGGAACTTGCTGCCGGGAAGACCCCGACTGCTACACCGCGTAGCCGGAATGGATCGCCACGATGCCGCCGGCAAGGCTGCGGTGCGACACCCGGAGGAAGCCTGCGGCCTCCATCATGGACGACAGCGTGGCCTGGTCGGGGTGCTTGCGAATCGATTCCGCGAGGTAGCGATAGCTGTCCGCATCGTTGGCCACGGCCCGTCCGATACGCGGCAGCACCTCGAACGAGTACAAGTCATAGGCACGCTTGAGCAACGGCTCGCGCACCCGCGAAAACTCGAGGATCAGCGCGCGTCCGCCGGGCGCGAGCACGCGTTTCATTTCGCGCAATGCCGCGGGCTGGTCGGTGACGTTGCGCAGACCGAATGCAATCGTCACTGCGTTGAAGGCGCCGTCGGCAAAAGGCAGCCGCTCGGCATCGAGCTGCGCGTACTCGATGCCGCGAACCAGCCCCCGGTCGATCAGGCGCTCGCGCCCGACCTCGAGCATGGCTGCATTGATGTCGCCGACGACGATAGTGCCTCGATCGCCGACGCGCGGCGCCAGCAAGGCCGCCACATCGCCCGTGCCGCCGGCGAGGTCGAGCACGCGATCGCCTTCCCGGACGTTGCTGGTCGCGACGAAATGGCGCTTCCACAACCGATGCACGCCCATCGACATGAGGTCGTTCATCACGTCGTACTTCGACGCGACCGAAGTGAACACCTCGCCCACCAGCTTCGCCTTGTCGGCGACCGCGACGTCGCGGTACCCGAAATGCGTGGTGTTGTCGGGCGCGGGCTTTTCGTCGGATTGGCTCATGCCGCGATTATCGCGCATGATTCCTGATCCCCACGTTTCGCACGAACTTGCCCCTCACCCGGCGCTGCGCGCCACCCTCTCCGGCCCTCCGGGCGTTCGTCGTCGCGCAACAGTCCCCCGGACTGTTGCAAGATGCGCCGTCTCACCCCCGCTCGCGGGGCGAGGGTAAGCTTCAGCGGTCGAGGCCGGCCTGGCCGAGCGCGGCGAGATACAGCGCCCAGCGCTGTTCGTGCTCGCGGCCGAGCAGTGCCAGCCATTCCCAGGAATAGATACCGGTGTCGTGGCCGTCGCTGAAAGTGAGCGACACCGCGTAATGTCCGACGGGCTCGATCGCGATGACATCGACGTTGCGTTTGCCCGGCACCAGCACCTTCTGGCTCGGGCCATGGCCCTGCACTTCCGCGCTGGGCGACTCGACGCGCAGGTACTCGAACGGCAGGCGGTAGCGCTCGCCGGAGTCAAAGGCGACTTCGAGCACGTGGGAGGCCCGATGCAGCACGATCTCAATCGGCGTCACCCGCGCCGCACCCACGCTCACGTGAGCTTGAGATTCCGCGGCGGCCGCAGGTCGTCCGGTGGCTGGCCCGCTATCTGCGACAAGGCCTCGTTGTACGGACCGTCGAACGAGATCGCGGAGATCTCCTCCAGGCCGAACATCGACAGCTCATGCATCCACTCTGCGTCGGGCGTGATTTCCTGCAGCTGGAAGCCGTCCGCGTCGAATCCGACGAAGCGCCCGACGTAGCAGACCTCGTGCGTTTCCTCGGTGTCGACGTGCACCGACAGCACGTTCGACTGGGTGGCCATCCACTGCAGCAATTCCGTGGCGCTGTCGAGCACGCCCGCGGGCAACTCCAGCGTGCCGCGCGCGACACCCTTGAGCGCCATCGCCCTTTCGATGAAACCAGCGTTCTTGTCGGGCGCTTCGAGCTCGGTCACGTCGCGGTGGCGGAGCGCGAAGATTCCATCGAAACCGAGGAAGTCACCTACGACCCACAGCAATACGTACTCGTTGCCCACGCCGAGCACGTAACCCGCGAAGCTGCCCGCTTCCAGTCCGTTGCGCCACAGGCGAACCAGCTGGCCGGAAGTGTGCGCTGCGCGCAACTGGGCGCGCACGCTGTTGCTCTTGAGGGTTACGACATTGGTCATGGCGGCATTCTAGAGCATCCCTTCCGAGCGGGCGCTCGATGGCCCACAGGCCCTGAACCGGGGTCAGGTTCGTCGCATTGGAGGACCCAGCCGAGCAAGCTCGGCTCTACAGGAGCCGGCCAGATCGACCTGTAGAGCGGAGCTTGCTCCGCTGACGCAGGAGCCGGCCAGATCCGCCTGTAGAGCGGAGCTTGCCCCGCTGACGCAGGAGCCGGACAGATCCGCCTGTAGAGCGGAGCTTGCTCCGCTGCTTTGCAAGCGTTCAGAGGATGTAGCGGCTGAGGTCTTCGTCGGAGACCAGGCCCTTGAGCTGCGCATCGACATAAGCGGCGTCGATCTCGTGGGTACTCCCCGACTGCTCGGTGGCATCGAACGACACCGTGTCGAGCAGCCGCTCCAGCACCGTCGCGAGGCGACGCGCGCCGATATTTTCCTGGCGCTCGTTGAGCTGGTGCGCAATCTGCGCGAGCCGTCGCACGCCGTCGGAGGTGAACCGCACCGTGACGCCCTCCGTGCCCAGCAGGGCCTCGTACTGTTTGGTCAGCGCGGCCTGCGGCTCAGTGAGGATGCGTTCGAGGTCCTCGACCGTGAGCGCGTTCAACTCCACGCGAATCGGGAAGCGGCCCTGCAGTTCGGGAATGAGGTCCGACGGCTTGGCAACGTGGAACGCGCCGGATGCGATGAACAGGATATGGTCGGTCTTGATGGTTCCGTGGCGCGTGGTGACGGTGGAGCCTTCGACCAGCGGCAACAGGTCGCGCTGCACGCCCTCACGCGAGACGCCCGCGCCATGCCAGTCGCCGCGCTGGCAGACCTTGTCGATCTCGTCGAGGAACACGATACCGTTCTGCTCGCAGTTCTCCAGCGCGAGCTGCTTGACCTCTTCCTCGTTGACGAGACGCGCGGCTTCCTCGTCGGCGAGCAGGGGTCGCGCGGCCTTGACCGTCAGCTTGCGCTTGTTCTTCTTCTGGTCCGCGAGGGACGAGAACATCTGGCGCAGCTGCTGCGTCATCTCTTCCATGCCCGGCGGCGCCATGATCTCGACGCCGACGTTCATGGAGACTTCGATCTCGATTTCACGTTCGTCGAGCCTGCCGTCGCGCAGCTGCTGCCGGAGCTTCTCGCGCGTGTCGTTGTGCTCGGCAGGCGCGGGCTGGTCCTCGCCCCACACGCGTACCGCCGCCTGCGCGCGCGGGAGCAGCGCATCGAGGATGCGCTCCTCGGCAGCCTTCTCCGCGCCTTCGCGGACTTTTGCCTTGGCGGCATCGCGCGCCATCTTGACCGCCGCGTCTGCGAGGTCGCGGATGATGGTCTCGACGTCCTTGCCGACGTAGCCAACCTCGGTGAACTTCGTCGCCTCCACCTTGACGAACGGCGCGTCCGCAAGTTGTGCGAGGCGGCGCGCGATCTCGGTCTTGCCGACGCCCGTGGGGCCGATCATCAGGATGTTCTTCGGCATGACTTCGCGCCGCAGCTCGGGCTCGAGCTGCATGCGCCGCCAGCGGTTGCGCAGCGCTATGGCAACGGCGCGCTTGGCGTTGTGCTGGCCGACGATGTGGCGATCGAGTTCGGCGACGATTTGCTGCGGGGTCTGTGCGGGCATGGTTTCTTTGTCTGTGTTGTAGGTCAGGTCGGCTCGCCGACCTGACGGAATTTCGCGAAGACCTGGGTCAGGTCGCGGCAGCGACCTGACCTACGGGACCGCGATCCTGCGGATCATCAAAGGGTTTCGATGGTGTGCGAGTGGTTGGTGTAGATGCAGATGTCGCCGGCGATCTTGAGCGCACGCTCGACGATCTCCTGCGCGGAAAGCTCGGTACTCTCGAGCAGCGCCTTGGCTGCGGCTTGCGCATAGGGTCCGCCCGAGCCGATCGCGATCAGCCCGTGCTCCGGCTCGAGCACATCGCCCTGGCCGGTAATGATCAGCGACGTGTCGCGATCGGCCACCGCGAGCAGCGCCTCGAGCTTTCCCAGGCGGCGCTCGGTGCGCCAGTCCTTGGCGAGTTCCACTGCGGCGCGCGTGAGCTGGCCGTTGTGCTTCTCGAGCTTGGCTTCGAACAGTTCGAACAAGGTGAAAGCATCGGCGGTCGCGCCCGCAAAGCCCGCCAGCACATCACCCTTGGCGAGCCTGCGCACCTTGCGCGCGTTCGACTTCATGATGGTGTTGCCGAGCGTGACCTGCCCGTCGCCGCCGAGCGCGACCTTGCCGTCGCGGCGGATGGAAACGATGGTGGTGCCGTAAAACGAATCGGGGCGATGCTGCATGGAACCTCCGCGAGCGAATCCCCGACATGGGGTCGACGCCCTGCGGCTCAAGCGCCCGCCCATCACGCGAGCAAATCGGAGCTCCGCCAAGTGTCGAGCCACGGCCAGCGGACCATTCACGCTACGGGGTTGGCAATGTGTTCGTGCAGGTTCACGCAAAGGCGAGCTTGCCGGCGGCGACGAGGAGCACCAGGGCGAGCACGCGACGGAGGTTGGGCGTGCCGAGCCCGCCGCGTCCGAGCGCAGTACCGATGAGCGCGCCCACGGCGACGGCGGCGGCCCAGATCGGCATCGCCTGCGGCCACGTCGCCGGGAGCGCACCCTGCCAGGCGATTGAGCCCAGCCCCGCGAGGGAGTTGGCGAGCACGAAAACAACGGATGTACCGGCGGCGATGCGCGTGGTGGCGAAGCGCCCGAACAGCAGCAGCGGCGTGAGGAAGATCGCGCCGCCGGTTCCGGTAAGCCCGGCCACGATGCCGATGGCGGCGCCGATCAGGAGTCCGAGCATCCAGTGCAGCGGACGCAGGGGCGTGGATGATTCCGCGAATCCGGTGCGGCTGGCGGTGCGTGCGAGTTCGATCGCCGCCCAGACCAGCAGTGCCGCGAGCAGTTGTTTGTAGACATGGGGCGCGATGGGCAGGGAGGCACCGAACCACGCGAGCGGCATCCCGCCGAGAACCAGCGGCCACACGTCGCGCCACGGGATCAGCCGCGCACGCGCGAACCGGAAGCAGCCGATCGATCCCACGAGAATGTTGAGCGCCAGCGCGGTGGGCTTGATGGTTTCGGGCGCAATCCCGAACAGCGCCATGGCGGCGATGTAACCCGACGCGCCCGCGTGCCCAACTGCCGCGTACAGCGCCGCGGTCACCAGGAACAACACCGCCAACGCGATCTCGACGCGACTCACGTCTTGCGGCGTGCTCTTGGGTGCGCCGCGTCGTACACGCGCGAGAGGTGCTGGAAGTCGAGGTGCGTGTAGATCTGCGTGGTGCCGATGTCGGCGTGGCCCAGCAGTTCCTGCACGGCGCGCAGGTTGCCGCTCGATTCGAGCATGTGCGAAGCGCAGGCGTGACGCAGCAGGTGGGGGTGCAGACGACGGCCATCGCCGTGCTTGATCGCCCACGCACTCAACCGCGCCTGCACCGAGCGCGGCGCGATGGGATTGCCCGCGCGACCCGCGAACACCGGTTCGTTCGCGCGATGCGGGGTCTGCGCACGCCAGGCGAGCAACGCGTCGAGCGCCTGCGAGCCCACGGGTACCACGCGAGTCTTCGAGCCCTTGCCGGTCACGCGCGCGAAGCCGCCCTCGATGTCGAGCTCGCCCCAGCGCAACCCACAGAGCTCCGCGAGGCGCAGGCCGGATGAGTAGACCAGTTCGAACAGGGCACGATCGCGCACCGCCAGCCGCGAGTCGTCCGGCGCTTCGAGCAGCGCCTTCATCTGGTCCGCATCGGGCACCTGCGGCAAGCGGCGCGGCGCTTTGGGTGCGCGCAGTCCGGAGGCAACGTTGGCGCGGATGTCGCCCTCCGCAGCGAGCCACGCGAGGAAACTGCGTACCGACGAAAGCCGACGCTGCAGGGTGCGCGGCGCGCGACCGGCGCGGTGCAGGCTGGCGACGAAACCGCGCACCTGCTCGCCACTGATGCCATCCCACATCACATCCGGCGTCTGTGCATCGATGTGCGCATCGAACCGCGCAAGGTCATCGGCATAAGCCGACAGCGTGTGCGGACTCACGCGCCGCTCGACCCGCAGGTAATCGAGGTAGCGCGAAATCGCCGCGGCGCGCGCCGCGGCGGACATCGCGGCATCGGCGGCGGCGATCCGGCCATGGTTCACCGGCTATCCGTCCGAGGAATGCGCATCGCCGGCGAAACGCTCGAGGCCCGCGGCGAGCGCGTCGGCGATGAGCTTCAGGAACAGGGTGCCCATGCCGGGATGGAAACGATTGGGATCGAGACTGCCGACTGCCAACAGTCCGTGGCCCGGCACGGGGATGAGGGCGCTCGACTTCACGAGCGATGCCCGCTCGCCGAACAGCAACGCCATCTGGTCGCTCGAGTGCCGGCCGCATTGCGCTTCGGCCCGCGAAATGAAGTCGGCCAGCGGCGCGAGCTGCCGGGATTCGCGCGGCAGGATCGTCAGCCACTCGCTTTCGGGCTGGTCGGCCACCCCGTGAAACAGCAGCACGCACACCAGTTCGGTGTGGAAGTCTTCCGTCAGCGTGGCCACCACGCGGCCCAGCGTGTCGGCGGCGCTGCGCGCGCGCATCAACGCGAGCGTCAACGCATGCACGCGCCCGACCAGCAGTTCGTTCTCGCCCGCGATCGCAATGAGCTCCTGCAGTCGCTTGTGCAGGGCGCGGTTCTTGTCGCGCAGCACGTCGAGCTGGTAGCTCGCGAGCGAGGTCGTCGGACCCTGTTCGCGCGGAATGCGCAGGGTCAGGGTCAACTCGGGGAATCCCGACAGGAAATCCGGATTGCGCCGCAGGAAACTCGCGACTTCGAACGCGGTGACGTCGCGTCGCGGCTGCGTGTCGGTTGCAGTCTCACTCATGCCAGGAACCTTCGAAAGTAATGGCCGCCGGACCGCTCATCATCATCGGCAAATGCGGATCCGGCCACTCGAGCACCAGACTACCGCCGGGCAACTCCACCGTCACCCGCGCATCGACCCGATCGCGCATGCGCAGCACCGCGACTGCGGCGCAGGCCCCCGAACCGCAGGCCAGGGTTTCGCCCACGCCGCGCTCGAACACCCGCAACCGGACGTAGTCACGTTCGACCACTTCGACGAAGCCGACGTTGCAGCGGTCGGCGAAGCGCGGATGCCGCTCGATTTTCGGCCCGAAACGAACCACTTCGGCGCGGGCGACGTCGTCGACCTCCAGCACCGCATGCGGATTGCCCATCGAGACCGCGCCGATCTCGAGCTTGCGCCCATCGACGTCGAGCGCATAGCTCGGCGCTGCCGAGGGCGCATCGAACGGGATGTGCTCCGGCACGAAGTCGGGCACGCCCATCCCGACCCGAACCCAGCCCTCGCGCTCCACGGTCGCGGTCGACACGCCCGCGGGACCGCGCAGCCGCAACGCCTGTCCCACGTGCACCGCGCCTTCGCGCAGCAGCCATGCCGCCACGCAGCGCACGCCGTTGCCGCACTGCCCCGCAGTGCTGCCATCGGCATTGAAGATGGAATAACCGAAGTCGCTGCTCTCGTCGCCCGCCTCGATCGTCAGCAGCTGGTCGAAGCCGACGCCGCGATGCCGATCCGCCATGCGTTGCACCTGCGTCGCGGTCGGCATGGGCTGGCCGGAGCGCCGGTCGATCAGCACGAAATCGTTGCCGATTCCGTGCGCCTTGCTGAAGGGAATGCTCACGCCTGGCGCCGGCTTCTTGCGAAGTACGCCAGGCCGTCGTCGTTCCTTGATTCGTATCGACCTGCCACGAACTCGAGACCCCGCTGGTGGTGAGCCTGTCGACCCATGGGCGAACTCACTCAGGGAGTTCCGTCTTCGACTTTCGCGTCGCCATCGTCGATCACACGCTCGGCATCCTGCGAAGCCGGCAGCGCTGCGCTTTCCGCATCTGGAACCTTCGAGGTCGCGACCGACTTGTCGACGGGCACCGCGGGATCGGCCACCACCAGCGGTCCCTTGTACCCGCAGGAAGCGGCGAGCGCAGTCGTCGCGATCAACGCGGTGATACGCGCAACGCGCAGTGGCGCGCTCATGGTGCGGCGCCCGCAGTGCGCGCGATGTCGCCACGGCCCACGTCGCCCGTATCGACCTGGTCGAGGACGAATGCGTACGCCAGAGCCGTGTCCTCGAATCGCTTGAAGCGGCCCGACGCCCCGCCGTGTCCCGCCTCCATCTGAGTACGGAACAGGATCGGCGCGTCGCCGGTGTTCTCGCTTCGCAGGCGCGCCACCCACTTCGCCGGCTCCCAGTACTGCACCTGCGAATCGTGCAACCCGGTCAGCACCAGCATGGCCGGGTAATCCTGTGCGCGCACGTTGTCGTAGGGCGAGTAACTCAGCATGTAGTCGTAATAAGGTTTGTTCTTCGGATTGCCCCACTCGTCGAACTCGTTGGTGGTGAGCGGGATGGTCTCGTCGAGCATGGTAGTGACCACGTCCACGAACGGCACGTGCGCGATGATGCCGCGATAGTCGTCCGGCGCCATGTTGGCGATCGCGCCCATCAGCAGGCCGCCGGCGCTGCCGCCCTCCGCGAAGACCTTGTCGCGTGCGATGTACCGGCCGTCTACGAGCGCGCGGGTCGCATCGATGAAATCCGTGAACGTATTCTTCTTGTTGAGCAGGCGCCCCTGCTCGTACCAGGCGCGGCCCATTTCCTGGCCGCCGCGTATGTGCGGGATGGCAACGACGAATCCGCGATCGACCAGCGACAGCCAGGCCCCCTTGAACGCCGGGTCGCTGCTGATGCCATAGGAGCCATAGGAATAGATCAGCGAGGGTGCTCGGCCGTCCTTGGGTAATCCCTTCCGGTACAGCAGCGAGACCGGGATCCTGGCGCCGTCGCGGGCGTCGATCCAGATGAACTCGGAGGCATATCTGGCCGGATCGAAATCCGTGCCTGCGAAATCCCGCTTCAGGAGCTTGCGCTCTCCGCCCGCCAACGCGACCTCGAAGGTCGAACCCGGGGTCGTCAGCGAACTGTAGTGATAGCGCAGCGTGGAACTTGCGAGTTCGCGGTTGTCGTCGATGGACATCGTGTAGGCAGGATCGTCGGCGCCGATCAGCGTGCCCTCGCCACCGCTCCAAGGCGTAATGCGGATGCGCTTGAGACCGCCGGATCGCTCGTTGACGACGAGATGCGACGCGAACACGTCGTAGTCGTCCACGAATACCGCGGGATCGTGCGCCACGACCTCGCGCCACGTGGTCTTGTCCGTCGACGATCGGATCGGCGCGCGCAGCAGGCGGAAGTTCGGCGCCTGCCAGTTGCTGCGCACGATGAAATCGTCACCGAGGTGCTCGACCTGGTACTCGTGGTCGTCCTCGCGCGCGAGGACCGGCACAAAGCCGAACGACTTGCCGTCGTTGCGCGCGAACAGCGTCTCGCTCTGTTCGGTCGCGTCGAGATCGATGAAGAGGTACTCGCGCGACTTGCTGGCGCGGATGGCCATGTAGTACGTGTCGTCGGCGTTCTCGTACACGACAGCGTCGTCGGCCACCGGGGTCCCGAGCACGTGCCGGCGAACCTTGATGCCCAGCAGGGTCTTCGGGTCCTTCTCGATGTAGAGCAGCGATCTCGAATCCGCACTCCACAGCACGACCGGCTCCGCGTTGTCGATGACCTCGGGCAGTTCCCTGCCCGTGGCGAGATCGCGGAAGCGGATGCGGTACTGCCGGCGGCTGACGGTGTCTTCGCTGAAAGCAAGCACGCGGTCGTCGGGGCTCACTTCGTAATCGCCGAGCCCGTAGTACGCATGGCCGGCAGCGCGCGCATTGCCGTCGACCAGCACCTGCTCGGGCGCATCGGGCGTGCTGCGGTGGCGAAAGTAGATCGGGTATTCACGGCCCGGCTCGAAACGGCTGCCGTAGTAATAGCCGCGTTCGAACACGGGCACTGACGCGTCGTCCGGCTTGAGGCGCGCGACCATTTCGTCATATAGCGTCTTGCGCACCGGCTGGGTGTGCGCGAGCCGCGCGTCGGCGTAGGCATTCTCGGCCTCCAGGTGCGCGAGCACGTCCACGTTCTTGCGCGCGTCGTCGCGCATCCAGTAGTACTCGTCGACGCGCGTCCCGCTCGGCGATTCGACGTTGTAGGGAACCTGGCGGGCGACAGGCGCATGCATACGGGCCTCGGACATCGTGTTCGGATCCTGGACGTGAGGGGTGGCGACGCCGGCAGCCGGGATGTGGTTCGCGCCTTCGCCCACCGGGGGCGACAAGGTCGAACAGGCGGACAGGCAGAGCGTGACCGCCGTAAGGATGGACACGCAGCGCGTGCCCGTGCGGAACTGTTTCAAGCGCGGTACTCCGACGAAAGTTCGATCGAAGCGGCATTGTACGTGTGGCCGGAGAGCGGATTGCGGCGGACCCGGGGGCGGCCCTTGCGGGCCATCGAAACCAGGACCGCGGACCTTCGGATCACGCTTTCGATGCAGCCTATCGCCGGGCGATGCCCAGCGTGAGCGCGACGAGGCTTGCTGCCGGCAATCCCACCAGCCACAGGGGCAATGCACCAAACCACGTCTGGGCTGCGGAGATGGGCGGGCACGTGAGCGTGAGCACCAGCCCGCAGGCCAGCCACACGCACAGCGCGCGCGATGCCGAAAACATAGGCGTGCGCTGCAGCGGCGACGATTCCCCGAGGCGCTGGCTGTGGGAGCGGCGCCGGTCGCGACGCGGATCCTTCGACTGCAGGCGCCTTCGGGACTGGGACTTCGGCTCGCCAGGCGCCCACCGATCGATTGAAACTGCCATCGCACGCTCCTCGAAGTTCTCGAGGGGCGAGGCTGCGACGCAGCGATCTCAAGAGCTGCGATGCGAGGCTCCTCCGAGGCGTCAACGGCAGCGGAGCGTAGCTCCGCTCTACAAAAGCTCGATCATCGACGCTGCTGGAGAATCGAGCTTGCCCGCCGTCAACGCCGGCTCTCGTAGAGCCGAGCTGCGCTCGGCTGATGCTCTAGAGGGTCGAGGACTTGTAGCCCGACAGCGCGAGCCCGAGCAGGATCTTGATTTCCTCGCGCAGCGCGGGCGGCGCGGTGATCTCGGCGTCGGGCCCGTAGCGCAGCACGTCCATGATGAGTTCGCGCGCGTTGCTGTAGGGAATACGCAGCTCGTAGCGGCCGTCGGTCAGCCGGCGCCCTTCCTGGCGCGAATGCCAGTGCTCGTCGGCCACCCAGCGCGCGGCACGCTCCGAGAAGACGATGGTGGCCCATGCCTTGGCCGGCCCCGAGAAGATGCCGTAGCCGCCGCCGAGATGCGCATCGAGTTCGGCTTCGGGCTGGTCGTTCGCGCGCTCCTCCATGATCGTGACCTCGCGTACGCGGTCCAGTGCAAAACTGCGCAGCGCATCGCGCTCATGGTCGAAGGCGTCGAGATACCAGTTGTCGCGGTAACGCGTCAGGCGCTGCGGCGAAACCACGCGCAGGGTGTCCTGGTCCGACGTGCGCGCGCGATAGCGGAAGCGCAGCTTCTGCCGCTCCAGCACGGCAGTCGCGACGTTGCGGAACGCCACTTCGTCGACGTCGCGCACGCCGCTGCCGATCACGCGGATGCGTTCCAGGGGCCATTGCTTCTGCGTGGTCTGGTTGGCGAGCAGCTTCTCGATGCGATTGCGCAACGGCGCGAGCGATGGCGTGAGGAGCCCGGGACCGGTGCGCGTCAGCAATTGCTGCACGGCGAGCAGTGCGTGGAGCTCCTCGCTGCTGAGCCACAGGCCAGGCAGTTCGAACGTGTCGGCTTCGCCCCGCGCGTACGCGAAACCGGATTGTTCGGCATCGCTCTCGATGGGCGCGCCGAGCGCGTCGCGCAGGTAGGCGATGTCGCGATACACGGTGGCGCGCGAACAGCCGAGTTCCTCGCTCAAGCGCTGCTGCGCGATCGGATAACGCGACTGCTTGAGCAACCGGTGCAGGGTGACGATGCGTTCGAGGCGATCCATGGATTTGCGCGTCGCGGGGGCCGGCGCGGACTATCGCACAACCCGTGAGACGGGACCGACCGCCAAGGAAGCGGTCAGAAGCGCCAGCCGACGGTGAGGAGGTTCTCGCCGCGGTTGCGGCCGCCAAAGCTGCCGTTGGAGATGTGCCGGAACGTGACCACGACCCGCGTGCCCTGCCAGCCGATGCCGTTGACGAATTGAACCGGGCCGCTCAGGGCTTCGTCGTCGCTACTCGTGTTGGTGAGGGCGATCCCGCCAGCGAAGAAGAACCCGGTGCGGTGGACGTAGCGCTTGGCAACGGACACGTAGAACGTGTCCGGGGAGACCTCGGGAGAAACGTCATCGCGCCCAGCGATGAAGCCGCCCGTGATTTCCCAGGGATGGCGATGCTCGCTGAGCCAGGTGACGTGGGCTGTCCAGGTCGCTTCGTCGTCGAGCTCTTCGACGTATCCGGCGGACACCTCGTAGGCGGCGTGCGCAGGGGCAACAACCCCCGCGATCACGAGCCAGGCCAGCGCCAATCGGAACCAGGAAGAGCTCATCGGCGTCGGCTTTCTCGGGACAAGGCCGGCGATGCTAGCGTCTGTTCGAGGCATTGCTCAATCGCACATGGAATCCAAGGACAATGCGGCCTCGATGACCCACGTTCCCGCCACCGGTGCCGACGAGGTCAAGACCTCGACCTGCTACATGTGCGCCTGCCGTTGCGGCATCCGCGTTCACCTGCGCGAAGGCCGCATCCGCTACATCGACGGCAATCCCGATCATCCGGTCAATCGTGGCGTGCTGTGCGCCAAGGGCAATGCCGGACTCAAGCAGCATTATTCCCCCGCGCGATTGCGCAAGCCGCTGCTGCGCGTGGGTGAGCGCGGCAGGCGTGAGTTCCGCGAAATCGAATGGGACGAAGCGTTGGCACTCGCAGCGCAGTGGCTCGGCGACATCCGCGCGCACAATCCGGACGAGCTCGCGTTCTTTACCGGGCGCGACCAGTCTCAGGCGCTCACGGGCTGGTGGGCGCAGCAGTTCGGCACCGTCAACTACGCCGCACACGGTGGTTTCTGCTCGGTCAACATGGCCGCCGGCGGGCTTTACTCGATCGGCGGCAGCTTCTGGGAATTCGGCGAACCCGACTGGGCGCACACGAAGTACCTGATGCTGTGGGGCGTGGCCGAGGACCACGACTCCAACCCGATCAAGCTCGGTCTCGGCCAGCTCAAGGCGCGTGGCGCGAAGATCGTCGCGATCAATCCGGTGCGCACCGGCTACGGCGCGATCGCCGACGAATGGGTGCCGATCCGGCCCGGCACCGATGGCCTGCTCGCGCTGGCACTGGTGCATGAGCTGCTGCGTACCGACCGCATCGACCTCGAATACCTGGTGCGCTACACCAACGCGCACTGGCTGGTGATCCGCGCCCCCGGCGATGCGGATGACGGCTTGTTCGCGCGCGATGCCGAAGGCCGCGTGCTGTGCGCACTTCGGGATGGCTCGACGGACGGAGCGCAGCGCTTCGCGCTTGCGGATGCTGCGGACATCTCGCCCGCGGTGGTGGGCGAGTACGCACTGCCGGATGGCCGCACTGCGGTTCCGGTGTTCCATCTCATTGCAGAGCGCTACCTCGACGCAGCGTGCGCGCCCGATGCGGTCGCCGAACGTTGCGGCGTTTCGGCGGAGACTATCCGGCGCCTCGCAGACGAAATCGCGGGCGTCGCTTTCGACCAGGCCATCTCGCTGCCGATCCCCTGGACCGACACCCACGGTCGCGCGCACAGCGAAATGCGCGGCCGTCCCATCGCCATGCACGGAATGCGCGGCATCAGCGCGCACAGCAACGGCTTCCAGACCTGCCGCGCGCTGCATCTGCTGCAACTGCTGCTCGGTGCGGTCGACACGCCAGGGTCGTTCCGTTTCCAGCCCCCCTATCCAAAACCGATCCCGCCACCGAACCGCCCGGGCAAGATCCGTGATGCGGCCGGGCGCCTCGATGCGATGCCACTCGGCTTCGTGCACACACCCGCGGACCTGCTCGTCTCGGAAGACGGGACCCCGCGGCGAATCGACCACGCATTCTCATGGGCTTACCCGTTCGCGGCGCACGGCATGCTGCATACGGTGATCCGCAATGCCTGTGCGCGCGATCCCTATCCCATCGACACGCTGTTCCTGTTCATGGCCAACATGAGCTGGAACTCGTCGATGGCCACGCAGGACACGCAGGGCTGGCTGACCGCGCGCGACGAGGCGACCGGCGAGTACCGCATCCCTCGCATCATCTATTCCGATGCCTACGATTCGGAGATGGTGGCTTTCGCGGATCTGGTCCTGCCGGATACGACGTACCTCGAACGCTATGACGCGATCTCGCTTCTCGATCGCCCCATCTCCGACGCCGATGGCGCGAGCGATGCGATCCGGCAGCCGGTGTTCGCGCCGGATCGCGACGTGCGGGCCTTCCAGTCGGTGCTGCTCGACCTCGGCGCGCGCCTTGGCCTGCCCGGCATGGCGGACGTCGACGGCTCGCCGGCCTACCGCGATTTCGCCGATTTCATGGTGCGCCACGAGCGCGCGCCGGGCGTGGGCCTGCTCGCCGGCTGGCGTGGCTCGGACGGCGCGTCGCAGGGCCGCGGCGCGGTCAATCCCGCGCAACTCGAGCGATACGCGGAACACGACTGCTTCTGGCACGCCGCGGTTCCTCCGGACGCGCGCTACTACAAGATGGCGAATCGCGGCTACCTCGACTGGGCCGCAACCTTGGGATTCCTGCCTCCGGATGCGCCGGCGATCGCGCTGCAGCTCTATTCCGAGCCGCTGCAGAAATTCCGGCTCGCCGCGCTCGGCCACGGCGCCCTTCAGCCGCCGGATGCGTTGCGCGATCGAGTCGCCACCCACTTCGATCCCCTGCCGTTCTGGTACGAGCCGTTCGAGGGCGCTGAGCTCGCGCAGGAAGCAGGCGGCGGTGACTTCCCCCTCAGTGCGATCACCCAGCGTCCGATGTTCATGTATCACTCGTGGGGCTCGCAGAACGCCTGGCTCCGCCAGATCGCGGCGCGCAATGCGCTGTACGTGCATCCACGCACCGCTGCCGCGCTCGGGATAGCCGACGGCGAAGACGCCATGCTCGAATCGCACTGGGGCCGTGTGCGCGTGCCCGTCGCGTACGTGGACAACGTCGAGCCCAACACGGTCTGGACCTGGAACGCCATCGGCAAGCGCGAGGGCGCGTGGGCGCTGGATCGCGACGCGCCCGAGTCGCGCCGGGGCTTCCTGCTGAACGCGCTGATCGCGGACGTGCTGCCGCGCACGCCGCTGGCCAATGCGGACCCGGTCACGGGGCAGGCCGCGTGGTTCGACCTGCGGGTGCGCCTGCGCCCATTGACCGCGGGGGAGCGTGAGCAGCATCCTCCCGATTGGCGCAAGATGTCGGGGTAGCCCGGGGGGGATGTCGCGACATGCAACTGGACTGGTATTACGACTTCATCTCGCCGTTCGCCTATCTGCAGCTCGAGCGCATCCGGCGATCGCATCCCGCCCTGCCGTTCACGCCGGTGCCGTTGCTGTTCGGGGCGCTGCTCGCGCATTACCGGCAGATGGGTCCCGCGGAGATCGGCGCCAAGCGCCGCGTCACGTACGAGTCCGTGGTGTGGCGTGCGCAGCACGACGAGATCCCGCTGCGTTTTCCACCGCGCCACCCGTTCAATCCCATCCCGGCATTGCGACTGGCCATCGTGGGCGGTGGCAGACTGGACTTCGTGCAGGCGATTTTCCGGCACATCTGGCGGGACGGGCTGACGCTCGACACCGAAGAGGAAGTGGCGGTGTTCGCCACCACGCGCGGCCGGAGCAATCCGATCGAAGCGATGCGCAGCGAGCCGGTCAAGGCCGAACTCCGCAGCAACGGCTCGCGGGCGCTGGCCGCGGGCGTGTTCGGCGTGCCCTCGTTCGTGGTGAACGGCCGGGTATTCTGGGGCGACGAGTCGACGCCGATGCTGCTCGACTATCTCCACGACCCCATTGCTTTCGATACCCCGGAGATGCTCCGGGTGGCGTCGCTTCCGATCGGGGTGGAGCGCATCCGCTAAGGTCGCTCCTGCCCTTGCAGGAGTGACGCCCGTCGCGGCCACCAGCCGGCGCCGGTCGCGGCTCGCGTCGCTCCTGCACCAAGCACGCTATCGATCGGAGCCCCATGACGTCCCTGCCGCCGCCCGCCACGCGCAAACTCGGTCTGGTCATCGACCTCGACACCTGCGTCGGTTGCCATGCCTGCGCGGTCGCGTGCAAACAGTGGAACGATGGCGGCTGGGCGGGCCCGCTGCCCGATGTGGACGTCCAGGGCGCGGAACCGGATGGCGTCTGGTTCAATCGCGTGCACAGCTACAGCGTAGAGCGATCGAACGACGACCGCGAACGCAGCGGTTCCTGCAGCAGCGGGCAAGCGGGCGCGACCGCCCCGATGACCGTGCACTTCCCGCGCTCCTGCCTGCACTGCGATACGCCTGCGTGCGTGACGGTGTGTCCCACCGGGGCGAGCCACAAGCGCGCCGACGATGGCATCGTCCTGGTCGACGAGGCCAAGTGCATCGGTTGCCAGCTGTGCGCGTGGGCGTGTCCCTACGGCGCGCGGGAAATGGGCCCGGTGCGCAACACGATGCAGAAATGCACGCTCTGCGTCGACCGCATCTACGACGAACGCCTGCCTGCGCGGGAGCGCGAGCCCGCCTGTGTACAGGCGTGCCCGACGCGCGCGCGCCACTTCGGTGACCTCGGCGATCCCGATTCGGCGGTGTCGCGACTCGTCGCCGAACGTGAGGGCTATGCGCTCGCGCCCGAGCTCGGCTACGCGCCGGTCAATCGCTACCTTCCGCCGCGGCCCCGCCGCGATGGCGCGAAAGGCCACGTTGCGGCTGCGGAAAGCGACGCCGATGCGCGCGACGACTACGACGTCGCGAAGCTGCCTCCCATCCTGCGCTGGCTGGATCGCGCGCTCACGCGCTGACGTCCTACCCGCCATGAAACTACGCTAGCGGGCATGCGCCCCGCCTTCTCCGTAATCTTTTTCAGCGTGCTGTCGGGCGCAGGCTATGGCCTGCTCGCCTGCGTCGCCATTGCATTGCTGATCGCCGAGCCTTCAAACCCGGCGCAGTCGCAATCGCTTGCCCTGATCCTCGGTGTTGCGATGCTGCTGGTGCTCGCCGGACTCGGTTCCTCGGTGCTGCACCTCGGTCGGCCGGCGCGCGCGTGGCGTGCATTCTCGCAATGGCGGAGTTCATGGCTTTCGCGCGAAGGCGTAAGCGCGACGCTGTCCTTCTTTCCGGCGATCGCCCTCGCTGCGCTGCTCTGGATGGACCGCTGGGGACTCGCGACGCAGACTGCAGCCGTTGCAAGTCTGTTGCTGGCAGCCGTGACGGTTTATTGCACGAGTCGGATCTATACATCGCTGCCGCCTGTTCCGGCGTGGCGCGGCCCGCTGGTCGTGCCCGTCTATTTTCTGTTCGCCGCCGCCACCGGGCTCGCACTGTGGCTCGCACTGTCCGTTGTCCTGCTCGACGCCGCGCCGCCTCTCGCGGTCGGTTCCCTTGCGGTGCTGACGCTGGCAACGGCGGTCGCCAAATGGCGCTACTGGCGCGAAATCGATTCCATCCCGATGCCCACCCCCGGTCGCATGACTGGACTCGATCGCATCGGCGACACGCGCAGCTTCGAGGCGCCGCACACCGAAGCCAACTACCTCACGCGGGAGATGGGCTTCCAGTTCGCCCGCAGGCACGCACGCGTCCTGCGCGCGACCGTATTCGCAGCGCTGATCGCCGTCGTTGCGATCGCGTTGCTGACGTTCGTGTGGCCGCCGCCTCGCGCCACTGGCGCATCTTCGATGCTCGCGGGCGTGCCGGCCTTCTTCGCGGTCATGCTGTCGCTGCTGGCCGCGCTCATCGAGCGCTGGCTGTTCTTCGCGCAGGCGAAGCACATGGTCATGGCGTACTACGAACGCTGACGTGGCCTCCGAACCCACACTCGCGGTCGTCGGCGGAGGACCCGCCGGACTCATGGCCGCGGAAGTCGCGCGCGGCGCCGGCTGCTCCGTTGACGTGTTCGACCACATGGGTTCGGTGGGACGAAAGTTCCTGCTTGCCGGCAAGGGTGGGCTCAACCTCACGCATTCGGAGCGGCACGAGCGATTCGTGCAGCGCTACGGTGCGCGGCACCGTGACGTGGCGGCCTGGCTGGCCGACTTCGACGCCCATGCCGTGCGCGCATGGGCGCGCGGGCTTGGCGTCGAAACGATGATCGGCACCTCGGGACGCGTGTTTCCAGTGGACCTGAAGGCTGCGCCCCTGCTGCGGGGTTGGGTACGCCGCTTGCGCGAAAGCGGGGTCAGGTTCCACATGCATCACCGCTGGAATGGCTGGAATGAGGCCGGTGCGCTGCGCTTCGAAACCCCCGATGGTGTGCGCGAAGTCGCGCCGGACGCGGTGGTCTTAGCGCTCGGTGGTGGCAGCTACGCAAACGTGGGTTCCGACGGCGCCTGGCTTGCGGCATTCGCGGCGCGCGGGATCGCCACGGCTCCACTGCAACCGTCGAACTGTGGCTTCGACGTGGACTGGAGCGGGCACTTCGCCGCTCGTCACCAGGGCAGGCCCGTCAAGTCCGTAACGGCCAGGCTTGCCGGCCCACGCGACGCGGCCGCGCCGCAACGTGGCGAGTTCGTCGTCACGGCTACCGGTGTCGAGGGCAGTCTGATCTATGCCCTGTCTGCCGCGCTGCGCGACGGGATCAGCGCGCGCGGCTACGTAACTCTTGTGCTCGACCTTGCACCGGATCGCACGCTCGAAAGATTATTGGAATCGCTTTCCCAACCCCGTGGGCATCACTCGACGGCCAAACACCTCAAGCGCGCCGCGGGGATCGAAGGCGTCAAAGCCGGGCTGCTGTACGAGCATCTCGCCAGGGAGGACTTTGCCGATCCTGCGAAGGTCGCTCTCGCCATCAAGCAGCTGCCAATCCGCCTGGTCCGCACGCGCCCCATCGACGAAGCGATCAGCACGGCGGGCGGCGTTGGGTTCGACGCGCTCGACGAGCGCCTCATGCTGCGCGCGTTGCCCGGCACCTTCTGCGCGGGCGAAATGCTTGACTGGGAAGCCCCGACGGGGGGCTACCTGCTCACGGCATCTCTCGCCAGCGGCCGCGCGGCGGCACTCGGCGCCGTCTCATGGCTCCGTGATCGGCGGTAACCGCCTCGTCATGGCTTTCGGCGCGCGCCATCCCAGAGTCGCGCGTTGGCGTACTCGATCAGCCAGCGATCACGCCGCAGGCGACCCGCGCACCGCCGCCGCCGAGCGGTGCGGGATGGTCCGCGTGATTGTCGCCACCCGCGTGGATCATCAGCGAACGATTGGCAACGTCCTTGAGCTTGAGCCTCGGTGCCAGTACGGGATTGCTGGCCTTGCCGTCCGCTCCGACATGCAGTGCGGGAAGGTCGCCCAGGTGGCCGTTGCCCCACGGCTCGCCATGTCGCTTCGTAGCGCGGGGATCGAGGTGATCGCCAGCGCCCAGCGCAGGCACGGATTTTCCATCGCGCATCCCGGCAGCACACGACGGTTTCTCGTGCACGTGGAAGCCATGCAGGCCCGGCGGCAGCCCGGTCAGCGCAGGATAGAAAACCAGTCCGTGCCGGGTTTCGACGAGGCGTATCGAACCAATCGAAGTGCCCTGGCCCGTTGTGTCGGCCAGGGCCAAGGCGACAATTCTCTCGGCGCTGTGGGCGGAGGCGCTTGCCAGAAAGGCGAGGAAGACTATTGAACGAAACATGGATGACTCCTTTGCTGCAGGTTCGCACCGGGTGGGGTTCATAGGCCGCGCACGTGAGAGGAAAGCACTCCTCCTAGGCCGCGACCGTCGATACGCGTTCCATGCGCAGGCTCAACTTCGATGTGGACAGCGCAGGTCGGCATCGATATCGCTACTCGAACGAATCGCCGAACAGCGCGTCCGGGCGATCTCGCACGAAAATGTCGAAGAAGCCGTTGGTGTCCGCGGGGACGAGAGTGTTCGCAAGGCTCATGAACGCCACAAAGCGGCCGTCCGCGGAAATGGCCGGCTCTCGTGAATCATTGTTTCCCTGGGTGCCGTCCGTAGCCACGCTCACGATCGCGGTTTGCCCGGTGAGACGATCATGAGTGAACACATCCGCGAATGCGCCGTTCACGTCACCCGCGACAAGGTTGGAGGCGAGGCTCCAGAACGTGACAAAACGGCCGTTGGCCGAAATCGCCGCGAGCGCCGAAAAATTGTTCGCCTGCGTTCGCGCGGAGGAGACGCTCACCCGCGTTGTCTCTCTCGTGTGCTGGTCGTGCACGAAGATGTCCTGGACGCCGTTCGTATCCCCCGCGACGAGCGTAGCCGCCGGGCTCGAAAACGCGACGAAGCGACCATCGCCCGAAATTGACGGCATCACCGCGTCGGAGTTCGCTGCCGCACCGCTGGAGGACACGCTGACCTTGGTAGTGGTCCCGCTAAGCCGGTCGTGCACGAAGATATCGCTGCCGGTCGTGTCGCCCGGGACGAAATTCGAGGCGCGGCTCTGGAACGCCACGAACCTGCCGTCGCCCGAGAGCGTGGGTGTGGAAATGGCGTCGCCGCCGCTCGCGCCATTGCCCTGTTCCCCTGCCGAGGACACGCTCACACGCGTCGTCTGACCACTGAGTCGATCGTGCACGAAAATGTCTTGTAAACCGTTGGTGTCGCCGGCGACGAGGTTGGACGCGCCGCTTTCGAAAACCACGACGTTGCCGTCGGCGGAGATGGAAGGGCTGCGCGAGTCAAAATTGGCTTCGACTCCGGCCGAAGAGACACTGACGCGCGTGGTCTGCGTCGACTCGCGGTCGCGCACGAAGATGTCGAACGCGTTGTTGCTATCGCCCGGCACCAGGTTGGTCGAGGAGCCCATGAAGGCCACGTGGCGTCCGTCAGCCGAAATCGAAGGCCTCTCGCCGTTGCCGTTGCCTTCGACGCCCGTCGAAGAGATGCTCATCCGCGAGGTCTGCCCCAGTAGGCGGTCGCGGACGAACACATCTGGCCGAAAGTTCATGTCGCCCGCGACCAGGTTGTTGGACGCGCTGTCGAAAGCCACGAATCTTCCCGTCGCCGAAACCGAGGGATATTGCGAGTGGAAGTTGCCCTGCGTTCCTGCGGAGGAAACACTCTCTCGCGTTGTGCTGTCTGCTTGCGCCCAGCTGGCCGAGATCGAAAGAAAAAGGGTGCTGGCGAATCGAAAGGTCAAGTGCATACGAACCTCGGAGCGAGAGTTTCGGGTGACTGGCACGTTCGTCACTTCGAGGACAAGCGCCCCGAGGCATCATGTCACCAATGCTGAACCCGCGACTACCTCACGTGCCAATGCGACGAAAAGTGCCCCAAAGTTTGGCCAGGGCTGTCCACGTTGCGTTGCCCGTGTCGGCAATCGACGACAATGCGCGTCCGTATTCGCAGGCAACGCCAGATTCATGAAAACCCCCAAGGGACTGCAGCCGCTCATCGACGAGGGCGTGATCGACGCGGTGCTGCGACCACTCAAGAGCGGCAAAGAAGCGTCGGTGTACGTGGTGCGCTGGGGTGACGAAATCGGCTGCGCCAAGGTCTACAAGGACATGGCGCAGCGCAGTTTCCAGGCGCGCGTGCAGTACCAGGAAGGCCGCAAGGCGCGCGGCAGCCGGCAGACGCGCGCCATCAACAAGGGCTCAAAGTTCGGGCGCCGCGAGCTCGAGTCGGAGTGGAAGAACACTGAAGTCGATGCGTTGTATCAGCTCGATGCCGCCGGAGTGCGCGTGCCGAAGCCGCGCGGGTACTACCACGGCGTGTTGCTGATGGACCTCATCACCGACGAGACGGGTCACAGCGCGCCACGCCTCGGCGAAGTCGAGCTCAGCGCGGAACAGGCACTCGACTTCCACGCGCGGTTGATCCAGGACGTGGTGCGCATGCTGTGCCTCGGCCTCATTCACGGCGACCTGTCCGAGTACAACGTGCTGGTCGCGGCCGACGGGCCCGTGATCATCGACCTGCCGCAGGTCGTCAGCGCTGCCGGCAACAACGCGGCGCGAGCGATGTTGCTGCGCGATGTGCACAACCTGCGCGACACGCTCGCGCGCTTCGCGCCGGAGCTTGCGTCCACGCACTACGGAGAGGAGATGTGGGCGCTATACGAACGCAGCGATTTGTTGCCGGACACCGCGCTGACCGGCACCTTCGTGTTCGACGACGCCACGGCCGATCTCGACGCGATCCTCGAATCCATCGAGGACGCGCGCCAGGTCGCGCTCATCCGCCAGCAAGGCCGCGAAGAAGCCGCCGCCTCGGACTGATCGGCTCAATCCAACTTGCGGTAGACCTCGCGGTAGAGATCCCGTCGGCCTCGGATCCGGTGCGGGAGGACAGCCGACTCTCGATGCCGCGCCGGGTTCAGGAGGCCTGACGCAGCACGATCAGGGTCTGGTCGTCCGTGCCGCTCGCGCCGCCCTGATGCTCGCGCAGCGCGTCGCGCACGCGCGCAACCCTCGCGGCGGGATCGTCGTCGCCCTGCGCGATGAGCGCGATCAATCGCTCCTGACCGAACATGCGGCCTTGCGCATCGCGCGCCTCCACGATGCCATCGGTGTAGACGACGAGACTGTCGCCCTGCTCGAACGTGGCCGTTGCGTTATCCCAGCGATGCTCACGCAGGATGCCGAGCGGGATGCCGGCTTCGCGATCCGTCCCGAGCAGGCGCACACCGTCTCGCGTGCGATGCAGCGCCGGCGGATGGCCCGCGCAGACGTAAGTCAGCTCGCGCCGATCCGGTCGATAGCCGAGCGCAAAGACCGTCAGGAAATGCCGGCGCTGGCGGCGCGAGAAAAAGTGGCGATTGGCGTAGGTGATGGCGCCGGCCGGGCCGCCCGGCGGCTCATCGCCCCGATAGGTGCGCAGAATCGCGTCGAACTGCACGGCCTCCATCGCGGCTGCGGCACCGTGCCCCGAAACATCGGCCAGCATGAGCGCCCACACATCGGATCCGGCGTCGACAAAATCCTCCGCGATATGCGTCAGCGACATGATGTCGTAGTAGTCGCCCGCCGCGGTTTCCGCGGGTTGCCAGTAGATCGCGTACTCGAGTCCGCGGATCTTCGGATCGTCGGGCAGCAGCAGGCGCTGGACGTCCGCAAGGCCCTCGATCGCGTGGTTCTGGCGCTGCGATTCCGCAGTGAGCCGGCGGATCGTCAACGAGCGCGAGATGAAGCCATAGGCAATGGTCGCCTCGCGCAGCAGGTGATCGAGGTGGATGCCAACCAGTCGATCGCGCGCGGTGCTGGCCACAACCAGCCAGTGCCACACCGCGCCGCGCACGTACATCGGCAGCGCCAGCAGCGACGCGGGCCGCAGCAGCGCCTGCGCCAGCGGCAGATCGCGCTCGCCGGAATCGAGTTCCAACACCTGCGGTCCGTGCTGGTCGACCAGGCGACGCGCCAGTGCGTCGTCGAACGCCGGCAAGCGCATGCGCTCACCAAACGGATCGATCGCCGGGATCGCCTCGACACCGTCGGCGGCGATGAGTCCCGCGAGCCGGCACTGGCCCGCTGGCGCGTCGCGCACCAGCAACAACGCCAGCGCGCAGTCCGCCAGATCGCGCGACAGGTACTGGTGGATGGCCAACAGGGCCGCGGCCGCATCGCCCCCGAACTCCGAGAGCACACGCAGCCGCTCAGCGAGCGGTGGCGGAGCCGACGCCAGGGCACTGGACTCGCCAACGATCACTTCTCGAGAGGCCGCCTGGGTTTCCATCGAAGGATCATAGCCTCGCGCCGAAACGGTCTGTGGTGCGCGACCCGCCGCGAGGCTGCGGGTAGAGAGCTGGCTGCAGCGCGTACTCGGTGCGCTATTCGCGGATGTCGACGTCTTTGGTCTCGGGCAGGAATAGCGTGCCGATGACCAGCGTCATCGCGGCAATGACGATGGGGTACCAGAGCCCCTGGTAGATGTTGCCGCTCGCGACCACCATCGCGAAAGCGATGGTCGGCAGGAATCCGCCGAACCAGCCGTTGCCGATGTGATACGGCAGCGACATCGACGTGTAGCGGATGCGCGTCGGGAAGAGCTCCACGAGCCATGCGGCGATGGGGCCGTAGACCATCGTCACGTAGATCACGAGGATCGTGAGCAACAGCAGCAGCATCGGCTTGTCGATGCGTGCGGGGTCGGCTTTGTCCGGATATCCCGCAGAGTCCAGCTCCGCCCTCAATGCCGCCACGAAACTCTCGCCCTTCGCCTTGAACACGTCGGTCGCAAGCCGGCCACCCTCGAATGCCGGCACCGCGCGTGATCCGACTTTGACCGACGCGACGCTACCCGCTGGCGCCGCCTCATTCGCGTAGCTGACCCCGGCCTTTGCCAGCGCGGCCTTGGCGATATCGCAGCTGCTGCTGAAGACTTTTTTGCCCACCGGATCGAACTGGAAATGGCAGGCCGAAGGATCAGCCACGACCACCACGGGATTCGTCGCGACGGCCTGCTCCATCGCGGGATTGCCGTAGTGCGTGAGCGCCTTGAAGATCGGAAAGTAGGTGAGTGCCGCGAGGAGGCAGCCGGCCATCACGATCGGCTTGCGCCCCACCTTGTCCGACAACCAGCCAAACAGGATGAAGAACGGCGTGCCGATGATCAGCGCGCCCGCGATCAACAGGTTGGATGTGGTCGCCTCGATCTTGAGCGTCTGCGTGAGGAAGAACAGCGCGTAGAACTGTCCCGCGTACCAGACCACGGCCTGGCCCGCGGTGGCCCCGAGCAGGGCGAGCAACGCGATCTTTCCGTTCGCCGAGAAGAAGCTCTCGGTAATCGGCGCCTGCGACGTCCTGCCCTGCGCTTTCATCTCCGCGAATACCGGCGACTCGCTCAGCTGCAGCCGGATCCAGACCGAGATGCCCAGCAGCGCCACCGACAGCAGGAACGGAATGCGCCAGCCCCACGCCTCGAAGGCTTCATTTCCTAGCGCGTAACGGCAGCCGAGAATGACCAGCAGCGACAGCAGCAGCCCGAGCGTTGCCGTGGTCTGGATGAAGCTGGTGTAGAACCCGCGCTTGCCCATCGGCGCGTGCTCGGCGACGTAGGTTGCCGCGCCGCCGTACTCGCCGCCGAGTGCGAGCCCTTGCAGCAGGCGCAAGGCGATCAGGATGATTGGCGCCGCCACGCCGATGCTCGCATAGCTCGGCAGCAGCCCGACCATGAAAGTCGACGCGCCCATGATCACGATGGTGATGAGGAAGGTGACCTTGCGGCCGACCATGTCGCCGATGCGGCCGAACACCAGCGCGCCGAAGGGCCGCACCGCGAAGCCCGCGGCGAAAGCGAGTAGCGCGAAAATGAAACCGCTGGTCGGGTCGAGCGCCGAGAAGAACTGCTTCGCGATGATCGCCGCGAGCGACCCGTACAGATAGAAGTCATACCACTCGAACACCGTACCGAGGCTCGACGCGAACACCACCTTGCGATGGCTCTGCGGCAGCTCGCTGCGCTGGTCAGAATCAACTCCCCCAGTGGTCATGAATGTCCTTGTAGCGACAAGCGCGCTCAGCCCGCGAACATTGGCCAGAGCGGACCGTCGAGCCAGAGCCAGCGCGCCATCCACGCGGACACGCAGGCGGTCAGTACGGTCAATGGCAGGCCGATCCTGATGAAATCGGCAAAGCGATAGCGGCCCGGGCCAAGAATCAGCAGGTTCCCATGGTGGCCGATCGGCGTGATGAACGCGACCACGGCGCCGAGAGCCGTGCACACAACGAAAGGCGTGGGCGACAAACCCAGGGCCTCCGCCAGCGCAATCGCGATCGGCCCCAGCAACACAGTGGTCGCCGCATCCGACAGGAATTGAGTCAGTACGGCCGCCGTCGCAAACATCACCAGCAGGATCGAAAGCGCCGACCAGTCGCTCACCAGCAGCAGCAGCCCGTCGGCGAGCAACTGCGCCGTGCCGGTCTGCTGCATGGCAATGCCAAGCGGAATCACGCCGGCGATCATCACGAAAACGCGCACGTCGATGCCGCGATATGCCTGGCCGATGGCGATGCAACGGGTGATGACCATGGCCACCGCGCCCATCAGGAAGGCCAGCGACGCGGGCAGGAACTCGGTTGCGGCGGCGAGCACCGTGGCGCCCATGATCACCAGGGCCAGCGGCGCGCGCACCCGTCGCTTGGCCTCTCCGGCAAAGGGCACCAGCATGAGAAAGCCGTGATGCGCAGCGAGATCGGCAAATGTCGTCGGACTGCCCCACAACACCAGCAGATCGCCCTCGCGCAACCGGGCGTCCGCCAGTCGGGGGGCCATCGCCTCGCCGCGCCGCCAGAGTCCGGCGATCACCGCCTGGAACTGCCGCGAGAAATCGAGCTCCCGGATGCTTCGGCCGATGAACTCCGACCCCGGCGCAACCACCGCCTGTACCAGTTGCCGGTCATCCTTTTCGGTCTGCGCGCCACCGAATCGCGCGATCGCGTTCAGCTCGACGCCGGGATCGTCGTGCAATGAAGCCAGTGCATCTGCCGATGCCTCCACCAGCAGCACATCGCCGCTGAGGAGCACGCTGGAATCGACGAGGTCGGGGCGCTCCGCATTGTCCCGGAGCCAGGCGACCATGCGGAACTTGTCGCCCAGTGCCTTCTTGAGTCCGGCGAGCGGACGCGTCGCCCACCGCGATCCGTCGATGATGAGCAACTCCGTGCGGTACTGGTCGAGACGCAGGTATTCATCATCACCCGACAAGCCCGTGTGCTTGGGCAGCAGCCAGCGTGCGACCAGCATGTACAGCACGCCGATCGACACCAGCGCCGCGCCGATCGGCGTGATCGAGAAGAAACTCAGGTCTTCGGCACCCGAGCGCTCGAGCAGATTGTCGGCGAGCAGGAACGCCGGCGCGCTGACCAGCGTGAGCGTGGTGCCGAGCGAGGCCGCAAACGACATCGGCATGAGCAGCCGTGACGCCGAAATGCCATTTGCCTTGGCGAAGCGCGTGAGGATCGGCAGCATCATCGCGGTGACCATCACGTGGTGCGTGAACGAGGCCATGGCCGCCACCGCCGGCATGACCACGGCGATCGCGCGCGGCTCGCTCTTGCCCGACGCGCGGCCGATCCATTGGCCCACGTGCTCGGTGATACCGGTCGCGGCCAGTGCACCCGAAATCACAAACACGGCAGCCAGGATGATCGCGGGTTCGCTCGAAAATCCCGAGAGCGCCTGCGGCGCGTCGAGGACTCCGGCGATCACAAGCGCGAGCACCGTCAGCATCGCGGTGATGTCCACCCGCAATCGCTCGCTCATGAACAGGTACAGCGCGCCCGCCAGGATCAGCAGGAACCAGACCTGGTGCAGGGTGACGTGGGACAGTGCAGCTGCGGGGTCCATGCGTGCATTGTGCGATATATGCTGGTCGTGCCCCACAAGCCCGGTCCGAAGCCATGTCATCCGATCGTTCTGTGGTTGCACTCGCCCAGATCGCACCGGTCTGGCTCGATCGCGCCGCGACGCTGGCGAAAATAGGCACACAGATCGGCGAGGCCGGCCGCGCAGGTGCGCGGCTGGTCGTGTTCGGCGAGGCCCTGCTGCCGGGGTATCCCTTCTGGGTCGAGCACACCGACGGCGCGCGCTTCGAGTCGCCGCTGCAGAAAGAGCTTTACGCGCGCTACGTGGACCAGGCGGTGGATGTGCACGCCGGCGGCCTCG
This sequence comes from Lysobacterales bacterium, assembly GCA_038255255.1. Classification (GTDB taxonomy): domain Bacteria; phylum Pseudomonadota; class Gammaproteobacteria; order Xanthomonadales; family Ahniellaceae; genus JBBQNY01. The sequence goes on from JBBSLL010000007.1 coordinate 57,560, forward strand.
CGCCGCTGTGCAAGGCCGCGCGCGAGGCCCGCACCTGGGCCGTGGTGGGCTGCATTGAACGCGATGGCGCACGCGGGCACAGCGTCTTCTGTTCACTGGTGGTGATCGACGACGCCGGCGAAATCCGCACCGTGCATCGCAAGCTGTGTCCGACCCACGAGGAACGCCTGGTGTGGTCGCAGGGCGATGGCGTGGGCCTCGAGACGTTTGCGCTCGACCGCTTCCGGCTCGGCGCGCTCAACTGCTGGGAAAACTGGATGCCGCTGGCGCGCTCGTCGCTGTACGCGCAGGGCGAGGACCTGCATGTCGCGCTGTGGCCGGGGAGCGCGCGCAACACCGAACAGATCACGCCCTTCATTGCGCGCGAGGGTCGCAGCTTCGTGCTGTCTGTTTCCGGCCTGATGCGGCGCGAGGACATCCCCGACAGCGTGCCGCACGCCGCACTGCTGCGCGAGGCTCTGCCCGCGGTCTGCGCGGATGGTGGCTCGTGCATCGCGGGCCCCGATGGAGAATGGGTGATCCCGCCGCACACCGGCGAGGAAATCCTGCTCGTCGCCGAGATCGACCACGCGCGCGTGCGCGAAGGGCGGCACAGCTTCGATCCGTTCGGACATTATTCGCGGCCCGATGTGCTCGAGCTCAAGGTGAACCGGCGGCGCGGGACCGGCGCGCGGCTCATCGACTGAACTTGCGCGACTCGTTGCAGGAGAGACGTCAGTCACGACCATGCACGCGGACCGCGACTGGCGTCGCTTCTGCATTTTCCTTAGGCTCTGCATCACAGGAAACGGTGTTTCGAGGTGACGCAATGATCCGTCTCAGGTTCGCTGCAATTGGCCTTGCACTGGTGATGTCGCAAGCGGCCTGGGGACAGATGATCCCTGCGCCAGCAAGGAATCTGCGCGTGATACCGGATCGACCCGATGCCGGCGCTGCGGTCGTGGCGCGCCTGTCAATCGACGGTTGCGTAGGCGTCGGTCCTTCCAACGTTTTCAGGATTGGCACGATCGTGTACTTGAGGCACCTGCTCCAGGGGCTTCCGTGCGGCGTGCCTCCACCGGCTTCCGATGTCGACTTTCCCATCGGTACCTTTTCGGCCGGCGTGTACACCTTGCGTTACGAGCCTTCGGGGTCGGGGCTGGGATACCTGCATCAAGCAAGGGAATTCACGGTCGGAACGCCGCTGCAAATGGCTTCCGTCCTTCCATACGACACGCCGATTCTCGACTACCCCGTCGTGCCGGGCGTGTATTACGAGGTCACCCGTCCCGGCAGCGGCTACATGATCGATCTGCTGCCGAAAACGCAGCCGCCGGATTTTCTGTTCGGCTCCGTGTACAGCTATGACGCGCAGGGGCAACCCAGGTGGTACTCGCTCGGTGGCAATTGGTCGAAAGGCACGCCCGCGCAAATCGTTCGCGGACAACGGTACGGCACCGTGACATCGCCTTTCAGCGTGGCGTCCGGAGGCAACTGTTACGGCTGTACCTACACGCCCAACCAGAACGCGCCGGACCCGACGCTGGGAACGCTGACGCTCGTGCAGCGCGGCAGTTTCAATCTCGACGTCGAATGGCGCGGCACCACCACGCGCATCACGCGCCTGAATCTCAAGCCCGAGCTGCTGGTGGGCCGTTGGCGCGGCCGACTGTTTTATCGCGACCCCGGAAACTCCAACGCTGAGCTCGGATCGGGTTATTACATCGCTGAAGTCCGCCGCAGGACGGAGTCGGAAAAAATCCGGTTCTGGACCGACGAAAACTTGCCGATTCCCGCCGCTACCGACATCCAGTTCGTCGGGCACTGTCCGTTCGCAAGCAGCGAGACCGCCAGCGGATCGCTGTGCTTCTCCGCAAGCCCGGGCGTTCAACCGCCGGTGACCACCTTCTATCACGATGCGCAGGACGGCGAGTTCAAGGCCATCACTGCCTGCCCATTCGACGAATGCAGGGATGCGACCGGTGCCTACAAGCCCAGTACCGCGAACTCCCCACCCGACTATCGCCGCGTGCTGATGCCGGACCAGAACACGCTGCGGATCCTGTCCGTCGTCGGCCGACCGGGGCAGGAGCGCATCGTCAGCGAGGAGGAGTACCACCGCATTCGTTGAAGCCCCCTCTTCGACGGTTTCGAGCAGTGACGACGGTGGCCTGAGGGCCGTGATGGAACCCCGTCGAACACTCGGCCCGGGAGCCTGGCCGGTTCCGGACAGGCGGCGATTGGACTAGCCTGCGTCTGTTCGGTTTCGGAGCGCAGCCATGATCCACCAGGGCAGTTGTCACTGTGGCAAGGTCGCCTTCGAGGTCGAGGGCGACATCGATGGCGCGATGAGCTGCAACTGCTCGATGTGCTCGCGCAGGGGTTCCTTGCTCTGGTTCGTGCCGCGTGACGCGCTGCGCGTGCAGACCCCCGAAGCCGAAATCGGCAACTACACGTTCAACAAGCACGTGATCCAGCATCGCTTCTGCACGACCTGCGGGATCCATCCCTACGGCGATGGGGTCGATCCGCAAGGCAACCGCATGGCGGCCATCAACCTGCGCTGCGTCGAAGGTCTCGAGCTCGAATCCATTCCGGTCAGGCACTTCGACGGACGATCGTTGTAACAACTGAGCCGGCGCCGCGCGCGTCAGCGTTGCGCCCCTTCTCCGTCGCATTGGCGCGCTTGAATTGCCACATGCGCTCGGCAACGATGGGCGCGCCCGCTGCGCCTTCGACGCCGGGCTGGGGACCAAGCCTCGATGGACGTTTTCCGTGAGATGTTCCGGGCGCTCGGCGCGCTGTTCGCTGGCATCTTCGGCGCGGTTTCATGGCGAGCACCCGCGTGGCTCACCGGCGCGCGCGCAGGACTCGCCGCCGCCGAAGCGAAGGCGCGCCGGCATCCGCGCGAGTCGCTCGGCATCGCCGGCGGCGTACTCGCTCTCCTGCTGATCGGCTGGGTGGGATACCGCTGGTACCAGGATCGTCCGCGCCCGCCCCAGCCCGTTGAGATCGCGTTCCAGGTGACGCCGCCAGCGCCCACGGACTACTCCGGAGAGTTTCCGGCAGTGAACGTTTTGCGCGTGACGTTCGACGGGTCCGTCGCGCCGATCGAAAAGGTGGGCAAGGAGGTGCTCGAAGGCATCCGCGCCAAACCCGCGCTCGACGGGACGTGGCAGTGGGAGGGTGATCGTGTCCTCGAGTTCACGCCGAAGCACGACTGGCCCATCGGGCAGGACGTCAAGGTCGCCTTCGATGTTGCGGTGATGTTCGCGCCGCAGGTGCGGGTGAAGGAACACGATTTTGATTTCACCACTCCCGCGTTCGGGGTGAACGTGGCCGAGTCCGAGTTCTACCAGGACCCACAGGACCCGCTGCTCAAGAAGGTGATCGTCGCCTTCGGCTTCAGCCACCCGGTCGACGTCGCAAGCTTCGAGAAGCGCCTCGGCATCCTGCTGAGCGACCGCAAGGGCAAGCCGAAGAAGCGCGCGTTCACCGTTACCTATGACGAAAAGAAGCTCAAGGGCTTCGTGCATTCCGAGCGCCTGAGCCTGCCGCTCGAAGCGCAGGACCTCATCGTCACGCTCGCAGGGGGCGTGCGCGCCGCACGCGGCGGTCGCGCCACCGGGACTCCGGTCGAGTCGCGCGTCCCGGTGCCGGGGCTTTACAGCCTCTCCGTGTCCGGGGTCGAGCCCACGCTCGTCGACAACGCGCGCTTCGAGCCCGAACAGATCGTGGTCGTCAGCTTCTCGCAATCGGTTTCCGAAAGCGAAGCCAAGCGCACCACGCGCGCGTGGCTGCTGCCGCTGCAGCATCCGGATCCGGCAAAACGCGTCCGCAATCGGCCTTACGACTGGAACACGGATGAAGTGAGCGAGAGTGTGCTCGCGCAGTCCGAGCCGCTGCCGCTCGATCCGATCGCCTCGGAATCCGAACACGCCGAAGTGCACAGTTTCCGCTACCAGGCGGATGTGGGGCGTTTCGTATTCCTGCGCGTCAACCGGGGACTGAAATCCTTTGGCGGTTACATCCTCGGCAAGCACGATTCGCGCGTGGTGCAGGTGCCACCTTTCCCGCAGACCCTGCGCTTCCTCGGCGAAGGCTCGCTGCTGGCGCTGAGCGGCGAGAAGCGCGTCGCCGTGGTCGCACGCAACATGCCCGGCATGAAATTCGAGGTCTCGCAGCTGCTGCCGCAGCAGCTCCAGCATCTGGTGGGGTTCAACAACGGCACGTACCAGCTTCCCGAGCTCGGCGCGATGAGTCCGGAACAGATCACCGAACGGTTCGTGCAGAAGATCGCGTTCCCCGCGATCGGTCCGAGCAAGGCGCACTACCAGGGCGTCGACCTTTCCGAATACCTCGCAAGGTCCGGTCGTCGCGGCATCTTCCTGTTGCGCCTTTATCAGCACGACCCTGCGCGGCCGCAACATGACGACAACGACTGGGACGGCGAGCTGTTCGATTCTCGCCTCGTCGTGCTGACCGATCTTGGCCTCGTACTCAAGAAATCGAAGGACGGCAGTCTCGATGTGTTCGTGCAGTCGATCGCCGACGGTGCGCCTGTCGGGTCCGCGAAAGTCGAGGTGCTGGGGCGCAATGGCGAAACCATCGCGAGCGTGCTGGCCGATGCCGACGGCCGCGCCCGTATTGAACCCCTGCATGCCTTCAGGCGCGACAAGGCGCCCGCACTCGTCACAGTGTCGCGCGGCGAGGACCTCTCGTTCCTTCCCCTGGATTCTTCCGATCGGCAACTCGATTACTCGCGCTTTGACGTCGGCGGCATCGAGAGTGCGAGCGAAGCCGGAAGCCTTTCAGCGCATCTCTTCTCCGACCGCGGCCTCTACCGACCCGGCGATACCTTCCACATCGGCATGATCGTCCGCGCCGCCGACTGGAGCCGGTCGCTCGATGCCCTGCCGCTGCAGGTCGAGGTTTTCGACCCGAACGGACTTCGAGTCGACAAGAAACTCTTCCCGGTCGGCCCCATGGGTTTCGAGGAGATGCGTTTCACGCCTGCCGAAAGCGCACCGACCGGCACGTATTCCATCAACCTGTCGCTCATCGAGCGCGCCAACCAGATCCGAACCATCGGTTCAACGACGGTCGAGGTCAAGGAATTCCTGCCCGACCGCATGAAGGCCACGGCCACGCTATCGAGCGCGGCCACCGAAGGCTGGGTCAAACCCGATGGGCTGGCTTCGCGCGTGCTGCTGCAGAACCTGTTCGGCACGCCGGCGCAGGATCGACGCGTCACGGCGAAGCTGACGCTCGCGCCGATCTTCCCCGAGTTCGCGAGCCATCCGGGCTACCGTTTCTTCGACCCGCGCCACGCCAAGGAACCGGTCTCCGAGAATCTCGGTGAAGCGAAGACCAACACCGAAGGCGAAGCGGTGTTTCCGCTCAAGCTCGAACGCTTCGTCAACGCGACCTATCGACTGCATTTCCTCGCGCAGGGTTTCGAGGCCGAAGGAGGGCGCAGCGTCGCGTCCGAGATCGCCACCATGGTCTCGCCGGTCGACTACCTCGTTGGCGCCAAGACCGACGGCGAGCTCGACTACGTGGAGCGCGGCGCGGAGCGCTTCGCCGAGTTCATCGCGGTCGACCCGACTGCGAAACGCACGGATGTGGCCGGGCTCAAGGTCGCGTTGGTGGAACGGCGCTTCGTATCAGTACTCACCAAGCAGGATTCGGGTGTCTACAAGTACGAATCGCGTCCGAAGGAAATCGACGTGTCCGAAAAACCGGTCGCGTTGATCGCCGCGGGCATCAAGCTGCCACTCGATACCTCGAAGCCCGGCAGCTACGCGCTGGTGATCCGCAACGCCGCGGGCGATGAACTCAACCGCGTCGCCTACTCGGTGGCAGGCGACGCCAACCTGACGCGCTCGCTCGAGCGCAACGCGGAGCTCGAGCTCAAGCTCTCGAAGCCCGACTACGCCGCAGGCGAAGAGATCGAGATTTCGATCCGCGCGCCGTATGCGGGCACCGGGCTCATCACCATCGAACGCGAGCGCGTGTTCGCGCATGCCTGGTTCAAGGCCGACACCACGGCTTCGGTGCAACGCATCCGCATCCCGGAGGGTTTCGAAGGCAACGGGTACATCAATGTCGAGTTCATGCGCGATCCCGCGTCGAGCGAGATCTTCATGAGCCCGATGAGCTATGGCATAGCGCCGTTCTCGGTCGACCGGCAGGCGCGCCGCGCGCTCGTCAACGTCGACACGCCTGCGCTGGTCAAGCCCGGCAACAAACTCAACATGAAAGTCGAAGTCGGGGCGCCGTCGCGCGTCGTGGTGTTCGCGGTCGACGAGGGCATCCTGCAGGTCGCGCGCTACACGCTCAGCGATCCGCTCGACCATTTCTTCAGAAAGCGCATGCTCGAAGTCGAGACCAGCCAGATCCTGGACCTCATCCTGCCCGAGTTCGCCAAACTCATGAGCATGGCGGCGCCCGGCGGCGATGCCGACGGCATGCTCGGCCGCAACCTCAACCCGTTCAAGAAGAGGCGCGCGGTGCCCGTGGTGTTCTGGTCGGGCCTCATGGACGTCGAGAAGGCCAGGACGCTCGAGTGGGTCGTCCCCGAGGACTTCAACGGCAAGCTGCGCACCATGGCGGTCGCGGTGACGGCCGACCGGATGGGCATCTTCGAGGGCGCGACCACGGTGCGCGGCGACTTCGTGCTGTCGCCGAACGTGCCCGCGATAGTCGCGCCGGGTGACGAGTTCGAGGTCAGTGTCGGCGTCGCCAATAACGTCATGGGCCTGATCGGCAAGACACTACCCATCACCGTTGCGCTGGCGCCGTCACAACAGGTTGTGGCAGTCGGCGCATCGGCAAAGACCCTGTCGCTCGCCGAAATGCGCGAAGGCGTGGCGGTGTTCCGCCTGAAGGCACGCGGCGAACCCGGTGTTGCGGCATTGCGGTTCACGGCCAGCAGCGGGCGCTACTCGGCGAAACAGTCCGTCGAGATCTCGGTGCGACCCGCCGTGCCGTATCGGGTCGAAGTGGCGACCGGCGAGCTCGGCAAGGGCGCGGTGGACGTCAAACCGTTGCGCGCGATGTTCGAGCCGTTCGCCAAGCGCCAGGCCTCGGTGTCGCACGTGCCGCTGGTGCTGACGCGCGGACTCAGCGCCTATCTGCACGATTTTCCGCACGCCTGCACCGAGCAGTTACTTAGCCAGGGCATCCCCGGCCTCGTGTTCGAGACGCGACCCGAGTTCGCGACGACGGCAACCGGCACGGCCGCCGCGACGCCCGCACAGAGCTTCGATGCATTGCTCGCGGTGCTGCGCACGCGCCAGAACGCCGAGGGCGGCTTTGGCCTCTGGACGGCGACGCCCGACTCCGAGCGCTATGTTTCCGCGTACGCGATCCAGTTCCTGCTCGAGGCGAAGGAACGTGGCCGCGCGGTGCCCGCTGACATGCTCGAACGCGGCAGCAATTACCTTGCGCAGCTTGCGGCGGACGAGAGCGACCTGTCGCTCGCGGGCCTGCGCGAACGCGCGTTCGCGGTCTACCTGCTGACGCGGCAGGCCAGGGTCGCAACTGCGCAGCTGGCGCTGGTGCGGCAGCGGCTCGAGGAAGGCCATGCGAAGACGTGGCGCAGCGACATCGCTGCCGCGTATCTCGCAGCCAGCCTCCGCTTGCTCAAGCAGGATCGTGAAGCGGCGTTGCTGGTCAAGGGTCCGGAAGCCGTGCTGAGGCGCAAGGCTTCCGCGCTGGCTTACCACTACGAGCGGTACCACGATCCGGTAATCGCCGATGCCACGACGCTGTACCTGGTGGCGCGGCACTTTCCGGATCGCGCGCAGGCGCTGCCGGGAGATGCGATCGGGAACATCGTGGGTGCACTGCAGCGCGGCTGGTACAACACGCTGTCGTCGGCAATGACGGTGCTGGCGCTGGACGCCTACGCCGGTGCCGGGTCTCCGTCGGACAGCGCGAGCCTCGGCATGCTCGAAGTGATGGCGGATGGCAAGTCACGCAACTTCGGCGAGATGCAGGGACTGCTGCTGCGGGGAGACTTCAGCGGCGCCGCGCGTGCGCTCCAGTTCGCCAACAATGCGGACTTGCGCGCCTGGTACAGCGTCAGCCAGTCCGGCTTCGATCGCGTCCTCCCGACTGTCGTGCGCAAGGAAGGTCTCGAAGTGGTGCGCGACTTCACCGATGCCACGGGCAAGCCAGTCACGCGCGTCAAGCTCGGCGAGGAGATCCAGGTGCACGTCAGGATCCGTGCCACGCGTTCCGAGGGCATCGACAACATCGTGATCGTGGATCTGCTGCCCGGTGGCTTCGAGCCGGTACAGGAGTTCCGCGCGGCGCCGTCGCCCGACGACGCACCGGGCGGCGACGGCAATGCCGACGACGGTGACGGCGATAGCCACGGAGGTGACGATCACGGCGATGGCGACGAAAGCGCAGGCGAAGAAGCCGCACCGGCATGGCAGTCGCCTGTTGGCCTCGCCAGTTCGACTTGGCAACCGGACTACGCCGATGTCCGCGACGACCGCGTCGTGATCTATGGCTACGCCGACACCACCGTGCAGACGTTCGTGTATCGCATCAAGGCCACCAACGTCGGCAACTTCCTGGTGCCGCCCGCATACGGCGAATCGCTGTACGACCGCACGGTGCAGGCGCAGTCGCTCGGCAGCCGCATCGAGGTGGTGCGGTGATGCGGCGCACGCAACGAGCTGGTGCGGTGATGCGGCGCAAGCAGCAAGGGTGCGCCGCGTTGCTTACCCTCGCCCCGTGAAAACGGGGAGAGGGTGGCGCGAAGCGCCGGGTGAGGGGCTGGTTCGAGGTGCGCTGAAGGCAGCCCCTCACCCGCCCGGCGGGCACCCCACTCCGTGCCCCGGCCCAAGCGTTCCGCTTGTGCGTTCGTACGTTCGCGAGTCGATGACTCGCAAGCAGCACGCACTCACCCCCATAAACGGGGTGAGGGTAAGAGCAGCGCGGCGGTGGCGGCGGTGGATCGCGCTCGTGTGTGTGCTCGGAATTGCGATGGTGGCCATCGATCGCTGGCCGCACGCGCCGTTGTCGGCGCACGTACCGACTTCCACCGCCGTGTTCGATGCACGCGGCACGCTGCTGCGGCTGACGCTGGCAAAGGACGACAAATTCCGCCTGTGGCTGCCGCTGAGCGCGCACCCGCAGACTCTGGTCGACGCGGTGAAGCTGCAGGAGGACCAGTGGTTCGACTGGCATCCGGGCGTCAATCCCGTGAGCCTGGTACGCGGGGCGTGGGTGAGCTATGTCGTGAAGGAGGGGCGTCAGGGCGGCTCGACTCTCAGCATGCAGTTGGCACGGCTTCTGCACCGTTCCGATACTCGGACCATCGCGGGCAAAGTTCGGCAGATATTGCACGCAGTTTGGCTCGAGCTTCGCTACTCCAAGGACGAGATCCTCGAGGCGTATCTCAACCTCGCGCCCTACGGCGGCAACATCGAGGGCATCGCGGCCGCGAGCCTCATCTACTTCGACAAGCGACCCGGCGCACTGGGGCTCCCGGAGATCTTCACGCTGGCGGTGATCCCGCAGGATCCGAATGCGCGCGCGCGCTGCGGCCGCACCGCGGCCGATTGCCTCGACGCGCGCAGCGACGAGTTGCATCTGGCGCGCATGCAGCTGTTCGCGCGCTGGCAACGCGATCGACCGGTAGACGACGTGACCACGGCGCTGATGGATTTTCCGCTGCGCATGCGCCCCGCGCGCCGCCTGCCGTTCGAAGCGCCGCATTTCGTGGAGCGCGTGTTGTCCCAGCCGGAATCGCACGGCTCGCAGTCTGTCCTGACCACCACGCTCGACCTCCGTCTGCAGCGCGTGCTGGAGCGCCAGGTGGCGCAGCACATCGCGCACAGCAACTCGCGCGGCATCCACAACGCCGCGGCGTTGCTGGTCGACACGCGTGACATGGCGGTCAAGGCGCTGGTCGGGTCGGCTGACTACTTCGACGCGTCCATCGCCGGGCAGGTCAACGCCTCGCGCGCCAAGCGCTCGCCCGGCTCGACGCTCAAGCCTTTCATCTACGCGCTGGCGCTCGACCAGGGCGTGCTGCACCCGCGCACGGTGCTGCGCGACGTGCCGACCGCGTTCGGTGTTTTCGCTCCGGAGAATTTCGACGGACACTTCCTGGGCCCCGTCACGGCCACCGAAGCGCTGGTACGCAGTCGCAATATTCCGGCTGTCGCGGTGGCGTCCAGGCTCGCGAATCCCGGGTTCTACGATTTCCTCAGGACCGCGGGCATCAGTCGCATGGCGAGCGAGAGCCACTACGGGCTCGCGCTGGTGCTCGGCGGCGGCGAGGTGAGCATGGAGGAATCGGCAGGGTTGTACGCGATGCTCGCCAACGGCGGCCTGTTGAAGCCGCTGCGCATGCGCGCTGAAGAGCCCGCGTCGCAAGGCACGCGCATGCTGAGCGCCGAGGCGAGCTTCGTCACGCTCGAGATGCTGCGCGAGAACCAGCGGCCCGATGACGCGTTTGCCGCGCGCGCTGCGCGGCTGCCGCTCTACTGGAAGACGGGCACGTCGTGGGGATTTCGCGACGCATGGACGAGCGGCGTGTTCGGCCCTTACGTGCTCGTGGTCTGGGTCGGCAACTTCGATGGATCCGGGAATCCCGCGCTCATCGGCATCGACACCGCGGCGCCGCTGTTCTTCCGCATCGCGGACGCGCTGCGGTCGCACGACCGCACACTGACCGAGCCGCTGCGATTACCGCCGCCGGGCGTGCGCAAAGTCGACGTGTGCCTTGCCAGCGGCGACCTGCCCAATGCCTGGTGTCCGCAGCGCGTGGCCACGTGGTTCATTCCCGGCAAGTCGCCCATCCGCGTGAGTCAACTGCATCGACAGGTCATGCTCGACTCGCGCACCGGCCGCGTCGCCTGCCCGCCGTACGACACTGCGTTCGTCAGCCCGCAGGTGTTCGAGTACTGGCCATCCGATCTGGCGAAGGTATTCCGGCAAGCGGGCCTGCCGCGTCGCGCGCCTCCCGCCCCCGGGCTGTGCGATTCCGACACTGCGTACGCCTCGGCGCACGACGATGAAGCCGTCAGGATCACTTCACCCAGGCGCGGCGCGAGTTACGCACTTAGAGTGCATAAAGGGTCCGAGCCGATTCTGCTCAGCGCCACCGTCGATGCCAACGTGGAGGGCGTCTTCTGGTTCGTGGACAATGCTTACGTGGGTAGGTCCACGGGAGTCGGCCTGCCGTGGTCGGCTCGCGAACCCGGTGCGTACACGGTGCGCGCCGTCGACGACCGCGGCCGCAGCGACACGCGCGAACTGCGCGTCGTTGCAGAACGTTGACCGGGTGCCGTCCTGCACATTGCGGCATGCCCGCCAATGGTGTCCCATGGGCTCGAGCCCACTGCCGGTTTCACGAATTCAACCGGCTCCACGTCCCATCGCCGGAGAGTTTGATGCGAGTTGCCGTTTGCCTCTGCTTGATGTTCATGACGTCCGTCGCCTGCGCCAACGGGTTCGCCGATCTGAAGCGCACGTTGGCAGGTCTCGAGGGAAAGCAGCCGATCGAGGCCCGACTGGCGTTTTCCCATTCGCAGCGCAACGGCAACGATGACCGCAAGCCGAGCGCGCCCGCGACGGTACATGCGGAAGTCGGCGCCGATTCCGGCGGAGTCCGACTCGGCTTCGAACGCCGCACGCTCGACCTCGCCATCTCGGAATCACGACAGACGGATCCCGAGTCGAAGAAGCCCGTGAGCGGGGCGCTGTCGCAGATCCTCGTTACCGATGTCGACGAGTACCTCAACGCGGCACCGAAACTCCTGGCACCGCTGGAGCGTGCCGTTCTGATCAGCGACAAGCCGGAGACGTGGCGCGGGCAACCCGCGCGCGTGATCTCCCTCAAGCTCAATCCCCTGCTCGGCAAGCAGGAACGCAAGTACGTTAAAAAGCTCGACGCCACCGCGAAGGTGTGGATCGGGGCGGATGGCCTCCCGCTGGCCGCGGAACAGAACTACGCCTATTCCGGCCGGGCGATGCTGGTGATCAACTTCGAGTCGGCTTCGCACGAGTCGTTCGAGTTCCAGAAGCGCGGCGATCGACTGGTCGTCGTGCGCCACCGGCGCGAAGACAAGACGTCGGGTGGCGGCGAAAGCGGCACGCGCAGAATCGATGCGCGGCTGACGCTGGCTCCCGCGCTCGTACCCACGGCCGGATCGCACGCCGCCGTGGAGTGACACTGACGGCACCGTATCGAGACGCTCGCGCCTCTAGTCACGCTTCGTCACGTTATAGGTGAAATCGACCGCTCAAACTCGAGAGTGGTTCGGCGCGGTGATTTTTGGGCTTGTTTCCCGCTTACGACCTCGACAGCATTCCCGGAAGGGTCTATTTTCACGACGGGGTCACCCTCTCGCTTTCCTGCCTCCCGGCCAGCCGTGGAATTTCTCGCCTTGGCGAGCAGCTTCCACTTCGATCGGGCAGCGCACCACGCTTCATTGATCGGGGATAAGAATCGTGAAAACTGCAACTCAATCCTGGGCAGCGGGCGTCGCAGCCATGGCGCTGGTCCTTTGCGCCGGAATGGCGACGCCGATCAGCGTGCGCGCACAAAGCAACGCGAACTACGAGTTCGCGAGTCCGCAGGAAATCGACGCAGTGAAGGGCGAGGTGCCAAGCAGGGCGTCCAGCCCGGCCTCGCCCTCGATCTATCCCGCCGCAGTGCTCGGACAAGGCTACGTCGGGGAGATGGAGCCGAACGGCACCTTCGGCACTGCTTCGCCATTGACGGGCAGCAATCTCGTGGTCCGCGCCAATATTTTTCCGGCCGCAGACGTGGATTATTTTTCCTTCACCGCCGCAGCCGGCGACCGCGTGTACGCGTCGACGATGACGTCGGCCTCCGCCGGCAGCAGCACCGACACCCAGCTGACCTTGTTCGCGAGCGACGGCACCACTCCGATCGAGTTCGATGACGATAACGGCAGCCTCGCCGGGCTCTCGTCATCCATCGCCGGTGCGCGCATCGCCACAGCCGGTACATATTTCATCAGGGTCAACGCGTTTTCCGCGACCGCCAGCATTCGCCCCTACGAGTTGCATTTCCGCCTGCAGAGCGGAGCGCCGACGCCAGAAACCGAGCCGAACGATACGCCGGCCACGGCGAACGTACTCCCGGCGAGCGGCTGGGTGAGTGGTGCGCGCGATCCCGCAGCGGCGACCGAGCAGGATTGGTTCAGCCTCACCTTGAATGCCGGCGACACCGTCTATCTCGGCCTCGACCTCGATCCGGAGCGCGACGGCGTCACCTACAACGGTCGCCTGGGCCTCGCATTGTTCGGCGACGCGGCCAACCAGATCCTTGTGGTGGACGATGCCGGGTCCGCCGAAACCCCGCCGCCGGGGACGCCGCTACCGGCGTCGATTCCATCGGAAGCGCTTTTCTTCACGGTCAAGACGGCTGGCACGTACTACGCCTTTGTCGACTCGGCCAGTGCGGCCACCGGCGGACCGACGGCGACTTACAACCTCAGCGTCAGCGTGCATCCGGCGACCAACGAAGGCGTAGCCTGCACGACCTACACGAGCGCAGACGCGCCGCAGCCCATCGGCCCGGGCGCGACGCTCACCAGCTCGACCATCACCGTGCCGGGCAACCCGCGCATCGCCGATGTCGATGTCTCGATCGTGCTCAACCACACGATCATGAACCAGATCGACGCACACCTGCGCTCGCCCGCGAACAACGACATCGGCCTGTTCACCGACATCGGCGCGTCGGCGGTCGGCGGCCAGAACATGATGGACATCACGTTCGACGACGAAGCCGGCATCCCGCCCACGTTCACGGTGCTGCGCGGCGTACAGCTCAAGCCAGAGCTAAACTATCGACTCCACTGGCTGGATGGCGAGAACGCGGGCGGCGTCTGGACGCTCGACTTGCGCGACGACATCGCGGACGCCAATGGCGGCACGCTCACGTCCTGGTCGCTGCGCATCTGCGAAGCGCCGCCTCCGCCAACCTGCGCGGCCGGCTTCACGACGACTACCGTGTTCGCCACCGATTTCGAAACTGGCGCCGCGGGCTTCACGAGCAACGGCACGGCCAATGAGTGGGAGCTCGGCACACCGGCAACCCTCGCCACCACCACCGCAAATCCGATCGCTCCGTTCCTCACCTGCAACAGCGGCACCAACTGCTGGAAGACCGACCTCGACAACACCTACGACATCAGCAGCAACCAGAACCTGGTCTCGCCCAACATCAACCTGGCCGGACTCTCTCCGCCCATCACGGTCAACTGGGCGCAGCGTTACCAGTTGGAGAGTGCGAACTTCGATCACGTGAGCGTCGACTTCCAACAGGTGGGAGGCGCGCCTTCGCTGCGGCTGTTCGAATTCCTCGACGCGACCATGACGGACGGGGTGGGCAATCCCATCGTGAACATCGGAGCCAGTGCGGGCTGGGGCCAGTTCTCGCGTCGCGCCGACAGCCTCGCCGGGCTCAACACCGAGCTGGTGTTCCATCTCGACAGCGACTCGTCTGTCAATTTCGGTGGGCTTGCCATCGACGATGTCAGTGTCACGGCATGCCGTGCGCTTGCGGCCGATCTGTCGATCACCAAGACCGACGGCGTGACCACCGCAACCCCGGGCGGCTCGGTGACGTACACCATCACGGCATCGAACCCGGTCGGCGGCGACCCGGTGACGGGTGCGACGGTGACCGACACCTTCCCTGCTTCGCTCTCGTGCTCGACCACGTGCGCAGGCGTGGGCGGCGGCACCTGCACGACAGGCCCCTTCACCGGCAACATCAACGACACGGTCAACCTGCCGGCCGGTGCTTCGGTGACATACACCTCGGTGTGCCAGATCGCCGCGTCAGCGACCGGCACGCTGTCGAACACCGCGACCATCACCAGTGCGACGGATCCGAATCCGGCCAACAACTCCGCCACCGACATGGACACGGTGCTTGCGCCGTCGGCCAACCTCGGCATCACCAAAACCAACGGCACGACGACGGTGGCACCGGGCGGCACGACGGTCTACACGATTGTCGCGAGCAACACGGGCCCCAGCAACGCGCCCGGTACGAACGTCACGGACACGTTCCCTGCATCGCTGACCTGCACCTACACCTGCGCGATGGCGGGAGGAGCCACCGGCTGTACTGCCGGCAGCGGCAACATCAACCAGACCGTGAACCTTCCAGTGAGCGGCAGCGTCACCTACACGGCGACGTGCGCGGTATCGGGCGCGGCGACAGGCACCATCAGCAATACGGCCACGGTTGCACCAGGAGCAGGCGTGACGGATCCGGTACCGGGCAACAACTCGGCAACGGACACCGACACGGTGGCGCCACCTTCAGCGGATCTGTCCATCACCAAGACCGACGGCCGGACCACCGCGACCCAGGGCTCTACCGGCAGCTACACGATCGTAGTGGGCAACGCGGGGCCGAATGCCGCAACGGCTACGGTCAATGACACTGTGCCTGCCGGATTCACGGTCAGCGGTTTCACCTGCACGGGAACGGGTGGGGCGACATGTCCAGCCACTGGCGGTGCGAGCCAAGTGATTGCCGCCCCGGTGAGCTTGCCGGTCGGTTCGACCGCGACCTTCGTCGTCAACGGTACGTACTCGCAAGTCGGAACGGTCAGCAACACCGCAACCGTGACCATCACGGCGCCGGCGACCGACCCGGTAGCCGGCAACAACAGTGCGACAGACACGACCACAGTCGGTTCGCCTGCGAACGTCAGCGGCACCAAGACGATCACGGCCAATACGTCCACCCCGGGATTGATCCCGACGACCATGACGATCGTGTTGACCAACAACGGAACGGGGACGCAGCTCGACAACCCGGGCAACGAGTTCGACGACGTGCTGGGGCAGGGCTTCATCTTCGGCAGCGTGACTTCGACCAGCGGGGTCGTCGCCTACGATCCGGCTACGCGCACCGTGTCGTTCAACGGTTCCATCGCGGCGGGCGCTTCGGTGACGATCACCATCACCGGCCAGATCAACCGCTTCGATGTCCCGGGCGGAACGTTCTCCAACCAGGGCACGATCCGTTTCGATGCGGATGGCAACGGCACCAACGAGTCGACGGCGCTGACCGATGATCCATCGGTACCCGGCGCGGCGAATCCGACAGTCCTCGTACTCGGCAGCGGCGGCATCGTGGGGGTACCGGCGCTGGATCGCCTCGGCTTGTTGTTGATGCTGCTGAGCTTCGGCCTGTTTGGCGCGGTGACGCTGCGCAACCGGGAATAAGCTCCGGGCGGCGCCTCGCGAGAGGCGCCGCGCTCCACTCGAGGCCGGGCGCTGCCAGCCCGGCCTTTTGTTTGCGCGTGGCTTGGCGCTCAGCGCGTCTCGGAAGTTTGTTGTTGCATCGGTCCGGGCAGTCAGCCGGCCGGCAGGGTCCACACCGACTTCGGTGTTGAGCCGAGAGTCAACTCAGCGCGCTGTCCCCCACGGCGGCGGCGGTAGCGCGGCGGGCCGGCTGAGGTCGAACTCGACGCGGAACAGTCGACCGCCGGGTCGCGCGAGCTCGTAGACGAAGGTTTTCCCAGGCTCGATCTCGAGCGCCCAGGTGTTCGTCACTGAAACCGCGCGGTCTTCGCGCAGGAACATCGCCTTGGAAAACTCATCGACAGGGAACTGCTGGCGTAGCGCGGTGCCAGGATCGGTCGTGTCGCCGCCGTACTGCGTCACGGCGTCCTCGCTGCCGTCCGCGTGGCGATGGTCGTGCTTGAGCCGGAGGCCTGTGGCCGTGCGCGTCAGCACCCACGTGCGCGAGCGGTTGTCGCCGACATGGAACGGAATACGCAACGCGGTGCCGGTGCATTCGCGGACGTGCATCACGAGGGCTTTGCCGCCGAAAGGATCCGGCCCCGTGGGCGCGGGCACATCGACGAGAACGCGCCCGGCGAAAGCCTGCCCGCACAACGATCCCAGCTCTGCGAAGAGCTGATCGGCTGGAGTTGCCGCGACGATTGCACGCGGCCCCGTGGGAGTTCCGGCACAGCCCAGCAGGCCGAAAACGAGGAGGACTGTCGGGAATCGGATCATTGGAGTCATGCGGGCAACTGTAGCGCCCCCACCGGCAGCCGCCGTACGCTCCATGGATGAAAATCGCGACGTACAACATCAACGGCATCAAATCGCGTCTGCCGCGTCTTCTCGATTGGCTGCAGCGGGAAACACCGGACGTCGTCTGTCTCCAGGAACTCAAGGCTGTCGGCGATAATTTTCCCGCGGCCGAGATCGAATCCGCCGGCTACGGCGCGATCTGGAAAGGTCAGAAATCATGGAACGGTGTCGCGATCCTGGCGCGTGACGCGATGCCGGTGGAGAGCCGGCGTGAGCTACCGGGCGACAGTAGCGACGAGCAAAGCCGCTACATCGAGGCCGCGGTCAACGGAATTATCGTTGCCTGCCTGTATCTGCCGAACGGCAACCCGCAGCCCGGACCCAAGTTCGACTACAAGCTCGCCTGGTTCGAGCGGCTGATCGCGCACGCGCAGGTACTGTTCGATTGCGGGCATCCGGTCGCGCTGCTCGGGGATTTCAACGTCGTGCCAACCGACTTCGATATCTACGACCCGAAGTCGTGGCGCCGCGACGCGCTGCTGCAGCCCGAAAGCCGGGAATGCTACGAGCGGCTCCTGGAACAGGGATGGCTCGACTCATTGCGCGCCCTGCATCCGGAAGAGCGGATCTACACCTTCTGGGATTATTTCCGCCAGCATTGGCCGCGCAACGCCGGGCTGCGCATCGATCACGTGCTGCTCAATGCCGAGCTCGCGCCGCGGCTCACGGCTGCGGGCGTGGATTCATGGGTCCGCGGCGAAGTCGGGGCGAGCGATCACGCCCCGACATGGGTGACGCTGTCGAAGGCTGTGAAAAAGACGCGCGCCCGCAAGCCGGCCGCGGTGAGGAAGTGCACCATCAATGGGTGAGTCTTCAGCCGGGCGCAGCCCGGCTCTACGACCGCGACGTCTGTGTGCGGCCGTTACTTGGTGTCGGTTTTGCCGTCGGCCTTTGCCGCAAGGTCGTCCTCGCCACTGTCGTCCGTTTCGTCACGATGTACCCGTGGCTCTTCGCCCTGCTTGTACATTTCCTTCGCGACGCTGTTGCTCGGATCCGTGTCGGCGTCGATGAGCGGCGGCTTCTTGCCCGGCTGGGGCACGATGGAACTGTTTTCGACCACAGCCTGCCCGCTGTTGATCTTGTCCTGGGCTACCTTCTTGTCGTGCGCGATGTTTCGTTCGTCCGTCATGCCTGCTCCGTACCGTTACTCGATCAGAAACTGTGCCCGACGCAACGAGAGTCGCGTGTGAAACCGGCGTGCACCGGCCTTCTCTCGACACGCCACATGCGTTCCTTGTGCGTCACCTGCGCAACACACGCTACGGGGCTGCCGCAGCGTCTTTACCGGAGCGAATCGCCAGCTGCGTCATTTCCAGTACATGCAGCCAAAGACCACAATCACTGGACCGCAAGAAAACTTTCTCACCAGGCAAGGACAACACCATGGGCATCTTCGACAAGATCTTCGACAAACTCGGCTTTGGCAAGCGCCGACAAATCTATACGCCAGCCGGCGGTTCCGGCGGTGGCGGCGGTGGATTCACCGGGGCAAATCGTGCCACGGGCGGCAGCTCGAGCACGGCGCCTGCGCCCGCTGCCACACCTGCGGCGCCCGTTGCCATCAGCGAAGTCGACGTCATGGCGAAGCTCGAGGCCATGTCCGAAGCAAGCGCGCAGAAACTCAACTGGAAGACTTCCATCGTCGACCTGCTGAAGTTGCTTGGCCTGGACAGCAGCCTCGAAGAGCGCAAGGAACTGGCCAGGGAACTGGGCTGCCCGGCCGACAAGATGGACAACTCCGCCGAGATGAATGTGTGGCTGCACAAGGCCGTGCTGACCAACCTTGCGAAGAACGGCGGAAACATTCCGGCACATATGCTCGACTGATCGCTGGCGCGCGATTCCGCGCTGGTGTTGCACCTTTTTTGCGACGACGAAGCCTTCGAAGGCTTCGTCGTCTGAGGTGTGGTTAGGCTCTCACTGCTGCGCGAGGCGCGCTGTCGTTCATCATCGATGCGCATCGTCACGCTGCTGTGCGGTATCGACTGCGTAAGCTCCCGTCTGTGTGATGGTCCGGACAATGCATGAGCATCGATCCACTCGACAGTCTGCTGAGTCACTTCAGAGTGAGCGCAAACCTCATCCACTCCGGGCCGCTGTGCGGCGATACGCCGGCCGTGCTCACGGAGGGTGCGGGCCACCTCCACGTGGTCACACGCGGACGGGCAGATGTCAGGCACGACGATCTTCCAGCGCTTTATATCGTTGAGCCCACGCTGCTCTTTTACCCGCGCCCGATCGCGCACCGTTTCCTGACCGACAAGACGTGTGGCGCGGATTTCCTCTGCGCAACGATCGCCTTTCGCGCCGGGCACCTCAATCCCATCGTGAAGGCTCTGCCTCCTCTGGTCGCCGTGCCGCTGTCGGCGGTGCCCGACATGCGTGCGACGCTCGATCTGCTTTTCTCCGAAGCGGCCGCGGACCGCTACGGTCGTCGCGCCGCGGTCGGCCGGCTGTTCGAGGTCGTCCTCACCCAGCTGCTCCGCAAAATTCTCACTGATTCATTGATCAGCCACGGAATGCTGGCGGGCGTCGCACATCCCCAGCTGGGAAAGTCGCTGGTAGCGTTGCATGACGCCCCAGGAGAGCCGTGGACGCTGGAAAAGCTCGCGGAAATCGCGGGCATGTCGCGCAGCCGGTTTGCGCAGGAATTCAAGTCCACTGTCGGCACGACCCTGGGCGAATACCTCGCAGGCTGGCGCGTCGCGGTGGCGCAGGAATTGCTACGCGACGCCACGCCCCTCAAGCAGGTGGCGAGCAGGGTCGGCTACGGCAGCCCGCTGGCGCTGACGCGCGCCTTTCGCACCCGCCTCGGCGTATCGCCGCGCGAGTGGTTGCAGGCCGAAACCGCTCAGCCCCGGGAAATGCGCGATTCGCGCCGGACAGCGGCGTAACATCGCCAGGCAGACCCTGGCTGCTCATCAGATCACCCAACGCGCGCCGCTGCAGCGTGCAGGCATTGCGCATGGCGCTGAAATCGACAGTCCAGAGAGTACAGCTTGAGATCAGCGACATGGATCGCGGCTACTACGCGACGCATGCCCTGACGCTGGCCCAGCACCCCTCGGAGACCGACGAGCGTCTCATGGTGCGATTGCTCGCCTTCGCGATGCACGCCGACGAGCGGCTGGAATTCGGGGCGGGCCTCAGCGCCGCTGACGAGCCCGATCTCTGGCGCAAGTCGCTCACCGGCGAGATCGAACAGTGGATCGATCTTGGCCAACCGGACGAACAGCGCATCCGCAAGGCTTGTGGGCGAGCGCGCCAGGTCATCCTCGTGACCTACAGCGGGCGCAGCGCGGACATCTGGTGGGACAGGACCGGGCCTGCGCTCGCTCGCTCCAGGAATCTCACCGTGATCGACATTCCCGCGGACTCGATCGCCGCCCTGGCAGCGCTGGCCGGACGCAACATGCAGCTGCAGTGCCTGATCCAGGAGGGCGACGTGCAGTTGATGGACGCCAGCCGCAGCGCCTCGATCACACCCTTCGTTCGCATGGCCCCGGCCACGAACGCTCGCTGAGCACATGGCGCAGCCGTTCGACGTCGTGATCGTGGGCGGTGGCGCTGCCGGCCTCATGTGCGCAATCGTGGCGGGCCAGCGCGGGCGGCGCGCGCTGGTGATCGAACACACCAACCGCGTCGGCAGGAAGATCCTCATGTCCGGCGGCGGGCGCTGCAACTTCACCAACACCGGCACTACGCCCGCGCAGTTCCTTTCGGCCAATCCGCACTTCTGCAAATCGGCATTGGCGCGCTACACGCCCACCGACTTCATCGCGATGGTCGAGCGCCACGGCATCGCGTATCACGAGAAGGAGCTCGGCCAGTTGTTCTGCGACGAGTCGTCGAAGCAGATCGTCGCGATGCTGCTGGACGAATGCTCGGGTGCGGGTGTGACGGTGGCGACGAGCTGCAGCATCGAGCAGGTCGAGCGGCTCGACGCGGGTTTCTCCATCCGCACCTCGCTGGGCGAGTTCATGGCACCGGCGCTCGTGATTGCCAGCGGCGGACTGTCGATCCCGAGCATGGGGGCGAGTGGATTCGGCTACGCGATCGCGCGCCAGTTTGGCCATGCGGTCCTGCCGACTCGCGCGGGCCTCGTGCCATTGACGCTGACCGGCAAGCACTCCGACAACCTCAGGGACTTGTCCGGCGTCGCGCTACCGGTCGAAGCATCATGCAGGGGCCAGAGCTTCCGCAACGCGATGCTGTTCACGCATCGGGGGGTGAGCGGTCCGGCGATCCTGCAGATCTCGTCGTACTGGCAGCCTGGTGATGATTTGCTCATCGACCTGCTGCCGGGCGAAGACGCCTTCGCAGCCCTGCACGAGCAGCGCGGCGCGCGCGCGGCGGCCGAGATCAAAAATGTGTTGTCGGATCTGCTGCCGAGGCGATTCGCACAGCGACTTTGCGAGGTGTGGTTGCCCAACAGGCCGATGCGGGAGTTCCGCGACCGTGAGCTGCGCGAGGTCGCGGAGACGCTGCATCGCTGGCCGCTGGTTGCGAGCGGCACCGAAGGCTATCGGACTGCGGAAGTGACGCTGGGCGGCGTCGACACCGGGCAACTTTCCTCGAGCACCATGGAGTCGCGCCGCGTGCCTGGCCTGTACTTCATCGGCGAGTGCGTCGACGTCACCGGCTGGCTCGGCGGGTACAACTTCCAGTGGGCCTGGGCCTCGGGCCACGCAGCGGGCATCGCGGTGTGAGCGGGCCGGGCACAGCTCGGCTCTACAAGGACAAGGGGCGCGCGACCGTCGCGCGTGGGCGCAGCGGGCGGGTGCTTTGGTAGAGCGGAGCTGCGCTCCGCTGCTTTTGTTGAGCGGAGCTGCGGGCGGGTGCTCTTGTAGAGCGGAGCTGCGCTCCGCTGCTGTTCTACGAGTCTGATGCGTCGTGGTTCGCGCGAAAGAATGTCGCGGCATCGACAGGGCGCCCGTAGAAGAAGCCCTGCGCCCAGTCGGCCCCGAGGCCGACCATGAAGTCGCGCTGGCTCAGAGTCTCGATGCCTTCCGCGACCACGGTCAGCCGCAGGCGCCGCGCGATGTGCACGATGGCTTCGCACACCGAGGTGTCCGCGTCGTTGCCTGGTACGCCCTGCATGAACTGGTGGCCGATCTTGAGCCCGTCGAACGGAAGGCGTCGCAATACGTTCAGTCCGGCGTACCCTTCTCCGAAGTCATCGATGACCAGCTTGACGCCGAGTGACTTGAGCGCTGCGAACGCGCTCGCCATCTCGGGAACATTCTCTATCAACGCATGTTCCGTGATCTCGATCTCGAGCGCTTCGCCCGGCATGCCGAACTCGCCCAGGTAACGCGCGACGCGCTTCGGAAAATCATCGGTGAGGAGTTGCCGGGAAGAAACGTTGACCGCCATCCGGTCGACGACCAACCCGCGGTCATGCCAGTCCCGCCACTGGCAACAGGCCTGCCGTAACGCCCAGGCGCCGAGGCGGACGATGTCGCCCGTGCCCTCGGCGCGCGGGATGAAAACATCAGGTCCGGTCTCGCCCAGCAGCCGGTTGTTCCAGCGCAACAGGGCTTCCGCGCCAACCAGGCTGCCATCGCGCAGATCGACCTTGGACTGGTAGTGCAAGGTCATTTCGCGGCGGTCGAGTGCGCGGCGCAGCTCGGTCTCCATCACGAGTCGGCCACGTATCGAAGCCGCGAGCGCAGCGTCGAACCGGCGCCATTGGTTGCGACCACGCTGCTTGGCCTCGTACAAGGCAGCGTCAGCGTGGCTCAACAGGTCGTGCATGCGCTGGCCGTCGTCCGGCCAGCGCGCCACGCCAATCGACAAAGTCACCGAGAAGTCCTGGCCTTGAAACCGGAACGGCCGCGCGAAGGCCCGGGTGAGTTTCGCCGTGAGGCGCGCGATCAGGCGCTCGCCGAGAACCGCATCCTCCGGCAGGCGCCTGAGGACCAGGAACTCGTCGCCGCCAAAGCGGGCCAGCAGCTCCTGGCTCCGGCAGCAGCGACGCATGCGCTGCGCCGCCGCCACCAGCAACCGGTCCCCGCCCGCGTGCCCGAGGAAATCGTTGACGATCTTGAATCTGTCCAGATCGATACTGAGCAGGGCGAACGGCTCGCCGCCGGCGATGGCATCCTCGAGCGCCTGCAGCATCGCCTGGCGATTGGGCAGCAACGTCAAAGGATCCTGCGTTGCGCGCTGGTGCAGCTGCTCCTCGAAATGACGTCGCTGGGTAACGTCCTGCAAAGTGCCCGACAGTGCGGTCGGGCTGCGCCCTGCCCGGCGGAGCACCCGTCCGATCACACGCAGCCAGCGCGCATCCGCCGTCGCGGCGAACCCGACTTCGAGATCGAACGATGACCCGGCCTGGGTTAGCTCCCGGAAAGCCGCTTTCAGTTGCATGGCGTGGCCGGGTCGCAGCGCCCTGAGCGCGCTCTTCCAGCTCGCTTCGGCACCCGGCGACTGGCCGAGCAGCTTCCATGCCTGCGTCGACAACTGGAACGTGCCGCTGCCGACATCGAATTCCCAGCCGCCGATGCCGGCCAGCGCCTCGGTCTCGCTCAACATCGCGTTCTGTCGCGTCAGCGCTTCTTCGGCGGCCAGTTGCGACGTGATGTCGCGCGCGATGGCCACGATACGGGCGCGACCCTGGTCGAGGTAGCCATTAGAGTGGATCTCCACCGGGAAGCGCGTGCCATCGGCGCGCCGGTTGAACGCGCGGTCGCTGAACGTGTGGCCAAGCTGGAGTCTGCTCCACACGCGCCGCATGTGATCCGGTGGCAGTTCGGGATTGAGGTCCCACACGGTCATCCGCAACAGGTCCTCGCATGCCAGCCCAAAGCTCACGCAGGCGGCGGCGTTGGCCTCGACCACGCGGCCGCGGCGATCGAACACCGTGACCGCGTCGGGCACCGCGTCGAGCAGGCTGCGATAGCTGCGCTGCGAGGACTCCGCCTGCCGCAGCGTGCGCAGCAACAGTTGGCGCAAGGCCGCGGGGCCGAGCGACTCGAGCTCGGCGGTATCGACCTCGTGCGCCAGCCCGAAGCCGATGCGCCAGACACCGCGCGAGAGCGCGTCGTCGTGCGGTTCGTCGGATCCGGGATGCTGAGGCGTCGACGCCATCGCCGATCGAGCCAGGTGGCAAAGGGTCTGCCTGAGCTTACGCCCCGTCTGCTACCACTGCCAGCGCCGTCCGTTTGTCCGCGTCTGATCGACACTCCAGCGGATCGTGTATCGCGTTGCGGCAGCGCACCAACCGTCCGGCTTCACGGCTGGTTGGCGTTTTCCTCGCCCGATGCTGGGGGACCGGGATCGATGGACTCCGGCGACAGCGGCAGCACCAGCGATGCGCCCCGACCGGCCAGGTTGACTGTGCCGAAGGTTCGGTCGCAGAGCGCGCGGTTGGCTGCGCGCACGGTGGGGTCGGCGGGCGCGTGCTGGATGCCGCTGCGCTTCGGCTGCGCATCCAGGATCGAACGCGCAAACTGGTCGCCGAATTGCCTTGCGAGCTGCCAGGCATCCCCGATGGTGGACACCTTGGCGCTGTTCATCACCGAGTTTGCGCCGCGCGCCCAGCGCATGACGGCAAGCTGTGCTCCGTCGGGGGCGCGCACCTCCGCCTCCCCGACCAGCGCGCCGAGTCCCGTGGGCAGGCGAAATGGCACGAATGGAACGAAGAAGCCGATCACCGACGACGCACCCGCAGCCGCGCGGCCCGTCGGCACGATTCCGGTAATGACCAGCCGCGGCTGCGGCACGCCATCGGCGCCCGCGTCGACGAGTTCGACGTACTTGCCCATCCGGCTGCAGGCCGCCCTGCCTGCGTTGTTGGCGACCAGCGCCGCCTGGCTGTCGCTGATGCCAGGTCCCCGGGCCTCGTCGCCCAGCTCCACCCGTGGAACGCTGAAGCGCCCGTATCCCTTCAGGGCATCGACGTCCACGAACTGGCGGATGAGCCGATGCCGCTCCTTGGCCACGACGCGCAGGCGATTCTCGGACTCGATACCACCGGCACGCTCCCTCGGCGCGGTCGCGCAGGATGCGAGCAGGACCAGGGCAGCCGCAGCGGCAATTCGGGCAATCGGAAGTGACATGGCAAAGCTCTCGGGAACGTCGAGCACACACCGTACACGCGCATCTGCATGCGCCACGTCTAGGGCGGCGGTGGTTGCGCCAGCCCGCTTGGCGGGGAGCCGCGCCTGGGTAACTCCAGCCCGGGAGCGATGGCGCACTCACCAGTCGGTCGGTCGGTAATCCTTGAGGAACTGTCCCCAGACATGCTCGCCGCTATTCATACCGGCGATGATCGGATCGACGATGCGCGCAGCACCGTCGACGATGTCGAGAGGCGGATGGAAGCGCTCCTCGATCTTCTTGCGCGCAGCCACGTCGACCGGGTCCTCATCCGTCACCCAGCCGGTGTCGACCGCGTTCATGTGGATGCCGTCGCCGTGGTAATCGGTCGCGGACGTGCGCGTCATCATGTTGAGCGCCGCCTTGGCCATGTTGGTATGCGGATGGCGCGTGGTCTTGAAGTTGCGATAGAACTGCCCCTCCACCGCGGACACATTGACGATGTGCTTGTCGCGCCCTGGCGTCTTGAGCATCAGCTCTTTCAGTCTCGCGTTGATGACGAAGGGTGCGATCGCGTTCACCAAGTGCACTTCGAGCAACTCCACCGAGGGCACTTCGGCCATCAACATGCGCCAGGAGTTTCGCCCGCGCAGGTCGACCTGCTGCCGGTCTTGGTCGAGCCTGCCCTCCGGGAACAGATGATTCTGCGCGAGCAACTCGTCGGCGAGCAGCGGCAGCTGCGAAAGCTCGGCCGCATGCGTCAGCCCGGGAGCGTGCGACCGCTGCCGCATCGAGTGCTCAAGCGCAGTGGCTTCGCCCAGCAGGTCCGCACCGCGCAATCCCTCGTAACTGCCGAGCAGCGCACGCACCGGCTCGGGCATGTCGCGGTGCGCGGCTGTCTCTGCCGCCATCATGTGCGCATAGAACTCGGGCGGCCGGCGCACCGTCTGGCAAGCGTTGTTGATGATGAAATCCAGTCGCGGTCGCGTGTCGATCAGCGTCTGGCAGAACGCTTCCACCGAGGGCGTGTGGCGAAGGTCGAGTCCAAAGATCTCGAGACGATGCGCCCAGTCGCCGAAGTCGGGCTCTTCGGCGTAGCGGGCAGCCGAGTCGCGCGGAAAGCGCGTGGTCACGATCAGGTGCGCACCCGCGCGCAGCAGCTTGATGCCCGCCTGGTAGCCGATCTTGACCCGCCCGCCCGTGAGCAGCGCGACGCGTCCGCTGAGATCGGTGGTTTCCGTGCGCTTGGCGAAGTTGAAATCCGCGCACGCTGGGCAAAGCTGGTCGTAGAAGTGATGAAGCCGCGAGTACTTCTGCTTGCAGACGTAGCAGTGTTGCGGCGCGATCGGCTCGCGCAGGTCGGGATCCGCGTCGTCGCCAGCCTCTGCCGCCACGAATCCTTCCGGCGGAAAGACGTTCGGCGTGGTGAAAACGGGCTTTGCGCGCAGCGTGCGAATCCCGGTGGCGTCGAGCTTGCGCTCTTCGCTCCGGATCCTGTCGGCATTGCGCTCGCGCTTGAGCTTGCGCCGCTCCTTCCGATGGTCGATGGGATCGGGATGGTGATAGCGGTAGACAGCCGCTTTGAGTCGCTTGCGATCAGCGTCCGGCAACGCGTCGAGCAGCGTGGCATCGGCCGCGATGGCTTCGAGCAATTCTGTAGCGGACTCGAGGCGCGCGAGCAATTCGCCCGACTCGGGCGGACAGGGCATTTCGGGGTGGGTCATCTGATCGGCGCGTGGGCGCCTTCTGCGGCATGACCCTGCACTGTGCCGCTTCGGCGCGGCCGGGACAACCCAGGCGACGGCGGGGCATCCGGGGCAGCAGCGCTGCTACGCCCGTGTGGCTTTCATCGACGGCGTGGTCGTCGGATCCCTGCGGATCGGCCGCGGTAGCGACCGATCCGCGGGAAGACGCTTAGCGGAAGGCCGCGACGGTCGGGCCGCGCGTGCGCCACACGCGTGTGTTGTCGTTGCGCGTAGTGGTACCGATGGTGACGCCACTCAGCGTGTAGTTGGGCGACGAGAACGCTCCGAAGCGCGTGCAGGACGAGCACGGTCCGTTGTTCACCGCCATGACCGTGCGCCGGTTGATGCTGCTCATGACATAACCATGGCCATACGCGTACGGGGTCAGGGTCGAGTCGTTGTCGTGGCGCGCGCCCACCACGTGCGCGGCCTCATGTACGAAGGTGAAGTTGCCCGACAGGCACGACGGGCTCATCACGAAGTAAGCGCTCGCATTCGACGTCGCAATCCCCGCCGCCTGCCCGCACAGCGTCGAGCTCTGTGGTGCGACGTACGCGACGATATCGGCGGTGTTGGTGTTGCGCTGTCCCGCGATGGCGTCGTAGTAGCCGTCGGACCCGTTGGTCAGGCGACTCAGCATCGTCGAGTAGTTCGTCGTCTCGGACTGGGTGTAGTACTGGATAACTCCGGCCTGCTGGAAGCGGATATCGGTGTTCGTCGCGGCCAGCGCCTGGTTCGATTCGGTGAACGCAAGATCCATCGCCTGCTGCTCGTTGCCGATCGCCGCGGTCGCGGACGCGCCGAAGGCCACCATCACCCGGATCGTCGAGATGGCTTTCGCGCCCCCCGAACTCTTCCCGGCATCCTCTGCCGCTCCGACGTTGCGCAGCATCTCGGCGTACCCGGCTTCGTCCTCATCGGGCAGGAACTTCGACTGGTCGACTTCCACCAGGGCATGCGCGCCGTCTTCGATCGGTACCAGCCGATACAACTCGCCGGCAACCCGAATAAGGGCCAGCACCGTATCGCCCGATCGCACCGCGATGAGGTTATCGAGATGGGGATCGACCGGCGTCAGCCTCGAGAACTTCTCTTCCACTCCGTGATTCATCGGGATCCGCCCGATCCACACATCGTTGCCGCTCTCCATGCGCTGGAATTCGGTCTGCTGGGCCACGAGCTTGATGCCACCCGGCAGCGTCAGCGCGATCTCAGGGGTCTCCGCCGCGATGAGCTCAGCGCGTGCCGCGACGATCTCGATGCGCTCGTTCGCGGGATCCGCAGCCACCTGCTGCAGTAACTCCCCGGGCTGGGAAATGTGCATGCGGTTGCCGGTGGCGGTGATCAGTTCTTCGGCGGCGATTGCGGCGCCTGACATTCCGAAGAGAACGGAACCCACGGCGATCGTGATTCGGGTCAGCTTCATTGGATTGCTTCCTTTGCAGTGGATGGAGGTGGGAGTCGGACGCCTGCGGGGCTCCCTGCGGCGCGCCGGATCAGGCCCCCCGCATGCGAGCAACGACGACGGTTGAACTGTGGCTACTTGCGGTTGCCGCAGCCGACGGAACGCGCGGTCCATTGCGGTATTCCGATCGGCCCCACTGCGCGCGAATCCCGAACCCGATGCGAAGCACGCCCGCCGGAGCCGAAGCTCCGGACGTCACGCATTCCGCAAGGACTCCCCGATTCGACCCATCACCACTCCCCCGAGGGTGCAGAGCAACGATTGAGGACACGCGCCGTGGAAAGTGCGTGCCGCGTTCCGCCCGATGTTTCCTACCCCTGTGGGACGATCGGGCGAAGCGCGCGACGCTATGGGCCGGGCCGGCATGTGGTCAAGCTGCGATGCAGCAACCTTTGTGCTTTCGCGGGCAGTGTGCGCACGGACCTACGCGGGGCGCGGTTCGAGCGCGTCCCACACCGCGGTGTCGATCGTGGGCGCGCATTTCAAGCATGGCGAATGCACTAAACCGTGAAGCGCGCGCTTGCCTGCAGCCCGAGGCGGGGTCAGTCGTCGAGAAGCGCCCGCGCGCCGCGGGCCAGCAGTGCGCGCGCGACGTCGGTGCCAAGGCCTTCGGCATCCTGTTGGCCCCCGACTTCCCGACGCTGGCTGGCGCGCAGGGTTTGTCCGGTGCGTTGCGAACCCACCCATCCATCCAGGCTCATCGTGCCGGCATCGAGCGTGGCGTAGGCGGCGATGGGAACCTGGCAACTCCCCTGCAGCGCCGCGGTCACGGCGCGCTCCGCGCACACGCACAGCGCGGTTGGAGCGTGCGCCAGGCTTGCCGCCAGCACGGCGACATCGCGATCTCCGGCCCGGCACTCGAGCGCGAGCGCGCCCTGCGCGGCGGCGGGCAACCACTCCGGTGCCTCGAGCCGTTGCGCAATGCGCGCGCCGAAGCCGAGGCGCTCGAGTCCGGCACACGCGAGGATCGCGGCGTCGATCTCTCCCGCATCGACCCTCGCGAGGCGCGAACCGACGTTGCCGCGCAGGTCAACTGCGACGAGGTCCGGTCGCAGCACCCGCAGCTGCAGCTGTCGCCGCAGTGACGAAGTGCCGACGTGCGCGCCCGCGCGCAGCGAGTCCAGGCCGCGCCCATCGCGGGTCACCAGCGCGTCGAACGGATCGGCGCGCTCGAGGATCGCAGCGAGGACGAACGGCGCGTCGAGCTCGACAGGGACATCCTTCGCCGAATGCACCGCAAGGTCGGCGCGTGCTTCGAGCATCGCCACCTCGAGTTCCTTCAGGAACAGCCCCTTGCCGCCGATGGCGGCGAGCGAACGGTCGAGCACCTCGTCGCCGCGCGTGGAGAGCGGTACCAGTTCGACCTTGAGTCCCGCGTGCGACGCGCGCAGTCGTGCCGCCACGTGTTCGGCCTGCCAGAGCGCCAGCGGGCTCCGGCGCGTCGCGATGCGCAGTGTGTTCACGGTCGGCACGAAGCGTGAGGGAGCTGCGAGCCTCGGGCTGAAAGTGTTTCACCACGTCCCGTAGGAAGAGGGGCCTCGCGTCCCGCGAGTACGCACGCTGTCACAACGTTCGCACCATGCGCCGCAGCGCGGCAAGGTTGCGGCGCGACACTTCCACCGGATCCTTCATGCCGCGCAGGCGCAGCAGCATCCGACCGTCCGGCGCGCGCGTCAGGGCTTCGATGCGTTCGACCGCGGCGAGGCAGTTCCGATGCACGCGCACGAACTGTTCGCCGAACTCGTCCTCGAGCGCCTTGAGGGGCTCTTCGATCAGGAGCTCGCCGTGGTCGTGATGCACAACGACGTACTTGTCCTCAGCGACGAAGGCGCCAATGTCCGTGATGGGGACGAGCTTGAGGCTGCCGCGGAACCGCGCACAGATGTGACTGCGCCGACGCGCTTCGGGAAGGGCGCGCTGGAGTTCCGCGCTGGCCTCGCCGCTGAAACGCTGCGCGCGAAGCAGCGCGGCCTGCAGGCGCTCGGCGCGAACCGGCTTCACCAGATAATCGAGCGCGCTCGCCTCGAAGGCCTCGAGTGCGTGATCGCCAAACGCGGTGCAGAAGATGACCGCCGGCGGGCGGTCGTGCGTGGCGAGATGGCGCGCGACCTCGAGTCCGTCGATCGCCGGCATGACAATGTCCAGCAGAACCACGTCGGCGTTCGTGCTTTCGAGCAGCGCGAGCGCACTGACCCCATCGGCCGCCTCGCCCACCAGTTCGACCCCCTCGATTCCCGCCAGGAGGGAAGCCAGGCGCTCACGCGCCAGGGGCTCGTCGTCGACGATCAGGACCTTCATGCACTCTCGCTCATCGTGGCACCTTGACTTCGCAGGTGAAATTGCCCTCTGCATCATGCACGAGCAGGCGCGCAGCGTCTCCGTAGTGGTATGCCAGCCGTTGCCGTACGTTGTCCAACGCAATGCCGTGGCCTGCGCGCACCGCTTGCGCGCGCGCAGGGCGCGGATTGGCGATGCGCAGGGTCACGCACGCGCTGTCGGCGGTTCCTTCAATCTCGATTTCCCCGCCGGAAGGCAGCGCGCTCACACCGTGGTGCACGGCGTTCTCGACCAGCGGCTGCAACAGCAACGCAGGCATCGGCGTGTCCAGGGGCAGGCCTTCGACCGACCACCGCACGTGCAGTCGATCACCCAGGCGCAGGCGCTCGATCTCGAGATAACGGCGCACGAGTTCCAGCTCGGCGCCCAGCGTGCTCAGCCGCTCGCCCGGTGCCAGCGCCGCGCGAAACAACTCCGCCAGATCCTCGATGGCACGCTCGGCGTCGCGCGGACGCAACGGAATCAGGCTCGCGATGGTGTTCATGCTGTTGAACAGGAAATGCGGGCGGATGCGCGCCTGCAAGGCGATGACCTGCGCGCGCGCCTGGCCGCGCTCGTTCTGCCGGCGCGCGTCGCTCACGTAGAGATATCGGAACAGCACGCTGCTAGCCAGCAGCGCGATCAGCGTGTTGCCCGCGACAAAACGCGCAAGGTGCGCACTGGGCATCGCCGCCTCCGGCAGCAGCAGCGACAGACTGGGCGCCAGGGGCATGAGGGTCATGCTCGCGAGCAGGGTGGTCACCGGCACGACGAGCCAGGCTCCGGCGACGGTCACCATCTCGTCGCGCTCGACCAGCCACGGCCGCAACTTGCACAGGGACACCACCGAGATCAGCGCAATCCAGATGACGAACGAGGTCCCGGCGACCAGGCGCGACAGTGACCAGTCGGCGCGCGAGGTGGGCGCAAGGAAGACAATGAGATACACCGCTTCCGCGAGCAGCACGAACATCGCGATCTGGCTGGCGCTGCAGAAGTCCGGCAGCCAGTGGTCGCTGCGTTCCGTCGACCGCGCAGCGGCACGCCGGACGCGCAGGATCAGGCCGCGGAAATGCGCGCCGAGAGCCATGTCGCGAGGTCGTGGACTTCGTCCCCGCACAGCGAATGCTGCATCGGGTAAGTGTGCCAGTCGACCTTGAAGCCCGCCGTGCGCAGCCATTCGCGGCTGCGCTCGCCGAGCGACTGCGGTACGACCGGATCGTGGCTGCCATGCGCCATGAAAATCGGCACATCGCGGGCGGCGGCGCCGATTACGCTTTCACTGACCCCGGCCAATGGCAAATAACACGACAGCGCAATCGTGCCGGCGAGCGGCGCGGCGCGGCGGACCGTCGTCGCCAATGCAATCGCACCGCCCTGGGAGAAGCCGGCGAGAAAGATGCGGCCGGCGGGAATACCCTTTTCGCCTTCGCGTGCAACCAGCCGCTCCACGGCCGCCACCGATTCACCCACGCCCTCGGCATCTTCGCGGTCGGCGATATCGAAACCGCGGATGTCATACCAGGCCCGCATGCGCATGCCGTTGTTCACCGTGACCGCGCGCACCGGTGCATGCGGAAACACGAAGCGCAGCGCCGGCCAGTCTCGACGCACGAGTTGTGGGACGAGGGGCTCGAAATCGTGGCCGTCGGCGCCCAGGCCGTGAAGCCAGATCACGCTGTAGCGAGGCGCGGGGCCGGTAATGACTTCAACGCCATCGAACATGTCTGGCCGCGCGTCAGGAAAGGTCGCGGCAGGATAGCGTCACCCACCCCGATGGTGCAGCCGAGCCCGTCCGGACGGAGGCGACTCTTCAGGCAGGCAGTCCCGGCAGATCCCTTGCGATTGCGCCTTCGCTGACCGTGGGCTCACCCACTGCAGCTTTCTAGTCGCGATCGACTTCGATCAGGTTGAGGCGTCGCTCGCCCGGGAGGCGCAGTGCCAGCGCGTTGTCGATGCGGTCGAGCTCCTCGACGCGCGGACAGAGCGATTTGGCGGCCAACTCGAGGCGGTCCGCACGGCCTTCGATTCGCGCTTCGATCTCATCTTCCAGGCGCGATGCACGTGCTTCGATCTGCGCGAGCTTCGCGTCGTCCCCTGCAAGTGCGGCGCGCACTGCGCTGGACGCCAGTTCGCCCGCAATCGCGGGGACCATCTGCGCCACGATCTTGCCGATGGCCTTCTCGTGCTCGTCCGCGCCCCAGTTGCGCGTGGTCTGGGTCGTGCCGATGCGCTTTGTCCATTGACGCGCGAGGCCGTCCAGTTCGCGACGAAGGTCATGCATCTTCGCGCTGTCGCCGCCCAGCTCGGCGATCACGATGCCGATGGCGTCAACCGCGATGCCTACGCCCTGGATCGCGATGTCGCGCACCTGGGGAGCGAGGGCGCGCACTTCCGCCTCGAACCGCAGCAGGCGCGCCCGGTCTTCGGGAGTCAGCCGCTGCTCGCGGTTATCGAGCCACAGGCGTCCGTCCACCAGCTCGACGCGGCGTGGAGGGTCTTCGCCATCCTCTCTCGTCAGTTCGAGCCGATTGGGGTGCAGGGTCAGGTCGAAGTCGCTGCTCGCGTCGCAATTGTCGAACGAGTGGCCGTAAGCCAGCGGTGTCGCGGCCAACAGCGCAGCGGCGATGAGAAGGGAGCGCAGGAGCATGGCAGCCTCGGAAAGTTCGATGGTGTCTCGTCAGGCACGTTACGCCCGGGGGCTGGTGCGCGCATGTGCCCCAGGTCACCGTGACCTTTCTCACCCGCGAAGTGGCGCGCATCGGCGCGCACAGGATGAACGGCCTTCCGCCGGTCGCAGCTCCACGCCCGAGGCACTGCGTCGAACCGGTTCAGGGTGTGAAGAGCCCGCGGCGCACGATCAGGGCTTGAGGCAACGCTCGAAGAAGCGCCGCGTGGTGCGCAGGCGGTGCAACTGATTGCTGCCGAGGAGCCCGTGCTTGGCGCCCGGATACGTCATCAGTTCGAACTCGACCCCGCGCGCCTGCAGCGCCGAGAGAAGCGCTGTGGTGTTGGAGAACAGCACGTTGTCGTCGGCCATGCCATGCACCAGCAGCAGTGGCGAGGTCAATCCGTCGATGTGGTCGAGCACGCGCGCACCGGCATAGCCTGCGACGTTGTCGCCGGGGAGGTCCATGTAGCGTTCCGTGTAGTGCGTGTCGTAAAGCGCCCAGTCCGTCACCGGCGCGCCTGCGGCGCCGCACGCGTAGCGGTCACTCGCCTTGGCCAGCAGCATCAAGGTCATGTAACCGCCGTTGGACCAGCCATGCACGCCGATGCGCTTCGAGTCGACCCACGGCTGGGCCGAAAGCCAGTCCATGCCTTGGAGCTGGTCGGCCACCTCGACGGTTCCCTGTTTTCCATACAGCGCCGCACCGAAGGCCGCGCCACGGCGTGGCGTGCCGCGGTTGTCCAGCGAGAACACCACGTAACCCTGCTGGGCGAGATACTGGTTGAACCAGTGATCGGCGCGGGCTGGCCACGCGTCAATTACCGTCTGCCCGGCGGGTCCCCCGTAGACGTACACGACGACCGGATAGCGCCGTGCGGCATCGAAGCCGGGCGGCTTGATCAGGCTGTAGTGCAGCGTCGACTTGCCGTCGGCCGCGGTCAGCGTGCCGAATTCGGTGGGTCGATGCGCTGCGCGGAACGCGGCGTATGGGTGCGCCGGATCGTCCAGACGATTGTCGATGAGCCGCGCGATGTGCGTTCCATCCGCGCGATGCAGGTCGAGCTGCGGTGGCGTGGTGGTGCTGGACCACCGGTCGACATAGACGCTGGCGTTGTCTGCGAACTCGACGAAGTGCTGGCCGGGCGTACCCGTGAGTTTTTCGACTTCGCCGCCGGCGAGCCCCACGCGATAAAGGTGCCGTTCGCGCGGGTTGTCGCGCGCGCCGGTGAAGTAGACGACGCCGCTTTTCTCATCGACAGCCTCGATGGCGTCGATGCTCCAGTCGCCCGAAGTCAGCGCGCGCGCATCGCCTCCGTCCGCGTCGACCGCATAGACGTGCTGGAAGCCGCTGCGCTCCGAGCTCCACACGATGCCGCCGCCATCCAGGAAATGGAGGTCGTCGTTGAGCGGCACCCAGGTGCGGCTGGTTTCGCGCAGGAGCGTGCGCTGCTTGCCGCCCGGTAGCGCGACCTCCACCAGATCGAGGTGGCGCTGGCGTCGATCCTGCCGCTGGAACACCAGATGCGCTTCGTCGCGCCAGTCGACGCGGGCGAGGTAGATGTCGCGTTCGCTGCCAAGGTCGATGCCCAGCCGCGGACCCAGCGCAGCCCCGTCGGCAGGTAATGGCTGCACGAAGAGCTCGACGAGCACGTTCGGGTCGCCTGCAGCCGGATACCGCTGTTGCACCACCTCGGTGCGATCGGGATAGATTTCGAAGCGCTTCTGCACCGGCACGGGGCTTTCATCGATGCGCGCGTACGCAATCGCGGAATCGTCCGGTGCCCACCAGTAGCCGGTATGGCGCGCCATTTCCTCATCCGCCACGAACTCGGCAACCCCGCTGCCGATGGTGTCGGAGCCATCGCGCGTCAGCTGGGTGGCCTTGCCGGAGGCGATTTCGATAGTCCACAGATTGCGCGCCCTGACGAAGCTCACGTAGCGGCCGCCCGGCGAAACCTTGGGATCGGTGACCGGCCCCTCCCCTTGGGTGAGCTTGCGTACGCGATCCTTGCCGGTGGCCCCGAGGTCGAACCAGTACAACTCGCCCCCGAGAGGGAACAGCAGGTGCGTCGAGCCGGGTGCCCAGTGATAGTCGACGATGCCCGTCTGGCCCGCGATGCGCTGGCGCTCGCGGCGCGCCTTCTCCTCGTCGGAGAGGTTCTCGCGTGCCGCCGGCAAAACGTCATCGGCGTTGACCAGGCGCGAAGCCGTGCCCTTCGACACATCGAACGCCCACAGGTCGAGGCGGTTGCGATCGTCGTCGCGTCCGCGCAGGAAGGTCACGCTACTGCCGTCGGGTGCGATCTTAGGCGACGACAAGGTGGGACCGGACAGGGCCTTGTCGCCCGCGATGGCCTCGAGTGTCAGCTTTTCAGCGGCGAGGTGCGACGACATCAGGAGCAGTGTTCCGGCGACGAATCGAAGCATCGTTTCATTCCTCACGTCGCGGACGACGGGTTGGCGGGCGCGTTGAAAAGGTTGCGGCGTTGCTCGTCGGTGAAACTCGTGGTCGGCGTGGGGAAATCGTCGGCGAGCGCATATGCGCGGCGCGTGGCGGGACGCGCGCGTATCGCGTCGAACCAGCGCCTGACGTTCGGGAAATCCGCCAGATCCATCTGCTGTCGCTGGTGCGGCACGATCCAGGGATAGCAGGCCATGTCCGCGACCGTGTAGCCGTCGCCGACGATGTACTCGCGCTCTGCGAGGCGACGGTCGAGCACGCCGTAGAGCCGTGCGGTCTCGCGCACGTAACGCTCGATCGCATAGGGAATCTTTTCAGGCGCATACACATTGAAGTGGTGGTTCTGCCCGAGCATGGGGCCGAGTCCCGCCATCTGCCAGAACAGCCACTCGAGCGTGGCGGTGCGCTCGCGCAGCCCCGATGGCAGGAACTGACCGGTCTTTTCGGCCAGGTACACGAGAATCGCGCCCGACTCGAAAACGCTCACCGGGTCTCCACCTCCGGCCGGTTCGTCGTCGACGATCGCGGGCATGCGGTTGTTCGGCGCGATCGCCAGAAACCCGGGCTTGAACTGGTCGCCGACGCCGATGTTGACGCGCGAGATCCGGTACCCGAGCCCCGCCTCCTCGAGGAACATCGTGACCTTGTGGCCGTTCGGCGTCGGCCAGTAATGCACATCGATCATGCGTGCGTGCCTGCGAGTGATGAGGCCGCAAGGATACCGGTGTCCTATACGCGATGCTGTTGTAGAGCCGAGCTTGCTCGGCTGCACAGACTGGCGACCACGAACGCGCAATAGGCAGCGGAGCAAGCTCCGCTCTACAGGATCAAGGCCTCTTCGGATTCAGGAGAGGTAACCGCCATCGACGGGAATGCTCGCGCCGGTGAGGTAGCTCGCCGCACCGGACACCAGGAACAGCACCAGCGGCGCGATCTCGTCCGGTTGCGCGGCGCGCGCCATGGGAATCTGTCGCAGCAGCGGCTTGAGGATTGCCTCGTTGCCGGTCAGCGCACTCGCGAACTTCGTATCGGTCAGCCCGGGCAGCACCGCGTTGACGCGGATGCCGTGCGGCGCGCACTCACGCGCGAAGCTCTCAGTGAAACTGACGATGCCGGCCTTTGTCATGGAGTACACGCCCTGCCCCGGCGCCGCGCGGCGCGCATTGACCGAAGCGATATTCACGATCGCGCCCCCGCTCGCGCTGCGCATGCGCCGCGCCGCCTGCACGCTGCACCAGAAATAGCCCCGCAGGTTCACGTCTACGGTCTTGGCGTAAGCCTCGAGATCCATATCGAGCATCGGCCCGAAATAAGGATTGGCGGCGGCGTTGTTGATAAGAATGTCCGGCGAACCGCCACGCGCTTCGAGCTCCGCGAAGACGTTCTCGATCATCGCGACATCACCGACATGCAGGGCCATCGCCTCGGCGCTGCCGCCCGCATCACGCAACGACCCGGCGACGGTCTCGCAGTCCGCCAGGCGCCGGCTGCTGACCACGACGTGGGCGCCGTATGCGGCCAACAGGCGTGCGATCGACTCGCCGATGCCACGCGAGGCCCCGGTCACCAGTGCGGTGCGGCCGGCGAGATCGAACAGGTTCGCGGATGCAGCCATCCATCAGCTCCGGGGCGCGGCGGTATGCTCTGCGCGAGCATGGGGGGAAGACGGCAATGACGCAACGCCAGGTACTGATCACCGGAGCCGGCAGCGGGATCGGCCGCGCGCTGGCCATTCGTTACGCCGAGGCGGGATGCGCGGTGGTGTGCGCCGATATCGATCTCGAGCGTGCGCGGGAAACGGCGGCAATACTGTACGGAGCCCCGCACGCCGCTCTGCAGGTGGACGTGGGCGACGATGCGTCCTTCGCCACCTTTGTCGCAGCGGTCAACGCGCTGCTCGACACGCGCGGCTCCCGCGCGCTTGACGTACTCGTCAACAACGCCGGCATCGCCAGCGGCGGAACGATGCTCGACGCGGACATGGACGAATGGCGCGCACTGCTGGACATCGACCTGCTGAGCGTGGTGCGCGGCTGTCGCGCATTCCTCCCGGGAATGCTGGCAGCCGGTCGCGGGCAGATCATCAGCACCGCTTCGTTCGCCGGGCTCGCGGGGGCGCCGGGCATCATGACGTACGGAGTCGCCAAGGCTGCGGTGGTCGCGCTGAGCGAACAGTTGCGCGCGGAGGTCGCGGGTCGCGGAATCGGCGTGTCGGTCGCATGCCCGTCGTTTTTCCAGACCAACCTGCTGGAAACATTCCGCGGCACCGAGCGGATGCGCGGGTTTGCCGACAGCCTCATGCGGAACTCGCGCGACACGCTCGATTCCGTGGCGGACCGCTATTTCGAAGCGGCCGAACGCGGCGATTTCCTGATCCTGCCGACGCGCAGCGAAGCCTTGCGTTGGCGGATCAAGCGCTGGCTACCCGAGTACTACTTCCGCAGGTTGCAGGCCGCGACCGCGGAGCGCGGGAAGCCGGAACGTCAGGTCGCTGGCACGACCTGACCTGCCCTTGCATGTCTCTATCAATGCCGTAGGTCAGGTCGGCTCCGCCGACCTGACGGCTTGTCGCGGGTCAAACGTCAGGTCGCTGGTGCGACCTGACCTACGATCCAATTCCTGCACACGACGGGAGAGGAACGCAGCATGCAATGGCTGATCTACGGCGCCAATGGCTACAGCGGTGAGCTGATTGCGCGCGAAGCCAGGGCGCGAGGTCTCGCCCCGATACTTGCGGGGCGCAATGCAACCGCGCTGCAGGCGCTTGCCGGATCGCTCGGCCTGGAACACCGTGCGTTTGCACTCGACGAGCCTGCCGCATTGCGGCACGCCTTGCGCGATTGCGGCCTGGTGCTCAACTGCGCCGGGCCGTTTTCCGCCACCAGCGCGCCGTTGCTCGAAGCCTGTCTCGAAGGGCGCGTGCACTATCTCGACATCACCGGCGAGATCGACGTTTTTGCGCATGCGCACGCCCAGCACGCACGCGCCGTGCGAGCTGGCATCGTGCTGTGTCCCGGTTGCGGATTCGATGTCGTGCCCACCGACTGCCTCGCCGCACAGCTGAAGCTGTTGCTGCCGACGGCGGATCATCTGGTGCTCGCATTCGAGGCAGGCGGGGGCCCAAGCCGGGGCACGGCGCTGACCAGTGTCGAAGGCCTCGGCAGCGGCGGGCGCGTGCGGGTCGACGGGACGTTGCGACGCGTACCGCTGGCGTGGAAGACGCGCACCTTCGAACGCCCCGATGCCGGCGGCCACAGCGTGCGGCGCTCCGCGATGACGATTCCCTGGGGCGACGTGTTCACCGCGTTCGTGTCCACCGGCATCCCGAATATCGAGGTGTACATGGCGTTGTCGCCCACGACCATCGCGCGCGCCCGACGCCTGCGCTGGCTGCGGCCCCTGCTCGGTAGCGCTCCCGTGCAGAAGTTTCTCAAGCGACGGGTCGAGCACAGCGTGCAAGGACCCTCGGCCGACGCGCGTGACGCCAGCGAAACCCATGTGTGGGGCGAAGCCAGCGACGCGCTCGGCAACCGCGTCGCGTTGCGCCTGCGCACACCGAACGGCTATGCGCTGACCGCCACTGCCGCGACCGGCATCGCCCAGCATTTCCTGGCGGGCGGAGCGATCGATCCGGGCTACCGGACGCCGTCGCAGATCATGGGCCCCGAGTACGTCATGGCGCTGCCAGGCGTAGAGCGCTTCGCGTAGCGCCGCGGTTGCTGTAGAGCGGAGTTGTGCTCCGCTGGGAGGTTCCTCTCGACTTCCCAGCCGAGCGCAGCTCGGCTCTACATGAAATGCCGCTTTTGACGGCTAGAATGCGCGACCCCCACGCCGCGCGACGAGACATGCAGCCGCAACCCGATCCCAACTTCAAGCTCAGCCCGCTCCCGGCGCTCATCTTCGGCTCGCGCTGGCTGCAGCTCCCGCTCTACCTCGGCCTGATCGTCGCGCAGGGCGTGTACGTCATCCTGTTCCTGAAGGAGCTCTGGCTCCTCATCATGGGCGCAGTGTCGTTCGGCGAGCAGCAGATCATGCTGCTGGTGCTGGGGCTGATCGACGTGGTGATGATCTCCAACCTGCTGGTGATGGTCATCGTCGGCGGGTACGAGACCTTTGTGTCGCGATTGCGCCTGCAGAACCATCCGGACCAGCCGGAATGGCTGAGCCACGTCAACGCCGCGGTGCTCAAGGTGAAGCTGGCCACCGCGATCATCGGCATCAGCTCGATCCATCTGCTCAAGACCTTCATCGCGGCGGGCAACCTCGGCGCGGAGGGCAGCACGGCAACCGAAGCCGGCGTCATGTGGCAGACCATCATCCATATGGCCTTCATCCTGTCGGCGATCGGCATCGCGTGGATCGACCGCATCATGCAGCCGACCACCAAGATGCTGCGCGCGCACGGGGCGCCCGCGCACCTCACCGAAAACTGAAGACATTGCCGTCGCTTCACTGCGCGCGGCACAGTCACCGGCGACCGCATTTTGCCCGCGCCCCGCAGCTCAGCCTCGCGGCGCGAAAATCGCTGTACGCAGCGCAGGCTCATCCAGCAATGCGTCGAGCGCGCGGGCGTCGGGAAATGCGGTCGTGCGCGACGCACGCACGAATTCGACGGAGAACACCCGCGTTGTGCTGAGGCGATCCAGATCGGCGATGAAACGCTCCGGTGCCGCGACGTCGCCGCCTCTCAGGCAGCAGGCGGAGTAGCGTGCAAGCACCGCGTCGAGGCTCGTGCCGTGATCGCGTCGCAGGCGCGCATCGACGGTCAGCCAGTACGCTGCGCCAGACCAGTAGACGCGCATGTACGCGCGCTGCCGGTGCATCCCTGCGGACGCTGCGGATGGAGTCATGCCCGCCGTCGTGGCTTCGCGCCGGCCGCGCTCGAAACCCGCGCGCAGGCGCCCGACTGCATCGTCTACTTCGAGCCAACCGGCGCGGGCGCGCAGCACGTTCTGGTAATAACTCGCGAGGCCCTCGCCCAGCCAGCGGCCGCGCGTGCCGAGATACGGGTGGAACAGGTGCGCGATCTCGTGCGTCGCCGTCCAGTCGGCGCGCAATGCCGCGGCGCTCGCCATGGCACCGGGATAAAGATGCAGCGCACTGCCGCCGCCGCGCTGCACTTCGCCCCACGGCGTCGCGCTGCTCGAACCTGCGACAGGCACGACCAGTACCTGAGCGTCGCGCAGCGGCAGCCGGCCATTCGCGGTGAGCGCCACCGTGGCGATGCCGTCGATCCACGCGTGCAGGCGCCGGGCAAGCGCCGAGTCGCGCGGCGCCAGGATCGCCACGCGCAGCACACCGCCCGGCTTGCGCATGCGGATTTCTTCGAACTCACCGAACGCCGTCAGTGCGGGACCATCGACGGGATCGCTCCCCAGCGCATACCTGGGCTGACCGTCTGCGTCCGCGAGGCGTCGCCACGGCACCGACACGCCATAGCCTGCCGGCAGTGCGAACTGGATCGTCGACGCGCTGCCCAGGGAGTCCGGCAGCCACAGCCATTGCCGAGGGTCGGCGATCGCGGCACCGGACGCGCCACTACCGCGCGCGCGGCGGTCGCCGGCGATGCTGTCGAGATCGACGTTGAAACGCGCGCATTCGCCTGCCTTCCAAGCGCTGGCCTGCCAGCCTTCGCGCGTGGGCTCGAACGAGCCATGCTCCCGACGAGGCACGATTCCGGGGCTACCCGCATTTCCAGCCAGTACGAAGGTGACGCTGGCATGCGCTTCGCGCGCGCACGGTTCGATTTCAACGGACCTCGAGGCCGGCGCATAACGCGTTGTCACGACCCATGCCAGCGAGTCCTCACCCGCAGCGGGCGCGGCGAGCGAACATGCCAGGCCGATCGCAAGGGTGAACAGCAATACTTTCATCCTGCAAGGACATCACGCAACACGCGAAATTCCCGTGTCGCCGAAGCGTGGCGTCTTGCCTGTCGCTAAACTTGCCGCATGGATGTTTCGCACCTGCTCGACGTGCTGAATCCCGATCAGCGCGGCGCGGTCAGCGCGGCAGCGGGCCACTATCTGGTGCTGGCCGGCGCAGGCTCCGGCAAGACCCGGGTGCTGGTGCATCGCATCGCCTGGTTGACGGAAGTCGAGCGCGCCTCGCCGTGGAGCGTGCTCGCGGTCACCTTCACCAACAAGGCTGCGGGCGAGATGCGCGGTCGCGCGGAAACACTGATGCGCGGCGAACGCGGGCTCACGGTCGGCACCTTCCACGGCATCGCGCACCGCATGCTGCGCCGGCACTGGCGCGAAGCGGCGCTGCCCGAGGCGTTCCAGATCCTCGACCAGGACGACCAGACGCGCCTGCTCAAGCGCGTCATCACCGACATGGGACTCGACGAGGCGCGCTACACCGCGCGCCAGACCGGCTGGTTCATCAACGCCGCGAAAGACGAGGGCAAGCGGCCCGACCGCATCGATCCCGGCAACAACCCGTTCGCGCGCACGCAGCGCGACATCTACGTCGAGTACGAGGCGCGTTGCCGGCGACTCGGCCTCGTCGACTTCGCCGAACTGCTGCTGCGCGCGTACGAGCTCTGGCGCAACGATCCCACGCTGCTCAAGCACTATCGCGACCGCTTTGCGCACCTGCTCG
Organism: Lysobacterales bacterium; assembly: GCA_038255255.1. Lineage (GTDB taxonomy): Bacteria > Pseudomonadota > Gammaproteobacteria > Xanthomonadales > Ahniellaceae > JBBQNY01. The sequence continues at coordinate 99,973 of JBBSLL010000007.1, forward strand.
TCGACGAATTCCAGGACACCAACGAAATCCAGTACCTGTGGGTGCGGGAGCTGGCGGGCGAGTCGGGCCAGGTGTTCGTCGTCGGCGATGACGACCAGGCCATCTACGGCTGGCGCGGCGCGCGCGTCGAGAACGTGCAGCGCTTCCTGCGCGATTTTCCGACCGCGACCACGCTCAAGCTGGAGCAGAACTACCGCTCGACCGCGAACATCCTCGGCGCGGCCAACGCGATCATCGCGCACAACCCGGAGCGGCTCGGCAAGCAGCTCTGGACCGCGGACGCCGCGGGTGAACCGATCGAGGTGTACGCGGCCTACAACGAGCAGGACGAGGCACGCTTCATCACCGAGCGCATCCGGGCATGGGTGCGCGCCGGCGGGTCCCCGTCCGACTGCGCGCTGCTGTACCGCTCCAACGCGCAGTCGCGGGTGCTCGAAGAGCAGCTCGTCCTCGATGATCTGCCCTATCGCGTGTACGGCGGCCTGCGTTTCTTCGAGCGCGCCGAGGTCAAGGACGCGCTGGCCTACCTGCGCCTGCTGGCCAATCGCGACGACGATGCCGCGTTCGAGCGCGCGGTCAACACGCCGCCGCGCGGCATCGGCGATCGCACGCTGGAAGTGTTGCGCGCACGCGCGCGCGGCGACCGCATCCCGCTCTGGCAGGCGACGCTGCAGGAACTGCTGCGCGACGGACTGGCCGGGCGTGCAAAGAATGCGCTGCGCGCATTCCTGACGCTGATCGACGAGCTTGACCGCGACAGCGCCGAACAGGTGCTGGCGGAGCGTTTCGAGTCCGTCATCCTGCGCACCGGCCTGCGCGCACACCACGATCGCGACAGTCGCGGCGAAGGCAATTCGCGTGCCGACAACCTCGACGAACTGGTGAGCGTCGCCTCGCGTTTCGCGATCTCCGTCGATGACGTGGACGCGGGGCTTTCCGAGCTCACCGCATTCCTGTCGACCGCAGCGCTCGACGCGGGCGAAGCGGAGGGCGCGGAGAACGAGGCCTGCGTGCAGCTCATGACGCTGCACGCGGCGAAGGGACTCGAGTTTCCGCTGGTCTTCATGGTGGGGCTCGAGGATGGCCTGTTCCCGAGCAACCGCTCGCTCGACGAACACGGTCGGCTGGAGGAGGAGCGGCGCCTCGCGTACGTCGGCATCACGCGTGCGCAGCAGCGGCTGGTGCTGACTTACGCCGAATCGCGCCGCCTGCACGGCACCGAGAACTACAACCGGCCATCGCGGTTTCTCGCCGAATTGCCGCGCGAGCTGCTGCATGAAGTGCGGCCCAAGATCCAGGTGTCGCGGCCCGCGTCGTTTGGCGGCGGCACTGCATGGCGCGACGCGCGCGGAGGCTCGCTGCGCGACGAAGATGCGGCACCCGTCTTCAAGCTCGGCCAGCGCGTATCGCACAACACCTTCGGCGAGGGCACCGTCATCTCTTACGAAGGCGACGGCGCGCACACCATCGTGCAGGTCAACTTCGAATCCGGCGGCAGCAAGCGCCTGGTCCTCGCCTACGCCAACCTTCGCGCGATCGCGTAACCACTCCAGTGGGTTCGCGCATCCTTTTGAAGCGCCTGGGCACCGGCGGTCGCGGGCAGTCGCGTCGCACGAAAGATAGCAACGCCTGCGGTCCGCCGGTTTATCGACGCTGAACTGCGCTGCGACCCACCGCCGGGTCATCGGTGAAGAAGCCGTCGATGCCCGCATCGATGTGCGCGCGGATCTCGGCGATGGAACCGGCTTCGTTGCGCGCGCGCGGATCATCTCCAAGCCAGAACGCGCGCGGAAGGAACACGTTTTCCGGCCGAAAGGTGTACGCGAACACTCGCAGCCCCGCCGCGTGCGCATCACGCACCAGATCCGTGGGCGTTCCCAACGCATCCTCCGCGTCCAGCGGCACAAGGCGCCTCGACTGCACCCCGATCGCATCGGCGTACCCGGCGATGCGGCGCAGCCCTTCCACCGTCGTCATATCGCCGTAACTCGGCGCGCTGTCGTCACGGGATGCGTCTGCCGGGCGCTCGCCTGCGTTGCCGATCAGCTGCACCAGCTGCAGGTTGGCGTTCGCCTTGCTGAGCCGCTCGCGCAGGCGGCGGAGATTTCCCACCTCGAAGGACTGGATCAGTACCGGAGCGCGGCGGGTGTGCGCGTGCGCAGCGAGGTCCGCGAGCAGCGCGTCCTCCAGGCGCAGGCCGAAACGGCGGAAGTACGAGGAATGCTTGATCTCCGGCGCGAGGCCGATCGCGCGCCCGCGGGCAGCTGACTCGCTCGCCACCAGCGCGATGATTTCCGTCAGGGTGGGAATCCCCAAGGCATCGTCGCGTGCCGTGCCACGCAGTTCCGGCAGTCGCTCGCGCGCACGCAGGGATTTCAACTCGGCCAGCGTGAAATCCTCGGTGAACCAGCCTTCCACTTCGCGTCCATCGATGCGCTTGCGCGTGCGGCGGTCTGCGAACTCCGCATGGTCGGCGACATTGGTGGTGCCGCCGATCTCGTTCTCGTGTCGCGCAACCAGCACGCCATCGCGCGTCGCCACGAGGTCTGGTTCGACGACATCGGCGCCGTCCACGATGGCCTTCGCGTACGCCTCGAGGGTGTGCTCGGGCAACAGGGCGCTGGCACCGCGGTGAGCGATGACGAGTACGGGTCCGGTGGCTCGTATGGGCGCGGCGGCGGGAGTCTCGGCGAGCATCGGCAGGAGCAGGACCCATGCGGCCAGGAAAGCGCGTGGCATGCAGTATGTCCGGTCCCGCGAATGGGGGCGACCGCTGCATAATTCATCTGCAAGGTTACGCCGCGAAGACGCCGGCCAGGAGGGCGGTCGGAACTCGCGGGACCACCTCCACCCGAAGCTCGACCGGGCGGCACCCGGCACAGGCTTTCCGTGAAGCGCATCTCGACATCTGCAAGAGGCGTAGGATTACCTTGGGTCGCGACAGGGAGATCGACCGTGAACACCCGCAGGGCTGCCCGCTTCTCGAGCATCGCGCTCGCCGCTTCAATGAGTCTTGCCTCGCATGCCGCAGAGGTGACGGTCCGGAACGACTCGCTCACCAATTTCTCGGCTGCGGTAATCGTCGGCGGCTTTGTGCCGGGCGAAAAGGCGGCGGCATGGCTGACATCGCCTTGCAACGGCGATATCCGCGCCGTGCAGGTGTTCTGGCGCTCTCCGTCCGGCACCACGGGTGAAACGATCCAGCTCGGCATCCGGAACCTTCCCGACACCCGGAGCGCTCGCGCAGGCGATCAGCGGTCCGGTGCTGACCGATGGCGTGCTCAACGAATACCGCCACCTCGATGAGAACATGGCCGTGCCGGTGTTGGTCCCGGTGAGCACGAATGAGACCTTCGTGGTTGCGCTCGAATTCGACATGACCGTGACAGCCACCGACCCGAGCGTCGTGCGCGACGTCGACGGCAACCAGGCGGGACGCAACGCCATCTTTGCCCGACTCGCGCCGGGCTCGTACACGTGGTTCAACTCGGCGTCGCTCGGCGTCAACGGCGACTGGGTGATCCGCGCGGTGGTCGATTGCGCGACGGGCGCGTCGGCGGATGTTGGCGTGACGTCGTCGACGACCCCGGCGCAGTACACGGCTGGCCAGCCGCTCGCGTACACGATCATCGTCGCCAACGCCGGACCCGCGGCCTCGCCCACCAACACCCTCGTCGATATTTTTCCTGCGGCGTATCTAACGCCGGTGTGGACCTGCACGCCGACGGCCGGTGCGAGCTGTGCCGCACCAACGGGCAACGGCAACATCACGCAGAACGTCGGCCTGCCGGTCGGGAGCAGCGTCACGTTCGCGGTCAACGGAACGGTGGCCGCCGGCACCACCGGCACACTCACCAACAGTGCTACCGCAGTGGTGGGCGGCGGCGTCTCCGACCCGAACGCCAACAACAACACTGCGACGACCAACACCGCGGCGGCGTCGGGAGAGAACGTGTTCGCGAACGGGTTCGAGGGGTAGCTGGGTTTCGAGGCAACGCGACGTGGCGAGCCAGGTCTTGCCCCGTTCACAACTGCATGAATGCCACCGATTAAATTCCGTGGCATTCTGCATTCAGCCGTCGGTCAGCGACGAGCATTTGTTCCACCAACATCCAGGGGGATTCCATGTCCGCTCACCAGTCCGTGCCGAAACGTTTCGCGCAACGCGCGATCTACCGCGGCGTACGCCGCGCGCTTGGACTGGGCAGCGTCACCGCGCTCGCCGCAGCAGTCGTGTTTGCTACCGCACAGGCTGCGGAGTCGGACGAAATCCTCCTCAATTCGCGAACGCTCGATACGACGACTTCAGAGGCGGGAGCGCTGCGCGGGCCGTCGGCCTCCGATGGCAAACGCCTGCGTCTCGTGCAGTTCGATGGACCGGTACTGGCCTCCGATCACGCGGCGCTGCGAGGCACCGGCGCGCTCATCGTCGATTACATTCCGAACAATGCTTACCTGGTCTACGGCGACGCCGCCGCGATCACCAAGGTGCGCGCGCTGGCGCAGGCGAACGTGCTGCAGTGGGAAGGCGACTACACGGCCCCGCTCAAGGTCAACAGGGCCGCCTGGGAACTCGATGCGAAGGGCCTCTCGCCCGATTTCTACACCATCCAGCTGGTGCTGGACGCGCAGAGCAATGACGAAACGCTCGCACTGGTTGCCGCGCTCACGAACGGCGGCAGGGTTTCGCATTACGCCTTCCGCCACTACGTGAATATCGAGGCCGAGGTTTCGTTGGCCGAACTCGGCCAGATTGCGGCGCGCCCTGACGTGATTTCGATCATGCCCGAGTTCACCCCCGTGCTGTTCGACGAGCGCGCGACGCAGATCATGGCGAACCAGATCACCGGCTCGCCCGCGGTGCCGACGCCGGGCGATTACCGGGCGTGGCTGGTGGCGCGCGGATTCACGCAGGCGCAGTTCGATGCTTCCGCCTTCACCATCGACATCTCGGATCAGGGCCTCGACAACGGCACCAACTCGCCCAACCACTTCGGGCTCTTCGTGGGCGGTGTGCCCAACAGCCAGACGACGCCGACCAACAGCTCGGTGATCTACAACAAGCTCGAAGGCTCGGCCGTCGCCGCCGACCTCACCGGCTGCGGCAGCATCGGCCACGGCACCTGGGTGAGCCACGTTGCTGCAGGCAACACGTCGAGCCAGTCGCGCGCCTATCCGCACGGCGACGGCATGTTCCATTACGGCACCGGCGTGTCGCCGTTCTCGAAACTCGGCTCCTCGATCTATTTCACCGCAGCAGGCGCCTCGTTCACCAGTCCCAATTTCCCCAACTCGTTTTCGCGCGCGTACAGCAACCTCGGCACCAATACCAATGGCGCGCGGATCAGCAACCACAGCTGGGGCGCCGCGGTCGGCGGGCAATACACCGTCAACTCGCAGGTGTTCGATGCGCTGGTGCGCGACGCACAACCGACGGGTTCGACACATCCCGCGCCCGGTAACCAGCAGATGGTGACCGTGTTCGCCGCCGGCAACAGCGGCCCAGGCGCGTCCACCACCGGTGCGCCTGCGACCGCCAAGAACGTGCTGACCGCGGGCGGCTCGCAAAATGTACGGCCGGGCGTAGGCGATGCGACCAACGCCGCGGCGATGTACTCGTCGTCGAGTCGCGGCCCGACCACGGACGGACGCGTCAAGCCCGAGATCCTCGCGCCAGCGACGAACGTCGCCGGCGGTGTGGTGATGAACGACCGCCAGACCACTGCGCCCGGCAACAACAACCCCTGCTACACGGGCGGGTTCCTGCCTACGTCACCCGAACAACAGCGCTACTACCGGACGGGCAATGGCACCAGCTTCGCAAGCCCCGGCATCACCGGTGCATCGGCGCTGCTCCGCCAATGGTTCATCAACAACGGCGGCCAGTACGCCAACACGCCGCCGAGCCCCGCGATGAACAAGGCGTTCCTGGCGAACTCGGCGACCTACATGACCACGCTGACGGGCAATTTGCCGTCCAACGACCAGGGCATGGGGCGCGTCAACCTCGAGCGCACCTTCGACAACATGCCGCGTGCGTTACGCGACGAAGTCCCTGCGGATCGCTTCACGGGAACCGGACAGGTGCGCGTGTTCCGGGGCACCGTACCCGACATCGCGCAGCCGTTCCGGGTCTCCCTGGCGTACAGCGACGCACCCGGAAGCACGACGGGCAATGCCTACGTCAACAACCTCGACCTTTCGGTGACCGTGGGCGGCCAGACCTACACAGGCAACGTCTTTTCCGGCGCCAGTTCGGTCACCGGTGGCACCGCGGACGTGCGCAACAACCTCGAAAGCGTGTTCCTGCCGGCCGGGCTCACCGGCAACTTCAGCGTGCGCGTGGCGGCCACCAATGTTCCGGGCGCGGCTGATCCCACCATCACGGGCCCGAACCAGGACTTTGCGCTGGTCGCGTACAACTCGAGTCCGCTCGAAGCGTGCCCGCTGCAAACCATCTCGCCATCGACGGTGCCCACCAACGTGGTGGCGGGTTCTGTCTATCCGGGTGCAACGTTCTCCGCAACGGGCACCGGGCCCTTCACCTACACGTTCGGGGGCAGCCTGCCACCGGGCTTGACGTTGTCCCCCGCCGGCGTGCTCGCCGGTACACCCACCGCAGGCGGCACCTTCAACTTCAGCGTGAACGTGGGGGAGACCAACGGCTGCGTGAATGGCCAGGCGTACTCCATCGCGGTGCTGGCGCCCAACATCCAGGTCGGCTCGTCCACCATCACGACCGGCAACGCGATCATCGAGCCGAACGAGTGCAACGCGATGAACGTGGTGCTCAACAACACCGGTACCAACGGCGCGACAGCGGTCAATGCGGTGCTCACTTCGACGACGCCGGGCGTGACCATCAGCGCCCCCAATTCGACGTACCCGAACCTCGTTGCCACCACCGGAACGGGCACCAACGCCACGCCGTTCCAGATCAGCACCGCCCCGAGCGTGGCCTGCGGCTCCACGATCAACTTCACGCAGACGCTGACGTTCTCGGGAGGCGTATCGCCTACTTCGCTCAACTTCAGCCTGCCAGTCGGGCAGCTCGGCACCAACTACGTCTTCTCGTCAGCGCCGACGGGTGCGGCGATCCCGGTGGGCGGCACCTTTATCGCGGGCAGCAACGTGGACGATGCGCTGTTCAATGTAGCGGTCCCTGCCGGCTTCAACTTCTCGGTTTACGGCGTGAACGTGGCGGGCGGCTCCACGATCCGCGCCAGCACCAATGGCAACGTGCAGTTCGTGCCCACGGCCGGCTCCACTGCGTTCGGCAACACGGCGCTACCCGGCACCGTGTTTGGTGCCACGACGCCAACCGTGATGGCGCTCTGGGACGATCTCGTTCTCAACACTGCGGGCGGCGGCATCTATACCAACCTGGTCGGGACAGCGCCGAACCGTCGCTTCGTGATCGAATGGCGCGGCAAGCATTTCGCGGATCCGGCGGGCACCCAGACGGTGAACATGGCGATCATCTTCCGGGAAGGCTCGGCCAACTACGAAGTGCACTATCCGCAGGTGAACATCGCGGGCGCCAACGCGGGCGGCGCAGGTGCCACGGTCGGGGTACAGGCCGCCAATTCGGGGACGGCATTCACGCAGTTCTCGTTCAACACCGCGACCATCAGCACGAACCAGGTGTTGACCGCGACCCTGCCATCGGGAGTCTGCTCGCCAGGTCCGGGTATCTGCAGCGCGGCCAACGAAGTGGTGTTCATCAACGGCTTCGAGCCGGCGGTGCCGTAGACCTGATCCAATTGCGCGACGCCGGGCGGCGTCGCGCATTTCCTTGGGACTTCGAAATTACCCGCGATCAGCGTCGCGGTAGCGCGCGAGGGTGCTCAGCACCTGGCCGACGTTGGGCTGCAGGGCTTCGCGAGTGTTGAAGTCGGCGGTGGGACCGGTGTAGTTGACCGGCGCGCGGAAGCCGGCGCCGAGTGGCGAACGCGATTGCGCGTCGTAGAGCTTGACCGACAGCTGCGCGGTGTTCATCTGGGCACTGCGGCCGTAGAACTGGAGTTGCTGCGTACCCGCGGGTTCGGCGCGGATGACGACGGCAGCCCCGACGCCGTTGCGCTGTGCGAGGTGGCCGACGGCACGCGGAATTTCTCCGACGGAAAGATCGCCAACGCCGGCCATGTCGGTGTCGAACAGGTCGAATCCGCCATCGGCGAGCGCTTCTTCGAGCAGCTGTCGCGCGGGACCGGTCACGGCGGGATCGCCGATCGTGATCACGGCAATGCGGCGCGGCACGGTGCGGACGGCCACGGGGTCCCGTGTTTCCTCGCGGCGCGCTTCACGACGCTCGGCGATGTTTTCCGCGATCTCTGCGCGCCGCTCCGCGCGTGCTTCGCGCGGCGTCGGCGGACCGTCGTCCAGTGCGTTGGACTCCGCCTGGGCAGTATCGACTGACGCAAGCGATTGCGCGCCAACCGCCCCAGCGCCGGAACCGGCACCAGCTCGCGATGCGCCGAGTTTGGCCGTCCCTGCATCTGCCCCGCCGGGGTTCGCGCCCGAAGTCGCATCATTCGCTGCGGCGTTCGGAGTCGTACCATCCACGGCGGCGACCAGTCCTGCGACGGTCGCGGCGCGATCGGCGCGTTCCGCTTCGGTCGGCTCGCGCGCTGACGTCTGCGTGGCCGTGGCGGCGATCGCGGCGGTGCCTGCTGCGGCAGTTGCGGCATTGCTTGCAGTCGTGGCGCTCGCGGATTCACCGGCGCCGCCGGGCATCCACTTGGCGCGCATGGCCCACGCGCCACCGGCGACCAGCAGCACCACGGCAGCGGCTGCGAGCCACATGCCATTGTTGTTGCCACTCGTGCGGTCGGGACGTGCGAGCGCGGAGGGCCGGGCCATCGGCTCGAGTTCACGGCGATGCGTCTGCAGATCCTGCCCGGGCACCGCCGCCTGCGGGATGCCCAGACCCAGCGCGGCCGGGGACGTGGACATGGCGCGCGTCGCGACATTCGGTGGCGGCATCGCTTCCGCGTGCGGCGCCGGCGTCAACAGCGACTGCGGGATCGGCGTCATCGGAGCCACGACCGTCGCAGCGGCCGGAGACATGACGATCCTCGCGGTGACGGCGGCGTTGCGCGTGACCAGCGGATGCTCGGAAAGCGCCGCCGCGAGTTCGTCGGCGGTCGCGAAGCGGTCGTCGGGGTTCTTGGCCGTCATTCTCGCGAGGATCGCGGCGAGGTCGACGTCGACGTCGGCGTTGAGCTCGCGAATATCGGGGATTTCCGTCTGCACGACCTCGAGCATGAGCCCCAGCGGGCTCTCGTCGCGGAACGGCATGCGTCCGGTCAGCAGTTCGAACAGCACGATGCCGAGCGCGAAGATGTCGGCGCGCGCGTCGACCTGCTTGCCCATGCACACTTCGGGCGACAGATATCCCGGTGTGCCGACGAAGCCGCCGGTCGCGGTGAGCTTGTTGGCGAGCGAGTCCGACGCGGACAGCGCGATGCCGAAGTCGGCGATCTTGAGCATGCCGCGCGTGGTGAGGAGCAGGTTGCCCGGCTTGATGTCGCGGTGGATGACGCCCTTGGCGTGCGCGGTGGCGAGTCCCTGCGCGGTCTGGAACACGACGCGCGCGGCGTGCGCGGCGCTCATG
>JBBSLL010000008.1:0-93745 GCA_038255255.1 Lysobacterales bacterium
CGCTCCGCGCCCACCTTGGTCAGCGCCGCCGTCAGCGTCGTCTTGCCATGGTCCACGTGACCGATCGTGCCCACGTTCACGTGCGGCTTCTTGCGCTCGAATTTGCTCTTTGCCATGACCTGCCGTGTCCTGAAAGAAATGCGGAAGTGTTGAAATGTTGAACAGCTGTGGAAGCGGGTGTCGCCTTAAGCCTCGAATACTCGTTACTGGAAAGCTGTGGTGCTCACGAAAGGAATCGAACCTTCGACCTCTTCCTTACCAAGGAAGTGCTCTACCGACTGAGCTACGTGAGCAGGTGCGAATTTTTACGTCGGGGTATTTTTCTTTGGAGCGGGAGACGGGGATCGAACCCGCATGATCAGCTTGGAAGGCTGAGGTTCTACCATTGAACTACTCCCGCCTTCAGTCGACAGCGCAAAGCAGAGGCGAAGCAAACATCAGGTGGGGCCGGCGTCTCATTGAACTGCAGGATTGCCACCCTGCACCGCAAAAAATGGTGGAGGGAGGTGGATTCGAACCACCGAAGGCGTAAGCCAGCAGATTTACAGTCTGCCCCCGTTGGCCGCTTGGGTATCCCTCCGCGAAGAGCCGCGCATTGTCGCGTCGGCGCCACGCACTGTCAACCAATAGCTGCCGTGTGGTATTGGGTGCGCGCCTGCGGTTGGGCGCCTGGAATGCAGCTGGGGTGAAGACGCCGAAACGCGACGCGGGTCGCTTGAAACCCCGCGCCAGCCTAGCCCTTGAGGCTCGCCAGCACGTCTTCGAGTTCCATCCGCACCTGGCGGATCACCTGGGCCGAAATGCTTGCCTCCATCCGCCCCTGTTCCCCACCCAGGCGCTGCCTCGCGCCACCAATGGTGAATCCTTCCTCGTAGAGCAGGGACCGGATCTGGCGGACCAGCAGCACGTCGTGGCGCTGGTAATAGCGCCGGTTCCCGCGCCGTTTGACGGGCTTCAGGTTCGGAAATTCCTGCTCCCAATAGCGCAGGACATGCGGTTTGACACTGCAAAGCTCGCTCACCTCACCGATCGTGAAGTAGCGTTTGGCCGGAATCACCGGAAGTTCGGCGTTACTTGCCTGATCCAGCATAGGCCTCCACCCGCACCTTCAACTTCTGACCGGGCCGGAAGGTGACCACCCGACGCGCGGAAATCGGAATTTCTTCCCCCGTCTTGGGATTTCGCCCAGGCCGTTGATTTTTCTTGCGCAGGTCGAAATTCCCGAAACCCGACAACTTGACCTGTTCGCCACGTTCGAGCGCCTCACGAATCACATCGAAGAACGCGTCGATGAATTCCTTGGCTTCACGCTTGTTGAGTCCGACACTGCCGAACAGGTGCTCGGCCATTTCGGCCTTGGTCAACGCCATGCTTGTCCCCGTTACACCTGCGTCTGCAAATATGGATCCCGACCAACACACCCCGCTGACAGCGCCTCATCCCCGCAACCGCGCGCCCAGCTCAAGTTGCAACGCCCCGACCACGGATGCCACCACGCCGGCCACGTCCTGCTCTGTAAGAGTGCGCGAAGGTTCCTGCAAAATCAAGCCGATAGCGACACTTTTGCATCCAGGCGGCAAGTCCGAACCGATGAACCGGTCGAACAGCACCAGATCCCTCAGAAGAGGACCCGCCGCACTCCGGACACACGCCTCAACTTCCGCGAACGCGCAGCTATCCGCCACGATCAGCGCCAGATCACGTCGGACCGACGGATACCTCGACGGCTCGCGCGCGCGCGGCAGCTCCCGCTCGACCAGGGCATCGAGGTCGAATTCGAAAGCAAAAACCTCGGCGTCGAGACCCAGGCCACGCTGCAAGGCTGGTGACAACGCACCCAGCCACCCCACCGCGCGCCCACCATCCGTGAGCGATGCGCTGCGCCCCGGATGCAGCCAACCCGGTGCGCCAGAAGCAAACTTGAGGCGCTCAGCTGCACCTCCCGCCAGTGCGAGCATCTGTTCGACGTCGCCCCTCAGGTCATGGAAATCGAGGCTACGGGCCGCATCGCCCCACTGCTCCTGTCGGGCCAGGCCGCACGCCACGCCGGCGATGCGTAGTGTTTCCCCGGGCGTCGCTCCTTCATCGCTCCGCTCGAAGACGCGGCCGATTTCGAACATTCGTACGCGTGACTGCTGGCGCGCCAGATTACGCGCAAGTGCCTCGACCAATCCTGGAAGCAGCGCAGTGCGCATCACCGACATTTCGGCCGACAGAGGATTGGCCAGCTGGACTGCGGACGCACCCATGCCCCAGCGATGCAGGAGATCCGCATCGACGAAACTGAAGTTCAGTGCTTCGGTGTAGCCGCGGTGGCGCAGGGCATCCGCGAACGCAACCGGCTCCACGCGACCTTCCGGCAGGACGGGCGCACTGATCGCGCCTTGGGGCATGCGCGCCGGGATCGAGTCATAGCCGATGACCCGCGCGATCTCTTCAATAACGTCTTCCTCGATGGCGAGATCGAACCGGCGGGAAGGAGGTGTTGCGTGCCAGCCGCCCTCCGCGTTTTCGAGCCGTATACCGAGCGAGCCGAGGATCCGCTCGACCTCCGATCCATCGGGCGCAATCCCGAGGACGCGCTGGATCCGAGCGAGGCGCAGGTGGATGCGTGGCGATTCCGGGCAGTGCTCCCGAAGTACAGTTTCGCCGACCGGCCCCGCGCGGCCACCACAGATCGACAACAGCAAGCCAGTCAGGCGCTCGATGGCGCGACGCGGAAGTCCGGGATCGACACCGCGCTCGAACCGATGCGCGGCCTCGGAGCTGAGGCCGAATTGCCTGGCCTTGCCCGCGACGACCTGCGGGGCGAAGTGCGCCGCTTCGAGCAACAGGTCTCGGGTCGAGTCGGTGACGCGCGATTGCATACCACCCATGACGCCCGCCAGAGCGAGCGCACCCTGCGCGTCGGCCACGAGCAGGGTGTCGCGCTGCGCCTCCACGATCCGACCATCGAGCAGCGAGACCTGCTCCCCAGCTTGCGCCCAGCGCACCTCGAGCCCGCCGCTCACCTGTGACCTGTCGAAGGCGTGCGTCGGCTGACCCGTTTCAAGCATCACGTAGTTGCCCGCGTCCACCACGGCGCTGACCGGACGTACGCCGGCGCGCTGCAGGCGTTCGCGCATCCATGCGGGCGTGGGCGCGGTGGCGTCGATGCCCTCGATGACGCGACTCAGGTATCGGGGACAGGCATCTGCTGCGTTGAGGACCGCAGCGATCGAGGATTGCGTGCCCACCGGGACCGGGTCGACAGACGCTGGCTGCCATTCGACTCCGCACAGGGCCGCCAGTTCTGCCGCAAGACCCTCCATCCCCAGGCAATCCGCACGGTTGGGCGTGAGTTTGAGCTCCAGCACCGCATCGGGAAGCCCGAGCGCCGTCGAGACGGGAGTGCCGGGCGTCGCGTCCGGGGACAACTCCAGAAGCCCACTCGCGTCGGCATCGATGCCGAGCTCGCGTGCGGAGCAGAGCATTCCCGACGATTCGACACCACGCAGCGTGGCGGAGCGGATTCCGATTCCTCCGGGCAGAATCGCGCCCACGCGCGCCAACGGCGCACGCAGGCCCACGCGTGCGTTGGGAGCCCCGCACACGATCTGCAGCGGCGAACCGTCACCCACGTCCACTCGACACACGCGCAGCCGGTCGGCTGCGGGATGCGGAGCCGCTTCCAGGATTTCGCCGACCACAATGCCGTCGAGGCCTGTGCCGATGACCTCCACGGATTCCACTTCGAGACCGGCCATCGTCAATTTCCCGACCAGCTGGTCGCGGTCGAGATCGATGGATACGAGGCTTCGCAGCCAGTTTTCGCTGAACTTCATTAGGCGAACCGTTGCAGGAAGCGCACGTCGTTCTCGAACAGGCTGCGCAAGTCTGCGACTCCATAACGCAGCATCGCGAAGCGCTCGACGCCGAGGCCGAACGCGAAGCCCGTGTAGCGCTCAGGGTCGATACCGCAATTGGCGAGCACCCGGGGATGCACCATGCCGGCCCCGAGGACTTCGAGCCAACCCGGTTCGCGGCCATCGCCCCTGTCCCAGCGGATATCGACCTCGGCCGACGGCTCTGTGAAAGGGAAAAAGCTCGGACGGAAGCGCATCTCGAACTCGCGTTCGAAAAAGGCGCTGATGAACGCCCGCAACGTCCCCTTGAGATCGGCGAAGGTCGAGGTCTCGTCCACCAGCAGCCCTTCGACCTGATGGAACATCGGCGTATGCGTCTGGTCCGAATCGCTGCGGTAGACCTTGCCTGGCGCAATGATGCGCAGCGGCGGCGTCGCGCCGCTCAACGCACGGATCTGCACCGGTGAGGTGTGCGTGCGAAGCAGCCTGCCGTCGGGAAAATAGAAGGTGTCGTGCATCGCCCGCGCGGGATGATGCGGCGGAAAATTGAGCGCCTCGAAGTTGTGCCAGTCGTCCTCGATCTCGGGCCCTTCCACGACGCGATAACCCATCCGCTCGAAGATGCCCACGATGCGAGAAAGCGCCTGGGTGACCGGGTGGCGGGCGCCGAGGTCAACACCCCGCCCCGGGAGGGTCACATCGACGCGCTCGGAACTCAACCTCGCCTCTAGTGCCGCGGCTTCCAGTTCCGCGCGTCGCGCCGCCAACGCAGCCTGCAGCGCGTCCCTGGCGACGTTGACTTCCGCACCGCGGGCGCGCCGCGCTTCGGGGTCCAGCGCACCGAGGGACTTGAGCTCCGCGGTGAGGGTGCCCTGCTTGCCGAGCAGGGCCACGCGCAGGCTTTCGAGCTCCGCGAGCTCCCGGCTCGCGGCGATGCTCGCCAGCGCTTGCTCTGTCAGTGCCTGCAACGCGGACATCGGGCCTCCGGAAACGAAAAAGGGAAAGGGCAGCAGCCCTTTCCCTGCATCGATACGATCCGCGCGGCGCGAGCCGCGCGGATGCGATCAGGCGGCCTGGGCGGCGTCTTTGGCCTTGGCTGCAATGGCTCCGAATGCCGCGATGTCATGCACGGCGATGTCGGCCAGCGCCTTGCGGTCCATCTCGATGCCGGCCTTCTTGAGGCCCGCGATCAGCCGGCTGTAGGTCGTACCGAACTGGCGCGCGGCGGCGTTGATGCGGACGATCCACAGCGCACGGTAGTCGCGCTTCTTGAGCTTGCGGCCGATGTACGCGTACTGGCCAGCCTTGGTGACAGCCTGCTTGGCAACGCGCAGGACCTTGCGGCGCGCGTTGAAATAGCCCTTGGCCTTGGCCAGGATCTTCTTGTGGCGGCGGCGCTGATTCTGGCCGTGTTTGACTCGTGCCATGACTTATCTCCTGACCTTAAAGGTACGGCAACATGCGCTGGACGCGACCGGCGTCCTCGGCACGAACGTGGTTCGTGGCGCGCAGACCGCGCTTACGCTTGGTCGACTTCTTGGTCAGGATGTGGCTCTTGAAGGCATGGCCGCACTTGAACTTGCCGCTAGCGGTCTTGCGGAACCGCTTGGCAGCGGCCCGGTTGGTCTTGATCTTGATTTTTGCCACGTCATTGCTCCATTGATTGGTTTGTTGGTTGCCGTTGCGAGCGGTGGACTTTCGTCCACGCTTTCCGTCCTGCTCGAACCAGCTTTTTGTGACGCGTGGAACTCCTGACACAGCGGGCCAGGGAGGGCCCGCCGCAAATCAATCGCACAAGCGGTTGATTTGCGTGAGGCGAGTCCGGGCCTCGACCGGACTCGCCGCGTTCGAATCAGCGCAGGATGCGCTGTGTTCGAACTTCAACTATTTTCGCTTCGGGGCGACCATCATCACCATCTGCCGCCCTTCCAGGCGCGGCCGCGATTCGATCGTCACTTCCTCGATCAAATCCGCTTCCAGCTTTTTCGCCATTGCCTCGCCGAGTTCGGCGTGGGCCAGTTCGCGACCGCGGAAACGGATGGTGATCTTGACCTTGTCGCCCTCGCCGATGAACCGGCGCAGGTTGCGCAGCTTTATCTGGTAATCGCCATCGTCGGTCGTGGGCCGGAACTTGAGTTCCTTGATCTCGACCTGCTTCTGCTTCTTCTTGGCGAGGTTCGCTTTTTTCTGCTGCTCGAACCGGAACTTGCCCCAATCCATGATCCGGCACACCGGTGGATCGCCGTTGGGCTGGATTTCTACCAGATCGAGCGCCTCGTCCTGCGCCAGCTTCAGTGCCTCGTCGCGGCTCATGACGCCAGCCTGTTCCCCGGCGGAGTCGATGACACGCACGCGCAGCGCACGGATTTCGAGGTTCTTCTTGGTCTTCTTGTCGTCTGTAACGATTCGCGCACCCTCCAACAGGCCTTGACGCCAAACGCGCCGAGCCCCCGGCTCGACGCGGCAAATTGATCATGTATTGAGCAGTTGCCGCACTTGATCCGGCGTCATGCTGCCGAGATCTTCCCCAGTGCGGGAGCGCACCGCGAAGGTACCGGAATCGCGTTCGCGGTCACCGGCAACCAGGAGCAGTGGCACTTTCTGCAACGTATGCTCGCGAATCTTATAGCCGATTTTCTCGTTGCGCAAATCGGACTCCACCCGGAACCCTTGATTCCGCAGCATTTTCACCTGTTCGTCGACATATTCCGCCTGGGCGTCGGTGATATTGAGCGCGATCGCCTGGACTGGAGCGAGCCAGACCGGCAGGTTGCCGGCGAAGTGCTCGATCAGGATTCCGATGAATCGCTCCATCGAGCCAACGATCGCCCGGTGCAGCATCACCGGATGCCGGCGCGTGCTGGTGTCGTCCACGTACTCGGCACCGAGCCGCTCGGGCATCATGAAATCGACCTGCATCGTTCCCACCTGCCAGCTCCGGCCGATCGAGTCGCGCATGTGGTACTCGATCTTGGGACCATAGAAGGCTCCCTCGCCCGGCAATTCCTCCCACTCGACGCCGCAAGCCGACAGCGCCGCGCGCAGCGCATGTTCCGCGCGATCCCACGTCGCGTCGTCGCCGAGCCGCGATTCGGGGCGCAGCGCCAGCTTGAGCGCGATGTCGGTGAACCCGAACTTCGCGTAGACCGCCATCGCCTGGCGATGGAATGCCGTGACTTCCCCCTCGACCTGCTCGGGCGTGCAGAAAATGTGGCCGTCGTCCTGCGTGAACGCGCGAACGCGCATGAGCCCGTGCAAGGCCCCCGACGGTTCGTTGCGGGTACAGGCGCCGAACTCGCCGTAGCGGATCGGCAGGTCGCGGTAGCTGTGCAGCCCCGCGTTGTAGACCTGCACGTGGCCGGGGCAGTTCATCGGCTTCACCGCATAGGTGCGCTTCTCCGACTCGGTGAAGAACATGTTGTCCTTGTAATTGTCCCAGTGTCCCGACGCCTTCCAGAGGCTGACGTCGAGGATCTGCGGACAGCGCACTTCCTGGTATCCGCTGTCGCGGTACACACCACGCATGTATTGCTCGACGGCCTGCCATAGCTGCCAGCCGCGCGGGTGCCAGAACACCATGCCCGGGGCCTCTTCCTGCTGGTGGAAGTAGTCCAGTTGACGGCCGATCTTGCGATGGTCGCGTTTGTCGGCTTCTTCCATGCGCACGATGTAGGCGTCGAGTTGCTTTTTGTCCGCCCACGCAGTGCCGTAGATGCGCTGCAGCTGCTCGTTCTTCGAATCTCCCCTCCAGTAGGCACCGGATACCCGCGTGAGCTTGAAGACCTTGAGGAAGCGCGTGTTCGGCACGTGCGGACCCCGGCACATGTCGACGTACTCTTCGTGGTGGTAGAGGCCCATGGCCGATTCGTCCGGCATGTCCTCGATCAATCGCAGCTTGTAGTCCTCGCCACGTGCCTTGAACGTTGCGATGGCTTCGGCGCGTGGCGTCATGCGCTTGACGACGTCGTAATCCCTGGCGATCAGTTCGGACATGCGCTGCTCGATCGCCGCGACATCTTCCGGCGTAAACGGCCGCTCGCTCCAGATGTCGTAGTAAAAGCCGTCCTCGATCACCGGCCCGATCACCATCTTGGCCGAAGGAAACAGCTGCTTCACGGCATGCCCGACGAGATGGGCGGTGGAGTGGCGGATGATCTCCACCCCCTCCGGATCCTTCGGCGTGACGATGCGCACCGATGCATCGCGCTCGATGCGCTCGCTTGCGTCGACGAGCCGGCCGTCGATCGCCCCTGCCACGGTGGCTTTTGCAAGTCCCGGGCCGATCGACTGCGCCAGCTCCATGATCGTCAAGGGCTGCTCGAATTCGCGGCGGCTGCCGTCGGGAAGGGTGATGGCGATCATCGGAGGACTCTTGTCAGTGTATGGGGCGCGCGTCGGGGCAAAAAAAAAAGCGCCGCAGCGCCTCGACGTGACAGGCGGCGGCTGGATTTCAGCGCAGGCGAGGCGTTCGCATGTCCCAACTCCCCATATCGCGTTTCCCCGCGGAACGGCCGTGACCGTATTGCAGCCCCGCGGAGGTGTCAAACCACGGTGCCCGCTGCGCCCGCTTCGGCTAACGTAGCCCCATTACTGGATGCGGAGCCGGGGCATGGGCGGGTTTTCGTTGCGAAGCGCTGGGATCTGCGGACTGCTCGCGCTTCTGCTGGTCACGCTCGCCGGTTGCGGAGACGGCTTCCGCGAACTCATCAACCCACCCGGAGCAAGCGTGCAGCAGTTGCGCGCCAACGCGACGGGGCCGTGGAAGGTCACCCTGCGCCTTCAGAATTTCAGCAACGTGCGAACGACCTTCAATGCCATCGACCTGACATTGAGCGTGGCGGACGTCCGTGTAGGCACGTTGAAGCGAGGGACCACGCTTGCGGTCGAGGCGGACTCGGTGGAGCTGGTCCAGTTCGAGTTGCGGCCCGTCGAGAATGCGCGCGCGTTGCTCGCCTCGCCGGCGGTGCAGGACGCGGGAGTCGCATACCGGCTCGAAGGGCGGCTTGCGACGAGTGAGCCGCGCGGCAACTACCCGCTGGAACACGAGAGTCGGCTGGCGCCGGTGCCTGGCCGACCGGGCGAATTCCGCTAGGCCCCAGGAGAAGCCATGAACCGTTACGACCCACCCGTGCGCGAAATGCGCTTCGTGTTGCACGATGTGCTGGACATCGAGACACAGCTTGCGGAATGTGCCGGCAACCTGCCGCAACGAGACCTGGTCGACGCGGTCCTCGACGAAGCCGCGCGCTTCGCGTCGCAAGTGCTCGCACCGCTGAACGCCGTCGGCGATGCCGAAGGCTGCACGCTCGACAAGGCCGATGGCAGTGTGCGCACGCCGAACGGATTCCGCGCGGCGTACACACAGTTCATCGAAGGTGGGTGGAGCGGACTCACGGCGCCAGAAGCGTGGGGGGGCCAACATCTGCCGGAGGCACTGGGTGCCGCCGTGAAGGAAATGATCGACTCGGCGAACCTTGCTTGGGGCACGTATCCCCTCCTGTCGCACGGTGCGACCGAAGCGCTCAAGCATCACGGCGAGGACTGGCAACGGGAAGTCTTCCTGCGCCCGATCGTGGACGGAAGCTGGACCGGCACGATGTGCCTGACGGAGCCCCATGCCGGCAGCGACCTCGGCATGCTCAAGACGCGCGCGGTGCCGGAAGCGGACGGAACCTTCCGCATCCACGGCACCAAGATCTTCATCACGGCCGGAGAACACGATTTCACCGACAACATCGTGCACCTGGTGCTCGCGCGGTTGCCCGACGCGCCTGCGGGGGTCAAGGGAATATCGATGTTCATCGTGCCCAAGTTCAATGTCGCGCGCGACGGGACGATCGGGGAGCGAAACGCTGTGCGATGCGGCGCGCTCGAACACAAGATGGGGCTGCGCGGTTCTTCCACCTGCGTCATGAACTTCGACGGTGCCAGCGGATACCTGATCGGGGGCGCCAATCGCGGCCTCGCGGCCATGTTCACCATGATGAACTCCGCGCGTCTGGCCGTCGGT
The DNA here is from genome assembly GCA_038255255.1 of Lysobacterales bacterium. Classification (GTDB taxonomy): domain Bacteria; phylum Pseudomonadota; class Gammaproteobacteria; order Xanthomonadales; family Ahniellaceae; genus JBBQNY01. The sequence continues at coordinate 9,856 of JBBSLL010000008.1, forward strand.
TTGCAGGGGCTTGGACTCAGCGAGCGCGCATTCCAGAATTCCCTGCGCTACGCACGCGAACGGGTGCAGATGCGTTCGCTGTCCGGGCCTCGTGCGCCTCACCTTCCAGCCGATCCGATCATCGTGCATCCGGACGTGCGGCGCATGTTGCTGACCCAGAAAGCGCTCATCGAAGCCGGCCGGGTTCTGGTCTACGACGCATGCCTGCAGATCGACGTCGCCGAACGGCACCCGGATGCGGAACGGCGCGGCCTCGCCGAAGCCAGGACCTCCCTGATGACGCCCATCATCAAGGCGTTCCTCACCGAAGCCGCCGTCGAGTGCACCTACCACGCGCTGCAGGTGTTCGGCGGGCATGGCTACATCGCGGAATGGGGCATGGAACAGCTTTCGCGCGACGCGCGCATCACGACCATCTATGAAGGCACTACCCAGATCCAGGCCCTGGATCTGCTCGGACGCAAGGTGCTCGCGAACCAGGGGCAGGAACTCGCGCGTTGGCTCGCCGAAGTGGAAGCCGCATGCGCTCGCGCCGCGCGGTTGGCGACGCAGGAGGAGTTCGCAGGGGCGCTGCGCACCGCAGCAAGGTCATTGGCGGAGGCGGCGACCCACGTCGCGCGGGAAGCCCGCGTCAATCCGGAAGAGATGGGCGGCGCCGCGTACGACTTCCTGATGCTCGCGAGCTATGTGGCACTGGGAGCCGCCTGGCTGCGCATGCTCGAGGCCGCCGAGGCGTCGTCCGCCCATTGCGATCCGGCCGAGAAGTTCGCGACCGCCGAGTTTTTCTTTGCTCGCATGCTGCCACGCGCCGCCATGCACGCGGCGTGCCTGGCCAGCGGAGTGCGGACACTTGATTCTACGAACGCCGCTTTGACTGCGGGAGCCTGAACTGGGAGCCCCGGCGCCCGGACGCACGGTAACCGGGTCAGGCACGTTGCCTTGGCAGGGCGTAGTATCGAAATGACCATGGCGCACCTGGAGTCTCCATGAAAACCGTTGCAGGCTTCTGTCTCACCGCACTGCTCGCCATCCTGACGGGCCTTTTTGCTTCGCCTGCAACTGCAGACGAGGCTTTTGCGGTGAAGTCCATGGAAGAGTTTCTGGAGTACCAGTACTCACTGCGCGAGGCGGTGGAAAGTGGTGAGGGTCGATTCAGTGAATTGAGCGGAACCGATCGCACCAGGCTGATCCGGACGCAGGACGAAATCTTCCGAATCCTTGCGAACAAGTCTTCGGTCAAGCGACTCGGCGAGCGGGACCGGCGCGACCTTTACAACGCGCAGCACGTGGTAGCCGCGATCGTGACGCGGAATCGCGGCGATCGCAGTATCTGCCAGTTCGAGAGCGAACTCGGGTCCCGGTTACAGACCATCAATTGCCGGACGGTCGCCGAGGCCGAAGAAATGCGCCGGGAAAACAGCCGCAAGTACGGGCAGTTGCAGCGCTGCAAGGGCTCGGAATGCAGCAGATGATGGCTGGCGACGGCGGGACGTCCTGAGGCGGAACGGCACATGAAACAACCGCCCCCGCGCTGACGAAATCCAGGGCGCTGTTTTCTGCACCTGCGAGCCAGACGCCTTGTCGATCTGCGCCGGCGTTCCACTTGACTTGTGCTTTCGATATGCTCCGGGAATGGCCGCCCGCTCTTCCGTGGTGGAAATCGCTGACGCGCACGAGGCGCTGCTCGCCGAGCGGGGTCCGGCTCGCGGCCTGCACTCGACAAGAGTGCTCGCTCTCGATGCACACGGTCGCATCCTCGACTGGATGAGCTGGCAGGACACGGTGTCGCTCTATGCCCGTGATGCCGTCGCCTGGACCCTCGGCGATCCCTGCCTCACGGTGCACGGAGGCATCAATCGATCCAGTGGTCTGCAGAGCATGCTGCACCTCCATCCCATCGTCGCATCCCGCGGTCACGCCCGGCCGGGGCGGTTCGATCCCTCGCCCGCCCTGACCAATGCAGCCCTGTTCGCCCGGGATCGGATGCTGTGCCTGTATTGCGGGGACGTGTTCCCGCGATCCGAACTCACCCGTGATCACGTGGTACCCACCTCGCGCGGAGGCAGGGACAACTGGGAGAACGTGGTCTCCGCGTGCATATCGTGCAATGCGCGCAAAGGTTCGCGAACCCCCCATCAGGCTTCCATGCCGCTGCTCGCGGTTCCCTACCGCCCGAGCTGGGTGGAACACCTGATCCTTTCCAATCGCAACATCCTTGCCGACCAGATGGAGTTCCTGCGGCACCATCTTCCCAAGCGGGGCCGCGCGGCCTGACCGTGGCTGACTGCCGCGTGCGGCCATATTCCCGGCTTGTCCGCGCCAGCGCGGGTCGCGACAATAGGCGGCCGTGTCCGGAACGCCGATGATCGACGCGCAACTTTTCCCCCGCCTCGCCCGAATCGCGACTCCCGCCGACCTGCGGCTGGTACCGGAGGCCGAGCTGGGCGAAGTCGCGGAGGAATTGCGACGCTTCCTGATCCACTCCGTGGGGCGCGCGGGCGGGCATTTCGCGGCAGGCCTCGGCGTCATCGAGCTGACGGTTGCGCTGCACTACCTGTTCGATACGCCCAACGACCGCCTGGTCTGGGACGTGGGCCACCAGTGCTATCCGCACAAGATCCTCACGGGTCGGCGCGACCGCATCGAAAGCATCAAGCGAAAGGACGGCCTCGCACCCTTCCCGCGACGCGATGAGAGTCCGTTCGATACTTTTGGCGTCGGGCATTCGTCCACTTCCATTTCCGCCGCGCTCGGCATGGCGATCGCCGCCCAACGGCAGGGCGACGAGCGCAAGATCGTGGCGATCATCGGCGATGGCGCGATGACTGCCGGCATGGCGTTCGAGGCGCTCAATCACGGCGGGGATCTGGATCCGCAGCCTGATCTCCTGGTGATCCTCAACGACAATGGCATGTCGATCTCGGAGAACGTCGGCTCGCTGACCAAGATGCTGGCGCGACTTTTCCTGAGCCGAAAGCTCAACGCACTGCGCGAGGGGGTCAAGCAGCAGATGCCGCGCGGCGGTGTGCTGTGGCGTTTCCTCAAGCGCTGGGAAGAGCATGCGAAGGGCATGTTCGTGCCCTCGACGATTTTCGAGGAACTCGGATTCCGCTACTCGGGGCCGATAGACGGCAACGACCTCGAAGCTCTGCTGTACAGCTTCAGGACGCTGAAGGACCTGCGCGGGCCGCAGCTTCTGCATGTGGTGACGGTCAAGGGCAAGGGTTACGCACAGGCCGAGGCAGACCAGATCGAATACCACGCCGTCTCCCCCTTCGATCCGCAGGCAGGCATCGTCAAGTCAGCTGGTTCCGTCGTGCCGAAGCCGACTTACACGCAGATCTTTGGAGAGTGGCTGTGCGACATGGCGGCCAGCGATCCCAAGCTCGTGGGCATCACCCCGGCGATGCGCGAGGGATCAGGACTGGTGCGGTTCTCGCGCGAATTCCCGCAACGCTACTTCGACGTCGGCATCGCGGAACAGCACGCGGTCACCGTTGCCGCCGGCATGGCGTGCGAAGGCTGGAAGCCGGTCGTGGCGATCTACTCGACATTCCTGCAGAGGGCGTACGACCAGCTGATCCACGACGTGGCCCTGCAGAACCTCGACGTGACTTTCGCGATCGATCGCGCCGGGCTGGTGGGTCCGGATGGTGCGACTCACGCCGGCACCTTCGACCTCGCCTACCTGCGCTGCATTCCGAACATGGTGGTCATGGCGCCGGCCGACGAAGCCGAGTGCCGGCGCATGCTGTCCACCGCGCACCTCTATCCCGGCCCGGCGGCCGTCAGGTATCCGCGCGGCAGCGGTCCCGGGATCGCCGTTCCACCGGACCTCGCGACCCTGCCCATTGGAAAGGCGGAACTCAGGCGTCGCGGCGCATCCGACCTGCTCATCGTCGCCGTTGGCGCGGTGGTGGCTCATGCGTCCACTGTGGCGGAAGATCTAGACGCGACGCTTGTCAATCTGCGCTTCGTCAAACCGCTCGACCGCGAACTCCTGCTCGAACTCGCGTCCTGCCACAAGCGTCTGGTGACGATCGAGGACAACGCCCTCATGGGTGGCGCGGGATCTGCGGTCAGCGAGCTGCTGCTCGCGAATCGCATCGAACTGCCGACCCTCATGCTGGGCTTGCCCGATGCCTTCCTCGAACACGCGTCGCGCGAGCAGCTGCTGAGCGAGTGCGGCCTCGATGCCGCGGGCATTGCGGCATCGATCGAAGCGCGCTGGCCGTCAACCGCAGGGGCGCTTCCCGGCGTCGCGCCCGTCCAGCTCTCCGTCGGGTGACGTCCCTCCGCTGACGCGATCGCGCCCGGCCAGGTCCGGCCATGTCTGCACGTGTTCGAAGCCCGCCGCGTCGAGCAGCGCCCGCACGCAGGGCCCCTGCGTCAACCCGTGTTCGAGCAGCAGCCACCCTCCGCCGACCAGTCTTGCGCGAGCAGCACCCACGATTTTGCGCAGGGCATCAAGCCCGTCCGCCCCGCTGGCCAGCGCGGAGCGCGGCTCGAAACGCAAGTCGCCCCGGGACAGGTGCGGGTCATCGCTCGCGAGGTACGGGGGATTGCTCACGACCAGGTCGAAAGGATCCTGCAGGCTCAACGGTTCGAACCAGTTGCCCTGGACGAATTCGACATTGCCGATTCCGGCCGCGCGTGCATTGGCCTCGGCGACCCGCAGCGCGGCCGCACTGTTGTCGACCGCCATCAGCGCGGCGTGCGGACGTTCGCGCGCAATCGCAAGCGCGATGGCGCCCGATCCAGTGCCGAGGTCCCCGATTCGCGATCGCGTTTCGGCAGAGATGCGGTCGAGTGCGAGTTGCACCAGGAGTTCGGTTTCCGCACGCGGGATCAGCGTGTCGGGCGTAACCGCGAGCTCCAGCGACCAGAAGCCGCGGCGGCCCGTCAGGTAGGCCACCGGATGTCCCGCTGCGCGCAGTTCAACCAATTCTGAAAAGCGCGCGAGGGCCGCATCGTCGAGCATGTCGTCGCGATGCGCGATGAGCCATGCGCGATCGCGACCGAGGATCGACGCGAGCATTATCTCCGCGTCGGTGCGCGCATCCGCGCCGCCATCGAGTCGGCCAATGGCAGTTCGCAGTGCCTCGACAACCTGCGTGCCGCCGGCCGGAGCGCTCACCGAGGAGAAGTCGCATCCGATGGATCAGGACCGGTTTCCCCGGCACTACCCTGCGATTCGTCGGCGATCGGGCTGTTGCCGTTCGGTGTCGCGTCCGCCCGAGCCTCGAGCGGTCCCGGTCGGGTCGGATCGCGATGCCAGTAACCTCCCCGCAACCAGGCATCGACGCCCCAGCGAAGCCAGCGCAACAGTGCCGTCGCAAGCCACAGTGCCCACGCGAGCATGGCGATCTTGTAGGCAAGCAGCGGCAGCGTGAACACCACCGCGTGCGGCATCGCGCCGCCCGACCGATCGTGGAACCACGCGAGCGAACGATCCGTGGAGCCGTTGCCGCTGACATGCATCGAGGGCTCGCCCAGCAGTCCCGAGTGGATCGCACCGAACAGGTTCCACAAGGCGACGAGGGTCAGCAGCACAAGGCCGATCTGGGCCAGGTTGAACCACCGGCTCGCGACGATGCCCGGATCGCGCGCGCGCCAGTCCAGGGCCAGAAGCCATGCCGCCACCACCATCAAGGCGGGCCACGAAACGGTCGAGAACCCCAATCCAAGCAATACCCAGTCGTGCCGTCGCAGCGGCGTGCGGCGCAGGCGCACGAGCCCGATCGCGATCAGGAGCATCAGCGCGAGTTCGGGCCAGTAGAGAACCGCGGGACCGATGCGCGGGCCGCTCGCGCCCAGCAACCAGCGATCCCCTGGCAGTTCGATGCGCACGTCGAGATTGGCGGCGTCGCTACCCAGATCCACATCGGGCGTCCGCACACGTAGACCGGGCTTCGCGACATCGCGCCAGTCGACTTCGATGCGCTGGTCGCCGGGGTGCACCGGAAAAACCAGCTGCCCCTGCTGCGGACGGAGGTTATGCGCTTCGCCGTCGATGCGCACCGCGAGTACATCGGCCTTCACCGGCAAACGCACGGTGTGCTGATCGCCACGCGTGCTGCGCAAGGTGAAAGCAAGGCTGTAGTCGATCGCGCGTTTGCCGATGCGCGCTGTGAGCGATGCGCCATCGACGGCGCGGGTTGCACCGGGAGCCGTTTCGGGGCGGCGGATATCGAGCGTGAGGGTCTCGCCCGGCAGGGGCGCGAACTCGTGCATCCAGCCGTTCGCTTCGCGATTGAACTCCGGCACACCAGCGACGTGGAGCGACCACTGCGGCAACGCAGTCAATCGCCAGACTTCAGCGTGCCGCGACAGCTCCGGCGCGCGTATGGAAAGCTTCGGCGTGCGCGCCAGCTGGGAAACCCAGCTCGTCACTTGTTGGTCGTTATCCAGCGTGACGATGACCTTGCCGCCGCGAACCCGCACACGCTCGGTCAACACGGCTTCGCCAGGCAACAAGGGCACCTCTACGGTGAAGCCAGCGCGATCGGGCGCGATGCGCTCCACGTGCGTGGTGACCTGCCATTGTTCGCCAAACGTCACTTCACGCGTCACGCGCACGAACGGCGCAAACTGCTGCGAGCCTTCGCCTTCGCTGGAGGTTTCGGCGGCGGTCGTTCCGGCCGCGCTCGCGAGGCGCGTCAGGGCGAGACTGTCGCCACTCATGCGACCTTCGTCATCGATCCCTTCAACGCTCCAGCCCACGCCGGCGACGTCGATCCGTTTGGCTGGCAACGGCCAGCGCAGCCGCAGCACGTTGTTGCCGGTGCGGTAACGGAGCAATACGCGGTGTACGCCGCGCGGGACCGGGATCCACAATGAACCGTCCGGCTGTCGCCAGACCGGCGCGACGGCGCCATCGAGCTCCACCGAGGACAGCTCGCCGTCGCCCACTGTTTGCGGCACCGGCAAGGCGTGTGCGACCGCCGAGTGCGCCTCCAGATCGAGCCCCGGTCCCGCCTCCAGATCGATGACGCGCGCGGTCGGGATCGACGCGCATTGTGGCGAGCACGCCGGGGGCTTCAACAACTGCTCGCGCAACTGATCCAGGATTTCCTGGCGCGGCGCCGGGTCGGCGAACGTCGGCGCGACCAGGGTGATCAGTATTCCGGCCGCAGTGGCGCGCCATGACGCCACGTTTGTCGGGCCACGTCGCGGCCAGCGGTTGATCGCAATGCGCACGATGGCGAGCGCCAGCAGCAGCACTGTCAGCAATCGCAAGCCCCGTGTCAGCCATGGCGGCGAGATGATCAGGCGCACGTGCTGTTCGGCCAGTACAGGGCCGCTCCACTCGAGCTGGTAAGCGCTCCAGTTCCAGCGGGGAATGCCTGAGCCAGCCTGCAGGATCGCGTCCGCATTCCACTGGCTTTCAACGCGCGCCCGCTGCAGGGCGAATTTTGGCCTGGACGTCTCGACATCGACGCGCTTGATACGCGAACCGGTCACGGTAACGGTGTCGAGTTCCTGCTCGTCTGTCATCACTTCTTCTGGAGGAGCTGATGCAGGTGCATCGGCTGGCTCGGCGCTGGCCCGCTCGAGAAAGACGACCTCCTCAGTGCCCTTCCTCTGGTGCGGCTGCGCGCTGTGGTGTTCGAGTTGCGGGTAGAGCGCGAGCCGCAACTGGCTGCCGGCAAACGGCAACGCCATCAGCATGAGCACGACCAGAGCCATGTTTCGCAATAACGCGATCACCACGCGCGGGCGTCCCTCGGGCAACTTTCCCGCCAGCAGCGCCAGCGCGAGCAGGATCGCCACGGTCCAGGTCAGCCACGGATGCGTGTGATAGGTCAGGGCAAGCAACACCGCGACCACTGTCGCCAGGCGCCAGCCTCCGAACCACGACGCGAGCAGGCTCGCAATCGCCACATAAAAAACCGCCAGCAAGGTCCACTGGGCAAGCCACGATCCTTTCGCAACATCGGCGCCGGGCGCTGCCCACAACGCGTAGCCCGGGGGAAGTTGAAGGGTGCCCTCGACCGCGTCGAAGGTGTGTTCCCAGCCAGTCACCGGCAGCCCGGCCCCTGCGTTCTCGACGCGCGAAGAAGCGTCGATGCTGATCTCGGCGTCGCGCAATTCGATACCGGTGCGGGACTTTTCAGACTGCGTCACCTGGGTGGGTTCCCCGTCCACCACCGCGCGCATCAATCGGTAAGGCGGCGCCATTTCCAGCCGCCAGTCGCGGCGCAGCTCGCCGTGGAGCGCATCGCGCGTCGTGTATCCACTGCCGTCGAAATCGAGCCACCACGTCCGCTTCAGGCTCAACCGGTTTCGATCGTCCGCGGAGGGGCCCCGACTGCGTTGCTCGACCTTGAAGTCACTTCCAGATTCCATGAGGAACGCTGGAAGAGCATGCCATTCGTCAGGCACCCCGGCCTGCGCCGGGTCGAGCTGGGCACCTCCGCCCGCCTGCGCGATGCGCCAGCGCGGGGCCTGCTCGAAACTCCAGATCTCCTGCGCGGGCCAGGGTTCGATCGACGCCGCGCGCTCGATGTGGGTCAACGGAACGAGCGAGCGGGCAAGCAACTGGAGCTCATGTGTGCCAGGACGGAGCTGCACGATGAGAACGCCGTGCGCGTCGAGGCGCGCGTTAAGCGAACCGCCGAGCCGCACCGGCGCGAACAGTTTCGGCAACGGCGCGGGCAACTTCACTTCACGCGCGTCGCCGGACACTTCCAGCGTCATGCGCGTTTCGAGCAGCGCCGGCACACCATCGACCAGTTTTCGGAACACGCGCAAGGTCAACCGTTCCGGCGCCTGGGCAACTGCTTCGCTACGCCCGAGCCTGATCTGCTCCGAGTCGCGTGCGACCGCGGCCAGCTCGACCCCGTCGACCGACACCCGCAACAGCACCGATGCGAACGGCACGGTCAGCTGTTGCGGTCGACGCTGCCAGGGCAGCGTACCGGCAAGCTCGAAGTCGCCTGCTTCCAGCCAGACGCCCGGCCTGCCACTGCCGTCGTCGGTCACCGCGACCGCGTTGCCATTCGCAGTCACCCGCTGCGGCCACGCCGTGCGGTCGCCAGGCAGCGCGATCCAGCTCCGCGCGTCGACACGCCAGAGCTGCGCGAACGTGGCACCGTCCGGCCCGGCATCGATCGTGAGTGCGCCGGGCCACGCGCAGACACGCGACCCGGGCTGACTTTGATCCTGTCCGGCGAGCCACGGGCACGCAGTCCAGGCGTCATTGCGCAGCACCCAGCCGCGCCAGTCGTCCAGCACGGCCGGCGTCGCATCCCGTGCCTGCGCGCCGGCGAAACAGGTGAGCGCGAGCAGGAGCTTCAGGAATGGTGCAAGGGCAAGGCGGCGGCGCGGCAGATCAGTCGACATGCTAAGCCTCATCGTGGTCGCGACCCGAGAGCGCCGCTCGTGGGTCACAACGCTAATCCACGACGCGCGGGGTTGATGCACGTCGATCCGGGGTCCTGCTGACGCGCCTTAATGCGTGACCAGTCTCCAGAGCTGCTCGATACCCGCAAGCAGGAATCCGGTCAGGAAAAAGAGATACGCGGCGCGCAGGTAGGGATACTTGTAATGGGCGAGATACACACCGAGCGAATACAGGTCCTTGCCCATGGTTTCGTAGGCGGAACCATCGTTCTGCATGCTGCGCGACAGGTCGCTCAGGAAACGCTCGCGCGGCAACTCGGCGAAGTGCCCGAAGAACAACAGGTTGAAGTGCGGCGGCGGCGGCTTGTCGCCCAGGCGCAAGGGCTTGTACTTGGGCAGCACCGCAAGGATCGCGAGGATGAGCGCCACCGAGGTGAAGCACAGCAACGTGATGGCGCTGAGCTTGAGCTCCGGGTCGTTGATGCGACCCAGCGTCACGGTCAGGATCACCGAGGAGACGGTGATGATGATGTTTGCCTTGAGGTCCGCCATCGCCGACAGGTGAACATGGTGCTGCTGCGCGGTGCGGATGAGGTTGTCGCCGGTGTTTCGTTCCGGCACAGCGGCGAAGACGCTGGCGGCGGGCGGTTGGGTGTCTGGCATCGATCGCATTCCCCTGCGTGATGATCCAGTTTAGCCTTGATGCCCGCCGCACGCGGACGGCGGCCACTTCGTGTCCTCAAATTCACGCGTGATCGGCGAGGCTGCGCGACCCATCGACCACCCTGCCTGAACGCCTATGCGAATGGCCCTTCGCTGCACCCTGATCGGACTTCTCGCGGGCGCGCTGGCGGGTTGCCAGAATGCGGTGTTCGCGACCTTCAACGCGATTACCCCTGGCGCGGACATCGAGATGCGCTCCGGTCTCGTCTACGACCGGGACCTCGACCTGCGTGCAGATGTTTTCCTTCCCCGCGCCCCCGCGGCCACGGCTCCGGTCGTGGTGTTCTTCTATGGCGGGTCGTGGCGCAACGGCTCGCGCGCCTGGTACCGGTTCGTGGGCGAGCGGCTCGCCGCCAGCGGAGCCATCGTGGTCATTCCCGATTACCGGCTCTACCCGCAGGTGCAGTTCCCCGCCTTCATCGACGATGCCGCGCGTGCAGTCGTGTGGGCGCGAGACAACTACGCAACGCAAGGCCGATCGTTGTTCGTCGCCGGTCATTCGGCGGGCGCGCACATCGCGGCGCTGGTAGCGACGGACGCGCGATATCTTGAACGCGCCGGTGGCTCGTTGGGGGATCTGGACGGAGCGATAGGCTATTCCGGTGTGTACGACTTCCTGCCATTGACGGACGACACGCTGAAGGCGACGTTCGGCGGCGAACAGCGACAGTGGGACGCGTCCCAGCCGGTCAACTTCGTCGATGGAGATGAGCCGCCGTTTTTCCTGGTGCACGGACGCAACGATCGCATCGTCTGGCCCCGCAACAGCGAATCCCTCGCGCGCGCGCTGCGCGACGCGCGAGTTCCCGTCGAGTTCCTGTTGCTCGACGATCTCGGCCACTACGCTTCCGCGATCAACCTCGCGCGGCGTCGCGACGACCCGGTCACGCAGGCCCTCCTCGCCTTTCTCCGGGATCCGCCGCCACGCGGGGAGCGGGCGGCGGCTCGGTAATCGCGGTCAGGACGCTTTCAATGGCCGTCCGGCGCATCACGCGAGATCGTAGCGATCCAGGTTCATCACCTTCGTCCATGCCTTGGCGAAGTCGCGCACGAACTTCGCTTCGGAGTCGCTTGAAGCGTAGACCTCGGCCAGCGAGCGAAGCTGGGAGTTAGATCCGAACACGAGATCCACGATGGTTCCCGTGGCCCTGAGCTCGCCGGTCTTGCGGTCGCGCCCCTCGAGGACCCCGCGTGCATCTGCGGAACGTTTCCACTGGGTGTTCATGTCGAGCAGGCTGACCAGGAAATCATTGGTCAACTCACCGGTCCGCTGGCTGAAAAGGCCGTGCTTGGCCTGTCCGTGGTTCGCTCCGAGCGCGCGAAGTCCCCCGATCAGCACCGTCATCTCCGGCGCCGTGAGTGTCAGCAGGGCGGCCTTGTCCAGCAGCAGTTCGGCGACATGGTCTTCGTGTCCCTTGCGCACGTAATTGCGGAACCCGTCAGCCTTCGGCTCGAGCACCGCGAACGAAGCCACATCCGTCTGCTCCTGCGTCGCGTCCGTGCGTCCCGGAGCAAAAGGTACCTTGACCTCGTGGCCTGCCTTTTTCGCAGCGGCTTCCACCGCCGCACTGCCACCCAGCACGATCAGGTCGGCGAGCGAGACCTTCTTGCCATTGGCCTGCGCAGCGTTGAAATCCCGCTGGATCGCCTCGAGCCTGGTCAAAACCTTCGCAAGTTCGGCTGGTTCGTTGGCTTCCCAGTCCTTTTGCGGAGCGAGCCTGATTCGCGCGCCATTGGCGCCGCCGCGCTTGTCGCTGATGCGGAAGGTCGAGGCCGAAGCCCATGCTGTGCTGACCAGTTGCGCGGTAGTCAGTCCCGACGCCAGGATCTTCTCCTTGAGGCCGGCGATGTCCTGTGCATCGACCAGCGGGTGGTCGACCGCGGGCACGCGATCCTGCCAGAGCAGTTCTTCCTGAGGCACCAACGGACCGAGATAGCGCTGGATCGGGCCCATGTCGCGATGCGTGAGCTTGAACCACGCGCGCGCAAACGCATCCTGGAATTCGTGCGGGTTCTCGAGGAACCGGCGCGAAATCTTCTCGTACGCCGGGTCCATGCGCATGGCCATGTCGGCCGTCGTCATCATCGGAGGATGGCGCAGCCCCGGGATGTGCGCGTCCGGTACCTTGCCGTCTCCCGTATTGCCCACCGGCTTCCACTGGTGCGCGCCGGCCGGGCTCTTCGTCAGTTCCCATTCGTGGCCGAACAGGGTCTCGAAGTAGCTGTTGTCCCACTTCGTCGGCGTCGGAGTCCAGGCGCCCTCGATGCCACTGGTGATCGAATGCGCGCCCATGCCGGATTCGAAACTGCTGACCCAGCCGAAGCCCTGGTGCTCGATGTCGGAGCCCTCCGGTTCCTTGCCGCAGAGACCCGCATCGCCCGCGCCGTGCGCCTTGCCGAACGTATGGCCGCCCGCGGTGAGCGCGACGGTCTCTTCGTCGTTCATCGCCATGCGTGCGAACGTCTCGCGGATGTCGCGCGCCGAGCCGAGCGGATCGGGGACGCCGTTGGGACCCTGCGGGTTCACGTAGATGAGGCCCATCTGCACGGCGGCGAGCGGATCGGCGAGTTCGCGATCGCCCGTGTAGCGCTCGTCACCCAGCCATTCGCCCTCCGGGCCCCAGTAGATGTCGTCGGCCGGCTCAAAGACGTCCGGACGTCCACCCGCGAAGCCGAAGGTCTTGAATCCCATGGACTCGAGGGCGACGTTGCCGGTGAGGATGAAGAGATCGGCCCACGAGAGCTTGCGTCCGTACTTGGCCTTGATCGGCCAAAGCAGCCGGCGCGCCTTGTCGAGGTTGCCATTGTCCGGCCAGCTGTTGAGGGGCGCAAAGCGCTGCTCGCCACTGCCGCTGCCGCCGCGACCATCGGAAATGCGGTAAGTGCCCGCGGCATGCCACGCCATGCGGATGAACAGCGGACCGTAGTGGCCGTAGTCGGCCGGCCACCAGGGCTGCGAGTCCGTCATCAGGGCGTGCAGGTCCTTCCTCACTGCGTCGAGGTCAAGGGATTTGAAGTCTTCCGCGTAATTGAAGTCCGACTCCATCGGACTCGACAGCGAGGAACGCTGGTTCAGGATCTTGAGGCTGAGCTGTTCGGGCCACCAGCCGGCTCCCGACCGGACATGACGCAGTGCGGGGTTCGGCGCCGCACCGGAGTAGGGGCATTTCAGATCGGTTGTCATGGTCTTGTCCTCTGGTGGTCTGATACGTCGCTCCGTTTCAGCTCGTAGCACCGGCACGGTTTGACTCGATTCTGCGAAGGATCATCGCAGCCATGTCGCCATATATCAAAGCATTCATTTTTATTGTTTTGATAGAGATAGACTATCGCGATGAATCTGCGTGACCTGAGGTATCTCGTATCGCTCGCCGAACACCGCCACTTCGGCCGGGCTGCGGCAGCGTGCTTTGTCTCGCAACCGACCCTCTCCACCCAGTTGCGCAAACTGGAGGAAGAGCTGGGCGTGACCCTGATCGAGCGCTCGCCCCGGAAAATCATGCTGACGCGTACCGGCGAAGATATCGCGGCGCGCGCGCGCTCGATCGTGCGCGATGTCGATCAACTCAAGGACGCGGCGCGCATGACCCACGATCCCGAAACAGGAAGCATCCGCCTGGGGCTGTTCCCTACGCTCGGGCCGTACCTGCTTCCACATGCGGTTGCACGCCTGCGCGCGCGGTTCCCCTCGCTCGAGCTGCTCCTCGTTGAAGAAAAAAGCGACGAGCTGCTGTCGAGACTGCGCGACGGACGGCTTGATGCCGCGTTGCTTGCCCTGCCGGTTCACGATGCGCAGATGCATGTTGAAAACCTCTTCGAGGAACCTTTCGTGGTGGTGGTTCCGCGAGGGCACGCCAATGCCCGAAGGCAGTCACTGAAAGTCGCCGACCTGCGCGACGAATCCCTGCTATTGCTCGAGGAGGGGCACTGCCTGCGCGACCAGGCTCTCGGCGTCTGTGACACCGCTGGCGCGGCCGAGCGCGTGGGCTTCCGGGCAACCAGCCTCGAGACACTGCGCCAGATGGTTGCTGCGGGCGTCGGCAGCACCCTTCTCCCACAGCTGGCGGTCTCCGCGCCCGTTCCGCGCTCTGACGCGGTGGTGGTGCTGCCCTTCGAGGGGCGCGGCCCGAGCCGTAGCATCGGCATGCTCTGGCGTCGAACGAGCGCGCTGGACACGCTGCTGCGTGCCGTGGGCGAGGAATTCGCGATCGCCGCCAAGGCCGCGATGTCGGTGTCATCGCCGGCGCCGCGTTCGAAGCCGTCCGGGCGTTCTGCCGTCCCCCGTCCTTCACTGCCGCGCAGCCGCGCCGCGCGTCGCAATCCATGAGCCTGCGCATCTGGGGCGTGGTGGCAGCCGTCGCGATTACGCTCGGCTGGTGGTACTCGGACGTCTCGCCCCGGGTTCCCGAGCCTCCCCGTCTGGCCAGCGGGCTCGCGGCTGCAGGATGCGCGCGGCCTCCGGGCGTGCCGCACGGTCAACCACCCCTGCAGACACCCGTTCCACGCATGATGACGCCGTTCCTGCTGGCCGACGCGGTACTCCAGCCGCTGGCAGGTTTCTCATTGGAGGCGCGGGTGCTGTCGCGACAGAATTATCACCTGGGCCGGGAAGCGCGGCTCGCTCCCACGGACCTCGCGCTCGGCTGGCAGGACATGGAGCGTGACGAAGTACTGGAGCGGCTTTCGATCACGCAGTCCGGTCGCTGGTACCAGTACCGCTGGCGGGGCGATCCGCCGCTGCCACCCGAGGTGATCGTTCGCCAAAGCGCAAACATGCACCTGATTCCTGCCAGCAGTCTCGTGGCGAAATCCCTAGCGGAGGTGCGGCCGGACCAGCGCGTGCGTCTCGACGGCTGGCTGGTCGAGGCGAAGATGGGCAGTGCCACATGGCGCAGTTCGACAACGCGCGAAGACACCGGCGAAGGTGCCTGCGAGCTGATCTACGTCTGTGCGCTGACGGTCATTCCCTGAGCGAGTCCGGTCTAGCCGACACTGCAGACGCCCGTACCACCCAGTCCGCAATACCCGTCCGGATGCTTGTGGAGATATTGCTGGTGCTCGTCTTCGGCGTAATGGAACGCCGGCTGCGGTGCCACGATCTCCGTGGTGATCGCCGGGAAGCCCGCCGCACGCAGCCGTTCGTTGAAGGAGTCGCGGGTGCGCTGCGCAAGTTCAAGCTGCTCGCCCGCGTCGCAGTAGATCGCCGAGCGATACTGCGTGCCGGTGTCGTTGCCCTGGCGCATGCCCTGCGTCGGATTGTGGTTGTCCCAGAACACTGCGAGCAGCGAGGAAAACGGGACTGCGGCAGGATCGAAAGTGACCTGCACGACTTCGGCGTGTCCGGTCTCGCCGGAACACACTTCACGATAGTTGGGGTTGGGCGTAGTGCCACCCGCATAGCCGACCGCAGTGCTGAATACGCCGGGTAGCTGCCAGAACTTGCGCTCGGCCCCCCAGAAACAGCCCATCCCGAATTGCACCTGCGCCAGCCCGGCGAAAGCGTCGCGCAATGGCGACCCCAGTACGGCGTGGCGATTGTTCCGCAGGGGCATCGGCGTTTCGCGGCCCGGCAGCGTGCTCCCGGCGCCAGGCATCCTTTGTCCAAACGCACCAATTCCCAGCATGTGCTGCTCCCACCGAACGCCAGACGGATTGAAGTGCGGCCGACTCGCCGTGCTTCAACCTGTCATCGGAGTCGTGGCGAGGATCCGCTCGTCTATCTATCTGGATTCGTACTTTTCGAGCCGCTCGCTCTCCGCGGTGCCAGCTTCGATCCACTCCCCGAGGGCAGGCAGCGCATACAGCGCCTTGACATAGTCCGTGGCCTGCTGGTCACAAGCAACGCCGTATCCGCGAAAACGGACCGCGACTGGCGCGAACATCGCATCGACGATGCCGAAGTCTCCGCAGAGGAAATCCCCCGAGTTGCCATGCGCGTTTCGCAGCCCGCGCCAAAGGTCCTGGATCCGATCGATGTCCGCCTGCGCATCCGCCTGCCAGGTCGGCGTGGTGGACATCCGCGCCACGTGCATCGGCAGCTGCCCGCGCAGCGCGGCGAAGCCCGAGTGCATCTCGCAGGCCGCAGCGCGTGCCCGTGCGCGCGCCATGCGATCCGAAGGCCAGCCCTTCCCGTCCAGGAATTGTTCGTTGGCGTATTCGCAGATCGCCAGCGAATCCCACAGCACAAGATCGCCGTGATGCAGCGCCGGCACCTTGCGGCTCGGTGAAAGCCCGACTATCGCATTGGCAAATCCCGGGGTGTCGAGGGCCAGCCGCACTTCCTCGAAGGGCACGCCGAACTGGCGCAGGAGCAACCATGGCCGCAGCGACCACGATGAATAGCGCTTGTTGCCGATCACCAGTCGCAGCGGTAGGTCCGCGAGTTCAACCAGGCTCATTTCAAAACCCCCACTTCAGTGCTGCGGGGGCTGCATCCCCCTCGGCGTGCGCAGCGGTTTCGTCGCCCGGGACGCGACCCAGGCGCAGCTCTGCAACGACCTGCTGGGCTTCGATGCCCGCCCCATCCGGGACCTGCACGAGTATCAATCCGGACAATGGCAACTCGCCCATGGCACCGGCCAGATGCGCGCCTGCGACGAACGCGGGAATCCCGGCGGCTTCGACCGCATGCTTGACCAGCATGGCGTCGATGATGTTCTCGGCTTCGTAGATCGTGCGCATGCAATCTCCCCGCAATCCAGTGCGAGCTTAGCGCCGCGAGCCCTTTCGGTGGGCACGCTCGAATCGGAGGCGTTCCGGCCATCGGCTAGACTTGCGCGTCCCCTTTCGCGACACCGTGAGCGCATGCCCGCCGACGCCGCCCCGTCCAACCATTTCATCCGCCAGATCGTTCTGGACGATCTTGCGAGCGGCAAGCACGCGACCATCCGCACGCGCTTTCCGCCCGAGCCGAACGGCTACCTCCATATCGGGCATGCCAAGGCGATCTGCGTGGACTTTGGCCTCGCGGCGGAATTCGGTGGCGCCTGCAACCTGCGCTTCGACGACACCAATCCTGCGAAGGAAGACCCCGAGTACGTCGCCGCGATCGAGGAAGACGTGCGCTGGCTCGGCTTCGACTGGGCGGAACTCCGGCACGCGTCCGATTATTTCGATGTGTTCTATGCGGCGGCCGGGAAGCTCGTGCGCCAAGGCGATGCCTATGTTTGCGACCTTTCCGCGGACGACGTGCGCGCCTATCGCGGCACGTTGACCGAACCCGGGCGCGATTCGCCGTTCCGGATGCGCGGCGTCGATGAGAACCTCGACCTGCTGCGCCGCATGCGCGCGGGCGAGTTCCCCGACGGCACGCGCACCCTGCGCGCCAAAATCGACATGCGCAGCGGCAACATCAACCTGCGCGATCCGGCGCTGTACCGCATCAAACAGGTCCCGCACCAGAACACCGGGGATGCGTGGCCGATCTATCCCATGTACGACTTCGCGCACTCGCTCAGCGACGCGATCGAAGGCATCACGCATTCCCTCTGCACGCTCGAATTCGAGGACCATCGACCGCTGTACGACTGGTGCGTCGATCGCGTCGACATCGCGGGCAATCCCGACCTGCTCGAATCGCTGCGTGCGCGCGGCCTGCCGATGCAGGCTTCCAAGCCGCGCCAGATCGAGTTCTCGCGGCTCAACATCAACTACATGATCACCTCGAAGCGTCGCCTGCGCGGGCTGGTCGAGCAGGGCGCCGTCGATGGCTGGGACGACCCAAGGCTCAATACGCTGCAGGGAGTTCGACGGCGCGGTTACACACCGGGTGGGCTGCGGCTCCTGGTCGAGCGTCTGGGCGTCAGCAAGCAGAATTCGCTGATCGATTTCTCGGTGCTCGAAGGCTGCATCCGCGAGGACCTCGACGCGCACGCGCCGCGTCGCATGGGTGTTGTCGATCCGCTCAAGCTGACTCTGACCAACGTCGCCGAGGACCACGAGGAACAACTGGACTTCGCGAACCATCCGAAGGACGAATCGTTCGGAACACGCCAGGTTCCCTTTGCGCGCGAACTCTGGATCGAACGCGACGATTTCGCCGAAGTACCGCCCAAGGGCTGGAAGCGCCTGGTCCCCGGTGGAGAAGTGCGCCTGCGCGGAGCCGGCATCGTGCGGTGCGACGAGGTCGTCAGGGACGCGGCGGGGAACGTCGTCGAACTGCGTGCGTCACTCGATCCGCAATCCCGCCCCGGCATGGCCGGCGCGGACCGCAAGATCAAGGGAACCATCCACTGGCTGAGCGCGCGGCATGCCGCGTCCGCCGAGATCCGGCTGTTCGAGCGATTGTTCTCGGTGCCGGATCCCGCGTCGGACGAGAGCGGCCGTACCGACCCGCGCGATCTCAATCCCACCTCGCGCACCATCGTTCGCGGCTTCGTGGAGCCCCTTGCCGCGCAGGCTTCTCCCGAAACGCGCATGCAGTTCGAACGTCTCGGCTATTTCGTCACCGACCGCCACGACCACCGCCCCGAAGCCCCGGTCTTCAACCGCACGGTAACCTTGCGCGATGTCTGGGCGAGCCGGACGACCGAATAGGAATACGCCATGTTTCGAACTTCCAGGTTGGCAAGGCTGGTGGCCTTCGGCTTTTGCACGTTGTTGTGCCTGTCGGCTGCCGGCTGTGCGCAGGACCGCACCGCACCCGGGACGGGCGCACCCGGCGCGGCGAAGTCGGCAGAAGTGTCGGCCCCCGAGCAGGCTCTGCCTCCCGCGCCTGTTGAAGCTGTGCGGGAGACGCCGTCCACTCCAACACCGCCGGAAGATGCAGTCATCTCCCCACTGGCACCACTCGATGCGTCGTGCGCCGTTGACTCGGATTGCGAAGTCAAGGATGTCGGGAACTGCTGCGGCCGCATGCCGGCTTGCGTGAATCGCTCTGCGAAGCCTTTCGATGCCGCAGCCATTCAGCGCGAGTGCGAGCGGACCGGCACCTCCAGCATCTGCGGGTTCCAGGAGTTGTCGGGATGCCTGTGCGAATCCGGCCGCTGCGTGGGAGTGCCGTCCAATTCGGGCGGCGGCGACGTCCGCTAGGCGCCGGAGATGCTGCTGGCCCAGGTGCATCTGGTACTGCCGGTATGGATCGCGGAGGCGGTCGACGATCGTGCACTCTATGCCGACGACGACAGCAAGATCGCGCTTGCGATCAGCTTGGCCCGGCAGAACATCCGGCAACGCAGCGGAGGTCCCTTCGGCGCGGCCGTATTCGATGCTTCCGACAGACTGATTTCAGTCGGCGTCAACCGCGTTCTGCCACAGTCATGTTCGCTGGCGCATGCGGAGAATATGGCCTTCATGCTTGCGCAGTTGCGCCTGCAGCGCGCGCGCCTCAACGAAACCGGCGAGCCCTTCACGCTCGCGACGAGCGCGCAGCCGTGTTGCCAGTGCTACGGGGCCAGCGTGTGGGCCGGCATCGACACGATGTTGATCGGTGCGCGCTCGGAGGACGTGGAATCCCTCACGCAGTTCGACGAGGGCCCCCTGCCGGTGGACTGGATGGGCGAACTCGAACGACGCGGCATCGCGGTGCGACGCGACATCCGGCGTGAGGAGGCCTGCGAAGTGTTGGCCGAGTACGGCCGCAGTGGCGGTGCCACCTACTGATCGCGTCGGTTCAGAACGGAATGCGCCCCGTGAGCATGTCGCGATACATCACCCAGTCGCCGTACAGCGACCAGAGCGGGTATTTGAAAGTGGCCGGGCGATTGTGTTCGAAGAAGAAGTGGCCTGCCCACGCAAAGCCGTAGCCCGCGACGGGCATGCCCACCAGCCACCACGCGTTGCCGGTGACAACCGCGGCGACGAGGAATCCCAGCACCAGCGAGGTCCCCACAAAGTGCAGCCGGCGGCACGTCCGGTTCGCGTGCTCGCCGAGATAGTACGGATAGAACTCGCGGAAGTTGGCGTACATGTGAGTGCGTACGAGGAGTCGGGCGCATTGTAAGGCGTCTGCGTCACGCGCGTCGGCTCACTCCTCGCGTTTCGCTTCGTCCCACAGCGCATCCTGGGCTTCGAGCGGCAAGGTCTCGAGCGGTGTCGAGCGCGCCGTGCCGAGCGCTTCCATGCGCCGGAAGCGGCGCTCGAACTTGGCATTCGCGCCGCGCAGGGCGGCTCCTGCGTCGACCCGGGCGTGCCGCGCGATATTGAGGCAGACGAACAGCAGGTCGCCGATCTCGTCCTCGAGGCGCCCGGTTGCGCGGGGTTCGCGGGCGAACTCGGCGCGCACTTCTTCGATCTCCTCGTGCAGCTTCGCGAACACGGGCTCGATGCCGGGCCAGTCAAAACCGACCTTCGCCGCGCGCGTCTGCAACTTGATCGCGCGCAGCCATTCCGGCAAACCCGTCGCAACCCCATCGAGTGCGCTTGCGTCGGCTTGTCCGCGCGCCGCCCGTTCCGCCCGCTTGTGCGATTCCCAGGCAGCGCTTCGCTCCGCATCGCTCTCGTGGACGACTTCGCCGAATACGTGGGGATGCCGGCGCTCGAGCTTGGAGGTGATCGCCCTCGCGACCTCGTCGAAGTCGAATGCACCCTGTTCCTCCGCCATCCGCGCGTGGAAGACGACCTGGAGCAGCAGGTCGCCGAGTTCGTCGCGCAGGTCCTGCATGTCAGCCCGCCAAATCGCGTCGGCGACTTCGTAGGCTTCCTCGATCGTGTACGGAGCGACGGATGCGAAAGTCTGCGCGACGTCCCACGGGCAACCGCGTTCGGGATCACGCAGGCGCGCCATGATCGCCCGCAGCGCCTCGATGGGAGCCACGCCGCTCATGCGTTGCGGATCCAATGCGAGACCTCGCCAGCGCATGCCACGAAGGACGGGTTGATCAGCGTGTCGCGCGCGTTGTAACCAAGGCGCCTGCCGTCAAGATCCACCACCGCTCCGCCTGCGCACTCGAGCACGCACTGGCCTGCAGCCGTGTCCCACTCGGAGGTGGACCCAAGTCGGACGTAGACGTCGGCAACGCCCGCCGCGAGCTCGACGAACTTCAGGGAAGAGCCCAGCGGGGTGACTTCGGTGGGGCCGTATGCGTCGAGAAAACGCGCCGTATCCGAGTCCCGGTGCGACCGGCTGCCCATCACGCGCCAGGGCGGTGCGCTGCGTGGCGCAACGTGCAACGTCTCGACCACGCCGGCCACTCCATTTCGATGAAACGCGCCAACGCCCTGCCGCGCCCAGGCGCTGCGCGCAAGAGCGGGGGCATGCACGACTCCGAGCACCGGTCGGTGCGCTTCGATGAGCGCGATGTTGACGGTGAACTCGCCATTGCGCTTGACGAATTCACGCGTGCCATCCAGCGGATCAACGAGCCAGTAGGAACGCCACCGACTTCGCTCGCCCCACGGGACTTCGGAATCCTCTTCGGAGAGGACTGGAACGCCGGGCGATATTCTTGCCAGGCCCTCGATGA
Organism: Lysobacterales bacterium; assembly: GCA_038255255.1. Taxonomy (GTDB): domain Bacteria; phylum Pseudomonadota; class Gammaproteobacteria; order Xanthomonadales; family Ahniellaceae; genus JBBQNY01. The sequence goes on from JBBSLL010000008.1 coordinate 31,326, forward strand.
TCACGGCATGCGCAGCCAGGTCCGCAGCGGTGACCGGCGACGCATCGCTCTTCCACTCCACTGCGAATTCGCGCGAATACACGTCGAGAATCGCACGCCCGGCGTCTTCAGCCAGCCGGACGATTCTGTCGAGCAAGGATGCATCGGGCATGGCGATTGCAGCGTCGAATCCCGTGATGCGTGGACTTCCGGCTGCGATCACAGCACGCCGTGGCGCAGCAGTTCGCGCGCCATGAACAATGCGGCCAGTGATCGACCCTCCGTGCAATCGTCCCTCTGCACGAGTTCGTGCAGCGCATCCAGGCGCCAGGGCACAACCTCGGGCAGCTCGGGTTCATCGCCGTCGAGCCGCTCGGCGTAGAGATCCTGCGCGAGTACGACGTGGATCTGATGCGCCATGTACGTCGGTGCAAGCGACAGCTTGCCGATGACGCGCAGGCGATTGGCCCCGTAGCCGGCCTCTTCCTTGAGCTCGCGATTGGCGCCTTCGAGCGCCGTCTCGCCCGCATCGAGCCGGCCCTTCGGCAATCCCAGCTCATAGACGTGCAAGCCGGCGGCATATTCGCGCAGCAGGATCACCGTATCTTCATCCAGCATCGGCACGACCAGCACCGCTCCGCGCCCGCTGCCGGGAACGCGTTCGTAGGTGCGGCGCACGCCGTTGCTGAATTCGAGTTCGAGTTCTTCCACCGGGAAGCGCGTGCCTTCGTGCAGCATCCGGCGTTGGTGGATAACGGGCAATGTGCGCATACACGAATTGTACCTGTGGCGATCGCTACTCCTGGAGCGCCGCCTGAAGGACGGGGTGCAGGGTCGGCGTGGCAGCCAGCACCGATCGCGTGCCGAGATCGACCTGCCGGCCTTCGAGATCGGAGAACACTCCCCCCGCTTCCGTGACGATGACGTAAAGCGCCGCGATGTCGAGGATGCCGACATCGGATTCGACCACGGCATCCACCGCGCCGCGCGCCAGCAGGTGGTAGTGATAGAAATCGCCGTAGCCTCGCGTCCGCTCGGCGCCCGTCACGAGCCCGGCCAGCTTCTGCCAGCGCGCGGGACTGGCAGCAAGGGACTTGAGATTGCCGAACGAAACCTGCGCCTGGCCCAGCGTCGCGGGATTGCCCACGTGCACGCGCTCGTCGTTGATCCACGCACCGCCGCCGCGCAGGGCCCACGCAGTCTCGCCGAAAAGCGGCGCGTGCGAAACGCCCAGTACCAGTTCGCCGTGGGCGCGCAACGCGATCTGGGTCGAAAAGAGGGGATAGTCCCGCACAAAGGCACGCGTGCCGTCCAGCGGATCCACCAGCCAGAGGAACTCGGCATCGGCGCGCTCGCCGCCTTCCTCTTCGCCGAAAATCGCGTGGGCGGGGAATGCCGCGCCGAGCACTTCGCGGATCGCGCGCTCGGCACTCCGATCCGCGACGGTCACCGGGGTCGCGTCGGCTTTCCATTCAACGGCGGCAGCGCGCCGGTAGTACTTCGCGATTTCAGCCGCGCCCGCCTGCGCGGCCTGCCGTGCCACACCGAGTGCGCCGGAGAGGAAAGCACGGTCCATGATCAGTAGAGGGGTGGCATGCTGCCGCGCACTCGCAGCAGCGTGCCACCATCTTCCGTGCGCTGGCCGACCAGGCGCAACACGGTGAAGAGTTGCAGGCTGGGCTCGCGTGGAATCAGCTTCGCCTCGAGATCGAACGCCGGGCCCCTGAAGACGACCTGTCCTGCGACTGACACCCGTGCGTTGCGGTCGCGCACTTCCAGGAGGACGAAACCGTCCGGCGTCCTGCCGAATACGGCCTCGATGTCACCCAGGGATCCTTCGGCCGCACCGCTCACACCCATCTCACGCCACTCGAGCCCGCCCACTGCGCGGTTGACGTAGCCATCCTTCAGGTCCACCTCGCTCAATGTTGCGTGAACATCGCCGAGAGGCACGAGGCCTGGCACGGCGATCGCGGGAGCAAGTACCTGGGCCGGTACGCGCAGCGCGACATTGCGCAGTTGTGCGGTCCGGCCGGTGCGTTCGAAATCGAGATCGAGCGTGACCTGCGGACCGCGCAGTGACGCGCTGCCGAGCGTGGTCCCCGAAAAAAATGCCGGGCGCGACACCTTCCATTCGAGTACGCCGAGCGCCATGCCATGCAACGCGACCTGCTCTGCGCGGCCGTCCCAGAGACTGCCGCTGAGCCCTTGAGCCTGCCAGCCGCCGAGGCGTGGGCGGAGCACGCGATACGCCACGTCGGCAGGTGCGGTCCACAACAAGGCCAGCAGTACGAAAGCGATTGCCAGCACCGCGACGAGGGCAAACGACCCGGTCCTTCGCTTCATTCGCGACCGGCTTCGAGCAGCGTGAGGCGCGCATTCACCAGGCCCGCGCCCGAGACTCTTTCAGCGGACAAGGATTCGACTCTCGCGCCATGCTGCGCCGCGAACGCCTCGAGCCATTGCATCAGCGAATCGAAGGAAACCTCGTTGAAGCTCACGGTGACGCGACCATTCGGTTGCGGCTCGACCCTGCCGATCGCGCTCGCGAGTCCGGCGGCGCGGGCGCTGGAATCGACCTCGGCCAGCAACGATCGCCCCGCGCTTCGCGCGCTGGCATTCGAGACGCTGCTGCCGCGCAGTGCCGGCGCTGTCTGCTGCATCCAGGCAAGGTCGCGTTCCGAGTTCGCCACCGCTTCGACTGCGGCGCGATGGGCACGCTGCTGCGGAAACAGAACGAACGCCCACAGCAGCAGAAGGACGCCAACAACGGCGCCCCCAGCCAGTAGGCGGCGCTCGCGGGGGGCGAGTCCGTTCAACCAGGCTCTCATGTCGGGCGCCGACGCAGCTGGATCTTGCCCTCGATCCCGCCCGCGATGCTTCCCACCGCGCCAAGCTGCGCGTCGGTTCCGGGCAGCTGCGCGCACTGCTCGCGGAAAGCGTCGATTGCGGCGACATCGGTACCGATGAGAGTCAACTCGAGCACCTCGCTGCGCCAGTCCAGCCGCTGCAGCTTCACCTGGGGGCTCGACCCGAGCAACGACGCCGCGTCCGCCGCGAGCGCCAGGAAGTCGCTGCCCGTCGCACCGCGCGACCGGTCGAGGCCGCGCAGTTGCCCTACGGGATCGGGCACCGCAGACGCGTCCGGCACGACGCTTCGATAAATCGATTGCTGTTGTTCGAACAACTCCGTTCGTCGCTTTTCAAGCCTCGCGGTGTCGGCGAACAGCCAGCCCGCGGACAAGACGACGGCGACCAGCGCAAGCGCCGCTGCGGCGCGCCACAGGGAGCGCATGGGAGCCGTCGCATGCCGCGCCGTGAACCCTTCGGAGAGCAGGTTCGAGCCCGGCCGGGTCGGCGCAAGGGCCGCAGCGGACACCAGCAGGGCTTCAAGTGTCGGCGAGGCAGGCGCGTCCAGGGCGGGCGGCGGCGCCTCCGCCTCGAACTGGTCACGCACGGACAGCGGCAAGCTGGTCCTGGCCTCGTCGCCCATCACCAGCGCACGCTGATGGTCGCGCGTTACAGAGGGAGCATCGGGGTGTTCGACGAGCAGCGCCGCTTCGGAAAGGAGCACCGTCGGCGAAATGCCGCGCGCCGCGAGGTCTTCGATCCAGTGCTGCAGTTTCGCCCGATTGATCCACCAGGCGTCCTGCGTCCCGTCGATGCGCGCGATGACGACGAAATGCAGCTGCTCGACCGGCTCGGCCAGCTGCTCCTCGAGTGCGAAGGGCACGGCCCTGGCCAGCTGCTCGCGATTGCGCACGCCGATCCGGGTGCGCGCGTACCCGACATCCTGCGCCGGGACGACGATCCACACCGGCAGTTCGCCGGGCCATCCCGACGCGACGTCGACCGAACCCAGCGCTGTCGCCCCGGCATCGCCGACGCGCCAGCCCCGCAGCGGCACGCGCGGGCCGGAGTACCGGATGAGCAACCGCTCGGGCATTCGATCAATTTCCGGAAACGACGCGCGATTCTAGCCGCTCAGCCGGCCCGGCCGAGATCACCCCAGCGTGCCTGCGCGATGGCGAGCACCGCGATGCCGGCGGTTTCCGTGCGCAGCACTCGGGGGCCCAGTCGACAGCCTTCGAATCGGGCTTGCGCGAACATGGACAATTCGCGTGCACTGAACCCACCCTCGGGTCCCACCGCCGCGATCAATGCGCGCGGTTCGAAATCCGTAGCCGCGAATTCCGAGTCCGCCTCGGGATCAAGAAACACGCGCATCTGGTCGACGGGCGCGATCACACCAACGAGTTGCGCGAGCCATTCCGGTAGCGATAGCGGCGATTCGAGCGACGGCAGGTCGGCACGACCGCTCTGCTCGCAGGCGCCGGTCAGGATGCCTCGCCAATGCGCCATCCGGCGCTCACTGCGCTCTTCGCCCAGCCGCACTTCGGTGCGCTCGGTCAGAATCGGCTGGATCGAGGCGACACCGAGTTCAGTGGCCTTCTGCAAGATCCAGTCCATCTTCTCGCCGCGCGCCAGCGCTTGCGCCAGCGTGACGCGGAGAGGCGATGCGGCGGCGGCGGGCAGCGATTGCTGCACCAGGATGCGGGCGCCACGCTTACCCGCCTCGACGAGGATCGCCTTGAACTCGGCGCCGCGCCCGTCGAACACACGCACTTCGCGACCGGCGGGCAATCGCAGCACCCGCACCAGACGATCGACCGCCCCCGCGGGCAGGTCGTGCTCGGCCCCCTCGTGCAGGACAACGGGTAGATGCACCCGGGGAATTCGCATCGCCTGATTCTGCCACGCCGTGACACGCCGCCATGGGCGAGGACGCTTCTGCAGCCAGATGCTGCGGCTGGCCAGACGCCGTACCGCCTTGCGAAACTGAATGCCAAAGGGAGCCATTAACCGGAAGCGAACAATGGACTGTGCATACTCCGCGCCCGCAACCCCGCGCCGCCTTCCCGACCTGTCAGGAGCCACGCATGCAGATCCAGAATTCACGCCGCTACTCCCGCGCAATGCCCAGTCTGGCGTTCGCGCCCCTGGCCGCGCTTATCGCGATCGGATGTTCGCGCGAACCCGCACCGATGGCCGCACCGGCCGCCACGCCCGCGCCCAAGGTCGCCGCTCCCGAAGTCGTTCCGCCGGTCCCGGTGACCGACGCCAACCGCATGGATTGCATGGGCGCTGACGGCATCCGATTTGCACTCGATTTCAATGCGGACCAGCCCCGTGCCTTCGAATATGCCAGCAGCAATCCGGCAGACCGCTCCGTCATCTGTCGCTACCTCGCGAGCGACGGCGATGCCACATCGTCTTGGGCGCGGGGCACCGACGGCAGCGTGACGGTCGAACTGAAGGACGGCGCGACCTCAGGCCCCGCCAAATTCATCATGGCGCCCAATGCGAACGGCTGGCGCGTGCAGATCGTCACCGAGACCCGGTCCGGCAATTGTGCGAGTACGCCGCCACCGAACCTCATGGAACTCACGGGTCGACCAGGGCAGGAATGCACCCTGACCGCGCAGGGGGGTATCGCAGCGTCGGCCAACATTCCGATCCAGCGCCAGAGTGCTGTCTGCGCGGCCATGCGCTTCGACGTGGTGGGAACGCCACCGAGCACCCGCGATCCTGCCGTCCTGTTCCGCGAACTGCCGGAAGGCATCATCGGCATGAGCGGCGCACAGCGCGAGGCGGTGCTGGCCACCGGAAGCGAGCGACTGCAGAGTCTCGATCCTGCCGCCGGATTCCTGGAGGTCAAACGCGAACTGCGCACCTTCGACCATCGCGCAGACGCGGATGGCTACACGCTCGGCACCTTCGCTGACAGCTCGGGCCGTACCGTGGTGGCGGTGGTGACGCTCGGCGTCCGTGGCGTGTCCCAAGGCATCTGGCGCAGCGACGCCAGGGGCTGGGAAAGAGTGGGTTGCGAGTTGATCGACGGATACCGGTTCGACCACCAGTACTTTCCAGTCGCAGCGGGCAAGGCACTCGAAGTGTTCAACCCCAACGGAGAGCGCGCCGGCCGACTGACATGGAACGGCGACCGTTTCGTCGCTGCCCCTTGAACCGGGAACGCGCGATCAGCGACGCATGCGCGCCTCAGCGCTTGCGTCGCACGAGCTGGACGATGAGCAGAAGGATGACCGCGCCGATCAGCGCACCGATGAAGCCCGCAGGTTCGCCCGCCTTGTACCAGCCGAGCGCCTGTCCGACATAAGTTGCCGCAAGCGATCCGCCGATGCCCAGAAGGGTTGTGAGAATGATCCCCATCCGGTCGTTGCCGGGCTTGAGGAATCGCGCGAGCAAACCGACGACGAAGCCGATGAGGATGGTCATGAGGATTTGCATGGCGGCTCCGTGGAATCGATTGAGTGAGGAAGTGTAAGGCGAAGACTTGACTGCCGCCTGACGAGTACCCACACCGGCGCAAGCAGGACGGGCGGCACGCTACCATCGCGGCATGGATCTGCGCGCCGCTCCCATGCGTCATTCCGTGCCTTTGTGGGTGCAGATCGTTTTTGGATTCGCGCTGTTGCTGCTGTGCTGGTGGCCCGCGCTGGACACCGCCGCCGAGGCGCAGATCGATGCTTCCCTGAAGCGGGCGCTCGCCGCATTCGCGATCGCGCGCGGCATCGATGCGGTGATATCGGCGGCCCAGGGAACTGAACTGGCGTTGCAACCCGCTGGCGTGGGATTGACCTTGTCGCCCGGCGAACTGCTGGATCCGGTCAACGATCTGGTCGAGCGATTCTCCGGGATCATGCTGATGGCGTCGGCGTCGCTCGGGTTGCAGAAGCTCCTGCTCAACGTCAGCGGCTGGACGCCGCTGTGGGTCGTGCTCAGTCTCGCCATCGGAGCGTACCTTCTGCTCAGCATGGACGGGCGCCAGGGCGCCCGTGTCGGACTCGACTGGCTGCGTCCATTGCTGCTGGTGCTCATCATCGTGCGCTTCGCGGTGCCGCTGTCCGCTCTCGCATCGGAAGCAGCCTACAAGGCGTTCCTCGCGGACGAGTACGAGCGGGCGAGCTCGCTGCTCAAGAGCGAAGGCGAGGCAATCGGCAAGGCGGCAATGAACGACGACGCTTCGCCGCCACCCGCGAAGCCTACCCGACCGGCACCGCCGCCGACGCTACTCGATCGCACGCGGCGCTGGTTCGGCGATGCGCGCGAAGCCATCGCGAGCAAGATCGACGTGCGCGCGGCGATGGAACGCAAGATGCAGCACCTCAAGGACATTGCGAGTGAGATGACCGAGAAGATCATCGAGTTGATCGCGATCTTCATCATCCAGACCCTCGTGTTTCCGCTGCTGTTCCTGTGGCTGTCCTGGCAGGCGCTGCAGGTGGGACTGCCAGCGTTGTGGCGGCAGGCGGCCAACGCGCCCCGCTACACGGACCGCAGCGGCCAAGCGCTGGAATCAGACCGCGACGACTGACGCCCGGCGAAGGCGCGCACGGCACGGGCGAACGGATCAGTTCGGTACAACGGCACCCGTATCGCCGCGATTCGAATAATGGTCCGTAAGCACCTTTGCAACAGCGGACGTGAGCTTCTTCCCGGTTGGAATGTGCAGGAACTCGTTGGGCCCGTGCGCGTTGGACTTGGGTCCCAGCAGCCCCGTCACCATGAACTGCGCTTGCGGGAACCGTTCCTGCAGCATGCCCATGAAGGGGATCGTCCCGCCCTCGCCCATTGCCGCGGATTTGGGCCCGAAGAAATCCCGCGACGCCGTGTCGATGGAATCGGCCAGCCAGTGATGCAGTGACGGCGCCGCCCAGCCCTGCGAGGACTTTTCCACCTCGAATTCCACCCGTGCACCGTACGGTGGTTCCTTCTCGAGGATTTCCTTGAGCCGTGCCGACGCCACGTTGGGATCGAGCGTCGGCGGCAGGCGCAGCGACAGCTTGACGGAGGTGTAGGGCCGCAGCACGTTGCCCGCATCCTCGAGCTTGGGCAGTCCGTCCGCGCCCGTGATCGACAATGCCGGCCGCCACGTACGGTTGAGCAGCATTTCGGTCGGATCGGCCACCATCGGCTGCGTGGCACCCGCCCACGGATACTTGTCGTAGACCGAAGACCCCAGCACCTGGGCCACTTCGCGTGCCTGGCCGAGGCGATCGGAAGGAATATCGACGTAGAGGACCTCGGGCCGGATCCTCCCGGTCTGGGCGTCCTCCAGGCGATCGAGCAGCCCGCGCAGGATCCGGAAACTGGAGGGCACCAGTCCTGAAGCATCGCCCGAGTGCACGCCCTCCTCGAGCACATTCACGCGCAACGTACCGCCCGCGATGCCGCGCAGTGACGTGGTCAGCCATAGCTGGTCGTAGTTGCCGGCGCCCGAGTCGAGGCACACGACCAGCGAGGGCGTGCCGATGCGGTCCGCCAGGTGATTGATATAGAACGGCAGGTCGTAAGAGCCGGATTCCTCGCAGCCCTCGATGAGTACCACGCAACGGGCGTGCGGGAGGCCGCTGTCGGCAAGGGCCATGATCGCGGTGAGCGACGCGAACGTCGCATAGCCGTCGTCGGCGCCACCACGTCCATACAACTTGTCGTCGGCGATCACGGGTTTCCATGGACCGAGGTCAGGCGCCCAGCCCACCATTTCCGGTTGCTTGTCCATGTGGCCGTAGAGCAGCACGGTGTCGTCACCCTTGCCCGGGATTTCAATGAAAAGCAGTGGCGTTCGTCCTTCGAGCTGGAAGCGTTCCACCCGCATGCCGCCGATCGGCTGGTCGCGAACCCACGTTTCGATGAGGTCCATTGCTTCTTTCATGTAGCCGTGGGCCGACCACTCCGCGTCGAACATCGGCGACTTGTTCGGAATGCGGATGTAATCGCTGAGTTGGGGGACGATCTGGTCGTCCCACATGCCACTGACGAAGTCATGGATCCTGGCGTTCTGCATATCTCATTCCCAATCGATTCGTGCATGCCAGTTTAACGCCACGCTCCCGAACCCGACCGATACGCGGAATCCCGGCGGCGGGGTGCGAGATTTCGCACAAATCGGCTGACCCGTCTCTGACCTTTGCGCGGGCCAAAGCGCCGCAGCAGCGCCGCGGGCGGACGTCTAAGTTGACGACACCGGCATCCGCCGGCCCACCGTTCCCCAAACCTACGGAGAATCGTCATGCACGCCCTCAAGTCACTGCTTCTGTCGCTGCTACTCGCCTCGTCCCTTGCATTCGCCGCCGGAGCCCCGGTCAACGTCAACACCGCCGACGCCGCAACGATTGCCGCTGCCATGAACGGCGTGGGCATGGCGAAGGCCGAGGCCATCGTCGCCTATCGCAAGCAGCACGGTGCGTTCAAAAGCCTCGATCAACTCGCGAACGTAAAGGGCATCGGCCTCAAGACCATCGAGAAGAACCGTGGCCTGATTGGCCTTGGTGGACCTGCAGCGCGGGCACCGGCGAAACCGGCGCTCAAGCCTGTCGTCACTCGCTGAGCATTCGCGCACGGCATCCTCCCGTCACAGGGCGGGAGGATGCCCAGGCGCTAGTCGTTGCGCGGATCGCGCGTCCAGATCGCGTCGTCCTCAACGCGGACCAGCATCACCCTGATCGGCACGACGGCTGGGGGGGCGAGAACCTCGCCCGTCCGGAGATCGAAGCGCGCGCCATGTCGAGGGCACTCGACTGCGAAGCCATCGATGCTGCCACCCGCGAGTTCGCCGCCGTCGTGGGTGCAGGTGTCTTCGACCGCGTGGAAAGCGCCGTCGATGTTGAACACCGCAATGGGGGTGTCGTCGTCGAAGACCACCCTGAACTCCCCCGGCGCGATTTCGTACCGGCCCGCGACTCGTATCCAACGGCTCATGCGTTCTTCCCTTGCAGAATTTTGCGCAGCGTCTCGAAGCGCAGGTCCTGGCGACGAGGCAGACCGAACCTTTCGTCACCATACGGAAAGGGAGAATGCTGCCCGGTACGCGAGTAACCGCGCCGCTCGTACCAGGCGATCAGCTCTGCGCGGCAATCGATGACAGTCATGCGCATCTCCGCGGCATCGAACTCAGTCTGCGCTCGCCGCTCGGCCTCCGCCAGCACCGCACGCCCGATTCCGGCGGCCTGCAGCGCGGGCGCTACGGCGAACATGCCGAAGCAGGTTTCGCAGCCTTCCCGGCGGAGATGGCAGCTGGCGACGATCGCGGCGTCGCGTAGTGCAAGCAACAGTCGGTCATCGGGCCCCTCGACGAGTTCCCGGATGCTGTCGGAATCCGTTCGCTGGCCATCGAGGAGGTCGGCTTCGGTTGTCCAGCCGCGCCGGCTGCCCTCTCCGCGATAGGCGGACTCGACGAGCCCGACGATGGCATCGACGTCGGCAGGTTTCGCCCAGCGGAACGCAAGGCGTGGACCAATTTCGTCGGGCATGGGCTAGCGCAAGAGCGCCAGCGACGCGTCGAGCGCGACGCGAAAGCGGTCGATTTCGGAATGTGTGTTGTAGAACGCCAACGAGGCGCGGCACGACGCGGTGACGCCGTAATGCTGCATCAGGGGGCTCGCGCAATGGTGCCCGGAACGGACCGCGATGCCGTGCGTGTCCAGCAGGGTTGCGAGGTCGTGTGCGTGTACGCCCTCCACGGTGAATGACACCGTCGGGACCTTGTCACGCGCGTCGCCGAGTATGCGCAGGCCGTCGACGCCTGCCAGTGCCTCGCAGAGATGGGCAAGGAGTTCGGCTTCCCTGGCAATCACATCCGGCCAGGGCAATTCGGCGAGGAGCTCCACGGCAGCGCCGAGTCCGATCACGCCGGCGATGTTGGGCGTGCCAGCCTCGAACCGATGCGGCGGATCGGCATACGTGGTCCCTTCGAAACTCACCGTGCGGATCATGTCGCCGCCACCCATGAACGGGGGCATGGCCTCCAGCCACTCCCGTCGAGCCCACAGGGCACCGGTACCGGTCGGCGCGAACATCTTGTGCCCCGTAAACGCATAGAAATCGCAGCCGATGCGCGCGACGTTTACCGGAAGATGTGGCATCGCCTGCGAACCATCCACCAGTACCGGCACGCCGTGAGTCCGCGCCAGAGCGCAGATGTCGCGCACCGGGTTGACCGTGCCGAGCACGTTGGACACGTGCGCAATCGCGAGCAACTTCACCCGCTCGCTGAGCAATCCGCGCAGAGCGTCCAGATCGACTTCGCCGCGATCCGTAATCGGCACCACGCGGACGATGGCGCCGGTACGGGCTGCGACGAGTTGCCACGGAACGATGTTCGCGTGATGTTCCATCTCCGAGACGAGGATTACGTCGTCGGGACCGAGGCGCGGCATTGCCCAGCTGTAGGCCACGAGATTGATCGCCTCAGTGGTCCCGCGAGTGAGCACCACCTCTTCCCGACGCGGCGCGCCAATGAATTTCTGGAGCCGTGTGCGCGCGCCCTCGAAACGCTCGGTGGCCTCGCCGCCCAGCGTATGCACTGCGCGCGAAATGTTCGCGTTGTGGTGCGTGTAGTACGAGGTGACCGCGTCGATGACGCTCTGGGGCTTCTGCGCGGTGTTGGCGTTGTCGAAATACACCAGGGGCTTGCCATGCACCTGCCGTCGCAGTGCCGGAAACCGGGCTCTCAGTGCGTCCCACTCGAACCGGCGCCCAACTTCCGGACCGGCGGCGATGGCCCCGGCTGCATCGCTCACGACAGACCCCCGCGCAGCGCAGACAACGAGTCATCAACCCTGGACACGAGGAAGTCGCGCAGCGGGCCGTCGAAGACGGTGGCGACCGGCTCGCGGCAGAACGCTGCCGTCAGGAGGATGCGCGCCTCCCCCTCACCGAGGCCACGGGCGCGCAGGTAGAACATCGCGTCCGGATCGAGCTGGCCCACCGTGGCGCCATGTGCGGCCTTCACCTCATCGGCGTGGATCTCGAGCACGGGCTGTGTGTCGATCTCCGCGGCATCCGATAGCAGCAGGTTCTTGTTGGACAGTCGGGCGTCGCTGCCGTCCGCACCGGGATGGATCGTGATCCCGCCGCGGAACACCACCCGGCCGCGATCCGTGGCCAGACCCCGCCAGTTCAATTGCGAGGTACTTTCGGGTGAGTCGTGCTCGATGCGGACACGCGTGTCCACGTGGCGTCGACCCTGCGCCAGCATTACGCCATTCGACACGAGCGCCGCACCGGGCCCGGTCATCCGGACCACGAGCTCGTGACGGGACAGACTCGCGCCCAACTCCAGGTCGACGCGCTCGTAGCGTGCCGACGCAGCGATCGTCGCTTCCGTGCGCAACAGCGAAGTACCCGAGCTCGACCCGCTCTGCACGCGCGCGTGCGTCAGCCGGGAACCCTTGGACAGATCGACGTGCATCACGCCGTTGTCCAGGTGCGCGTGCGGACCGCAGGCCAGGTGGTGTTCGACGACCGTGAGCTCGGAGCCGTCCGAAAGCGATATCTCGTTTCGAAGGTGCCAGGCCAGGTCCGCTTCCGTTGTCGTTCCAACGAAAACGAGATGGATAGTCGAGTCCGCGCGAGTGCCGGCGGATGCATGCAGGGAAACACCCCGGGTCGCCAATGCCAGCCCGATGCGAACGAACACGTCGTCGGCGGTGTGGCCGGTCGAACCGTTCGCAATGGACCTGGAGCGAGTGTCCCCGCACGCGGTAATGCTGACGCCCGCGGGCAGACCCTCCAGGTTCGAAAGTACGGCGTCAGGGTGTCCATTGACGAAGACCAGCCGCGGCGACGGAATGGACTCGAGCTGTGCGCCCGGCACCGACGCGGCAGCCGTGCTGGCGGAAAAACTGCGACGCTCGAGCGCACGCAACGATGTGTACTTCCATGCCTCGCTGCGTGGCTGCGGCAACCCGAGCCGCAGTGCGTCGTCGAGCGCAGCGCGGCACGTCGCGTCGCCCGCGAAGCCTGCGGCCAGCGAATCGAGCAGCGCACTCATTGCGCGGTTGCCGCAGCCGACGCCGCGGGAGCGATCCGATCCCTTACCCACGCGTAGCCGTGCGCCTCGAGTTGCTCGGCGAGCTCCGGACCACCACGCTCCACGATCCGGCCGTCGGCAAGCACCATGACCGCGTCCGGCCGTATGTATTCGAGCAGCCGCTGGTAGTGCGTGATCACGATGAACGCGCGCGACGGCGAGCGCAGTGCGTTGACGCCTTCAGCGACCGTACGCAGCGCATCGATATCGAGGCCGGAATCGGTTTCGTCGAGGATGGCGAGCCTTGGCTCGAGCACCGCAAGCTGGAAAATCTCGTTGCGCTTCTTCTCGCCGCCCGAGAATCCCTCGTTGACGCCCCGATGCAGGAGCTCGTCCTTGAGGTGCAGCACTTCGAGCTTCGAGCGCACCAGCTTCAGGAACTGGACCGCATCCACCTCGGGCTCGCCGCGCGCCTTGCGCTGCGCGTTGAGCGCGGCACGCAGGAAGTAGGTGTTGTTTACGCCGGGAATCTCCACGGGGTACTGGAACGCCAGGAACAGTCCAGCCGCGGCGCGTTCCTCGGGCGCGAGGCCGAACAGGTCGCGGCCCTCGAACGTGACGGAACCGGAGGTGACTTCATAGCCATCGCGTCCCGCCAGCACATATCCAAGCGTGGACTTTCCTGCGCCATTCGGACCCATGATGGCGCACACCTCGCCCGCCGCGACTTCGAGCGAGAGGCCTTTGAGGATTTCACGGCCGGCGACGCGGACGTGGAGGTTTTGGATTTTGAGCACTGGGGAAGCGGTTCCTGGTTTCGTTAAGTTCGGCGCGAGGTTACGTGGCAGGGCCGGCCATCCTTCGTCGTGCGTAGCTCGAGAAGCGGTCCTCGGGTTCGTGACGTTCGACTAGGCTCTGCGCATCCTGCGCTCGCCAAGTCGAATCCTGCCCGAAACATCCTGTTTCGGGCGTTCGGCAGGTCGCGCCAGTGGCGCGACAAGTCCTGCCTCACCCAATAGCCCCCTCGAGCGAGACGTCGAGGAGTTTCTTGGCTTCGACAGCAAACTCCATGGGCAACTCGCGGAACACCTGCTTGCAGAATCCGTCAACGATGAGGCTCACGGCATCCTCCTCGCTGATCCCGCGCGAGCGGCAGTAGAACATCTGGTCGTCGGAGATCTTGGAAGTGGTCGCCTCATGCTCCACCGTGGCGCCGGGCTGCTTGACCTCGATGTAGGGAAAGGTGTGCGCGCCGCACTTCTTGCCGATCAGGAGCGAATCGCACTGCGTGTGGTTGCGCGCGCCGATCGCCGAACGCTCGATCTTGACGAGTCCCCGGTACGTGTTCTGGCCGCGCCCCGCGCTGATGCCCTTGCTGATGATTTTCGACTTGGTGCGCCGGCCGACGTGGATCATCTTGGTGCCTGTGTCGGCCTGCTGGTGGTGGTGTGTCAGCGCCACCGAATGGAATTCCCCCGTCGAGTCGTCGCCGAGCAGCACGCAGCTCGGGTACTTCCAGGTGATCGCCGAACCGGTCTCGACCTGCGTCCACGAAATCTTGGAGCGCGCCCCGCGGCATTCGCCGCGCTTGGTCACGAAGTTGTAAATGCCGCCGCGGCCTTCCTCGTCGCCCGGATACCAGTTCTGCACCGTCGAGTATTTGATTTCGGCATCGTCCAGCGCAACCAGTTCGACGACGGCGGCATGCAGCTGGTTCTCATCGCGCATCGGCGCCGTGCAGCCTTCCAGGTACGACACATAGGCGCCTTCCTCGCACAGGATCAGGGTGCGTTCGAATTGGCCGGTATGGCCCGCGTTGATGCGGAAGTACGTCGACAGTTCCATCGGGCAGCGCACGCCCCGCGGTATGAATACGAAACTGCCATCGGAAAAGACCGCGGAGTTGAGCGCCGCGAAGAAATTGTCGCCACGCGGCACGACGCTGCCGAGGTATTGCCGGACCAGTTCCGGGTGTTCGCGGATCGCCTCGGACATCGAGCAGAAGATCACGCCCTTGTCCGCCAGCTCCTTCCGGTAGGTCGTTCCCACTGACACTGAATCGAAAACCGCATCGACCGCAACGCCGGCGAGGCGCGCGCGTTCGTGCAGCGGCACGCCCAGCTTGTCGTACGCTTCGAGCAGCTTGGGGTCGACGTCATCCAGCGACGCGTACTTCGCCTTCGGTGCCGAGTAGTACGACAACGCCTGGAAGTCGATTGCCGCGATGCGCAGCTTCGCCCAATCCGGCATCGGCATCGTGAGCCAGTGGCGGTAAGCGTCGAGCCTCCACTGCGTCATCCACTCGGGTTCCTGCTTGATCGCCGACAGCGCGCGCACGATCTCCTCGGAAAGGCCCGGCGGCAACGACTCCGTTTCGATATCCGTGACGAAGCCGGCCGAGTATCGGCTGGCCAGTTGGCGTTCGAGGGCTTGTGCTTGGACGGCCATGCACTCAGTCCGTTCGCAGGGTGAGGGCTGCGGACGGGCGTGTGCGCTGCCCCTGCGACGACGCCGCAGGTGGCACCATGTCAGCCAGTGTCACGCCGGTTAGCGCCGCCACCACGATGTCGCTGACCCGCCGCCAGTTGCTGCGCGCTCCGCAATGCGCTTCAAAACTGCAGCGTCCCGCATGCACGCTGCACTCCGTCATGCCGATCGGACCCTCCATCGCCACCACGATGTCGGCGAGGGTGATGGACACTGGCGCCCGCGCCAGCCGGTAACCGCCCTGGGGGCCGCGGAACGACTCCACCAGTCCGCCGCGACTCAATCGCTTCAGGAGCTTGCTGGTCGTGGGCAATTCAAGCCGCGCGCGCACCGAGAGGTCTGCAGCGCTCAGGACTTCACCCGGCGCCGCGGCCAGACATGACATCAGCACGCAGGAATAGTCGGTAAGGCGGGAGACGCGCAGCATTTCAGTATCGCCGATAAACAGGACCGAAATGGTACTGTATGCGACCAAACCGCGCTACCTCGGCGAATTCGCTGACCTGTGGCTGACCCGGTGCTCGGGCAAACGGCCAACGGCATCACGTTCGCCTAGACTCCATTCATTGCGGTGAACGGCGCGCGTCGTGCGAAAACTCGCTCCAGGCTTGAAGATTCCCTCCACGCAGGAGATGGACGCGCTCCTCAATCGTGGAGACCGACCCCAGCTGCGCGCCGACTGGGTCAGGCAAGTGACCGGACAGCCGGGCCCAAGGATCGTGCCCGCTTCCGCAGACGCGAGCTTCCGCAGCTATTGGCGCGTGCGGAACGTAGACAACTCGCCCATTCTCATGGACGCGCCGCCGCAACGCGAAGACATCGGGGCGTGGCTGATGATCGCCGATCGATTGCGCGCCGCGGGCCTGCACGCCCCGGATGTCTACGCCAGCGATCTCACCAATGGCTTCATCCTCTTGGAGGATCTGGGCGACCGGACCTATCTGCCTGCACTCAACGATGACAGCGTCGAGGAGCTTTACGGCGACGCGATCGACGCGCTCTTCATCATGCAGCGCGATCTCTCAACGCAGGAGTTGCCCACCTACGACAGCCGGCGGCTCCGACAGGAGCTGGATTTGCTGCCGCAGTGGTTCGTGCGCAAGCACCTCGGGGTGACGCCGCAGCGCGGCGGTGACGACACGCTGGAAGCGGCGTTCCACACGCTGTGCGAGGGCGCCCTGGAGCAGCCACGGGTATTCGTGCACCGGGATTACCATAGCCGCAACCTCCTGATCACCGAACGCAATTCACCAGGCATCATCGATTTCCAGGACGCGGTGCGGGGTCCCATTGCATACGACCTGGTGTCGCTGCTGCGCGATTGCTACATCGAGTGGCCCGAAGAGCGTGTGCATGAGTGGGTCGAGCGATACCGCTTGCGGCTCGCAGCCGCGGGACTCACGCAGGCCGACCGGGTCACCTTCCTGCGCTGGTTCGACTGGATGGGCGTCCACCGTCATCTCAAGGTGCTGGGGATTTTCTCCCGGCTCTGGTATCGCGACGGAAAGCGCCAGTACCTCGCCGACCTGCCGCGCGTGTGGGGTTACACGCTTCGCGTCGCCTCGCGCTACGAGGAACTCAAGCCACTGGCTGCGATTCTCGAACGCTGGATAGACGGACGCGACCTCCGCATTCCGGTGCGATGAAAGCCCTGATCCTCGCCGCAGGGCGCGGCGAGCGCATGCGGCCGCTCACGTGGGCCACCCCCAAGCCGCTGCTCGACGCAGGGGGCAAGCCGCTCATCGTCTGGCACCTGGAAAAGCTGGCTGCGCTCGGACTCCGCGATGTCATCGTGAACACCGCATGGCTGTCGGCTGCGCTGCATACGGCGCTCGGCGATGGCGCACGCTATGGCGTACGCATCAGCTATTCCGACGAAGGCGACGAACCACTTGAAACCGGGGGTGCGCTTCTGCATGCGAGGGCAGCAGTGGGCGAGGACCCTTTCCTGCTGGTCAATGGAGACATCTGGACGGACTACGACTTCGCGCGGTTGACGAATGTTTCGACCCGCGCGGCGCATCTGGTCATGGTGCGCAATCCCGCCCATGTTGCGCAGGGGGATTTCCATTTGGACACCGATGGCTTACTCAACGCCACGGGCGACCCGAGATTCACGTATTCCGGCCTCGGCGTCTATCGCATGTCCATACTTGATGGCTGGCGCGAAGCCATCGGTGCGGCTGGCACCACGCCGCTGCATCGCCCGCGCTTTCCGCTGTTGCCGCTGCTGCGCGCGGCCATGTCGCGCAATCTTGTGACTGGCGAGCTGCACGAAGGTGAATGGACGGACGTCGGGACCCCCGAGAGACTGGCCGAACTGGACGTGCGCCTTCAATCGGCACGCCGCAGCTAGGCGTCTGCGCTGGGCAATCCGATCATGCGCCGCAGGAAGGGCACCGTCACTCGACGTTGCGCGGCGAGGCTTTCGCGATCGATGCGATCAAGCATTCGCATCAGCGCTGAAAGGTCGCGCGCATGGCGCCGGAACAGGAAGTCGAGCACCGCCTCATCCAGTTCGAGGCCCCGACTGCCTGCGTGGCGGATCAATGCCGCGCGGCGCGCATCCTCGTCGAGCGGAGCCAGGTCGAACGCAGGCAGGCTTGCCAGGCGCGAAACGAGGTCGGGAAGCTCCAGAGGCAGGCGCAGCGCCGTGGCCCGGGCCGCGATCAGCAATGTGCCACCCGTTTCCCGCATGCGATTGAACAGATCGAACAATGCGATCTGGGCATACGGGTCGCCAGCCAGGGCATCGATTTCGTCGACCGCGACCAGACCGGGACCGGACACGGAAGCCAGCGCATTCGCAGCTTGTTCGGAAAGATGGGCGATCGGCAGGTACTGCGCCCGCTCAGCTTGCTGACAGGCTGCGATGAGCAGATGGCTTTTCCCGCTCGAAGCGGGACCTGTCAGATACGCGGAAGCGTCTCCTTGCGCCGCGGCGCGCGCTGCGCGAACCGGGGCCGCGTTGGCCCCCACTTCGAAGTCGGCAAAACGCTGGTGCGAAGGAAATCGCAATTGCAACGGCAACTGCGGATCGGTCACGGTCCAGCGGCCGGCTCGGCTGCAGCGAGCGGCAGCGGTTGTCCGTCGGCCGAAACCAGGTGCACTTCGTGGCCAGGCGGTGCTGCCGGGGCAGTGACGGTTACCGAGCCCCCGTAAAAACGGCTCTCCAGGTATCGGCCGTAGGCGAAACGCAGCAGCACCATCGCGACCGCCGCCACCGGCAGTGCGAGCAACACGCCCACGAAGCCGAAGAGCTGCCCGCCCGCGAGCACTGCGAACATGACGGCAACCGGATGCATGCCGATCTTGTCGCCCACCAGCCACGGAGTCAGGAAGAAACTTTCCAGCACCTGTCCAACGGAAAAGGCGATCAGCACGTACACGATGTGGATGAGGTCACCGTGCTGCACGAGCGCTGCGATCGTGCCCGCGCCCACGAACACCACGCCTCCGAGATAGGGGACGAAACTGACGAGGCCGGCAATGAGGCCGATCAGCAGGCTGAAGTCCACTCCCGCGATCATGAGGCCGAAACCGTACACAAAGCCGAGCACGATCATCACCAGCAACTGGCCGCGCAGGAATCCTCCCAGCGTCGAGTCGGCCTCGCGAGCCAGGCGCGTGACCACGGGTTCGATGGGCCTGGGCACGAGGTTGTGCAACGCGGCGATCATGCGGTCCCAGTCGCGCATGAAATAAAACGTCACGACCGGAATCAAGGCCAGGTTGATCAGGATTCCGAGCAGCGCCAGCCCCGAGCGCGAAAACCAGGCCAGCACGGTCGCAAGCAGGCCGCCGGCCTTTTCCCAGTTCTGGCGGAGAACATCCCCGAGTTGCTGCGGGTCGAAAGTCTCCATCGGCAAGCGCAGCCGTTCGCTCAACCAGGGCACGGCCCGCTCGTTGTACCAGGCTACGTAGCGCGGCACGCTTTCGATCAGCTCCACGATCTGCCGCTGCAATGCGGGCAACAGCAGGATCAACGCCAGCACCATCATCAGCAGCAGGAACAGCGTGACCAGGACCACGGCCCAGGTGCGGGACATACCCGCGCGTACCAGACGATCGATCAGCGGGTCGACGACGTACGCGAGGATCGCGGCCACTGCAAACGGCGTCAGCACCGGGCCGAGCACCCAGATAAGGAATCCGATCAGGACGATGGCGGCAAACAGCTGCCAGCGTTGCGCGCGGTGCATCACGGTGGGGTTCGATGCGGCCATTCGCGCCTCGCGCGCCTGCTCCAGGTGAAAACGTAGTGTACGCCGCTCGCCAGCGTCGTCGCCGCTGCAAGCCACAGCAGTATGTCGGTCGCCCGCGAAAGCCAATGCACGCCTTCGATGGCTTCGATGAGCGCAGCGAGGACCAGGACAATCTGCAGCAGCGTCGTGAGCTTGGAAAGGCGGCTGGGCGCCACAGGCAGCGGACCGATCAGCCGGTGGTAGGCGGCGGCACCCGCGACGATCACCACATCACGGCCGACGGACAAGGCGAGCCACCAGAGCGGCAGGTCACCCGCGAGCGTCAGCGCCAGGGTGGCAGCGAACAGAAGCAACTTGTCGGCAAGCGGGTCGAGGCGTCCACCCAGTTCGCTCTGCCACCCGAACCGCTTGGCGAGAATGCCGTCGAGGGCGTCCGAGGCGCCCGCCGCGAGCGCCCAGGCAAGTGCAGGCACGTGGTCCCCCGCGGAGATCGCCCACGCGAGTGGAACGGCGGCGAACATGCGCAACACCGAGATGGCGTTGGGAATGTGCCGCAGGAACGACATGCGAGGGACTGCCCGCGCTTACCGGCGCAGCGAAAGTTCCAGCACGGGCAACGACTCCGCGGCCAGTGGCACGGGTTCCGCAGCCGGCGAGGATTCGCCGTCGCTTGCGCTGATCACGGCGTCAGGATCGGGTCCAAAGGGGTCGGCCCCGGTTTCCAGGCTCGGCGGCAACTGCACGACATCGAGAATTCCATCTCCCTCCAGCATCGTGGCAAATCGCTGCGGCGTCACGCGCAGGTCGAGTTTGAGGAGCAGTCGATCTCCTTCCGCGCCCGCCGCTTCGGCCGCCTGGACGACGTGCAGACCGTTGAGGTAACTCAGTATCCGCCCATAGTCCGCACCGGAACGCACGCCTGCCACGCGCGCATCGTAGCTGGCGTTCAGCAGGTCATCGGAGCTGGTCGCGAAACGCGCGGCGAGGCGGTCGGCGCTCCCATCGATCGCGTCCGCCAGCGCAGCGGAAGAGCTCGGGTGAATGGCGAGCCACTCTTCCGCCTTGCCCTGGCGACTCAGGTCGACGAGCGAATAGCGGCTGTTCCAACCGTCCGCCGTACGGCGCAATCGCGCCAGCACCGCAGTGCGCGTGCCGTAACGCGCCGATGCCGCGCGCAGCGCGCTCAACTGGCCAAGCCAGAGGCTTTCTATCGGTGCGCGGCCCTGGTCCTGGTAGTCCCACGCCGGCAACACCACATCGAACCCGCGATGCTCCGCCTGGCGCAGCAGCGCACCGAGCGCCGCGGATTGGCCGGCACTCGCGACCTGGCGGGCCGCGCCGCTCTCGATCACGAGCCAGGCCAGCACTGCGGGGCGATCGCTCGTCCAGATTGGGCGTCCCGCCTTGCGCAGGATGGCGTCGACGCCTGCGCGGTCGAACTCGGCGAGCAGCGTCGTCGCCTTCGATTGCACGCCGGTTGCACCGGTCAGGACATCCTCGCGATAGGTCGTCTGCAGCATGATCGCCCCAGCCTGGCCGAGCGCGTCCGTCACACCCGGATTATCGGCGACGCGCGCATCGCCGGAAACCTTGACGAGCACCTGGCGCAGCGCGAGCGGCAAGGCTCGGGCCCGCTCGCCCGCACCCTGGTTGGCGACGGTGACGCTGCCGGTGTAGAGCTCCACCGCCTGCGTGGCAGTTGACAGCGCAGCGCCGATGAAACCCGCGAGGAACAGGAAAAAAAGACGCTTCATGCCAATGGGATCCAGTACCGTTCGAAGGCGATTTGCCGTGCTCGTGCAACCCGCGGCGACACTGCACCGCCGGCATTCCGCGACTTGCAGTCTGCCCAATGCCGCCCGCAACGTCTATCATCGCGCGTTCCGCTACCGGCATTCGCGTGCGCGCGCAGGTTCGATGTCCACTCCCCTGACCTATCGAGCCGCCGGCGTCGACATCGACGCGGGCAACGCGCTGGTGGAGCGCATCAAGCCCATGGTCGCGCGCACCCGGCGCGAGGGCGTGCTGGGGGGTCTCGGCGGATTCGGCGGCCTGTTCGAACTCGGCGGGCGCTACCGCGAGCCGGTGCTGGTCTCTGGCACCGACGGCGTCGGCACCAAACTCAAGATCGCGCACCAGCTCGGCCGGCACGACACGATCGGGATCGATCTCGTCGCCATGTGCGTCAACGACGTGCTGGTACAAGGCGCGGAGCCGCTCTTCTTCCTCGACTATTTCGCGACCGGCAAGCTCGACGTCGAAGTCGCTGCTGCCGTGATCGGCGGAATCGCGCGGGGTTGCGAGGAATCCGGCTGCGCCCTGCTCGGCGGCGAAACCGCGGAGATGCCCGACATGTATCCGCCCGGCGAATACGACCTGGCCGGATTCTGCGTGGGCGCCGTGGAGAAATCGCGGCTGCTGGACGGCCGCGCGGTGGCTGCTGGAGATGTATTGATCGGCGTGGCGTCGTCGGGAGCGCACGCAAACGGTTACTCCCTCATCCGGCGCGTCCTCGAGCAAACCGGCACGCCACTCGACATGCCACTCGGCCCTGCGTCGCTGGCCGATGCGTTGCTCGCCCCGACGCGACTGTACGTAAAGCCCATGCTGGCGCTGCTGCGGGACTGCCCTGTGCATGCGTTGTCGCACATTACGGGGGGCGGGTTGACGGAGAACATCATCCGCGTGGTTCCCGATGGACTGGCTGTCGACATCGACGCGCAGGCCTGTCCCCGCCCGTTGCTGTTCGACTGGCTCGCCCGTGCCGGCGGGATCGCGCCGCAGGAAATGTGGCGGACGTTCAACTGCGGCATCGGCTTCGTGGTGATCTGCGCTGAAAGCGACGCGTCCGATATCGCACGTCGACTCGCGCTCAGCGCGCTTGACAACTGGCCCATCGGCCGCGTGGTGCCGGTTGCAGACGGTTCGCGAGTGCGTATTGGTTGATCAGGGCTCGTCCGTGCACTATCGCGTCGCAGTGCTCGTTTCGGGCCGCGGGTCCAACCTGCAGGCACTCGTGGATGCGCGTGACGAGGGCCTGGGCATCGAGCTGGTTGGCGTGTTTTCGGATCGTCCCAAGGCGCTCGCGCTGAAGCGGGCCGCGAAGGCTGGCGTTCCGGCGCTGTGCATGCGCGTGGCGGAGTTCGGCGCGGAAGCGCCCTTCCAGAGAGCACTCTTTTCTACGGTCGCTGCCAGTCGCCCGGATCTCATCGTCTGCGCGGGCTTCATGCGCCTCATCGGCGATGCGGCATTGGAGTCCAGCGCGCCGATGATCAACATCCATCCCTCCCTGCTGCCTGCGTTCCGCGGCCTCGACACGCATCGCCGCGTGCTCGAGGCAGGGGAATCCCTGCATGGCGCAAGTGTGCATCGGGTCACGCGCAAACTCGACGGAGGACCGCTGATCGCGCAGGCCAGCATGCCCGTGCGTCCGGGCGACGACGCAGAAACGCTCGCGCTGCGCCTGCTTCCGCTTGAGCATCGGCTTCTCGTGGCGTGTGTCGCGGCGGCGTCGGTCGGAGACATCACGTTCGTGCCGAACGGTGACGTCATGCACTGCGGGCAACCCTTGCGCGCTCCGTTGCAGCTCGGCCAGCGCGATCAGTTGCAGCGCTGCAACTGAACAGCTGGCGGCGGCTGTTGAAAGATCAGAAGTTTCCCGATCGTCGCGCGACACGAACCATCCGCCATCGATGCAGTCGAAGGGAAACTGACATGCAGCCGAGGAGTTTTTTTTGCGAACAGGAATGAAATGGGCACGACAAGTGCCGCTGCTGACTCTGGCGGTCGCGGGCTCCATTGTGCTGCTGCGCGGTGATTTCGCGGCAGCAGCGGCGACGTCGGTGGATTCCGATCCAGCCCCGTATCGCGCCCGTTACCAGGTTTCGCGCAACGGCGGCACGCTGGGACAGGCCGTCGTGACTTTGTCCCGTGAGGGCGCCGCATGGCGCTTGCGTTCGGAAACACACGGAACCGAAGGCCTGGCGGCGCTCGCACGCGTGGAGATCATCGAGGAATCTAGCTTCCGCATCGCCGGAGGCCGTCCCGAAACCATGCGTTACTCATACCGTCAGAAGGCCGCGTGGAAGAATCGGCAGCGGAACGTCACCGTCGACGCGAATGCCGGAACGATCGTCAGTACCGACAAGGATCGGACCCACCGGTTCGGTTATCGCACCGCAGTCGTCGACCGGCAACTGGTGACGCTCGCCCTGTCGATGGACCTGGCCCGCGGAGCACAGGGCGATCTCGTGTACCGCGTGGTCGACCGCGATGAGTTCGAGGAGGAGCGGTATCGGGTCGGCGCGCGCGAGACGATTGATTCACCGGTGGGCAAGCTGCGCACCATCCGCGTCATCCGCCTGCGGGCCACGCCCGGAAGGACCACGGAAAGCTGGCTGGCCGTGGACCGCGGGTTCGTGCCGGTGCGGATCGTGCAGTCGGAGCCCGACGGCGAATCCTTCGAACTCAAGCTCCTTGCGCTCGAGCGCTGATTGGCTCGAAAGCGACCGTGAAGCGCGCTTGACCTTGCGCGGGTGGTCACTAGACTATGCGGCCCTTCCCGAGTAGCTCAGCCGGTTAGAGCATCTGACTGTTAATCAGAGGGTCGTCAGTTCGAGTCTGACCTCGGGAGCCAACCACGGAAAAGGCCGCAGCGATGCGGCCTTTTGCTTTTCCGATCCACGATGAGGATTGGGTCGCTACCAGCAGTCGGCAACGGTACCGGTGCCGCTCTCGGTGCGCACCCCGGCCTGGCTGAGCGTCAGGGTCATGCAACGCACGTCATCCACCTGCCCGTTATCCGGCGTCGCCGTGATGAGGAACGTGTTTGCCGCCTCGACGGCCGTGATGGCATAAGCCCGGTTTGTCGCGTCTGCGGTGTTCGGCGAGTTGCGATCGGCCGCGGGCACCACTGCGGCGAAAGCGCCGACGTAGGTGTTGTTCACGGAGTGAAAACGCTCATAGCGTTGTGCGATCTCCGCCACCATCGACTTGACGTTGCCGCGGCGGGACTTGCGGACCGCATCGCCGTACATCGGCAGCGCGATGGCGGTGAGTATCCCGATGATCGCGATCGCGATCACGAGCTCGATCAGCGTGAACCCGCGCGGCTTTTTCGACGCGCGGCCTGCTGTAAGAGAAGGCCGCGCGGTTTCGCTCGATGACGTCATGTCGAATCCCCGTGTCATTGCAGCTGCCGCCAGGATTGACGACCGCAGGCCCGCGGCAGGTACATGGGCGGCGCGCCGGCGACCTGGACGATCATGGCGCACTGCGCCGCGAGCGCTGCGGCGACTTCGGCAGGAGTCGCCGTTGCTGCAAGCGGAGGCAGCCGCGGCGATGTCAGCACTGCGACGTCGCGAACAGGTGCGGTTCCGCCGGTCTCGAGGTTTAGCGCACCCGTACCGGCACCGGGCGAGGTGCCCGTGGGCGATCCCAGGCGCGCCGCCGACAGACCCGCCGCGCCGTTCAACGCATTGAGGCCGTAGAGCCAGTTGTTGCCCACCGCGCGACAACCGGTGGGAGCGCTTGCCTCGTACGTCGGCATGAACAGCACGCCGCTTTCGATGCGCGGATAACCGACGAAGCGTTCGCCGGGCGGAAGGTCGATATAAAAGCCGTTCCTGCCCGCCTCCATGGGATTGGAAGAGGTCGTCCGGAAGCCTCCGGTAGTGCTGATGATGGTCTGCTGCAGCAGACTGCTGCGCGCGACCGTTCCACCTGTGCCGCGATCCAGCACCGCGTACAAGGTCTGCAGGGTGGTGTCCGACACATCGCCGTTGAACGAGAAACTGCCGGAGCCGAAGTACACGAGCACGCCGCCACCAGGACCTGGGGCGGCGGTCAGGCCACCGAGGATCGGCTGGCGAGTACCGGCTTCCGCGCCAGCCGTGTACTGCAGCGTCGTGAACAGTGGCACCGTCTGATTAGTGGGAGTCGCAGCCCGCACGTCGAACTTCCAGATGGCGCCCTTCTGGTCGGCGGCATAGACCGTGTCCACGAAGCCGTCGCGCGAACGCTTGGTGAGCGTTCCGTCGGTCGCAGGAGAGAAACGGTCGATCGCCACCAGATTGCCCAATCCGTTCGTGCCGGCGGGTGCGGATGCCTCGACGGCTTCAACCATGGTGACGACCGGTGTACCCGGAGCGATGTCTACCATGAAGAGCACCGCTTTGCCGCTGACGCTGTTGTAACCATTGCCGAACAGCGCGCGCCACGTCACGGGACCGGATCCGGAGCCCGTGCGGATCGGCACGATCACCGGCCGTCCCAACACGTTCCCCAGATTGTTACGGACCGCCAGTGGCAACGAAGTGTCCTGATCGTTGATTTCCCACAGGCGATCGGAAGCCACCATCGCGCCGACGTTCCGGGAAACGTTCGAGACATTGATCGCGAAGACGCTCTTCGCGCCGGCTCCGGTCGAGCCCGCCAGCGCGGTCTGCCAGCGTCCGCCGAAATACGCATCGGAAACCGTCAGCGGACCATCGACGAAGTAACGGTGCTGGAACTTCTGCGCACCACCGCGCAATGGATCGTAAGGGAACAGCAGGTTGCCCATGTGCCCGAGCACGGCCTGCGGGATATACGCGAAGCGCTCGATGCCGCCGAGCACACCGGTCCGTCCGTCGAAGCCATGCAGCATGCCTTCGTTGCTGCCCGCGTACACCATCGAGCGATTGCTGAGCTTCTTCGCGGCGAGGAATGCGTCGTAGCTGGCACCGCCAAAAGGCGCGGGCATCGACTGGTAGCCGTAGTTGTCGAGCGGCGAGCTTACGATGGGCGTTGCGTTGACGATGTCGCCCAGGCGGGTGGTTCGAAAGCGCAGCGTGCCGCCGGGATTCCGCTCGGCTTCCTTGCTCTGGTCGCCCTTGAGATAGGCGATGGCGTCCTCGAGCGTGATCAGCGGCCCTGGCGCTCCCAGGGCGGCGAGTTCGGTCGGTGTGCAGAGCGACATGCCCGATTGCGGGCTGTTGCAGAGGTTGGCGAGGCTTCCGACGTTGGCCGCATTGAACGGCTGCGCGCCCGAAGGCGTGCCGAACCAGACGTCGTTGCGCGAGGCGGCGGCAGGAATCCTGTCGGCGGCTTCCCACGCGAACGTGAAGGTCGCCTGTCCCGTAACCGCATTGGTTGTGACGGTCTGCGCGGTCAGCGTGCTGTACCAGTCCGTGCCCGAGTTACGCGATACGTAGGACGGCACCACGGTGATCGAACCCGTGCCGATGCGCGAACCGGTGAGCGCAATGCCACCGGACGGCGACGCACCCGCGCTGGTGCTGGCGAGAACCCGGCGCATGGCTTCAGCGACGCTCGCGGGCGTCTGCGCGTTGATGAACTCGCCGCGGGTACTGATCGTTGCGTGCCAGATGTCGTCGACGTTCTTGGGACTGAGGCTGGTGGTTCCCGTGACAGACCAGTTCGGGAAATTCGTGTATGGATCGGAAGTGGCGGCGGCATTGACGCCGAAGATCTCGCCTTTGGATCCTAGCGTTATCCCGAAATAATTCATGTGCAGGTTGGTCTGGCAGTCGACCCGCAAGGAAACCGGCGCGTTGTTGCAGGCTTCGCGCAGCGGCACCAGCCCGGCCGGCAGATCCGGTCGGAGGTTCGTGTCGTAGAACGAATAGGCGATGTCTGCGATGGTGTTCCCGTTTCCATTGCCGCCGATCGGGCGCGGCTGCCCGCTGTCGGAGTCGCCGACGGGACGGATGGAATTGCCGAACCCGCCAGTCGGATTTTCGTTGGTGAACCCGTCGGTGAACAGCATGCCGGAATTGACCTGGCAGGCTCGCTGGATGGGTGCGCCGGAATCCGTGCGACGGAACTGGTCGCCCATGTACACCGACGCGCTGCGCGTGGGTGTGCCGCCGTCCGCGCGCAGGGTGAAGAAATCGTCGTACAGGAGCGGACGCCCGCCCGAGTTGAGGTCGCGCATCAGCAGGTCCCCGGAGTTCATGCCCGGGTTGTTGCCCGATCGCCGGTTGATGCTGAAGTAGCCCACGCGCATGTTGTCGACTTCGAGCATCGCGCTCGACATGGCCGCGACGATGGCGCGGTTGCGGTTCCCGTAATACGTGTACCAGTTGGCGAAGTTCTGGATGTGCGCGTCGTAGCCCGACGTGAAGTTGCCCGGACGCAATTCGTACTTGTACAGGTTGACGCCGGGACCACCGGCGTCCAACGCAAGCACGCGATTGGCGACGTTGAAACCTGTGGGGGGCGGGCTCAGGATCGGGAGGAAAACCACTGCCGGGAAATACCGGATGTGATATTCGCAGCCGCCGCCACGATTGCTGCCATCGTTGGTAAAGGCAAGGTTGTTCGCCGTCGTGACGAGATGCCCGGCAGTGGTGGTGATTGTCTGCCAGCTGTTGCGAGTCGCATTCGAGGTGCCGAGGCCACCGCAGCCGTTGGAGTGCCGGTCGCTCCGGATGTAGTACTCCGTGCCGCGCGGCAGGCGCATGCCAGGCTGGAAGCGGAACGCAAAATAGTTGGCGGTGCGGTCTTCATTGGCGGTGAAGTTGTAAAGCACCGCGGGATTGGGACCGCGCGTGCCCGCGCTCCCGTCCGCGCGCGGGTCCGAGCGCGCAGCGGTGATCGGAGCATTCGGCCAGGACGTTCCGTTGGCATACTTCCATGGCGGATAGACGACCGCCGGATCGAACCACTGGTTGTTGTAGGCAGGCGAGCGCGCGAAGCCGAACAGGTCGAGCGGCGGTATCGCGAGCCGCGGCGGAGTAGCCGTGTTGAGCGTGTTGCCACCCTGGTCGAGACGAATCCCGTTCGGGAGGATGTGGTAATACGCGCCGCGTCCAGTGGTGTGCAACACGTTGGGACCGCTGAAGAACCCGTTGGGCGCGCTACCCGCCAGATCATTCCAGTAGCCCTGCTCGTCGCCCGGATACAGACCCTCGAACGTCATGGAGCCGGAATCGTCCACTGCCATGATGAAGGCAGGAGGCACCTGCACGTCGGCGTTCAGCGGCGCCTGCGCGAGGGTGCCCCTGCCCTGCACGGCCGACAACTGCGTCAAGAAAAAGCCTGCAGCGCCCGCGATGGCGAGGGCGGCGGCGGCTGTGACTAGCTTGTGCTGGCGGGATGCCATGGTGGAATCCTCAGGGCCTGAAAATCGTATCGACGGCGGTGGCCGCGGCGGGGTTGGTCTGGTCGTCAGTCATGTACGAGGTCACTTCGTACACGGGATTCGGGTTGTCATTGATCGGCGCGGTGCCTACGGCGATGTCGTCATTGCCGGCGATGCATCCCGTCACTTCACGCACGGTGACTGCACGCCGCGTGGTCAGGTTGAGGCTCCCGGCCCACCCGCCCGGTTCGAATCCGGTTTCGCAGGCGCGCTGAATCTGGGGTTCGCTCAGCGCATCGCAGCCCGGCGTAGGGCCGGTCCGGTTCGTCAACTCTTCGAGCACGCACTCGGCATTGCGCGCGAGGCCCTCGGCATTCTGGAACGCGAGCCCGTTGGCCCTGTAGTTCGACGACATGCGCTCCTGCATGCCGGCGATCTGCATGCCCGTGATGCCGAGCAGCGCCAGGATGATCAGCATCACAAGGGC
The DNA here is from genome assembly GCA_038255255.1 of Lysobacterales bacterium. Lineage (GTDB taxonomy): Bacteria > Pseudomonadota > Gammaproteobacteria > Xanthomonadales > Ahniellaceae > JBBQNY01. The sequence continues at coordinate 60,404 of JBBSLL010000008.1, forward strand.
CACGAACAGCACCGCACCTCTTTGCCGATTCCGGGGTGCGGAGCCGAATGGAAAATTTCGTGTCATGGTCGGAGTCCGGTCAATTGCCGTATAGCCGGTTGCGCATGGCAACCGTGGTTTCGTAGGTGGTGCGGAAGCGCCCGTCTGGCACGGCGGGTGGTGCGAATACCACGCCGAGCGCGCGCCGACGCTGTGCATCTTGCGGGGCCGCTGCCGCTGCCGTGTCGGGGCTGCTGGCGAGGATGCCCACCTGCACCATGCCGACGCGCCTCCAGTTCATCGGATTGTTCACCACACCTGCGCCGGTCGACTGCTGGGTGATGAAGCCGCTCGGCGGCGTGACGGTGATATCGACGACGCTGTCGAGTCCGAACAGGAACTGCAGGCTTTCGATGCCCTCCACGAGTTCTTCGCGGCCGCCTACGGGAAACGTCCCCGCGACATCCGCGCGCGCGCGCCACAGCGAGGGTTGTCCAGAGGCACCATTTGCCACGTAGTAAACGAACGACTCGGCGCGATGCAGCAGGGCCGTACCGACCGGCTGAGCGACGTAGCGATCGATGAAAGCGTTTACGAGGACGGTGCCGGCACCCGGATTCACCGCCGCCGCCGGAAACACATTGGCGAAACTGCAGTCCGCGATGCCGAACATGGTGGGTGCGCCGACTCCGTCGGCATTGAACGTCGCCCAGCGCGCGGCTGGCACCGTGAAGATGGTCTGCGCGGCGGAGGGATTGGCGATGTTGATCACCGGCAATCCTTCCTCGCCGAGGTAACGCACTTCGATGATGTCGCTGCCGGGCAATGGATTCAGCGCGGCAATGACCGGCGGCAGTGCGGGCGTCCAGCCTGCCGTGGCCGCGCCCAGTGTGACGGTCTGTCCCGGCTCGGTATTGGTTGCCTCGTAGCCTCGAATGGAGCCGCCTGGCGAACCGACTGCCGGGTTGCTGTTCGGGAAGGCCACGCCCCAGGATGCTCCGGTCGCCACAGGGAAATGGTTGTCGAGGGAGTCGACGCTCTGCATGTGCGCCTGGTCGTTGACGCAGCCGTAGTGTCCCGCCATGCGCAGGTCGCGTTGCAGGAACTCCATTGCGAATCGCCCGTTTTCCTGCACGCGCGACATGCCCTCGGAAGTCTGGTACGCGGCACGCGATGCGGCGAACACCTGGACCAGCCCAACCAGCAGCAGGCTGCCGATGGCGAGCGCGATCATGATCTCGATGAGCGACAGGCCGCGTGCGCGACGTGGCGAGAAGACGCTTTGCATGCGAACGGCGCTCACAGTTGCGTCGCCGTGGCGAAGGTCGTGTTCGGGTCGTTGGTCAGGCGCTCGCCCCAGGTCAGCGTCACGTTGGCAATGCCGCTGCCCGGCGCGTAGTTCACGGTGGCGGCGGCCTGCGGACCGAGGGCCGCGACTACCTGGCACCGCCAGCGCGCGATGTTCTGGGCGACACTGACCGTCGCGCCGACCACCCGCGTGCAGCCGGCGCCGGAGACAGAACCTGCAGTGAATGTCGCATTGGTGTACTGCACGACCGTGAGTCGGTTCGAACGCATCTGGTCGAGCATGTCGAAGGCGAGATTGGTCGCCTGCGTGCGCGTATTCGCACTTTGCGTATAGCGCAGGTTGAGGGTCTGCATCAGCGCGAATCCGAGCAGGCCGAACGCCAGCACCAGCAAGGCGATGAGCACCTCGATCATGCTGAAGCCGGCGGCGCGCGAGCGTGCGGACCGGGCAGCATTCCGATGCAAAGGAAGGCTCATCGACGGTCGCCTCGCCAGGAATCGCACTGTTTTCATGCGCAGTTCTCACGAGTGATGCGCACCTGCCCGGTGCGCTGGACGACCAGCTGTCGCTGCAATTGCAGGCTCGAATCGCAAGACGCAGGTTGCAGGTTGAAGGTGACGGTGCGGTTGTCCGCGACGCGGCCGCGCCCGTCGAACTGGATCAGGGTGCCGGATCCGGCCGATGGGGTGGATGTCAGTGCAAGCCGGTCGTTGCCCTGCGTGTAACGCACGACCCGCTCACCCGCGTCCGGAGTGCCATCGCCGTCCACGTCGATCCACACCATCCAGCCATCGTCCCAAGTCCCACCGCAGGCGGTGCCGTCGAGGGACGTGCAGATCGCCGCACCGTTCGGATTGCGCGTGGCCTCGGACCGGGCCAGAGAAATCGACGCCATGAGGTCATTCGTTGAGGTCGCGACGCGGTTCGACCGCATGGTGCCTTCGAAGCTCGGCAACCCCACGGCCAGCAGGATCGCAACGATGGCGATCGTGACCATGAGTTCAAGCAGCGTGAATCCGGCGTGGGGCGCTTGGCGCGACATCGTGTCAGTCCTTGAGGATGCGGCCGGGAGGCTACAGCGCTCAGGCGATGTTCAAGACGTCTGCACGATGACCGGCGTGCGCTCGCCGACAAGCGTGACGCGATTGTGAACCTCCGATTACAGAGCCTCTGGTATCACGCCACGATGCGGTAGCAGGGCTCGTAGGCCTTGGCACCCGGAAGCTTCATGCGATGCTGCGCCACGAATGCGGCGAGCAGGCCGTCGAGTGCCTGCATCAGTTCGGGTTGGCCCTGTATTTCGTAGGGACCATGGCGCTCGATGGCGCGCACCCCCTCTTCCTTGACGTTGCCGGCCACGATGCCGGAAAACGCCCGGCGCATGTCCGCAGCGAGCGCGTGCGTGGGCATGTCGCGATGCAGTCGCAGCGCCGCCATGCGCTCGTGTGTCGGGAAGAACGGCTGCTGGAATGGCAGGTCGATCGTGAGTGCCCAATTGAAGAAGAACGCGTCCTCGGTGCTGCGCCGGTATTCGCGGACCTCGCGCATGCCGCGCTTGACGGCCCGCGCGACTTCCGCCGGGTCGTCGATGATGATGCGGTAGCGGGAAGCCACCGCGTCCCCGAGCACCAGGCGCAGGAACGCGTCGATCTGCTCGAAATACGCCGCGGACTCGCGCGGACCCGTCATCAGCAGCGGCAACGGCACGCCTGCATTGGCCGGATGCAACAGGATCCCGAGCAGATACAGGATTTCTTCGGCGGTGCCGACGCCACCGGGGAACACCACGATCGAGTGCGCGATGCGCACGAAGGCCTCGAGGCGCTTCTCGATGTCCGGCATGATCACGAGGTGGTTGACGATCGGGTTGGGCGATTCGGCGGCGATGATGCCGGGCTCGGTGATACCGATGTAACGGTTGCCACGCCGACGCTGCTTGGCGTGGCCGATGGTCGCGCCCTTCATCGGGCCCTTCATCGCACCGGGACCGCAGCCCGTGCAGATGTCGAGTCCGCGCAGGCCCATCTGGTAGCCCACCTTCTTGGTGTAGTCGTACTCGTCGCGCCCGATCGAGTGCCCGCCCCAGCAGACCACGAGGCTCGGATCGGCATGCGCCTGGAGGATGCGCGCGTTGCGCAGGATCTCGAAAACGGTGTTGGTCAGTCCGGCGGACGTGGCGAGGTCGAAACGGTCCTGGGCAACCTGGGTCGCGTGGTAGGCGATGTCGCGCACCACGGCGAAGAGCTGCTCGTTGATGCCGCGGATCATGCGGCCGTCGACGAATGCGGTTTCCGGTGCGTTGAGGAGTTCGATGCGGATCCCGCGATCCTGCTGGCACACCTGCAGATCGAAGTCCGGATAGCGCTCCAGCATGGCGCGCGGATCATCGTTGGTCATGCCACCTGACAGCACGGCCAGCGCGCATCGGCGCAGCAGCATCTGCAGGTCGCCGGTGCTGGCGCTGCGCAGGCGACTCACTTCCTGCCGCGACAGGACATCGAGGCCGCTGGCAGGAGAGATCGTCGCACTCAGGGTGTGGGATGTCATGGGACTCACAGGAAGGCCGATGGGGTCGGTCGCGGTTCGGATCATCCGCGCACGGGCATTTCGTCGGGCGAGATGCCGCCGCGCACCAGCGCAGCGTCGAAACCCCTTTCGACGAGGAGATAGGCTGCGCCGGCGCTGCGACGGCCCGTATCGCAATAGACGATGTACTTGCGCGCCGGATCGAGGTCGCCCATTCGCTCGCGCAGCGACACGAGCGGCATGTTGAGGCTGTCGGGCAGGCGGCCGCGCCTGAACTCCTCGGGCAGCCGCACATCCAGCAACACGGCATCGTCTGCAATCTGCTCGGGATCCACCTCGCGCAGCATGGAATCGCCGAGCTGCCGGCGGAAATCCGCCCCGCTCATGCGCATCACGCTGGTGGGTTCGAGTGCACGGACGCTGGCGCTGCGCAGGTCCTGCGCCAGCAGCGCGTACTCGCCGAAGCGGTCGCCGGGACGCAACATGCCGATTTCGCTCTCCACGCCATCGGCACCTCGCCGTGTCACCTCGCACCTGCCACTGCACAGGATGAAATAGGCATCGGCGACATCGCCCTCGCGGACGACATAGTCTCCCGCCGCGTATTCCTCCGGCGCCAGCGCAGCGAACAGCTGGCCCACCTGGGCAGGCGAGACATTGGCGAGTGCCGGCGTCGACAGCAGGGCGCTCATCCAGTCTTCGCTCTCGCCGTCACCGCTGCCACCGATTTCCTGCACCTCGACCGCGCCGCTCTGCGCCCACGTCAGGAGCAGATCGAGCCGATCCCGATCGACGAAGGCAATCGTGGAGTCACGCAGTGCCTTCGCGCTGCAGTGCCGGGGCGAAGACTGCGACAGTGCATCCAGCGCCTCGGGGCTGTCGCCACGGACGACGCGGGTGCCTTGCGCGGAGAAGAGTTCCACTTCACCGTCGATGAGGAACACCATGGTTTTTGCCGGATCGCCACGGTCGAAGATCGGGCTGCCCTTCGCGTAAAGACCGACCTTCGCCTGCTTCGCCAGCTCGCGGCAATCGCCTGGCGCCAGCGCCTTCAGCGGCACCAGTTTCGAGAAGCGTTCGAACAGGTCCATCGTGGCGAGCTGCGCACCTGCAAGGCGGCCGAGCACTGTAAGGAGTTCCAGCAGCCAGTACCAGTAGTCCGCGCGAGGGTTGCCCGCAGGTCGGTCGGCTCCGGACGACGCCTCCAGCGCGCGTTGCGGCCCGGAGCATGCAATCCGGACCTGCGTTCGCGTATCGGTGCGGCGACCGGCAAATGCAAACGGCCGGGACAAGCCCGGCCGTTTGGCATCGTCAGCGTAGCGTTGGATCAGAACTCGAAGCGCACCCCGAACTGCAGGGCCCAGCGCGATTGACCCTCGCGGTCCTGACGCGCGAGCCTGGGCAGATTGGTAACCCCGGCAGAGTTCACGTAGTTGCTGACGTCGTACACGACCTGCCCCGCGGGGTTCACCCCGGCGAAATTCGCCACGCCGATGTTGTACGGGAACGCCGCCTGGTCGATGTGGCCCCACTCGTCGTTGATGAGGTTGCCCACGTTCTCGATGTCGACGAACACTTCCGCCTTGGTGTCAGCGAAGAACGGAATGGCCTGCGACAGCTTCATGTCCACCTGGTGCACCCAGGGCGATGTCAGCGCGTTGCGGACCGCGGTCGATCCCTGGTTGGCGCTCAGGTACTCGTCATTGAGGATGAAGCTCCGGAACGCCGCGATGTCTTCCGGCGAAGAGCCCGACGTGAATGCCACGTTGTCGAGGTTCGGGATGATGAAGAGGTCGTTGCCGAAGATGCCTTCGCCGTTTGCGTCGCCGTTGAAGCCGTAGCTGTACGGACGACCGTCGCGGCCCTCGTAGAAGAACGAGAGCGTGGTCGGCGCATTGGCGAAGAAGTGGAAGCGCTTGGCGAACGTGCCGACGAAACGTTCCCGGATCTCGTAGTTGGAGGTGTTCGCAACTTCCTCGTTGGGGTTGTAGATGGCGCGGTTGAGGAAGTTGGAGAAAGCCACCGAAGACGTGCCCGGGCTCACGTCCTCGGAATCACCGAGCGTGTACGAGAGCCTGGCGGACCAGTCGTTGGACCACGGCTTCTCGATCGACAGCGTGAAGTTGTCGGTAGAGCCCTTGCCCGTGTTGTAGAGCTCGATCGCATTGGTGTAGAGGCAGGGGTTGGTCGTGGAGTTGAACGCCAGCGCCGGGTTCACGCGGATGCAGTTGCCCCGCACGCGGTTGCCGCCGGTGAGCTGGCCCGTCGCATTGAAGCCCGTCGACGCCGGATTGAGGAAGAAGGTCAGACGACCGTCCGGCAATGTGCCGGTGGCGCCGCCCAACGAGAGGCTCCGGAACGCCACGGCGTCGCGTACCTCGGATTTGAGGTACTCGGCGCTGCCGATGAGGCCCCACCACGGCAGTTCCATCTCGAAGCCGAGGTTGGCTTTCCACACAGTCGGCTGCTCGAAATCTTCCGAGAGGAAGTTGACCAGCTGGCTTGGCGAACCGCCGGCCGGCACGAACGGGTTTTCCGGATCAGGCGAGAAACCGGTGCTGTTGCGGATGTCGAAAGCGCGGGTAAGCACGCCCGGATTGGAGAAGCTGTTGGAGAGCCACACGCCCGGCGACGAGCCCTGGAACAGGCCGATACCGCCGCGCAACTGCATCCTGCGTTCGGTGTCGAACGTGTAGTTGAAGCCCAGGCGGGGCTGGATGGTGTCGGAGTCGTCCGGCACGTTGCGGTTGTCGATGCCGAAGTCGCGCAGCACGTTGGCGTTGAAGGCCGGGCGGTTTTCCACGATCGACGTGTCGAAGCGCGCGCCGTACATGAGGTTGAGGTTGGACGTGACCGCCCAGGTGTCTTGGATGAAGAAGCCGAGGTTGCCGTACTCGAAGCCGGCACCCGCGCTGTTGACGTCGCCGCTGATCGGGGTCTGGAGCGTGTACTGATTGAAGCGGCCGTTCTGGAAATTGGTGATGCCGTTCGGAAAGCCGCTCTGGATGCCGAAGCTGTAGTTGCCGAACACGTCCTGCAGGAACAGGTTGAAGATCTCGTTGTTCTCGTAATCGGCGCCGAAGCGGATGGTGTGGTCGCCCGCGAAATAGTCGGCGGCGAACAACGCGGTGTACGTGTCCACTGCCAGGAGATTGGCGTGGCGTGACCGCTCGGTGCCGAAGATCACGCTGTTGGCGTTGTCGACGTTGACGCGGATGGTCGGCGAAATCACCGGCACGACAGGCGTCGAGCGGTATTCGGCATACGACACGTTGGCCTCGGTCGAAAGCTTGTCGCTCCAGTTGCTGTAGAGCGACACCGCGTAGTTCTCGAAGCTGATGTTGTCCGTGTAGGTGTTGGACGACAGCTGCAGCGAAGTCGTCGACGGTCCCTGCAGGCGCAGGATCGAGCCGTCGGTCTTGTTGTAGCGGAACGACGCCCGGTGGTCGTCGTTGATATTCCAGTCCAGCTTGGCAAAGTACTTGTCATCGGTGTTGCTGATGTTGTCGGCGGCGATGGTGCCCGGCTCGATGCCATAGCCGCGCGCGATCGCCAGGATCTGGTCGAGCTGCGCCTGGGTGATGCCCACGGTGTTGGTCGCGCCGCTGCCGATCACGCCCTGGTCGGTACCCGGGGACGAGCGCTCGAACTTCTCGTAGCCGAGGAAGAAATACAGCTTGTCCTGGATGATCGGCCCGCTCACGTAGCCGCCGGCGGTGTACTCGTCGTCGAATCCGATGAACTCATTGCCGTTCTCGTCTTCGCCCACGAAGTCCTTGTCGCGGTAGAGACCGTAAATGGCGCCATGGAACTCGTTGCCACCGCTCTTCGTCACCGCGTTGATGTTGCCGCCGACGAAATCCTTCTGGGTGACGTCGTAATCGGCCACGCCGATGTTGAATTCCTGGATCCAGTCGATCGAGATCGGCTGGTTGAGCGCCGGGAGACCGGAATCGTTCAGGCCGAACTGGTCGTTGGTCGGCACGCCGTCGATGCGGATGTTGTTGTAGCGGTTGTTCTGGCCGGCAACGGCGATGCCGCCGCGCTCCTTGTCGATCTGCACCACGCGCGGGTCGACTCGCACGAAGTCCTCGATCGACCGCTGGATGGTCGGGAGCACTTCGATCTGTTCCTGCGTGACGATTGTCTTCGTGCCCATGTTGTCCGGGGCGAACACGGTGTCGAGCGCGCTAGCGGTGACCGTGACCGACTCGAGCTCGGTGGCACCGTCGGGGCGCGTCGCGGTCGCGGCGAGATCGACGGAAGTTGTCTCGTCGAGCTGCAGGAATACGTCGTTGCGGACGATTTCGCCCGCGGAACTCTTCGCGGTGATCGTGTACGGACCGCCGACGCGGAGTCCGCGCGTCGAGTAGCGGCCCGCGCTGTCGGTGGTCACAGTCTGCCGCGTGCCCGAGGGAACGTGCAGAATGTCGATGGTCGCGTTCGCGACGCCCTGCCCGGTGCTGTCGGAAACTACACCGGCGACGGCCGCAGAAGTGGTCTGCGCGAACAGCGGATTGGCAGCGGAGACGGCGAGCAACGCGCAGATGGCGACGTGCAGCCCGGATCGCTTGATCATGGAAGTGAGCCCTTGGTTTGAGTTGAGACTGGAAAGCTGAGACGAACGAAGCGCCGTCGGCGGGAGGACGCGCGGAACGGGGCGGATTTATTAACGGCAGTTTAACAGCAGCCGAATGACAATTTTGCTACAGATCTTGTCCGACAGGGTTCTGTCGGGAGATCAATCCCTTGCACGCGAATCCTCCAGCGGGGTCTTAGATTGACCGCCGTTTTCTGTTCAGGCTTGGAGGTAGGCGGCTATGCCGTCGAGGAACATCTGCACGGACAACGCGACCAGCAGCATGCCCATCAGTCGCTCGATCGCCGACAGGGCGCGCTCGCCGAGCAGGCGATAGAGCGCCGTCGCGGAAAACAGCACCACAGCCGACGCAGTCCACGCGATCAGCAATGCGATGCTCCAGTCGACCGACCGATCCGGGTGGCGATTGGCGAGCAACATCAGAGCTGCCATCACGGACGGGCCCGCGATGCTGGGTATCGCCATCGGCACGATGAAGGGCTCGCCGGCTGGCACCTCGCCGAACACGCCGTCCGGGGTCGGAAAAATCATTCGCAAACCAATCAGGAAGAGAATGATGCCACCCGCGATGCTGACGGATTCCTGCTTGAGGTGCAGCGCGGCGAGAATGTAGGCGCCCCCGAACAGGAATGCAAAAAGCACCGCCAGTGCGATGAGCAACTCGCGCGCCAGCACGATCCGGCGCCGCGCGGGTGTCAGGGACTTGAGCAACGACAGGAACACCGGCACGTTGCCGATCGAATCCATGATCAGGAACAGCATCAGCGCGGCCGACAGCGTGGTCACGCGCCCGCGCTCCTGCTGGCGTCGACGACACTGAGCACTCCCCCGCGCAACGCGTGTGCGTTGTCGGCCAGGATTCCGACGATCGCGTCGGCGCAGTGGTCGGGCGATGGCAGGCGCCCGCTGTCCTCCGCGAAGTAGGCGCGCGCACGCAGCCTAGTGGCCATGGGCGTGGGAAGTACGCCATGCACGCGGACCGTCGTGCGGTCGGTCTCGGCGTGCAACATCGCGACCAGGGCAGGCAGTGCGGATTTTGCGATCCCGTACGCGCCCCGATAGGGCCTGGCGACTTCGGCGGCGTCGTCGACCACGAACACGATGGCCGCGTCAGCACGCGTAGCCAGCATCGGCAGGCAGGCACGGGTGAGAAGCCATGGCGCCGAAAGGTTCGCGTGCAATGCACGCAGGAACGCGTCGGGTGCGACGTGTGCAAGTGGCGTCAGTCCGTCGAAGCGCGCGGCCGCATGCACGATCGCATCGAGACGACCGCACTGCCGGCCGATCGCATCTGCCAGGTCTTCGTAATCCTGCGCGGTGGCGCCTTCGAGGTCGAGAGGATAAATCGCCGGTTGCGCGCCGCCCTCTCCGACGATGGCGTCGTAAAGCTGCTCAAGCGGGCGAATCTTGCGACCGAGCAGGACCAGCGTGGCGCCTTGGCGTGCCGCGGCGATCGACGTGGCGCGGCCAAGCCCTCCTGCCGCACCCGTCACAATCACGACGCGACCGGCCAGCGCGCCCGACGGAGCCGGCGCCGCCCCCGCGGTTGCTGGCGTGGCGACGGCCGTCATCTCAGCTGCGCTGCGCTTCGGCGACCATCGCCGCGAGTTCGCCCTTGGCCGCCAGTTCGAGGGCGATGTCGCACCCACCGATCAGCTCGCCGTTGATGAAAAGCTGCGGAAAGGTCGGCCAGTTGGAAATCCTGGGCAGTCCCGCGCGCACCTCGGGGTCCTCGAGTACGTTGACTGATTCAAAACGCGCACCGGCTTCAAGCAGCGCCCGCACCGCGCATGCGGAAAAGCCGCACATCGGCAATTGCGGGGTGCCCTTCATGAAGAGCACGATGGGATGCCCGTCGATCATCTGGCGGATGCGGGTCTGCGCGTCCATTGCGTGCCTCCGGTCAGACGGGGCGCGCATTGTAGGGCGCGGCCCGGCGGCCGCACACCCCGCGGAACTTCTCGCCAGGGTTTGCAGAGCGGTCACGCGCAGCTGGGTACACTTCCACTCCCGCATTTCCCCGCGCACTTGCGCCGACCGAGGATCAACATGGCCATCGAACTCCCCGCCCTGCCGTTCGCGCGCGAAGCGCTGGAGCCCCACATTTCGGGCGAAACCATCGATTTCCACTACGGCAAGCACCACAAGACCTACGTCGACAACCTCAACAAGATGATCGAGGGTACTGAGCTCGACTCGCTTACGCTCGAGGAGATCGTCCGCAAAGCCGAAGGCGCCATGTTCAACAACGCGGCGCAAGTCTGGAACCACACGTTCTACTGGAACTGCCTGTCTCCGGAGGGGGGCGGCAAGCCCACCGGCGCGCTCGCCAAGTCGATCGATGAAGCGTTCGGATCCTTCGACGCATTTGTGGAGCAATTCACCAAGGCCGCGATCGGCACCTTCGGTTCGGGGTGGGCGTGGCTCGTGCAGCGCACCGATGGCACGCTCGCGATCATCAGCACCAGCAACGCGGCGACGCCGCTGACCGGCGAAGACAAGCCGCTGATGACGTGCGACGTGTGGGAACACGCCTATTACATCGACTACCGGAACGCGCGCCCCAAGTACCTCGAGGCGTTCTGGAAACTCTCCAACTGGGAATTCGTCGCAGCGCAGATGACCTGAGCGAGCACGGCTGCATCCCGCAGGCTTCTCTGCAGGGGCAACGCAAGTCGCACTGACTGCGGGCGAGGTTTCCCGCGCCTCGCGGCGACCCTACGAATCCCGTTGCGTACGCAGCGCGTCCAGCAGCGGGGCGCATTGCTGCTCGCGCCCGAGGCGCTGCCCCAGCGCCTCGATGCGATCGGCCAGCAGCCCAGGCGACTCCGCGCAGAGCGTCGCGTGACCGAGCTTGCGGCCGGCGCGCGGTGACTTGCCGTAGTCGTGCCAGTGCACATCCTCGGCCGAGAGGGCTGCAGCCCGGTCCGGCAGGGTGCCGACCCAGTTGAGCATGGCCGCCAGGCCACGCGCCGCCGTAGAGCCAAGCGGTAGCCCGAGCACTGCGCGCACGTGGTTTTCAAATTGGGAACAGACTGAACCCTCAATGGTCCAGTGGCCGGAATTGTGGACGCGCGGCGCCATTTCGTTCGCGAGCAAGGCGCCTTCGTACACGAACAACTCCAGCGCAAATACGCCGACGTAGTCGAGGTGCTCGGCGATTGCGCGAGCATGATCGAAGGCATGTGCGTCGAGTTCGCCCACGGACCAGGGTGCAAGGCTCGCGGAAAGTATTCCGTCCGAGTGCCAGTTGCGCGTGAGCGGCCAGGTGCGGAATTCGCCGTCGCGCCCGCGCACCGCCACCACCGAGATCTCGCACTGGAATGGCACGAATGCCTCGAGTATGAGCGGGGCGCGGCCGAGTTGTTGCCAGGCCGCATCGAGGTCGTCGCGCGTGCGCAGGCGCACCTGGCCCTTGCCGTCGTATCCAAGTCGCCGGGTCTTGAGAATGGCGGGCAAACCAATCGCGGCCACGGCGTGGTCCAGTTCGTCGCGCGATCCGACCGCCGCGAAGGCAGGAGTGCCGATCCCGAGTGCCGCGAACACATGCTTCTCGGCCAGTCGATCCTGCGTGACCGCAAGTGCCGCAGGCGCCGGAAACACCGGCAGGCGCTGCGCGAGCCACTCGGCTGAAGACGCCGGGACGTTCTCGAAATCGAAGGTCGCGACGTCGACCTGTTCGGCAAATCTGGCGAGGGCCCCGGTGTCGGTGAAGTCGGCATGCAGCAAGGGCGCGACCTCGCCCGCGCACGCATCGGCGGCGCTATCGAGCACCCGGAAACGCGCTCCAAGGGGAGCACCCGCTAGGGCGAGCATGCGGGCGAGTTGCCCACCCCCCAGGATGCCGACGACGCTCACGGCAGGCGCGGATCGGGGTGTGAGAGCACCGCTTCCGTCTGTGCCGAACGGTACCGTTCGAGCGCTTCGGCGAGTCGCGCGTCCTCCAGCGCAAGGATTGCAATGGCAAACAGCGCCGCGTTGCTCGCGCCGGCCGGACCAATGGCGAAGGTGCCCACCGGAATGCCGCTCGGCATCTGGACAATGGACAGGAGCGAATCCACGCCGCGCAGCATCTTTCCGGCGACGGGTACTCCCAGAACCGGCAGTGCCGTTTTGGCAGCAAGCATGCCCGGCAGATGGGCAGCTCCGCCGGCGCCGGCGATAAGAACCCTGAGCCCACGCGCGCGGGCGTTGCCCGCGTAGTCGAACAGGAGGTCCGGCGTGCGATGCGCCGAAACGACGCGGACCTCGAATTCCACGCCGAACTCGTCGAGCAATGCCGCGGCGGGCGCGAGCGTTTCCCAGTCGGAGCGCGAACCCATCACCACTCCCACCCGCGGCGTCGCGCTGCTCGCGTCGTGCATGGCCCGGACCCGTCAAAAACGCTATGTTACCAGCCCCATCCAGACCTCCAGGCGGCTAGTGGTGCTCGATCGACGACTCCTCGACATCCTCTGCTGTCCCGTGAGCAGGGTTTCGGTGCGCGTGGCAAGGAATGAGGAAGTCGAGGCGCTCAACGCCGCCATCGCGGCGGGCGGCGTGACGGATACCGGCGGCAACGCGTTGACCAGTCCGATCGCGGAAGCGCTCATCACGACGGATTCGCGCACGCTCTATCGGATCGAGGACGGCATTCCCGTGATGCTGGCAGACCAGGGCATCACGCTGGCTCAGCTCGATCGTTTCCCAACCCTGTGACCCGGCGTGATCGCGTCGACGCCGGTCGCGCGAATGCGCGCGGAGTAAAGGCTTGAACTCGGTTGCCCCGCCTGACCCGCTCGAGGTTGCGGAAGACGTTGCGCGGGCGCTACGCGAAGACCTCGGCGCCGGCGATGCGACGGCGGCGCTGGTTCGCGATGGAGCCATGACCGCACGCATCGTGAGCAAGGATGGCGCTGCCGCCGTGCTGGCCGGAGCCGACTGGGCCACCGCCTGTTTTCAATCGCTCGATTCAGCCGTGCGCATCGAATGGCAGCTGCGCGACGGGGAAATGTTCTCGCGGGGACAGACCCTGTGCACGCTGCGCGGCGAGGCGCGTGCGTTGCTGTCGGCGGAAAGGTCCGCGCTCAATTTCCTGCAGACCCTGTCCGGCACGGCCACCACGACAGCAGAATACGTGCGCGCGGTCGCGGGCACGCGTTGCCGTGTCCTCGACACGCGCAAGACCCTGCCCGGCCTGCGCTACGCGCAGAAGTACGCGGTGCGCGCAGGCGGCGGCACCAATCACCGCATGGGGCTGTTCGACGCCGTTCTCATCAAGGAGAACCACATCGCCGCGGCCGGCGGCATCGCTGCCGCAGTGATCGCAGCGCGGACGCAGTCGGTGGGATTGCTCGTTGAAGTCGAGGTCGAGTCCCTCGACGAACTGGAGCAGGCGCTCGCCGCGGGTGCCGACCGGATCATGCTGGACGAGTTCGATCCGGCGATGCGCGAGCGCGCGGTGGAGGTGGCCAATGGGCGGGTCGCGCTGGAAGTGTCAGGCAACGTGAGCCTTGAAACGGTTGGGGAAATCGCGCGCAGCGGCGTCGATTTCGTATCGGTCGGCGCCATCACCAAGCACGTTCGCGCCATCGATCTGTCGATGCGCGCGGGCGGTTGACGCCCGCGTTCCGGAGAGCGGAAGACGGTTCTACAGAAAGCCCAACCACCTCAGGGCTGCCGCGAGCACCGCTACCACGCCCACGCCGACCAGCATCCAGACCCACGCCGGTTGCGCGGGCGCCGGGCGCGCGGGCTTTGCCGCAGCTGCCGAGCCGGCTGGCGCTGACGCGGCTGGTGCGTCCATGCCCGGCGCCGCGACCTGGAACCGAAGGGTGTCGAGGCGGAGTTCATCGCCGACCTTGAGCATCGCGTTCTCGACGCGCTTGTCGTTGACATAGGTTCCATTCGAGGAGCCCAGGTCCTCGACGCGCACGCCGTTCGGCGTGACCTCGAGTCGCGCGTGCCGCCGGGAGATCTCGTCGCTGGGAATGGAGATTTCGCAATCCGCCTGGCGACCGATGACCATGCTTCCGTACAGCGGCAAGGTCTTGCCGAAAGTCACGCCGGAGACCCCACGCAGCATGAAGCGCGGCAGCGCCATGCGCACGCGCGTGTGCCCGTCGTCCTCGTTCATCATCGGCAATGGCGGCAGGGCGGGGGCCGGCGTCGCCGCTTTTTCGCCCGCGACCACGCGCGCGCCCACCCGCGCGAAGAGCAGCAGGTCACCGACCTTGAAGGACGCGCCATCAGCGGCCTGGCGACCATTGATGACCACGACGCTCGTCGCATCCGGGATCGCGAGCGTCGCGCTGTCCCCGTCGATCTGGATGACGCAATGCGCGGCAGCAATTCCGTCTGCCGTGAGGCGCACGTCGGCCCCGGCATCGCTGCCGACGCGGTTGGCCCCCGGCTTGAGCGTAAACGCATCATGCTCGCCATTCGGAAACAGCAGCTTCATTCCCAACTCCCCGATCCGGCCTCGAACAACGCCACGCTGGCGCCGCTCCATCATATCTTTCCGCGTGCGGCGTTACTTCACCACCCGCAGGTGCGAGCCACGCCTGGGCGGAGGCTTGTCATCGCCATCCTGCGCGTCCGTCCCGGCGGCATCCGCCACGGCGGACTCGTCGGCCGATGCCTCCTCGGCAGGGAACATCATGCCCTGTCCGCTTTCCTTGGCGTATACCGCGAGCAATGCCCCGATGGGCACTTCGATGTGGTGCGACACTCCGCCGAAGCGCGCATCGAAACGGATCCACTCGTTGCCGAGGTCAAGGGCGCCGACTGCGCGCGCCGCGACGTTCAACACGACCTGGCCATCCGCCACCGCGCTCGACGGGACCTTCACGCCGGGCAGTCTGGCGTTGACCAGCAGGTACGGCGACATGTCGTTGTCGTTGATCCAGTCGTACATCGCACGCAACATGTACGGACGGTTCGAACTCATGCCCTGCCGTTTGGTCATGCGGCGGAGGCGGGTCGCATGGATCGCTCCTCGCTCGTCAGGCTGCGCTCGAACGCGGGATGCCGGAAGAGCTTTTCCGCATAATCCTCGATTGGTTTCGCCTCGCGCGGCAGCACGACGCCCAGTGCCGGCAGCCTCCACAGCATCGGCACCAGGGTGCAGTCCGCGAGCGTGAACTCGTTGCTGAGGAAGAACTTGGAAACCTTGAAGATCGGCAGGCTGCCGATGACCTGCTCGCGCAGTCGCTTGCGCGAAGCCTCGGTCGTGGCACGCGGGCCGAGGATGATCGACGCCACGTGAGGGAACCAGTCGCTCACGAGCCTGGAAACACCGAGGCGTACGCGCGCCCTCGACAACGGATCGATCGGCATCAGTGGAGGGTGCGGATAGCGTTCGTCCAGGTATTCCGCGATTACGCCTGTGTCGTAGAGGACCAGATCGCGATCCGCGAGGGTCGGCAGCGTGTGATACGGATTGAGGTCCAGGAGGTCCTCGGGCGGATACGACAGGTCCACGGGAACCAGGTCAAAGCTCACGCCTTTCGCAGCGAGGATCAGGCGAATGCGATGGCTGTCGAGGCCATCCTTCGACGAGAAAAGCGTCAGGTTCGTGCGACCGCGAATCGTGGTTGCCACCGGTGCCTCCGACCGAGATGCGACGCCGACGGCAGCCGCACGAGGCACCGCACGCGCGGCAGACCCCTGTCCAAGCCTACACCGGGCGAGTCTGGGCCGGAAGCGCCCCAGTCACGAAAAGCGCTTCGGCCTCCACTCCCAATCCGCTGCCGAGAGCAAAAACCACGGCGGCTCCCCCCGATCAGTGCACGTCGCGCCAGTACTCCAGCTTGAGCAGCCACGCCAGCAACGTGAAAAAGGCCAGGAAGAGGAGGACCCACACACCTATCCGCGTGCGCTTGAGGGCAGCGGGCTCCGCCGCGTATTCCATGAAAGCGGAGATGTCCCGCACGCTCTGGTCGAACGCTTCAGCAGTTTGCTCCCCCTCGGCTACCGCCTGGAACTTGACGAAGCACCGGCCGTCGACCTCGGTTGTTCCCGGCTTGCAATGTCCCTCGTGACCGTCGGTGCCTTCGGGCTTGGGCTCGAACACCGCCCGCTGCTCGCCCTGCAGCTCCCACAGCACGTTGGGCATCGAGGCGTTTGGAAACACCGTGTTGTTCCATCCGATGCGGGCCTCGGGGTCGAGGTAGAAACCACGCAGGTAGTTGTAGATCCAGTCGCTGCCCCGGGACTTGGCGGTGAGCGAGAGATCGGGAGGCGCCTTGCCGAACCATGCCTGCGACGCCTCCAGCGGCATCGCGGCGACCAGCGGCTCGCCGAATTTCGCGCCGGTGAACAGCAGGTTCTGCTCAACCTGTGCCTGGGTGAGTGCGAGGTCTTCCGCGATCCGGGACGTGCGCAGCAGCTTCATCGAATGACAGCCGGCACAGTAGTTGACGAACAGCTTGGCTCCGCGCTGCAGCGAGGCCCGATCGCCGAGGTCGGTTTCGGCTGGATCGCCCGGAACCAGCGCACCACCCGCCGCGAGCACCGGCCCCGTCCCGAACCACGCCAGCAGCGCAACGAGTGCGAACACCAGCCCTTGCCTAGTCATGGGTGGTCACCCGTTCCGGCACGGGCCGGGTTCTGTCGAGCCGCGTCCATATCGGCATGGTGATGAAGAACATGAAATAAAGGAACGTCAGGACGCGCCCGATGATCGTCTCGACGGGGTCCGTGCCCGGACCCGCACCGATCTTGCCGAGCCAGATGAAGCACACCGCGAGCAGGCCCAGCATCACCTTGGTCAACCATCCCTTGTAGCGATGCGACCTCACCGGGCTGCGATCGAGCCACGGCACCAGGAACAGGACCGCGATCGCGCCGAACATGATCAGCACTCCCGAGAGCTTGTGTGGCACCACGCGCAACATCGCGTAATAGGGCGTGTAGTACCAGACCGGCTTGATGAGCTCGGGAGTGACCAGCCGGTTCGCCTCCACGTAGTTGTCATGCTCGAGGAACCAGCCACCGACCGTCGGCTCGAAGAAGATGATGAAGGCGCAGATCATGAGGAAGAAGCCGAGCCCCACCATGTCCTTGACGGTGTAATAGGGATGGAACGGGATGCCGTCGGCCGGCGCGGTCGGCGACCAGCGATTGCCCTTGGGTCCCTTCTTGATATCCACGCCGTCCGGATTGTTCGAGCCCACTTCGTGGAGCGCGCCCAGGTGCAGCACCACCAGCAGCAACAGCACCAGCGGCAACGCGATCACGTGCAGGGCGAAAAAGCGGTTGAGCGTGATGTCGCTGGGCAGGTAGTCGCCCATGATCCATTCGGTGAGCGCGCCGCCGATCCAGGGGATCGCGCCGAACAGGTTGATGATGACCTTCGCCCCCCAGAACGACATCTGTCCCCACGGCAGGACGTAGCCCAGGAAGGCTTCGGCCATCAGCACGAGGTAGATCAGCATGCCGAGGATCCACACCAGCTCGCGCGGCTTCTGGTAGGAGCCGTACATGAGGCCGCGAAACATGTGCAGGTACACGACGATGAAGAATGCGGACGCACCGGTCGAGTGCATGTAGCGGATGAGCCAGCCCCACTCGACGTCGCGCATGATGTATTCGACGGACGCGAAAGCCTCGGCCGCGCTCGGCTTGTAGTTCATCGTGAGCCAGATGCCGGTGACGATCTGGTTGACGAGCACGATCATCGCCAGCGAACCGAAGTAGTACCAGAGGTTGAAATTCTTCGGCGCGTAGTATTCCGTCAGGTGCTTGCGGTAGAACGGCATCATGCCCGGGACGCGATCGTTCACCCACGTCGCGACGTTGTTGGCGGTGCGGGTCAGCACGTTGGCCATCACGCGGCTCCCTGCGGATCTACGCCGATTTCAATGGTGCCGTCGTCGATGAAGCGATGCGGGGGGACCACCAGGTTCGTCGGTGCGGGCACGCCCTGGTAGACCCTGCCGGCGAAATCGAACTTCGACTTGTGGCAAGGGCAGAAGAACCCTCCCTTCCATTCCGAATCGAAAGGCTGCGGTTCGAGTTCGGGGTAGAACTTCGGCGCGCAGCCGAGGTGCGTGCAGATGCCGACCAGCACGAGGATTTCCGGTCTGATGGAGCGGTGGATATTGTTCGCGTAACTCGGCTGCTGATCGAGGTTTTCCGAGCCGGGGTCCCGAAGCTTGTCCTCCACCGTCGGCAGCGCGGCAAGGGCTTCGGGTGTGCGGCTGATGATCACGATCGGTTGCCCGCGCCACTCGTACTGCAGCTGTTCGCCTGGCCTGATCTTGCTGATGTCGACCGTGATCGGCGCACCCGCGAGCTTGGCCTTGGCGCTCGGATTCCATCCCTTGATGAAAGGCACTGCGGCAACCAGCGCGCCCGCCCCACCCACCACTGCGGTCGTCGCCGTGAGAAAGCGGCGCCGGCCCAAGTTGACGCTGTCGTCCGCCATGCGGCTCGCCCCAGAGGTGATTTACATGGTGCGCCCATGGCCGGTGGCCAGCGCAATCCGCGCATTCTAAACGATGCGTTAACAGGGCGACAACGCGCCGGGACATTGCCATCGTTATGGCTTCGGGGTGCCATGCGTTGGGTCGATGGCCCGACAAGGCTGCCCTATGCTCCGGTGATGCGCATTCAAGAAGCGGGTCGGTCGCCCCCTCCGCACGGTGGCAGATGCTGACGCCGGCGTGGCGGCGGCGCGCGCTGTTCGTCGTGCAGAGCGTGGTGCTGGGTCTTGCGGCGGCTTTCCTGGTCACGCTGGTCTGGCCGGGAGATAAGGCTTCGCGCACGGGCAGGAACTCCAGCGGGCCTGCCAGCTACTCCGATGCGGTGAAACGCGCGACTCCGTCAGTCGTGAACATCTATACCCGCCGGCTGGTGACGGAGCAGCCCTTCCGGGTTTTTTCCGATCCTGTCCTGCAGCGCTTCACCGGCGTACCCGCCGGACCGCAACGCTCCCGGCTCCAGCGCATCCTGGGAGCCGGCGTGATCGTGCGCGACGACGGCTACGTCCTGACAAACTTTCATGTCGTGCAGGGCGCGGGCGACATCCTTGCCGAGCTCGCCGACGGACGCGTGACGCCTGCGCAGGTGATCGGCACCGATCGCGACACCGATCTGGCGGTGCTCAAAATCGCCGGCACGGGATTCACCGCTCTGCCAGCCGCGCCCGAGGGCAGCCTCGACGTCGGCGACATCGTGCTGGCGATCGGCAATCCGCTGGGACTCGGGCAAACGGTGACGCTGGGCATCGTCAGCGCGACCGGACGCAACCAGACGAGCCTTTCGCGCTACGAGGATTTCATCCAGACCGACGCGGCTATCAACCAGGGCAGTTCCGGCGGCGCGCTGGTGAACGCCTCGGGCGAGCTCGTCGGCATTAACAGTGCATTGTCGGGACAGGGCCAGGGCATCGGATTTGCCATACCGGTACGCGCGGCGCTCCGCGTCCTCGACCAGATCATCAAGCACGGACATGTGGTGCGTGGCTGGATGGGCGCGGAGTACACCGATGCGGCCTTGTCGGCTTCGCCGCTGGCCGAGCCGATCGCGGGAGCGCAGATCGCGCTGGTTCTGCCGGGTGGGCCCGCGGATCGCGCAGGATTGCGCCAGGGCGACATCGTGCAACGCTTCGGAGACCATTCGATCCGCGACGAGTCGGACCTGCGTGCGCGTGAATCGGCCAGCGCACCGGGCGCCGTGGTGCGTGTTGGCGGACTGAGGGGTGGGACAGCCATCGATTTCGCGGTGACCCTGGTCGACCGCGGGACGGCGATGCCACAGAACTGACGTCTGGCGTTTGCTTCCGCACGGCGTCCGCGGCTTGCGGCCTCAGGCAGGTCAGGCGCCGGCGCGGTATCGCTGCAGCAGCGTGCCTACACGCTCGACGTAGACGCGGGTTTCGGCATACGGCGGAACGCCTCCGTATTTCTTCACCGCGCCTTCGCCGGCGTTGTATGCCGCCGAAACCAGGCGGATGTCCCCATTGAACCGCTTCAGCAGCATCGCGAGGTGCCTGACTCCGGCGTCGATGTTCTGCCGCGCATCGAAGGAATCCGTGACACCGTATTGCGCGGCGGTGGCCGGCATGAGCTGCATCAGGCCCTGCGCGCCTTTGTGCGACAACGCCCGCGGGTTGAACGCGGACTCGGCATGGATGAGCGCGCGAACCAGTGCCGCGTCGACCCCATTGGCGAGCGCTGCGGCATCGATCTCGGCAAGGTAGGCCGTGAGATTGAGCCGCGTGCGCGTCCAGTTCACTTTGGATTTCGGATCGCACGCCGGGCAGAACACCGCGACCACGGTGTAGGGTCGCCCTTTTGCAGGGGTCTGGTCGGTGTAGTGCGTGACGCCTACCGCATCCTTGAACTTGTAGATCGCGCGCTGGGTTTTCGCATTGACCTGCAGCACGGGTTTCGCGCCGCGCGCATGGTCGCCTGCCACGTTGGTGAAATGCACCACCCCGTTGGCATCGGTGTACCGCCGGATTCCGCCCGCCGCCGACGCGTCGGCGGACGCGAGCAACCCGGACGCGACGAGCGCGATGGCTGCGACGAGGCCGGGGAAACGTTGGGCGCCAGCGTTCATGGCTGCGAGTGTCTGCCAGTTGTCGGGGGGTTTGCAACGATACAGCGACCGTTCATCGACTTTTCTTGCGTGACCAAGTTCCCGCGCAGGGGCCGGCGCTACACTCCCGGCCCCGCAAACCCTTGATTTTGAAAGCGACGCGACGATGACCGGCAAGGTTTTCATCAAGACACACGGTTGCCAGATGAACGAGTACGACTCGGCCAAGATGCTCGACGTGCTCGCGGCTGCGCACGGCCTCGAGCCGACCGAAGTCGAATCCGAGGCAGATGTCATCCTGGTCAACACCTGTTCGATCCGCGAGAAAGCGCAGGACAAGGTGTTTTCCCAGCTGGGACGATGGCGCGATCTCAAGCTGGCGAAGCCGCATCTTGTCATCGGCGTCGGCGGCTGCGTCGCCAGCCAGGAAGGCAGCGCGATCGTCGCGCGTGCGCCCTACGTCGACGTCGTGTTCGGCCCGCAGACCCTGCATCGGCTGCCGCAGCTCATCGAACGCGCCAGGGCGGAACGAAGGCCGCAGGTCGACATCAGTTTCCCCACCATCGAAAAGTTCGACCACCTGCCCGCCCCGCGCAAGGAGGGACCGAGTGCGTTCGTGTCGATCATGGAAGGCTGCTCGCGCTATTGCACTTTCTGCGTGGTGCCCTACACGCGCGGCGAGGAGGTCTCCCGGCCCCTTCCCGACGTGCTGACCGAAGTCGCGATGCTGGCCGCGCAGGGCGTTCGCGAGGTCAACCTGCTCGGGCAGAACGTCAACGCGTATCGGGGTCCGCTGGACCGGGACGGCGCCCCGGAGGACACCGCTGACCTGGCGCTCCTCATCGAGTACGTGGCG
This sequence comes from Lysobacterales bacterium, assembly GCA_038255255.1. Classification (GTDB taxonomy): domain Bacteria; phylum Pseudomonadota; class Gammaproteobacteria; order Xanthomonadales; family Ahniellaceae; genus JBBQNY01. The sequence goes on from JBBSLL010000008.1 coordinate 82,199, forward strand.
CAGATTCCTGGCATCGACCGCATCCGCTTCACGACGTCGCATCCCATGGAGTTCACCGACCGGCTGGTCGAGGCGTACGAACGCGTGCCGCAGCTCGCCTCGCATCTGCACCTGCCGGTGCAGTCCGGATCAGACCGCGTACTCGCTGCCATGAAGCGCGGCCATACCGCGCTCGAATACAAGTCCCTCATCCGCAGGATCCGCGCGGCGCGCCCGGGCATCTCGATCAGTTCGGATTTCATCGTCGGTTTCCCCGGCGAGACCGAGGTCGAGTTCGAGCACACCATGCGACTGATAGAGCAGATCGGATTCGACTACTCGTTCTCGTTCGTCTACTCGCGCCGACCGGGTACGCCGGCGGCCAGCATGCCCGATGAGGTGACCGACGCAGAAAAGCACGCGCGCCTCTCGCGCCTGCAAGCAAGCATTGAAGCGCACGCGGCGGGCATCTCGGCTGCCATGCTGGGATCGCGCCAGACGGTGCTGGTCGAAGGGCCTTCGCGAAGGAACCCGCTGGAGCTGACCGGCAAGACCGAAAACATGCGCCCCGTGAACTTTGCCGGGGACGCGCGACTCGTCGGTCGGTTCGTGGACGTCGAGATCACCGCCGCGCTCGCCCACTCGCTGCGCGGTCGCGTGGTGCTCGCCGACGAAATCGAGGCCGCGTAGTAGTTCGTTACTTCGCTTCGAACACGGGCTTGCCATCGACATAGGTCGCGCGGACGGCGACCTTGCGAAGGTCCGCTGCTTCGATCGCAAGGGGGTCCCTGTCGAGGATGACGAAGTCGGCGCGCTTGCCGACCGCGAGGCTTCCCACCTCGGTTTCACTGAAGCCCGCGTAGGCCGCGTCGAGCGTGAAGCCGCGCAGGGCCTCGTACGCGGTGAGCTTTTCCTCGGGACGCCAGCCGCCGGCCGGTTCGCCGTGATGGTCGGTCCGCATCGTTGCTGCAAAAAGGCCGAGCCGGGGATCAACCGACTCCACCGGAAAGTCGGAGCCCAGCGCCAGCCGCGCCCCGCTGTCGCGCAACTGTCGCCATGCATAGGCACCGTGAACGCGCGAAGGCCCCACACGCTCCCCGGCCCAGGGCATGTCGCTGGTCGCGTGCGTGGGTTGCATCGACGCGATGACGTCGAGTGCCGCCAGGCGCGGCAGGTCTTCGGGCGCCAGCAGTTGCGCATGCTCGATGCGCCAGCGGTGGTCGCGGTCAGCACTACCTCGCCACGCATTTGCATAGGCGTCCAGCACCACGCGGTTGCCACGATCGCCGATCGCGTGCGTCGCGACCTGCACATCGCAACGTTTCGCCTTGTCGACCATTGCCGCAAAGGCCGAAGGCTCGGCGAGCAACAAACCGGCATTGCCGTAATCGTCGCTGTAATCCGCGAGCAACGCCGCGCCGCGGCTGCCCAGCGCGCCGTCGATGTAGAACTTGACGGTACGCATCTGGAGCCGGCCTGCCGGGTGTCGATAAAGCCCCTCGCGACACAACCAGGCCAATGCTTCGCTGTCGCCATCCGCCATCGCCGTGATTCGCAGCGGCATTTCCTTGCGATCCGCGAGGCGCTGGTACGCAAGCAACCGCGTCAGCGACACGCCTGCGTCGTGCACGCCCGTCAATCCGTGCTCGACCGCGGCACGCATGCCAAGCATCAAGGCCCGCTCTGTGCCGGCAGCATCGACCGGAGGAATTTCTGTCTCGACGAGGCTTTTGGCCGCGTCGACAAACACGCCGGTCGCGCGGCCGCGCGCGTCGCGCTCGATCCGACCGCCATCCGGATGCCAGTCCCCCGCAAGGTCCCGCTTCACCGCACGCAGCGCGGCAGTGTTGGCCCACCCGGCATGCCCATCGACACGCACCAGCCAGACAGGCCGATCGGGAAACGCAACATCCAGGTCCGATGCCGTGGGAAATTGCTTCACAGGCCAGTCGTTCTGGTCCCAGCCGCGAGCCAGCAGCCAGGCGTCAGGCGGCAGGTCGCGCGCGAACACGCGCAGGCGTTCGATGATCTGCTGCTTGCTGGCGGTGCCAATGATGTCGGCGCGCATCTTCGAGAAACCGAGGTTCGCGATGTGACCATGCGCATCGATCAGCCCGGGAATCACCACGGAGGTGCCCGCATCGATGCTCGCCGCACGTGGAAACTGGCTGGCTAATGATGCACGGCTGCCGAGCGCGAGAATTCGGCCCGTCTCGTCGAAAGCCATGGCCTCGACACGGGGGGCGCTGTCGAGCGTGAGTATCCGCGCGGCGGTCAGCACCGTCACGTCGGCCGACCATAACGGTGCGATCGCCGCATAAGCGGCCGCCATCAGCACTCTCTGCCAGATCCGCATGGACGCATCCCGTTTTTCACCGTGATGCAGCGCACTGTGGGCCAACGGGTGCAATCGGCGCAAGTTCCCCGTTGCCGAACGCATACCCGGCAACCTCCGCTCCAACCGACGGCACGATAAACCATCGCGCGCGTCCGTGTTTCCGTCGGTGCCGCCCCGCGCTAGGCTGCGTCGTCTATGACCAGTACCCAACGCGACTTCATACTCGAGCCCGCCGACACCGAGCGCCTCGCCAACCTTGCCGGGCCTTTCGATGCGCACCTGCGCCAGATCGAATTGCGGCTGGGTGTCGAGATCGCCAATCGCGGCAACGTCTTCCGGGTGTCGGGCCCCGAAGCCGATACCGCGATCGCCGAAAAGCTGTTGGCAAGGCTCTACGCGCAGGCGTCGGAAAGCGTGCTGGACGGTCACGCGTTGAACCTGCATCTTGCCGAGGCGAAGTCGACGGAGATAGATCCCGGGGGACTGGTTCCGCAGGAAGTGATCATCAAGGTCAAGCGCGGCACGATCCGCGGGCGCGGCGACAATCAGCAGCGCTACCTGCACGCGATCTCGCGTCACGACATCAACTTCGGCGTGGGGCCGGCCGGAACGGGCAAGACCTACCTCGCCGTCGCGAGCGCCATTGAAGCTCTGGAAAACCAGACGGTGCAGCGGCTGGTGCTCACGCGGCCGGCCGTCGAGGCCGGAGAACGACTCGGATTCCTGCCAGGCGATCTCACCCAGAAGGTCGATCCCTATCTCCGGCCGCTGTACGACGCGCTGTACGAGATGCTCGGCTTCGAGCGGGTCGCCAAGTTCATGGAACGCAGCGTGATCGAGATCGCGCCGCTGGCCTTCATGCGTGGCCGCACCTTGAACGATGCGTTCGTGATCCTCGATGAGGCGCAGAACACCACAGTCGAGCAGATGAAGATGTTCCTCACGCGCATCGGCTACGGCTCGAGGGCGGTGGTCACGGGGGACCTCACCCAGACCGACCTGCCCAAGCACCAGCGTTCCGGTCTCAAGCACTCGCTTGAGGTGCTGGGCGACGTCAGCGGCATCAGCATCACCCGCTTCACCGCGCGCGACGTCGTCAGGCACCCCATCGTGCAACGCATCGTCGAGGCCTACGAACACCACGAAGCGCTGGCGGCCGCAGCGGCGGCGGCCAAGCCCGAGTGACCCCGGTCGCGGCGCCGGCGTGCGCCGTCAGCTACGGCGTGCCGCGTGCGGGAGTGCCGGCAGCCGTGAGTTTCGAGAAGTGGGTCGCGGCTGCACTGACCCATGTACGTTCGCGAGAGTTCGGGGAATGCGCGATCCGCATCGTCGGCACGGTGGAAGGACGCGCGCTCAACCGCGTCTGGCGTCAGCGCGACTACGCGACCAACGTCCTCTCCTTTCCCTCGGCATCGCCTGCGCCCGTCGCGAGTGCATGGCTGGGCGACATTGCTCTCTGCGCCACGGTCATCGCACGCGAGGCGCGCGTGCAGCGCAAGCGCACACGCGACCACTACGCGCACCTGACAGTGCACGGCGTGCTGCACCTCCTCGGCTTCGACCACGAGGATCCGGCGGACGCCCGGGCGATGGAAAGACTTGAAAGGGAGGTCTTGCGGGGTCTCGGCATCCCCGATCCTTACCGGTGACCTGAATCTCGCGCTGCCGGCACAGCACAGCAATCCCCGGGGCGCGGCCGGCGGAGTCCTGCGGCCATTCACACGGCGCCTCCGCAGCCTTCCGGCCCTGCCTGCGTCGCCGGGAGGGCCGGGGAAAAGCCCTGATACACTCCGCCCGGTCTCGCCATCTGCGGCAATTGCAACACCATGAATGAGGATGACCTTGCGGCGCCCCAGGCGTCGCGTTCCTGGCTCGATCGACTTGGCCAGATGCTTGCAGGGGAACCGCGAAACCGTGCGGAACTGATCGAGGAGCTGCGCGGCGCGCAGGCCAATGGCCTGCTCAGCGTCGATACGCTGGCGATGATCGAAGGCGCGATGGCCGTATCCGACAAGGAGGTCGGCGACGTGATGGTGCCGCGCGCGCAGATGGTTGCCGTCGATACCGATTGGGACTTCGCGACCGTGCTGCGTGTCGTGGTCGAGTCCGGCCACTCCCGCTTTCCAGTCACGGGCGAGGACCGCGACGAGGTCGTGGGCATCCTGCTGGCGAAGGACCTGCTGCGATCGTGTTCGGAGGGCGCCGCGTCGCACGGCTGGCAGCAGCAGTTGCGGCCCGTCGTCATGATTCCGGAGAGCAAGCGACTCAACGTCCTGCTGAAGGAATTTCGCGCGAGCCGCAATCACATGGCCGTCGTGGTCAACGAGTACGGCGGCGTAGCGGGACTCATCACAATCGAGGATGTGCTGGAAGAAATCGTCGGCGAGATCGACGACGAGCACGATGACGACGACGGCCAGGTCGCCTTCATCCGCAGGCACGCCAGCGGCCGCGCGACCGTCAACGCACTTACGCCGATTGAGGAATTCAACCGGCAGTTCGGCACAGGCTACGACGAGGACGAGACCGACACTATCGGTGGTCTGGTTACCGCAAGGCTGGGACGCCTGCCGTCGGTGGGCGATGTGCTGTTGCTCGGCAATCTGCGCTTCAAGGTGACGCGTGCCGATCGCCGGCGCGTGCTGCAGCTGTCCGTGGCCTTGAATGGCGGGGAATGACAGGGGGAAGGTCGCCCGCTGCATGTGGGTCCTGTTCGGAGCGGCCGCTTTCTGGCTGTCGCTCGCCCTCCACGCGGCGGATCAACCCTTGCGCCAGGACGCCATCGAGTCGGGCCGTTTGCTCCCGGCCACGCCCGATGAGCAGCTGGAAGTCGGCTTGCTGACGATTGCTCCCGGCGACATCTACTGGCAGCGGTTCGGCCACAACGCGATCGTCCTGCGCGACCGCCTCGACCCGGCACGCGCCGTGGCTGTCAACTACGGGATCTTCGACTTCGGCGAGAAAAATTTCCTGCTGAACTTCTTGCGCGGCCGCATGCACTATTTCGCGGTCGCAGGCGATCCCGCGCAGGACATCGAGGCATACGCGCAGGCCGGGCGCGGCATGCACATCCAGTGGCTGAACCTGGCCGCGCCGCAAATCCGATTGTTGCGGACGCGGTTGGAGCACGACACGAGCCCTGCGCATGCCCGCTACCGTTACGACTATTTCGAGCGCAATTGCTCGACACGCGTACGGGATGCGCTGGATGTGGCCCTCGGTGGCGCGCTCGAAAAGAGCGCCACCGCGCGCTCACGCGGCTGGACCTTCCGGCAGCAGTCCCTGCGCCTGGCCCGCCCCGATCTACCGCTGGCGCTCGGTATCCACCTGGGTCTCGCGGCTTACACAGACCGTCCGTTGACCTTGTGGCAGGAAGCATTCGTGCCGCAACGGCTGGCTGATGCTCTCGTGGAACTGCGCCTCGACGGTCAGCCGGTAATCGCGCGCACCGAAGTGTTGTCGGAGCACCGGATCGGTCTCCCGAAGGCCGAGCCGCCGGCTTGGCGATGGGCATTCGCCTTCTCGGGCGCGGTGCTCGCCGCACTGTTGTGGGCACTGCATCGGGCGCGGCCGGCTGTGGCAAGGCGCGGTTTCTCGATATTGCGCGGCACCTTGCTGCTCGCATGCGGCCTTGTCGGCTTCGGCCTCCTTGCACTGTGGTTCGGCACCGACCATGTGGCGGCGCATCGCAACCTCAATATCCTGGTGCTGAGTCCGCTGTGCCTGCCTTGGCTCATTACGAGTCGAAGTCGGAATCCGACCTGGCGCGCCGTTGGACAGGCTTCAGTCGTCGGCGTGCTGGCCTCGCTGGCGCTTGCTCTCTGGTTTGCGTTCACCGATGTCCTGTTGCAGGATTTCGCGGACTGGCTGCTGTTGCTGGCGCCGCCTCTGCTGGTACTCGCCCGTGCGGAGCGCGAAGCCTGGACTTCCAACGCCGCCCTCCCCGCCGGTTAGCGACCCGGCATGCGATCATCGCGACGCTGTCACGGAGCTCGCGATGTCGAACCCTGATTCCACTGCAGTCTGCGTTGCCCCGATGCTGGTGAACTTCGCTGCCTACGACCGCAGCGGACAGCGCACCGGCACGATCTCCGTCGACCAGATCAGCGATGTCCTGAAGCAGGACGGCCAATTCGTGTGGCTCGGGCTGCACGAGCCTGATGAGGCCCTGCTCGACAAGATCCAGGAAGAGTTCGGACTGCATGATCTCGCCATCGAGGACGCGCACCACGCGCACCAGCGCCCGAAGGTCGAGGTGTACGGCGACTCGCTGTTCATCGTGCTGCAGACCGCGCAGTTCGTGCAGGGCAAGATCGCCTTCGGCGAGACGCATGTGTTTCTCGGCCGCAACTATCTGGTCAGCGTGCGCCACGGTGCTTCGCTTTCGTATGCGCCGGCGCGGGCGCGCTGCGAGCAGTCGCCGGAGCTGCTGGCGATGGGCCCGAGTTTCGGCCTCTACGCGATCTTCGATTTCGTCGTCGACAACTTCCAGCCCATCGTGGGCTCGTTCCAGACCGAACTCGAAGCGCTGGAAAACGACATCTTCGTCGACAAGTTCCGCCGCGACGTGATCGAACGCCTGTATGACCTCAAGAAGGAACTGGTGACGTTGAGGCTCGCGGTGGCTCCGCTGCAGGACATGCTCAACCAGCTCATCCGGTTCCACCCCGCGCTGATCGAAGAGGAGGCGCGCATCTACTTCCGCGACGTGTACGACCACGCCGTACGCGTCAAGGAAGGCTGCGACACGATGAGCGAGATGCTCTCGGCGGCGATGTCGGTCAACCTGGCGATGGTCTCCGTGGGCCAAGGGGAAGTCGTCAAGCGGCTCGCGGGCTGGGCCGCATTGCTCGGCGTGCCCACGTTGATCGCGAGCTGGTACGGCATGAACTTCAAGCATATGCCCGAACTGGAAGGTCGCTTCAGCTACGGCGTCATGGTTGCCGTTACGGTCATCGCGGTATTGAGCCTTTACAGCTGGCTGAGGCGCGCCAAGTGGCTGTGAGACCTTGCGTCAGGTCGGCAGAGCCGACCTGACCTACGACTCGCCGTGAGTACCCGCCCGCGAAATGGATCGTCGCGGAAAGGGCCGGCGGCGGTAGCGCCTCGCTGCAGCATAAAGGGCTCCCGCGGAAGCGAGGCGCTACCGCTGTCGGCCCGCTCACACCACGCTTTGCGGCGCTCCCATATTTCCTGCAGGTCGCCTATTTCACGGCGAGCGGGGTGTCCGTCCAGCGCTTGAGCCAGGCGTTGACGGTGTCGTGCCACAGGATGGAATTCTGCGGCTTGAGCACCCAGTGGTTCTCATCCGAGAAATACAGGAACTGGGAAGGAATGCCGCGCCGCTGCAATGCGGTGAAAGCACCAATGCCCTGCTCGACCGGGATGCGGAAGTCCAGCTGTCCGTGCACGACCAGCATCGGGACCTTCCATTTCGCGACGTGCGCCACGGGGTTGAACTTCTCGTAGTTCTCCGGCTTGTCGAACGGCGTGCCGCCGTGCTCCCACTCGTCGAACCAGAGCTCTTCGGTTGCGTAACCCATCATGCGCTGGTCGAACACGCCGTCGTGATTGACGAGGCAACGCCACGGCTCCGGCCAGTTGCCGGCGATCCAGTTCACCATGAAACCGCCGTAGCTTGCCCCGAGCGCGCAGGCGCGCTTGCCATCGAGAAAATCGTATTTCGCAAGCGCAGCCGCCCAACCCTTTTGCAGGTCTTCGAGCGGCTTGCCGCCCCAATCCTGCGAGATCGAATCGGTGAACGCCTGGCCGTAGCCGGTCGAGCCGTGGAAGTCGATGAACACCACCGCGAATCCTTGGCCCGCATAGGTCTGCGGATTCCAGCGGTAATGGAAGTGGTCGCCCATGCTGCCCTGCGGGCCTCCATGGATGATGAAGGCAACCGGATACTTCACGCCGCGTTCGTAATTCCAGGGCCTCATGACGTAGCCGCGCACAGGCTCGTCGTTCCATCCCTTGAACTCGAACTGTTCGTACTTAGCGAACTGGATGCCGGCCAGCCGATCGGCATTGAACTGCGTCAGCGGTTGCGGTTTCCCCGCGGGCAGCTTCTGCGTGTAGAGGTTTGCGGGCGAGTCCAGGTCGTCGTACGCGAAGACCACGCGCCCCTGGCCCACGGAAAATTCGTTGATCGAACCGCCGCGCGCAAGGAGTGTGGGCTTGCCCGTCGCGACATCGATCGAGTAGAGCGAGGTGCGGCCCATGTCACCCACGCTCGCGTACAACGTCTTGCCATCCGGAGCGACCTGCACATTGTCGGCCGAGCGATCCCAAGTCGGCGCGATCTCGCGCGCGACGCGTGTCTGCAGGTCGAGCGCGGTGATGGCGAGTCGATCCGCCTCGAAGCCAGGCCGCTGCATGGCGCGGTAGAACAGGGTCTTGCCGTCGGGCGCGAACACCGGAGCCGTGTCGGTCGCCTTGTTGCCCAAGGTCAGGTTGGACGGAACGGTGCTCCCATCGGCATTGGTGAGGAACAGATCGAGATTCGTCGACCAGGGTTCAGTGGTGCCCGCAATGCGCGCCGCGAATACGATGAACTGGCTGTCCGGAGAGAAAGCGTATTCCCCATCGTCGCCGAACGGCTTGGACGGCACGTCGCCGTCGGTGTTGCGGCTGACGAGCACGGGCGCCGCCGCAGTTCCGTCCTCGCCCAGGCGACTGACGAACAACTGCGATCGCGTACCGTTCTTCCAGGTGTCCCAGTGCCGCACGAACAGCTTGTCGTAAAGCACGCCGCTCACCTTGGACCGCGCGGAGTCATCCAGACGCTTGCGCGTGCAGGCGAGATCCGCGCAGTTCGCGAAAACCTCCAGCGACAAGGCGAGCGACTGCCCGTCCGGCGCGACGCGGAAGCTGCCGACGTCCAGCGGAAAGTCGGTCACCTGGCGCACCTGCCCGTTCGCGAAATCGTGACGCCACACCTGGCTGGAACCACTCTTGCTGCTCATGAAATAGAGCAGCCGGCCATCCGGCGAAAAGCGCGGCGAGCTCGCGACCATGCCGGGCGGCGTGAGTTGGCGTGGTTTGGCCGCACCCTCGACGGCCGCGGTCCAGATGGTGGTGACGCCCTTGTTGGCCTCGAGGTCAGTGCTGCGAACCTGGAACGCCACCGTCTTGCCACCGGGCGACAGGCGCGGGTCGCTGACGCGCTGCAGGGTGACGAGGTCGCGCACTTCGAACGCGCGGGGTGCCGCAGCCGCAAGCGTGCAGCAGGCACCAAGCAGCACTGCAACCAGTGCCCTATCAAAGCCCCTCATTGAAAGCACTCCTCGACCGAATGGATGAATAAAGTCCTCACGCGGTTCGCGGTTTTGCGCCGGACCGGTACAGGAGATACGCGACGACGGCGAGCACCAGCATGCCGAGCCAGCGACCGAAATGCAGCGATTCCGGCAGGGCCAGCACGTCCGCTGAGCCCGCAACCACGATCGGGATCGCGATCAGTATGCCCATCAGCGCTTCGCCGGTGATGAGGCCGGCAGCGAACAAGGTGCCGGGCCGGTGGATGCGATCGCGCGCCGCTTCGTCATCGCCGATCTTGTGCGCGCGTTCCACCAGATGCGCCAGCAGGCCACCGAGGAAGATCGGCACCATCAGCTCGAGCGGCAGGTAGATGCCGATGGCTGCGGCCAGCACGGGCACCCGGAACTTCGCGCCACGCGCCTTGAGGAATTCGTCGATCGCGATGATGACTGCTCCGACGCCCGCTCCCAGCGCGATCAGGCCCCACGGCAGCTGGCCGCCGAACATGCCGCGCGCCACCGAAGCCATGAGCGTGGCCTGCGGCGCCGCGAGTGAGTTCGGATGCTCCGCCGTGGGCGCGCCGATGCCATAGGCGGCGGCGAGCAGGTTGAGCACCGGCGCCATCACCAATGCACACGAGAACGCGCCGATGCCGAGCATCAGCTGCTGCTTCCAGGGCGTCGCGCCCACGATGTAACCCGCCTTGAGATCCTGCAGGTTGTCGCCGCCCACCGCGGCGGCGCAGCACACGACCGCACCGATCATGATCGCGGCCACGGCGCCGATCGGCGACTCGCGTCCCAGCATCAGCACCAGCACGACGGATGCGAACAGGATGGTGGCGATGGTGATGCCGGACACCGGATTGTTCGAGGAACCCACGAGGCCCGCGAGATAGGCCGATACCGACACGAACAGGAAACCGGTGACGATCATGATGAGCGTCATCGAAATGCTGACCGCCCAGTTGCCGACAATGGCCTGGTACAGCAGCGCGAGCGGGATGACGAACAGCGCGAGCGCCACCAGCATCCACTTCATGGGCAGGTCGCGGTCGGTTTCGGCGATGACCGTCCCGGCAGCGCTCTTGCGCGTGGCCGCGATGCCGCTGCGAATTCCGGACAGCAGCGACTTGCGCAGCGAGAACAGCGTCCACACGCCGCCAATCAGCATGGCGCCCACGCCGACGTAGCGGATCTTGGTTGACCAGATCGCGCCGGCCGCGGCTTCGGCATCGGCACCCGCAATCTGTGTCGCCAGTGCAGGATCGGCGCCGAGGAAGAACGCGTGATAAAGGGGAATCAGGATGTGCCAGGACAGGATGCTGCCCGACACCACCACGATGCCGATGTTGAGCCCGACGATATAGCCGACGCCGAGCAGCGCCGGCGACAGGTTGGTTCCCATGTAAGCCAGCCAACGGTCGATGAAGCCGGCGGTGGCGGCGGTGTCCGGAATGAGCCGCAGCCCGCTGCCCGCCGAGACCTTCACCAGCGCGCCGATCGCCGCGGAGATCGCAAGGATGCGTACGCCCGGGCCAGGGTTATCGCCCGCCTTGAGGACTTCGGCGGCCGCCTTGCCCTCGGGAAATGCCAGCGGATCCTCGACGATCATGGTGCGACGCAGCGGTACGGAGAACAGCACGCCAAGCAAGCCGCCGAGGCCCGCGATGGCGAGCACCCACGAATAGCGGAAATCCTGCCAGTAACCGAGGATGACGAGCGCGGGCAGCGTGAAGATGACGCCCGCTGCGATCGAGGAGCCAGCCGACGCGCCCGTCTGGACGATGTTGTTCTCGAGGATGGTGCCGCCGCCGAACAGCCGCAGCACCGCCATGGATACGACCGCCGCCGGAATGGCCGTGGCGATGGTCAAGCCTGCGAACAGTCCGAGATACGCGTTGGCGGCCGCCAGGATGACCGCGAGGATGATCGCCAGCAGCACGGCGCGAAAGGTTAGTTGCGGCA